>CANIOW010000009.1 GCA_947469285.1 Gammaproteobacteria bacterium
GCTTGGGTACGTACCTGCTGTACGCCGAGCAGCAAGGCAACGCTCACGGCGATGGCGAACACCGTCAGCGCGGCAGTGCCGCGGCGGTTCCACAGGCTGCTAGCGGCCAGGCGTGCCAGTGCGTTCATGCCAGTGCGTTCATGGTAGTGCCGTGTCTGCGGCCGCCTGATTGATGGCTGCCAGCGACAGCGTGCGGTCAAACAACGGTGCCAGCGAAGTGTCATGGCTGACGAACAGCAAGGTGGCACCAGCGGCGGCCACTTCGTGCATCAGCAATGCAAGGAAAGCGGTGCGCGCATCGTGGTCCAGCGCACTGGTGGGCTCATCGGCGATGATGAGTCGCGGCCGTCCGAGCAGCGCTCGGGCGGCGGCCACCCGTTGTTGCTGTCCGATCGACAGCGTGGTGACCGGACGGGCGAGGAGTGCGGGGTCGGTCAGCCCCAGTGCGGAGAGTAGGCGCCGCGCTTCCTGGCCAGGGTCCGGCCCGGCGCGTTCACGCCGCTGCCGGCTGAACTGCGTGGTTAACAAGACGTTGTCGAGTACCGACAAATACGGCACCAAGTTAAACCATTGGAAAATGAAGCCGAGCCTGTCGGCGCGGAAATGGTCGCGTGCCGCCGCGCTCAGGGCGCCGAGGTCCTGCCCGAACAGTTGCACCGACCCTGCTGCTGGTGCGAGCACCCCGCCGATAAGACCCAGCAGCGTGCTCTTGCCACTGCCGCTGGGCCCGCGTAGGAACACCCGTTCTCCCTCAGACACCACCAACGTGGGCAGTTCCAGCACGGGCGCCTGTCCGGGCCACGCATAGCGCAATGCTTGGAGATGGATGGCGGGGATGGCGTGCATGTGCCCATTCTGACCCATCCCGGGGCTGTCGGGTTCCCGTCTTAGAACTGCACCCGGACGCCGACGGTCAGTCCTCGTGCCGGCAACGGGACGTACTCCTTGAGCACGGAGGTGTGACGCCGCAGGTCGCGGTTGAGCAAATTGTTGACGCGCAGGAAGATGGTGGTGTCCAGACCCCCCCACGTGCCACCCCAGTTGAGATCACCATTCGTCGCCAGTGCCGCCCGTGTGGTTGGTTCGTAGGCAGCCACGCGGTCCTGTCGTTGGCTCCATTGCAGCTCAAGGTGCGCAGACCACGGGCCGCGCTGATGCTGCAACGCCGCGGTGAGTCGCAGCGGTGGCATCAGCGGCAGGTCGTTGCCGTGCTTGAGTCGGCCGCGGACCAGGTCACCCGCAAGGCGTAGTTCATAGCCGCTACGCTGGCTGTTGTCGCGGTGGTGCGTCGTGTCGTGGGCGTTGCCATGGGCGTTGCCGTGGTTGGCGAAGGGCAAAATCCATTCCACTTCCAGGCCGGTAAATAAGGCATCGCCTTGGCGGTAGCGAAATACTCCCAGTCCGTCGGTCACCAGTTGGGTGGGTTCTAAGTAGAGGTAGTCGTGAAAGTCTTGCGCGAAGACGCCGGCGGACCATCGAGCGGTGTCAGTGTTGCCGCCACGCAGCGTTAAATCTAGCGTGTTAGCGGTTTCCTTGCCGAGACTCGCATTGCCTATTTCGAAATGCCCGACGGCGACATGTGGCCCATACGCAAAGAGCTCAGTCGCTCCTGGCAAACGCTGCGAACGAGTGACCTGCAGCGCTCCATTGAGGGTGTCGCTGACGACCCAGACCATGCCGGCGGCCAGGCCCAGTGAGGTGCCGCTGCGCGTGGCCGTGGGGACGCTGATGCGTTGTTGCTCCACACGCGCACCGAACTCCAGCGTGCCCGGCGTGATGGGGAGTTCTTCGAAGATGAAGAGCGCGGCATTCTGCGTAGTGGATGGTGGTACGAAGGCCTCGGTGCCTGCCGCCAGCAGCTCCGCCTGCCGCCATTGCAAGCCTAAGGTGCCCCGCAACGTACCGAGGGTGTGGTCCGCCATGAGGCGCAGGTCCTGCGCCGTATTATCGAAACGCGTGCCCATCGCACCATCCGCTTCCAGTTCTGCATGTCGGTAGCGGTTCCAGGCGCCGCGTAGGCGCCACGCCGTGACGTGGCTGTCGAGTGGGCGATATTCGCCCCGCAGGTCTAAGCGGGTCTGTGCCATATCAATGGCCGGGCCATTTTCCACCAGCCACTCGGTGGCGCCCATGATCGGCTCTGCCGCAGGCCCGGGAATGCCATAGAGCGACTCATAGCGGCTGAGCGCCACGCCGAGGAAACCCTGATCGCCGATCCAAGAAACGCCCATCGCGCCGCCACGCGAGGCGCTTGCGCTGTTGGGCAGTCGGCCGCGGGTGGCATCCTGGAGGCCTGCACTCGCCAGCGTTGCGCGCAATGCCGGCGTTAGCGCTTCCCCGGGAATGCGCAGGTTGCCGGTGTGGCGCTGAAAGCCGTCAAAGTGAAACGCGAACGGCCCAGCACCAGCGTCTGCTCTGGCGGCCACTGAACGTTCCGCCAGTGCCGTGTCCCCGCGGATTTCGGCGGCGCCACTGAAATCTTCGGTCCGTTCACTGGGAATGCGATGCGTCACCACGTTGACCAGGCCACCCACCGCACCATTGCCATACAACAGCGTGGCGGGCCCTTTTAGAATCTCGATCTGGTCTGCCGCCAACCCATCGATGCTGACGGCGTGGTCGGCTGACAAGGCGGAGGCATCGAGTGCGTCGGCGCCGTCTTCCAGCATCAGCACGCGCTCGCCCGATTGTCCACGGATGATCGGCCGACTGGCGGCGGCCCCGAAGTAGGAGCCGGTGACACCGAGACTGGAAGCGACCGTTTCGCCGAGGCTGGCCCCCATCATCCGCTGGAGCGCTTCACCGGCGAGTACGGTCACCGGTTGCGCCACATCCAACGGTGATTCGCGCAGTGCGGAGGCCGTGACGATCACCTCGTCGGCATCGTGTTCGGAGCGTGAATCTAGGTCAGCTGGTGCGCTGCTGACCGGCGCTGACCAGAGACAGACGGCGAGTAACGCAGGTGCGCTGATACCGGTGGTAATCAATGTTGTACGGGACATGGGCGGCCTCACAGACGAAATACCAGAGAGCGACCCCGGGGGGTCGCACAGGGTGAGCGTCAGGCGTGAGGCGGTGCGCGGGAGGCGTAGGGTGCGCGTGTAGCGACAAGTGGCGCGGCGGCTGCGACCGGTCCCAAAAAGTCATTGAACGGCGCGGGTAAGAACAGCACCGGTCCGTGCATGGGCGGTGGTGCTCCCCGTTCGATGCCAGCACAGAGCTCGCAGACGGCATGTGCTGCATGGCTGGAGCTGGTCGCCACCGGGTGCACGTGCACCGCCGATAGCCACAGCCAGCTGAGCAAGGCCAAAGCCAGCAGTGCAGTCCAGCGGGGAGAGGCAGATCGCATATGTTACATGATAACACAGATGCCGCATCCCACCGAGCGCCGGTCAATGGCACACTGTGCGTATGCGCTTGCTCCCTGATGCTCTGACCCGTGACCTGCAGCGGTCCCTCGGGCACGCTTATCTCGTCGCCGGCGCCGAACCGCTGTTGGTGGAAGAAGCCACCGATGCCATCCGTGCTGCCGCCCGCGCGCAGGGTTTTACCGGCCGCGATGTGTTTGTGGTCGACCGCGGCTTCGAATGGGGCGCTATCCTGCAAGAAACGCAGGCCATGTCCCTGTTTGCCGACCGCCGCATTCTTGAAATCCGTTTGCCGACGCCGAAGCCCGGAGTGGAGGGTGGTCGCGTGCTGGCGCAACTGGCAGCGGAGCCCATCCCCGATTTTCTTATCTTGGTGATCACCTCCGGCCTCGACTGGGCGGAACGCAAGACCAGTTGGGTCAAGGCTTTCGAGGACCGCGCGGTGTTCGTCGACATCGAGCCCGTGCCGACGGAAAAGCTGCCAGCGTGGATCACGCAGCGGTTGTCACGTCACGGGTTACAGCCGGAAGACGGGGCGGCGGAACTCCTCGCTGAGCGCTGTGAAGGCAACCTGGTGTCCGCTCATCAGGAGATCGGGCGACTGGCGCTGGTGCTGGGAGGCGAGCCGCAAACGCCGCGTGCGCTGTCGGTGGATGCGGTGGCAGATTCGGTGGCGCGCAGCGCCCGTTTCAGTTTGCTGCAACTGGGTGAGGCTGCGCTCGCGGGCGATGCGCCCCGCGCACTGCGAATTCTGGAGGGTTTACGCAGCGAGGGTGAAGAGCCCACGCTGGTGCTGTGGACGCTGGCTGAAGAAATACGGGCCGTGCTGCAGTTCAACCCGAACGCGGACCGCGGCGCACCGATGCGTACTTGGCGTGGCGGCCCGCGCCGCCAGCGGGCACTGGCTCAGGCGGCAAAGCGTCTCGGCCGTGAACGCGCACGTCTCTACCAGATGCTGCAGTTCGCCGGCCATGCAGACCTGCTGGTGAAAGGCGTGCGCCCGGGCGATGCTTGGGGCGCCTTTGCGCGCCTGGCGGCGGCGCTGGCCGGCGCACCGGTGCCATTGTCGCTGCCGACCAGTCTGGTGCGAGGCGGCAGTGCGGCCTGAAGCGCTCACCCCCACGCGCAGCCACCTATCCGGAGCGGTAGGTATCTTCGGCGGTACGTTTGATCCCATTCACTATGGGCATTTGCGCACGGCCTACGAGATTTTGCGCGCGCTGGACCTGACGGAGCTGCGGTTTTTGCCTGCCGGCCAACCACCGCACCGTGCGGGGACGTTTGCGCCACCAGAACTGCGTCTGGCCATGGTGCGTGCGGCCGTGGCCGGGCTGGAAGGTTTTGTGGTGGACGACCGTGAGATCCGTAAGCAGACGCCCTCCTACACCGTCGAGACGCTTGCGGAATTGCGTACCGAATTGGGGCCGCGGCCGCTGTGTCTGGTGGTGGGTATGGATGCCTTCCTGGGACTGCCCAAGTGGTACCACTGGGAGCGCCTGTTGGAACTGGCGCATTTGGTGGTGGCCCACCGGCCTGGTTGGGTGGCCCCGACCGCGGGCCCCTTGGGCGAATTGCTGGCCTTGTGGGGCACAAAAACGCCGATGGACCTGCACGCTGCCCCGGCGGGACGTATCCTTGTGCAGGCGGTGACGCAACTGGAAATCTCCTCGACTGACATGCGCGCCTTGCTCGCTGCAGGAGGGGACCCCCGGTTCCTGATGCCGGATGCCGTTCGTGAAGTTCTGGTCGGGTCCGGGCTCTATGCCCATGCCAAGCCGCGCTGAGCTCTTTTTCTTCTGTCATCGAGGATCTGGATGATCACTACCCCTAAAACCGCTGCTCGCCCCAAAGCCGTGAAAAAGAAAGTCGCGAAAAAGCCCGCCGCCGTAGCCCTGCCGAAGCCGGCTGCCAAGGCAAAAGTGACCGCCAAAGCCGCACCCGCTACCAAGGCAAAAGCGCCAGCCAAGGCCAAGCCGGCTGCCAAGGTGGCCGCCAAGGCAAAAGTCCCTGCCAAGGCCAAGGCGAAAGCGCCAGCCAAGGCCAAGACCAAGGCCAAGGCCAAGACCAAGGCCAAGACGACGGCGGCACCCTCGCGGCTGGAGATACTGACCCGTTTGGCGGTAGGTGCTCTGGAAGACATGAAAGCGCAAAACCTGCGCATTATCGACGTGCGTGGACGCATGGATGTGGCAGACACGCTGGTGGTGGCTTCTGGCACCTCCGACCGCCATGTGAAATCGCTGGCCGCGGCCGTGGTGGACAAGGCCAAACGTGCCGGTTATCAACCCTATGGGGTCGAAGGTGAACGTGGCGGAGACTGGGTGCTGGTCGACCTGCATGAAGTGATCGTGCATGTGATGCTGCCGGCAGTGCGTGAGTTCTATGCGCTTGAAAAGCTCTGGGAAGCACCGGCCGCACGCGCTGCCGTGCCGCAGGCATAGGCCCTTCGGTGCGGGTGCGCGTGCTGGCGGCAGGCACGCGCCTGCCCCGGTGGATCGACGAGGGCTTCACCGAATATGCCGGCCGTTTGACCGGCGAAGTGCGCATGGAGCTGCGGGAGATTCCCGTGACCGCACGCCACGGGAACGATCTGGTGCGGGCGCGAGCCGAAGAGGGCAAACGCATGTTGGCAGCCATTGACCCTGGAACCTATGTGGTGGCGCTGGAGGTGGGCGGTAAAGCGCATACCACCGAGGCCTTGGCGCGTTGGTTGGCGGCCCGCTTGCAGGATGGACGCGACCTGGCTTTTTTGATCGGCGGGCCCGATGGGCTCGACCCTGCCTGCACCCAACGCGCTGAAGCCACCTGGTCACTGTCGCCACTCACTTTGCCGCACGGGTTAGCCCGGGTGGTGTTGGCGGAGGCGGTGTATCGCGCCTTTAGCGTGCTGAAAGGCCACCCTTATCACCGTGCGGGCTCACCTTCCGCTGCTTGACGCCGACTACCGAGGAGACCTACTTGAACGCGCCCGTCCTGCTGTTGGCCTCCGCTTCGCCGCGGCGCCGTGAACTCCTGCTCCAAATCGGTGTCACTCCACAGGTATGGCCGGCGGATATCGATGAGACCGTGCGTGCTGGCGAGGCGCCACAGGATTATGTGCTGCGACTGGCGCGTGGCAAGGCCGAAGCAGTGTGGACGGCGAGTGCTGGGCAATGGCCAGTGCTGGCGGCTGACACCAGCGTGGTGTGCGGCCAGGAGATACTCGGTAAGCCGGCGGACCGCGCGGCGCTGGTGCGCATGCTGTTACGGCTCGCTTCCCGCCCGCACGAGGTACTGACGGCCGTGGCATTGCGCACTGCGGAAGGTTTGCGCACCGCGTTGTCGGTGAGTGAAGTGACTTTTCGGAGCCTGAAGCGCGAAGAGATCGAACGTTACTGGGACACCGGCGAGCCGGCAGACAAGGCGGGAGGGTATGCGGTGCAGGGAATTGGAGCCATGTTCATCAGTCGCCTGCAGGGCAGTTATTCCGGCGTGATGGGTTTGCCGCTGTATGAAACTGCACAGTTGCTGCAGGCCGCTGGTATTGCCACAGCGCTCTCGGCAGCGATTCCCGCCATGCCGGCATCTGCGAGCTCGCCGTGAGTACCGAAATTCTGGTCAATGTGACTCCGCGTGAAACACGTGCTGCCGTAGTCGAAAATGGCGTGCTGCAGGAAGTGTATGTCGAGCGCGCTAACCGCCGTGGCATCACCAGCAACATCTACAAGGGGAAGGTGTCGCGTACCCTGCCGGGCATGCAGGCGGCGTTTATCGATATCGGTCTCGCAAGAACGGCTTTTTTGCATGTCTCCGATATTGCTCAGCCAGCGATGGACACCGACACCGCGCCGCTGCCCTCGCGCACTGAAAATATCCGCGACTTGGTCAATGATGGTGACGATTTGTCGGTACAGGTGCTCAAGGAGCCTCTCGGCACCAAAGGCGCGCGCCTGACTACCTTCATTACCTTGCCCTCACGCTATTTGGTGTACATGCCGAAAGGCCAAGGGGTGGGCGTGTCTTCTCGTATCGAAGACGATGCAGAACGGCAGCGACTGCGTGAAGTCGTCACGGGCGGATTGGCAAATGCCGCGGGTATGGCTGTCGGTGCGGGTAACGGTGGCGGTTATATCGTGCGCACTGCTGCAGAGGGGGCGCCACTCGAGGCGCTACGCGCCGATATGCTGTTTCTGCAACGGCTATGGGAAGTGGTGCGGCAAAAAGCCTTGCGCGCGACCGCCGGCGAGCTGGTGCATGAAGATCTGCCGTTGCACCAGCGTATCTTGCGTGACTTGTTGGGGAATGACATCGATCGGGTGCTGGTGGATGCGCCTGCGGCGTTCGCCGAAATGACAGCGTTTACCGACACCTTCATGCCGGGCAGCGCGGGTAAGGTCGAACAGTATGATGGCAAGCGACCTATCTTCGATCTGCATGGCGTCGAAGAGGAGATTGAGAAGGCGCTAGACCGCAAGGTGCCGCTGAAGTCGGGTGGCTACCTGATGATCGACCAAACAGAAGCGATGACCACTATTGATGTGAATACCGGCGCATTTGTCGGCCACCGCACGCTGGAAGACACCATTTTCCGTACCAATCTGGAAGCGGCAGTGGCGATCGCCCGTCAGCTGCGGCTGCGCAATCTCGGTGGCATCATCATTCTCGATTTTATCGACATGCAGACCGAGGACCACCGTCGACAGGTATTGCAGGCCCTCGAGCGTGCGCTGGTTGGCGACCATGCCAAGACGAATATCAGCAGTGTCTCGCCACTGGGTCTGGTGGAAATGACGCGCAAGCGCACTCGCGAGAGTCTTGAACATCTGCTCTGCCGCCCCTGTCCCACCTGCCTGGGGCGACGCTATGTGAAAACACCAGAAACGGTCGGTTACGAAATATTCCGTGAGCTGGTGCGTCAGTCCCGACAATTCGAAGTGCGCGAACTGATGGTGTTGGCGCATCAGGACGTGATCGAGTTACTGCTCGACGAAGAGGCCTCTGCGCTGGCTGAACTCGAAGTCGCCCTGGGTCGTCCCATCCGCCTGCAGACTGAGGCGCTGTATACCCAGGACCAGTTTGATGTGGTGTTGCTGTAATCGCCCATGACCATGGCACTGCGCCTCCGTCATTGGCTAAAGCGTCTCGCTCTGGCGGCGATCGGGTTGCTGCTATTGGCGGCACTGCTGGTTGGTGCTTTGGCATTATGGATTGAGCGCTCGCCTGCGCTAACCCGCGACGTCGTGGCGCGGGTTGAATGGATCACCGGTCTGCATCTGCGCTTCACTGGCCTGACTGCTCGGCTTGGTTGGTTCGGTCCGGAGCTCTCGTTCCGCGAGGTGCATGTGCTGAATGCCGCCGGCGCGGAGTTGTTGTCAGCGCGCGTCGGGCGGGTGGGCGTTGACTGGTTCCGCATGGCGTTAACCCTGCGCCCGGCGGCGCGCGTAACGCTCGATGGCCCGGCACTGGGCGTGGAGTGGACCGATGCTGGAGTGCGCTTTGTCGGGCAGCCGGCGCCGCGCCGCGCAGGTGTGCGGTTGTCGGTCGAGACACTGCCGACCGGACGACTGCACATCACCAATGCCCGCTTGACGCTGACGGACCGCCGCACGCTGGCAGGCCCTGGGGAGCGCCGCGTGGCATTCAATGACGTGGATATTGACCTGACGCGTGAGGCGGAGTCTCTCGACGTCGCGCTGGGCATTGATTTGCCCGCCAGTCTGGGTCGGCGTCTCGATATGCGCGTGCATCTGGCAGGGTCCCTCGCCGATTCATCACGTCTGGCGTGGGAGGCGCGGGTTCAGGCGACCGGGTTTCAGTGGGCCGGTTGGCACGCGTTGCTCCCTGCTGCGGTTGCGGCGACGCGGTTGCCGCTCGAGGGGGAGACGGGCCTACGGTTCGATGCCGCGGGGCACGGCAGTACTCCCGACCGTGCCCAGTGGGAGCTCGAGAGCCTTGGTTTGGTGGTGCCCACCGCCGCACCTGCCACCGCCGCCGAGTTCATTGTGGCCAATGCGCCGCTGCCGACGGAATCTTGCGGTTGGGGTCCGCCAGAGGCGCTGTCGATTATTAACGTCAACGAGATGACGCGTGCTTACGCACGTTCTCTGGCGGCGCTCGGCATCGACCGTCAACCAGCGCTAGCGCGTTATTCGAGACTGGCGTTTTCTGGAAAATTGGTTCGTGTGGGCGCCCAGACTCGCGTGATTTTGAGCGATCTGGAGGCGGTCAGCGGTGGCCTGCAATGGCGTGATGGCAAGGTGGCGCTGGAGTGGGATCAAGATGCGCAAGGGCTGGCCGGTTGGCGCGTGCAAGCGGACTCGCTGCAGCCAGCAGCGCTGGTACCGCTGGTGGGTTTACTGCCACAGCCAGCGCTACGACAGACCCTGGCAAATCTCTCGCCGCGCGGAGCGTTCACGCAGGTGGATCTTCAGTTTCGTCGTGATACTGGGTGGCACCCCGTAGGCCAAATGCAGTTGCAGGCCGTGGGTCTTGGGCCGGTCGGCCGTATTCCTGGCGCTACCGGCTTGTCCGGGACATTTATCGGGAGTGTGGAAGGTGGTGAGCTGCAACTGGCATCGCCCACTTTCCGTTTGCTGTTGCCGCAGTATCTGCGCGCTCCGGAAGCCGCCAACCTGCGCAGTGGTCGTTTTCGCTGGCGGCAGAGTGAGGGTGGGCTGCGCGTGGTGGTGGATGACGTGGCGGTGGCTCGTGCAGATGGCAGCGGAACGGCAATGGCCAGGCTGTGGTTACCGGCGGATGGCAGCTCTCCAGTATTGTCGCTCCATGCGGACGTGCGTGACGTCGACATACGCTCAACCACCCGTTTACTACCAGCGGTCCACCTGGCTGCGGCACCGATGGCTTGGCTGGATGGTGCCTTTGTGGCAGGGCGGGCACCAGAAGGCAGTATCGACTATGCCGGGCACATGCGCTGCTATCCGTTCCGCTATGGCGGCGGTGAATTCCGGGTACGTGTGCTGACCGACGACGTACAGATGCATTACGCCGACGGCTGGCCTGATCTTGAGCACTTGGCTGCGGATGTGCAGTTCCTCAACAGTGGTTTCAGCTCAGTGCTGCTGAGTGGCACCGTGGGCGGTTTGACCCTCAAGGGCGGCGCCGGCGGCATCGCTGATTTCCGTGAGGGTTTGCTGGAGGTCAATGGCGAAGGAAATGGCGATCTCGGCCGTGGGCTGGGATTGGTGCAACGCTCACCCATTGGTCCTGCGCTCGGCGCCTTGTTCAATGGTTTGCGCGGCACGGGCGCGGCGCATTTCTCGACGCAATTGCGCCTGCCCTTGCATGACCTGGCAGCGCGACAAGTCGATGTGCGTGCCGCATTGACCAACGCGACGCTCAGGTTTGTGGGCATTGATGAGGTGGCCACGGCCATCAACGGTGAGATCCATGTGCTTAACGAGGCGCTCGAATCGACGGGGCTGACGGCACGCTGGCTGGGCGGGCCAGTGCGTTTCACAGCGCGCCGCAGTGGTCCTGGCGTGACGGCCAGCAACCTCCTCGAGGCCACAGGGCGGGCGCAGGGCGAGCGTGTGACGACGCTGCTACGGCTGCCCGAAGAGGCGATTGGTGGGGCCTTCGACTGGCGCTTCACTGGGCGGTTGCCGCTGGATGGTTTGCCTGCACGTACTGAGCGCAGCACTTATCGTGTGGATTCCACTATGGAAGGAGCCGTGGTTCAGCTGCCGGCGCCACTGGAAAAAGCGGCGGCCGAAGCCCGTCCCCTGCGCGCCGAGCTTGGAGTGACCGACCTGCCGCCGTTGACCGCACGCGCGGCCATACCGCGGACGCGTTTCGTGACGCAGTTACAGTGGGGACGCGACAGTGCGGCGCTGGAATGGATGCATGAGGGCAGCTGGCGTTTCATGCGCGGTACCGTACGCCTTGGTGCGGCAGGGGCCGAACTCAAAGATGCTTCGCGCTTGTGGATTGAAGGCCATGCCGCCGTGCTCGATGCCTCAGGATGGTTGCGACTGCGCATACCGACTACCGTCGGTGCGCCCTCGGTGAAGGTGGAAGAACTGCTGCGTGGGGCCACAGTGACAGCCGATCAGTTGGTGTTCTTAGGTTATGTGTTGCCACACACGGCTGCCCAGTTGACCGGTACCGAAGAGGCCTGGCGCGTGGAGGTTGAAGGTCCGAACATTGCTGGCCGGGTCGTGGTGCCCTATGACCTGGCCGCTGGGCGCTTGCAGCTGGATCTTGAGCGGCTGAAAGCCAACGAGACGCGGGCTGGAGGAGCGGTAGGGGATAGTGATCCGCGTGATTTACCGGCGATGCATCTGGCAGTTCGTGCGCTGGAGTTTGAACACCGGCAGTTGGGGCAGCTGACGGCGGAGCTGGCGCGTACCCCGTCAGGTCTGCGACTGACCCACGCTGAGGTGAAGGCGCCGACCTTCAGTGCGCTCGGTTCTGGCAGTTGGTCGCTGACGGATCGTTCGCAGGGGCGGGCTGAGGAATGCCGGGTACAACTGGACGTGCAAAGCACGGATGTGGCGGGCACATTGGCGGCGCTGACGCTGGCGCCGGCGCTGTCAGG
Source organism: Gammaproteobacteria bacterium (assembly GCA_947469285.1). Lineage (GTDB taxonomy): Bacteria > Pseudomonadota > Gammaproteobacteria > Steroidobacterales > Steroidobacteraceae > CAIOHZ01. The sequence goes on from CANIOW010000009.1 coordinate 11,905, forward strand.
CAAACGTGGCCATGCGCACCTTGATGTGCGCTGGCCGGGTGGGCCAAATGAACGCTTCTTTGAACATCTCGAGGGGCAGATGACGGTTCGGGCCGAGGAAGGCCAAGTGCTGTCCTTAGAGCCTGGCGCCGGTGGTCGCGCCCTTGGCTTATTGAGTCTTGGTGCGTTGCAGCGTCGGCTGACACTGGATTTCAGTGATCTCACGGATAAGGGACTGGCTTTCGATGAAGTGCGTGGCGACTTTGAGTTGCGCGATGGCGATGCTTACACCCGCAATCTGGTGCTCAAGGGTCCAGCTGCCGAGGTCGGCATTGTGGGTCGCACCGGTCTGCGGGCACGCGACTACGACCAGACGGTGAAGGTCACTGGCAATCTGGGGGGTACTCTCGTGGCCGCCGGTACGCTGGCCGGCGGGCCTGCAGTGGGTGCCGCGCTATTGCTGTTTTCCAAGGTGTTCAAGGAGCCACTCAACGGCATGTCGCGTGGTTATTATCGGATTACCGGCAACTGGGATACGCCAGAGGTGCAACGCATCGGTGCGAGCGAAGCGCAGAAAATTGATGCTGCGCGTGAAGTGGAGCAGGACCGGCTGCCAGCCCCAGTGGCGCCTGCCGTAACGCCGCCGGTGACGGCGCCACCCGCTGGAGGTTGAACGATGTCGATTGCCGCTGTCATACAAATGACCTCGGGTGACGAGGTGGCCGCTAACCTGGCAGCTGCAGCGCTAGCATTGCAGGAGGCGCGCGATCTGGGCGCCAGCCTGGCGCTGCTACCGGAGAATTTCGCCTTGATGCCGCGCAATGAAGCCTCGCGGCGCGCCGTGGTCGAAAGCGATGGCGCCGGGCCCATTCAGGATTTTCTGGCGGCGACAGCGTCGCGGCTCGGTTTGTGGATTGTAGGTGGAACGCTGCCGGTGTCGGTCCCTGGCGATGCGCGCCCTGCAGCCTGTTGTCCCGTCTATGACGCTACGGGTCGGCGGGTTGCGCGCTACGACAAAATCCATTTGTTCGATGTTGATTTACCGGATCGGCAGGAACGCTATCGTGAATCGGATAGCTTCGCTCCTGGCAACACGCCGGTGGTGGTGGACACGCCGGTGGGCCGGTTGGGTCTGTCGGTCTGCTATGACGTGCGTTTCCCAGAACTGTATCGGCAGTTGGTCGCTCTAGGCGCGGAAGTGCTCAGTGTTCCGGCTGCCTTTACGGCACCGACGGGACGCGCGCACTGGGAGCTGCTGTTACGCGCCCGCGCAGTAGAAAATCTCTGCTTTGTACTGGCCGCTGCGCAGACCGGAGTGCATGCCAATGGCCGTGAAACCTATGGCGATAGCCTGATCGTTGATCCTTGGGGGGCCGTGCTCGCGCGGCGCCCCAAGGGCGCCGGGGTGGTGGTGGCGGCCCTCGACCGGGAATTGCAGCAGGCAACGCGTGTATCCTTCCCTTGCCTGCAAAATCGCGTCTTATAGAGGTCATGCCGTTGCTGAAAATTGCTGAATCCTTGCTGTTAAGTCCCGCTGGCCTCACTGAATCCACGCTCGCCGAGGCGCTGGGTCTGATCGCCGCGGCCGGCGTCGACGATGCCGACCTGTATTTCCAGTCGAGCCGAGAGGAGAGCTGGGCCCTTGAGGACGGGATCGTCAAAGAGGGTTCGCACAGTATCGAACAAGGGGTTGGCGTGCGTGCGCTAACCGGCGACAAGACTGGCTTTGCCTATTCCGATGAACTGTCGCGCGAGGCGTTGTTGGAGGCCGCGCGTGCGGCGCGGGCGATAGCCCGTCACGGCGGTGCCACGGCCGGCGTGCAGGCCTTTCACGCTCGCCAGGGCCGGCAGCTGTATCTTCCGGAAGACCCGCTCACCACGCGCACCGATCCGGAGAAAGTAGCTTTCCTTGAGCATCTTGATCGTTACGCGCGGGCGCAGGATCCGCGGGTAAAGCAGGTCATGGCCAGTGTCACCGGCGTTCATGAAGTGGTGTTGGTAGCCGCGCTCGATGGCACGCTCGCTGCGGATGTGCGGCCATTAGTGCGCATGAATGTTTCAGTCATTGTCGAGCAGGCGGGTCGGCGTGAACAAGGTTATCAAGGCACGGGCGGACGCTACTCGTTGGCAGATCTGATGACGCATGAGCGTGGTGAGTCGGTGGCGCGCGAAGCGGTGCGGCAGGCGCTGGTGAACCTCGAGGCGGTGCCGGCTCCTGCCGGCCCCATGACCGTCGTGCTCGCATCGGGATGGCCTGGCATCCTGCTGCACGAAGCCATCGGACATGGCCTGGAAGGGGATTTCAATCGCAAAGGAACCTCGGCTTTCTCGGGGCGCGTCGGCGAAAAAGTCGCTAGTCCTTTGTGCACGGTGGTCGATGACGGAACGCTAGACCGTCGTCGCGGTTCATTGAATATGGATGACGAAGGGACCGCGACCCAGTGCACGACGCTGATCGAGGGCGGGGTGTTACGCGGTTACCTGCAGGACAAGCAGAATGCACGGCTGATGGGGGTGGCGCCGACGGGCAATGGTCGTCGCGAATCGTTTGCCCATCCAACGCTGCCACGCATGACCAACACTTACCTGCTCGCAGGCCCCCACGATCCGCAGGAAATTCTCGAGTCGGTGGAGAATGGACTTTACGCAGTGAATTTCGGCGGTGGTCAGGTGGATATCACTTCCGGCAAGTTTGTGTTTTCCGCCAGCGAGGCCTATCTGATCGAAGGCGGGCGGGTCACGCGGCCAGTGAAGGGGGCAACGCTCATCGGCAACGGCCCCGATGTGCTGACCCGCGTCTCGATGGTGGGTCACGACTTGCAGCTCGACGCGGGCGTGGGGACGTGCGGCAAGGAAGGCCAAAGCGTGCCGGTCGGAGTGGGGCAGCCCACCTTGCGCATCGACTCACTCACCGTGGGCGGTACGGCCGGCTAAGCGCGGTTTGCCGGCGTCTCGCTGCATCGTTACATCAGGAACACGGTGCCGAGTCCGAGGAGGGCGGCAAAGCCCACGCAATCGGTGACGGTGGTCAACACCACGCCGCCGGCGAGGGCGGGGTCGATGCGCAAGCGGCGCAGCAACAGTGGCACGGCCACCCCCGCTACCCCGGCTGCGCACAAGTTAATGAGCATGGCCGCGGCGAGCACGGCGGCTACTTGCCAGCGCCCGAACCAGAGCCAGGTGACGAGGCTGACCACCGAGGCCCAGAGCAAGCCATTCAGCGCGCCCACCGCTAGCTCCTTCAGTAACAGCCAGCGGGCGTTGGCATCCTGGACCTGACCGAGTGCCAGGCCGCGAATGATGAGCGTGACTGTCTGGGTGCCGGCAACACCGCCCATGCTGGCCACGACCGGCATCAGCACGGCCAGCATCACCACTTTTTCGATGGTGGCATCGAACAGGCCGACGACCCAGGAAGCCAAAAAAGCTGTGGCGAGATTGATGCCCAGCCACAGTGAGCGGCGTCGGGCGCTGCGCATCGCGCCGCCGAAGACGTCCGTTTCATCGTCAAGGCCGGCCAGACCCATTAACGGGTGTTCGGCTTCCTCGCGGATGACGTCGACCACGTCGTCGATGGTAATGCGGCCCAGCAGACGGCCGTTGCCATCCACCACGGGTGCCGAGACGAGGTCACGGCCCTGGAACAGCAAGACCACTTCATGTGCACTGGCGTCGGGGGCCAGTGGCGTGATGGAGGTGTCGAGCACATCCGCCACGGTACGTTCACCGTCTTCGGTCAGCAGGCGCGTCAGCGACAGCATGCCGACGAAACAATCTTGTCGATCAACGACCGCCAGCGCGTCGGTCCGGGCAGGGAGCTCGCCGCGCATGCGTAAGTAACGCAGCACCACTTCGAGTGACACGTCTGGGCGCACCGAGACGGTATCCGGATTCATCAGGCCGCCGGCACTGTCTTCCGGGAACGACAGCACGGTTTTTAAGCGGTCCCGGTCTTGTTGGTCCAGCGAACGCAACACTTGCTGGGTCACTGTTTCGGGCAGGCCGCCCACGAGGTCTGCCAGGTCGTCCAGCTCCAGACCTTCGGCGGCCGCCACCAGCTCGGCGTCGTCCATGCCGCCGATCAAGGCTTGCTGCACATCTTCGTGCAGCTCCACCAAGATATCGCCCTCGAACTCAGGATCTACCAGATCCCAGAGCATTAGGCGCTGCGCTACGGGCAGCGACTCTAACAGCAGCGCGATATCCGCCGGGTGCAGCGCATTGACCAGCCGTTGCGCCGACTTTACCGTGCCTTCGTCTAAGGCCTCTTTGAGTTGGCTTAGCCGCAGATTCAGTTCGTTGCGGTGCTTCAACGCGCCTCCAACGCCGTGTGTCGTGCGAGTACGCCCGGGTACTGGGCGCCGAAGCGCTCAGCGAGGCGGTCCACAAGATAGACGGACCGGTGCTGTCCGCCGGTGCAACCAACGGCGACCGTCAGATAGCCGCGGTTGGCCGTCTGGTAGACCGGGATACGACGCCCGATGAAACTGGCGACGTCCTCAAGAAATTCGCTGACCGAGGGCTGTGCGGCCAGAAAGTCCACCACCGCTGCATCGCGGCCGGTGAGATGTTTCAGCGCTGGATCCCAATGCGGATTGGGCAGGGTCCTGGCGTCAAACACGAAGTCGACGTCGGCGGGTAGTCGGTCCTTGAAGCCGAAAGATTCGAACAGGATGGACAGTCGCCCTTCCTGACGTGCGTCCACCCGCAGCCGCACGAGCTCACGCAGCTGGTGGACGCTCGACTGGGTGGTGTCAATGACGAGGTCGGCGGCGTCGGTCACCGGGTGCAGCAGACGGCGTTCCTCGGCAATCGCCTCCCGCAGGGAACGACCATCTTGTGCCAACGGGTGGCGCCGGCGGGTATCACCGTAGCGCCGCAGCAGGGCTTCGTCGTCGGCGTTTAGAAACAGGACATCGCAATGCAGGCCCGCCTGACGCAGTTCGCGGACCAGACCGGGAACAGCTGCCAGATCCGCCATGCGGTTGCGTGCATCCAGGCCAACGGCTGCCCGTGAATACAGCCCTTCCGGATGGCGTACCAGATGACCGACAAAGGTGTTGAGCATGCCGGCGGGGAGGTTGTCGACGCAGTAATAACCGAGGTCTTCTAGCATGTGCAGCGCCACGGACTTGCCCGAACCGGACAGGCCGCTGATGACAATGAGACGCATGGGGCTGGGCATGGGGCACGCCTGAGTGGAAACGTGCCCGAATGATAACGCGCACGCGACCGGAGCGTCGGGCCCCGGCGCGGGAGGTGGCAGAATTAGATGGCGCGTCCGCGTGGCGCTTCTGCGGCGTGATGGTCGCCGCGCTTTTCTTTGTGTTTTTTGACCAGCCGGTCGAGTTTGTCCGTCAGCGCGTCAATGGCGGCGTACATGGTCTCGGCGGTGGCGTCGGCATGCAAATTCCCGCCGCTGACATGCAGCGTTGCCTCGGCCTTGTGGAAGAGTTTCTCGACGTTTAGAACACAGTGCACATCGATGACCTGGTCAAAGTGGCGCGTGACGCGTTCGAACCGTTTACCGACGTAATCGCGCATCGAGGTGGTGACGTCGACGTTCTGTCCGGTGAGCATGAGTTGCATGGTTTAACTCCTTGCGGCCGCCCGGCGGCGACCCGGTGATCAGTCTGCTTCCGGCAGGGCCCCATTGCGGTTGGGCCCGGCCATTTCAGCGGGGTATTCGCTTCCTTTCAGTGGAGGTGGAAATGTGCATGGCTTCACGGTACTTCGCTACGGTCCGGCGCGCCACCTGGGCCCCCCCCTCCGAGAGCAGTTCGGCTAGGCGAGCGTCGGACAATGGCGTACGCGGGTCCTCGGCCGCGACGAGTTTGCGGATTTTTGCCCGCACGGCGGTAGACGACAGTTCGCTACCGCCCGTACCTGGTACGTGGCTGGAGAAGAAAAAGCGGAATTCGAGCACGCCGCGCGGGGTGTGCATGTATTTGCCGGTAGTGACGCGTGAAATGGTGCTTTCATGCATTTCGACAGCTTCGGCGATGTCGCGGAGCACCATGGGTTCCATGGACTCTTCGCCCTGTTCGAAGAAAGCCACCTGCCGCTGCACGATGGCGCGGCCGACCTTCAGCAGGGTTTCGTTGCGAATCTCGAGGCTGCGTAGCAGCCAGCGAGCCTCCTGCAGTTGGGTTCGCAGCGGCGCGCAGTCTGCGCCCCGCGTTAGCAGGCCGGCATACTGCTCGTTGACACGGATCCGCGGGAGGGCGGAGGGGTTCAGATCCACCTGCCAGCCATGGTCGCCACGGTAGACGAACACATCTGGAACGATGTATTCCGGTTCACTGGCGTGGATGGCGCCGCCGGGCCGCGGGTTACAGGTGCGCACCATGGCAATCGCCGTCTCGAGGTCTTCGTCGCTGGCCCGCAGGTGTCGCCGCAGGAGCGTCATTTGTCCGTTGGCGACCAGTTCAAGGTGCTCGCGCGCAATGCAGATGGCCAGCGCCAGACAGGGAGTGTCCGGGGCCAGTTGCTGCAGTTGCAGCGCCAAGCATTCGCCGAGGGAGCGCGCGGCGACTCCCGGGGGGTCAAAGGCTTGCACCAGCATGACGACGACTTCTGCCTCGTCAACCTCCACTTCGGGAAACTGTGGTCGGACGACCGCGCAGATGTCCTCGAGGGAATCGCGCAGGTAACCGTCGTCAGTGATGGCGTCGATCACCGCGCGGCCCAAGGCTGCCTTGCGTGGGTCGAGGCGGGTCATCTCTAATTGCCAGAGCAGATGATCCTGCAGGGTTTTTCCGGCGGGGTCGGACAGATCCTGGTCATAGTCTTCGCCGCTCCCGCTGGCGGTTTCATTAACTGCCGCCGTAGGCCCTTCATCCCAGTCACAGTTATCGGCCATCTGTTCAGCGTCGGTGGCGTCGGTGATCAGGCCATCGCGACCGTCAGTCTCGTCACCTGCGCCTTCATAGCTCCCCGGGTCGCTGTCGAGGTTGCCGGTCCGGACTTCGGAGAGCGGGACTTCGAGGCTGTCATCCGTTTCCTCCTCGGCTTCCAACATGACGTTGGATTCGAGGGTTTCCCGGATCTGGGCCTGCAGATCCAGTGCCGTGAGTTGCAGCAGGCGGATGGCCTGCTGCAACTGCGGCGTCATCGTCAGTTGCTGGCCAAGGCGCAGTTGCAGAGAGGGCTTGAGCATGAGGTGCTCAGTGTCGCCTTAGGGGGTGGGCGGCTGATGCGTCGGCCGTCACATCCTGAAATTCTGACCCAGATAGACGGTGCGTACTTCCGGGTTGGCCAGGATCTCGGCCGCTGTTCCGGAGGCGATGACTGACCCTTGGTTGACGATGTACGCGCGCGAGCAGATGCCGAGCGTCTCCCGCACATTGTGGTCGGTGATCAGCACGCCAATACCGCGATCCCGCAGGTGGGCGATGATGCGCTGAATGTCGATGACCGACACTGGGTCCACGCCAGCAAAGGGCTCATCGAGCAGGATAAACTGCGGGTCCGCCGCCAGCGCTCGGGCAATTTCCACCCGGCGACGTTCGCCGCCTGACAGGCTCTGGCCGAGGGCCTCGCGCAGGTGTTCGATGTGCAATTCTTCCAGTAGGGACTGCAGGCGGTCCTGGCGTTCGCTGCGGTTGAGACCCGGGCGTGTTTCCAGAATGGCCAGCACGTTGTCCGCCACGGTCAGGCGGCGAAACACCGAGGGCTCCTGCGGCAGATAGCCCACCCCGGCCCGTGCTCGCTCGTGCATGGGCAGCGCGGTGAGGTCCTGATCCCCGATCATTACCGTGCCACCGTCAGCGGGCACCAGTCCGACGATCATGTAAAAGGCGGTTGTTTTACCGGCCCCATTTGGGCCTAACAAACCCACTATTTCGCCTGATGAGACCGAAATAGAGATGTTATTAACCACTTGCCGGCTTTTATAGCGCTTTGAAAGTTGCGCTGCGCGTAGAGTGGTGCTCACGGCGTGCCTTTCGGGGGGGTTGTGGCTTTATCTTGGCTTGTTATGGCTTCTTTCTGTTTTTCAGTGGGTTTTTTTGCATCTATCTCGGCCGATGATGGGGGCTGAATGGTTATTCTAACCCGTTCACTGGACTGCTCCCCGGGGTTGGCGAGCACGCGCTGGTCTTGCAGTCCGTAGACCAGGGTCCGGCCCGTGATCTCGTTGGCGCCATCGGAGAGCCAGGCCGCTTCGCTGAGGCGCACGGTCGCGGCCGCCAGGTCATAGTCGATGCGCCCAGCCTTGCCCCGAACGAGGCGGGGTTTGCCGCCGACGGTGGTGGCGGGCCGCTGCTGCTCAAACGTGGCGGGCGCTCCGGTGATGACGGCGCGCGCCAACGTGTTGCCCTGAAAGTTAACTTCAGCCAGATCCGAGGTCAGGGTGCCGTCGGCCGTGGTGATGCGGACACTACCGCGAAAGGACCATTGGCTGTTTTCGAAGTTCAGACCAGTGGCCAGTGCCTCAGCCGCTTCGACACGTAAGATGCCTTGCTTCAGGGTGACTTGGTGAAAGCGCAGCGAATTGTTCTTGTAGTCGAAGTCCGACGAGGCAGCGTCCAGCGCGATCGCCTGACTGGCGCGCGGTACGGCGGCCGGGGCTACGGCGGCGGCGGTCAGCAGCAACCATCCGGTGAGGGACGGGGCGAGCCAGCGGAAAGGCCGGGCGTCAGTGATGGAAAGTGCCATGGAGGTCCGATTCTAGCTGCAGTGTGCCTGCCTTCATATCCGCATTCATGCCTCGAGCCAGCAAGGTATGTGCGCCGAACTGGATGCTGACGGGGGAAGGGGTAGTGGCTGTTTCGTTTAACAGGTCCAGAGTCAGTGTTGGGCTGGTGACGGTGGGGCTGTCTGCACCGCGCCCACTGACCGGAGACAGACGAACATTACCGCGCAGTCGCAGTTGTCGGCCGGAGGCCGGCAGGTGGCCATGGTCGGCGCGTAGGTTCCAGGCGTCGGGCGCTCCTGGATGGTACAAGGCGCGCACTTGTTCAAGCGCGATTTCCCGGCTACCCGGAACGGCCTCGCGTGCGGTCTCGGCCATTACGCGCAGCCGCCAGCGGCCGTCGCTACCCGTTTCTTCCAGAACCGTGTCAGTGAGGGAATAGGCGGGTGTTCCAGCGACGGTGTTGGGTGTGGGCTCCTCTTCTAGTGGGCGATGAGCCCACCAAGCCGTCAGCGCAGCCAAGAGTGTGAATGCACCGAGCGCGGCTGCATGCCGCCAGCCGCTACTGTGCAGGTTCATGGGCTGCGCTGACGGGCAGCGAGTAGGGCGTCGCAGAGTTCACGGACGGCGCCGCCGCCGCCGCGCTGCGTTGTCACCCAATGGGCGCAGCGCAGCGTGTCGGGGTGGGCGTCCGCCACTACGACGGCCAACCCGACGGACTGCATCAGTGCGAGGTCGGTGGTGTCATCGACGATACAGGCCGTGGCGGCGAGCGGCACACCGGCAGCCGCGGCCAGCGCCGTGACGGCGGCAACTTTGTCGGCGCAGCCTTGCACTACGGTGCCGATACCTAGCTCCCGCATGCGCACTTCGACGGCTGCCATGCGCCGACCGGAGACCACGGCGAGCTGTACCCCGGCGGTCTGGAGCTGCTTCAGCCCATGGCCATCATGCACGTGGAACACCTTCAGGGCCTCGCCATCGGCGCCGAAATACAGCCGACCGTCGGTCAGGACACCATCGACGTCAAGTACCAGCAGGCGGATCTCCGCGAGCGCTGTGCCTTGGCTGAGCGCTTTCACATGACCCCCGCACGGAGCAGGTCGTGCACATTCAGCGCGCCAACCAAGTGTCCGGCAGCATCCACCACCGCCAGGGCGGTGATGCCATGAGTTTCCATCAGGTGGACGGCATCGGCCGCCAGAGCGCTGTGCAGAATGGTCTTTGGCGCTGCGGTCATGACCGCCTGCATGGTTGAGGTGCGCAGATCCAGGCCGTGGTCCAAGGTGCGGCGCAAATCACCGTCCGTGTAGACACCACGCAGCCGACCGTCAGGATCGGTGATGGCGGTCATGCCGAGGCCTTTGCTCGACATTTCCAGTAGTCCGTCCCGCAGCAAAGCCTCCGGACGCACGGCCGGGACCGCGGCACCGGAGCGCATGACATCTTCAACATGCAGCAGCAATCGCCGGCCTAGGCTGCCGCCCGGGTGTGAACGCGCGAAGTCCTCGGCGGTGAAGCCGCGCAACTCCAGCAAGGCCACCGCCAGCGCGTCACCCATGGCCAATGTGGCGGTGGTGCTGGCTGTCGGGGCGAGGTTCAGCGGGCAGGCTTCAGCGGCGACGCTCACATCCAGGTGGGCGGTGGCAATGCGCGCCAGCGTCGATGCCGGGTTGCCCGTGAGCGCAACGATGGGCACGCCGAGGCGGCGCAGCGTGGGCACCAGCGCCAAAAGCTCGGTGGTTTCGCCACTGTTGGACAAAGCAATGACGGCATCTTCCCGCGTGATCATGCCGAGATCGCCATGACTGGCTTCTGCCGGATGCATGAAAAAAGCGGGGGTGCCGGTGCTCGCCAGCGTGGCTGCCACCTTGTTGCCGATATGGCCGGACTTGCCCATGCCGGTCACCACGACGCGACCGCGGATGGCCAGCAGGCAGCGGCAGGCGGTGACGAAGCCGCTGTCCAGTCGGCCGACGAGCGCGGCGACGGCAGCGGCCTCGGTGGTCAGGGCGGCGCGGCCTGCAGCCAGGACGCGGTCATCGGGCAAAAGAGCAGTCATGGCAGCATGATAGCGCGCCTGCCGGGGTAGGCGCCGCTGTCGCCTGCTTTCCCGTACACTTCGCCTCATGAACGCAACAGAAGTGAAGATCCGCATCGAGGCTGGACTGCCAGGTGCGCAGGTTCAGGTCAAGACACCTGACGACACCCATTTTGAAGCGCTGGTAGTGGCGCCACAGTTCGAGGGGCTGCGGCCGCTGAAGCGCCACCAGTTGGTCTACGACACCATCGGGCATGCGGTTGGGCGGGAAGTGCACGCCTTGTCGATCACCGCCTATACACCCACGGAAGCCGCTGCCGCGGGCATTCGTCCCTGAGGTTTGCGCATGGATAAGTTGATCATTACCGGTGGCGTGCCGCTGGAAGGCGACGTACGTATCTCTGGCGCGAAGAACGCCGCGTTGCCCATTCTGGCCGCTACCTTGCTGCCAGACAGTCCGGTGACGGTCGGTAATGTGCCGCATCTGCAAGATGTGACCACGACCAATGAGCTGCTTGGGCGCATGGGCGTGCGGGTCATGATCGACGATAAAATGCGCGTGGAAGTGGACCCCACCACGCTGCACGATTGCGTTGCACCGTATGAATTAGTGAAGACCATGCGCGCTAGCATCCTCGTGCTCGGGCCGTTGCTGGCGCGGTTTGGCAAGGCTGACGTGTCTTTACCGGGGGGTTGTGCCATCGGCGCTCGCCCGGTGAATATCCACGTGTCTGGTTTGCAGCAGATGGGGGCGGATATCCGGATCGAGAACGGCTTCATCCGGGCCCGCGCAGACCGCTTGCGCGGTGCGCGTCTGGTGCTGGATACCGTGACCGTCACGGGGACTGAAAATCTGATGATGGCCGCGACGTTGGCTGACGGCGTGACGGTGCTCGAGAATGCAGCACGCGAGCCTGAAGTGGTTGATTTGGCGCAGTTCTTGATCGCCATGGGCGCCAAGATCCACGGCGCCGGGACCGACACCATCACCATCGAAGGGGTCGACCGGCTGCACGGCGTGCATTACGACGTGATGCCTGACCGTATCGAAGCCGGCACTTATCTCTGCGCCGCGGCAATTACTGGTGGGCGCGTGCGTGTAAAAGGTGTGCGGCCAGAGCATCTTGACGCGGTACTGGCCAAGTTCCGCGAGGCGGGTATGGCGGTCAGTCAGGGGGCCGACTGGATCGAACTGGACGGCCGTGGCCGCCGACTGCGTTCGGTGGATCTGCGTACCGCACCTTACCCGGCCTTTCCCACCGACATGCAGGCGCAGTTTGCCGCCTTGAATACGGTCGGTGACGGCGTGGGCACGATTGTTGAGACCATCTTTGAGAACCGTTTCATGCATATGCTGGAGATGCGCCGGCTGGGTGCCGATATTCGCATCGAGGGCAATACGGCCATCATGCGCGGGGTGCCCAAGCTGACGGCAGCACCTGTGATGGCCACGGATTTGCGCGCCTCAGCCAGTTTGGTGCTGGCCGCGTTGGTGGCTGACGGTGAAACCCATATCGAGCGTATCTATCACATCGACCGTGGATACGAGCGCATCGAAGAGAAGCTCCGCGCGCTCGGTGCCCAGATACGGCGCGTTCCGTCCTGAGACGGGATTTCCCGCGGCTTAACCGGGGATTAGCGACGGATAGCGTGTGGCCAGTTGTTGCGCGTCCTGCGGGCGCTCGCCGAGCGTTACCGTGACATTCAAGGGGGTAGCGCTGCGTGCGCTGCCGTTGGTGCCCAGTCGGTAACCAGACAACTGCACTTTCGAGCCAGGTCGCCGCAAGGCGAGGCGTGTTACCAGATCACGTGCGTCCGTGACGCGGTGGCCATCGAGGCGCAACACCACATCGCCCGTGCCGAGCTGCGCTTGATCGCCGGGGCCGTGATCGATCAGTCCAACCACCGCCACACCGCGCAAGTGCCATAGGCCACTGTTGGCGTCGCGCGCCAGATCGCTGCGCACCAAACCCGCGTCGCTAGCCACCTCCATGTCTAGATCGCGCAGCCCGGCCCCCAGCCAGCCACGTGCGACGCGACCGTTGTCGATCAGTTCGGCCATCACGCCGCGCACTAGGTTAATGGGAATGGCAAAGCCGATACCCTCGGTGCCGCTCTGGCGGCTGAGCACGGCGGTGTTAATGCCCACCAAACGGCCAGCCGTGTCGATCAGGGCCCCGCCCGAGTTGCCTGGATTGATGGCGGCGTCGGTCTGCACAAAATTTTCGAACATCGCCAGTCCGAGTTGTCCGCGGCCGGTAGCACTGACGATGCCTTGGGTTACGGTTTGTCCAAGGGCTAGCGGATTGCCGATGGCGAGCACCACATCGCCCACACGCAGATGGTCCGAGCGGCCCAAGGCAATGACCGGTAGGTGCTGCAGCGGAATCTGCAGTACTGCCAGGTCAGTGTCCGGGTCACTGCCGACGAGTCGGGCCGGCGCCGTGCGACCGTCCGCCAATTGCACCGTGACGACTGCAACGCCAGCGATGACGTGCTGATTCGTGAGCACATAGCCGCGCGGGTCGATGATGACGCCGGAGCCGGCGCCCTCGACACGCTGTGCGGTGTCGGGGACCAGCGTGCGAAACGCTTCGGGGAGCCCTGGGGGCGCTGCACGCTCGCGAACGACGCTTTCAGTGTTGATGCCGACGACGGCCGGAGCCGCACGCGCAACCGCGTCAGCATAAGAGGCCGGTCCGGTTGCTCTCTCCGCGGGCAGGGTGCTGGTTGGGCCCTCGGCGACCAGCTCGGTTGCGAAGCTTGTCGTCGCCGTGGGCTGCGTAGCCGACAGCGGGTTACTGCGGCTGCCCCCCGGTGGTGTGGTGATGAAAGTAGCCGGACCCACGGCTGTACCTTGCGGCGGCAGCCATTCCGGGTGTGACCAGACGGCCAGCAATGCACCCGCCAGGCCGAGCGAGATCCACGGCGAGAGATACTGGGCGGCGCTGGTCAAGCGGTGCAGGAATTGTCGCATGAGGGGTCTACGGTCCGCGCGTCGGTTACTGGTGTCAATCGTGTCATATCAATGTGGCGGTGCGACGATCTGTTTGTTCCGTGGATGGGGGTGCAGTCGTGTGCATTGCCGTGTGTATAATGCCGGATGCGTGGGGCAGGTCTGAATGCTGTCACCTGCACCGTCAAAATCCAAGGGCTTATCAATGAGCGAACAAGTCGATTTGGGCCGCCGCAAGTTGCTGACGGCGGCCACTGCCGCGACGGGTGCCATCGGCGCCGGTCTTGCGGTCTCGCCGTTTCTCGCCTCGTGGAAACCTAGCGCGCGCGCCAAGGCTTTGGGGGCCCCAGTGGAGATTGATATCTCCAAGCTGGAAGCTGGCGCCATGATCAAGGTGGAGTGGCGCGGCAAACCCGTCTGGGTAGTGCGCCGTACGCCGGAAATGCTGGGTGGCCTCAGTCAGCACGACGCGTTGCTGCTAGATCCGGGCAGCGATGGCTCCAAGCAACCAGCGTTCGCCAAGAACGCAGCGCGCGCCGTCAAGCCGGAATACTTTGTCGTGCTGGGCGTGTGCACCCACCTAGGCTGCTCGCCCATGTCGAAGTTCACCGTGGGTGAAGTCGAAGCAGGTTGGCCTGGCGGTTTCTACTGCCCGTGCCATGGTTCGAAATTCGACCTTGCCGGCCGCGTATTCAAAGGCGTTCCCGCGCCATCGAATCTCGAGGTGCCACCGTACGCCTTCGTGGGCGAAGGTAAGATTATCGTCGGTACCGAGGGTGCGCAGGCGGCTTAATGTCGCTTCGTCCCCCGACCCATTCACTGGAGCAGTAGGCAGTCACTATGGCCTCGACCGAATCCCACAATGCCTCCAAGCCGCAGGGCGGCCTGAACGGCTGGATCAATGCGCGTTTCCCGCTCGATAAGATGCTGCGTGAGCACATTACCGAGTATTACGCGCCCAAGAACTTCAACTTCTGGTACTACTTCGGCTCGCTAGCGCTGTTCGTGCTGATATTGCAGCTGGTCACGGGTATTTTCCTGACCATGAACTACAAGCCATCGGCCACAGAGGCTTTTGGCGCGGTCGAATACATCATGCGCGATGTGGAGTGGGGCTGGCTCATCCGCTACTTGCACTCGACCGGCGCGTCGGCGTTTTTCATTGTCATCTACCTGCACATGTTCCGCGCGTTGCTCTACGGGTCCTATAAAGCGCCGCGAGAGTTGCTGTGGCTGCTCGGTATGGCGATTTACTTGGCGCTCATGGCAGAGGCCTTCATGGGCTATCTGCTGCCTTGGGGCAATATGTCCTTCTGGGGCGCGCAAGTCATCGTCTCGCTGTTTGGCACCATCCCCGTGATAGGAGATGGTCTGGTGGAGTGGATCCGCGGCGACTATTACATCTCTGACATCACGCTCAATCGGTTCTTTGCCCTGCATGTGGTGGCTCTGCCGTTGGTGCTGGTGTTCTTGGTGGCCGCGCACGTTCTGGCCTTGCACGAAGTCGGGTCGAACAACCCCGATGGCGTCGAGATCAAGAAGACCAAGGGCGCTGACGGGAAACCGCTGGACGGCATTCCGTTCCATCCCTACTACACCGTGAAGGACCTGTTCGGCCTCGGCGTGTTCCTGACGATTTTTTGCGGCATCGTGTTCTTTAAGCCCGATGGCTGGGGAATGTTTCTGGAGGCGCCAAACTTCGAGCCCGCCAACCCGATGCAAACGCCGCCCCACATTGCGCCCGTGTGGTACTTCACGCCGTTCTACGCCATCCTGCGCGCGGTGCCGTCTTTCCTAGGCACTCAGATCTGGGGCGTTATCGCCATGTTTGGCGCCATCGTGCTGTTGGCGCTGTTGCCCTGGCTCGACCGGTCGCCCGTCAAGTCGATGCGGTATCGCGGATGGGTGCCGAAACTGGCTTTGGCGGTGTTTGCCGTGACTTTCGTCATGCTGGGTTACCTTGGATTGAAGCCGGCTACTGGCATCTTTCCATTGCTGGCACGCGTGTTCACGGTGCTGTATTTCGCTTACTTCCTGCTGATGCCGTGGTGGTCCCGTATGGGCGCCACGAAGCCGGTGCCGGAGAGGGTCACCTACGATGCACATTAAGAAGACTTGGCTCGTCGCAGTGGCTGCGGGCCTGATGACCACCATGACACACGGTGCATTGGCCTCCTCCGAGGGCCCTCACTTGGCGTCGGCTGGTAACGACATCTTCAGTCAGGCGAGCTTGCAGCGTGGCGCCCGCAATTTTGTCGGCTACTGCCTTGGTTGCCACTCGGCGAAGTATGTTCGCTGGAACCGCGTCGCGGCGGACTTGGGGATTCCCGAGGCCGATCTAAAGTCGATCCAGTTCACGGGCCAGCGCCCGTTCGACACCATGGTCAGTGGAATGCCGCCTGAGGCAGCGAAACGCTGGTTCGGCAATGCACCGCCAGATATGTCGTTGCTGGCACGCGCACGTGGCACCGACTACATCTACAGCTACCTCATGTCCTTTTACGCCGACGACAGTCGTCCGCATGGCGTGAATAACCTGGTGCTGCCGGGGACAGCCATGCCGCACGTGTTGGCGGGCTTGCAGGGGCTGCAGCAGCCAGTCTATGCCACGCACACCGGCGAAGATGGCAAGCCGCAGAGCGTGGTGGAAAAACTCGAGGCAGGCGATGCCGGACAGTTAGCGCCAGAGCAATATGCGTCGTTTGTGCGCGACACCGTGAACTTTATCGAATACATCGGCGAGCCGGTGCAGGCAAAGCGCCGGACGCTGGGTGTGTGGGTAGTGCTGTTTTTGCTGGTGTTCACGGCATTTGCCTACCTGCTGAAGCAAGAGTACTGGAAAGACGTGAAGTGAGCCAATATGGCCAATCCCCGCGCTTCTCTCGTTCTCTATTCGCGTAAGGACGACCCCCGCAGTCATGCGGTGCGGATCGTTCTTGCCGAAAAGGCCCTTGACGTCGAGATCATCGACGTTAATCCCGCTCGTCCGCCAGAAGACCTGCTGGACCTGAACCCCTACCACGAGGTGCCTACCTTCGCAGACCGCGAATTGGCGGTCTACGACCTGCGGGTGCTGTTCGAATACTTGGAAGAGCGTCATCCCCACCCGCCCCTGTGGCCGCTGGAGCCGACGCAACGCGCGCGGTTGCGACTGGCGGTTTCGCGGGTCGAACGGGATTGGTATTCGTTGCACGCGGTGGCCGCCGCGGCACGTGCTGATGGCAATGCCAAGGCCATGGCGCTGGCCAATCGTGATCTCCGTGAAGCAGTGCTGGCGGCCACGCCATTGTTTCGCGCGCAGCCGTATTTTCTGGGCACTACCTTTAGTTTTGCCGATGCCGCGGTCTTGGCGCTGCTGGCGCGCCTGCCGGCGCTCGGTATTGACCTCGGAGAGGCGGGCGCTGATGTTAAGCGCTATGCGTCTCGATTATTTTCGCGCCCCTCCTTCCGTGCCAGTCTGACCACCTCCGGCCGTCTCGTATCGTCGCTGGCCAATGACGTGGAGCTCGATTGACTGTGACGACGCCTCCCGCTCGACGTGCCCGGCGCCCTTATCTGCTGCGCGCTCTCCACGAGTGGATTTCGGATAGTGGATTCACGCCCCATATGGTCGTGGATGCTGGTGTCCTAGGGGTGCAAGTGCCACGGGCCTTTGTGCGTGACGGGAAAATAGTCCTGAACTGTAGTTGGACTGCTACGCAGTCCTTGCGCTTGGGGAACGAAGACGTGACCTTCAGCGCCCGGTTTGGCGGCGTTGCGCATCAAGTGGTGGTTCCCATTGCCGGCGTGCTTGGTATTTATGCCAATGAAACTGGCGAGGGTATTGTGTTTACCGCGGACGATCTCGCGGGGCACACGCCTGACGATCCTTCCCCACCAGACACGTCTTCTGCAGGTGAGGCGGCGGTTTCCGCGGCGGCGGAGCGCCGCGCACGGTTTAAGGTCGTGAAGTAATCCCTAGCCGTCGGCTCGCCAGGCATCGCGTATCCACGTGGGTTCTGTTTCTAAAGAGTGAAATCCCACTACGTCAAAGCGCATTCGACGACGTGCATGGGCGAGATGCTGTTGTGTCCAGAGTGCGGCGGCGATCATGAGCTTGCGTTGTTTGCGCCGGTCCACGCTGGCCAGTGGGCCACCATAGCCACCATGGCTGCGCAACCGTACTTCCACAAACACCAGTAGCTCCTGCTCCAGCATCACCAGATCCCACTCGCCGCGACGAAAGCGCGCGTTGGTGGCAAGGCACACGAGGCCTGCGGCCTCGAGCTTCTTGCGTGCCAGCGCTTCAGCGCTGGCGCCCCGCACATGACGGGGGTCAGGGCTGGCCGGGTTCGGCAAGGCTGATGGGGGGCAACACCCGTGGTTCGCCACCGCGTAATTGCAGCCATTCCAGATCGCGGTGGATGCGCCGTGCCGTGTCGACGGTCAGGCGACCCGTCATGCCGGCAAGGGGTGAGCGGAAAGGCTCACGCGCCACGCGGATTTCGGTCAGCACTGCGTAGGCATCAAAACCCAGTGCATACAGCCGTCCGCGTCGACGCAATCGGTCGGGCCATGCCTGTCGTAGATCGTTGCGTACGTCCGGCATGGTCGGGTCTGGGTCGATCATCCACGGCATGTCCGGAAACATGACCCCCTCCAGATCGAGATTGGCTTTCGGGTTCGGGTCGTAGATCTCTGAAGTGGCATACACCGGGAGGTCGCCGGCAAAATGAAAACGTAGTTGCGGACGGATGAGACGCGCCGCTTGTGGTTGTCCAGCAATGAAGACGAATTCAATGTTGCTACGTCGCCGGGCGTTGAATTCCAATGGCTCGCCCAAGACCTGGGTGAGTTTGTGATGGCGGGCCTTGGCCTCATCGACGCCGAGCAGCGCCAGGATGGGGTCGGTGAAGTCCGAGGTGTCCGTGGCGTAGACGCGCTTGGCAATGAGCCGACCGCCACCGCCCGTCAGTGTGGCCTCAAAGGCTTGCAGCACCCGCTGCCCCCATTCGCCAGCCGGTAACAGCGCAACACCATGGCGGCGGCCCTCTGCAATGAGGCGTCGCGCTACCTGCACGGCTTCATCTTCAGGCGCCAGTGAATACTGGTAGAACTTGGCCGGCGGCGCGACACCGGCGGGTAAAAAATTCAAGGCCAAGGTGGGTACGCGAACCTCACTGCTGCGTGCCAGTGCAACGGCTTCTTCTTTGGTCAGCGGCCCCACCACGGCCTCGGCACCTTCTGCCAGGGCGCGCTGGTAGGCGGCCAAGGCATCTGTGCCGGTGTCATAGACTCTCACTCGCGGTCTGGCGGCAGGTGGTTGTGCGTAGAACGCGGCCAGAAAACCATCCCGTACCGCTACCCCGGCAGTCTGCGCACGACCTGAGAGTGGCACCAGCAAGGCCAGACGGCCGGAGGGAGGTAGGGCGGGAGGGGATGCCTCAATCATGGAGATCACCAGCGGGCCGTTGGCAGGATGTTCAGGATGTCGTTGGCGCCACTCACGTAGCAAGAGCGGACGCTGACCCGGATTGTGGTCGGCTTGAGCGGCGGTACGCGCCAGATCCAGCCAGCCGACGACTGGCTCGGTCGCTCCTGCCGGCGAGCTCAGGCTGGCGCCGCGCTGGGTCGCTGCGCGCAGCTGGGTCCACAGCCGGCTGCTGGGGGTGGCACTGCCGGCGCGTCGTCCGGCGGCGTCTGCCTCCACCGACCACCGCACCGCCTCACTGATGGCGCCTCGGGCGAAAGCGATGCGCGCGCGCGCCGCGGCGATCTCCGTATTGGGTGGGGTGGTACTCGGCCAGTGGTCCAGTAAGGTGCTGGCTTTGCCCGGCTGCCCCTGCGCTAGTGCCACCTCCACCCCGAGGAGGGTGCGGCGCAGCTCAGGCGGCTGGACGGGTCCGAGCTGGGCAAACACCCGCGCCGCGGATCCCCCATCGCCGGCTACCAGCCACAGGCGCGTCGCGCGAATGAGTAGGTCAGTGCGAGTGGCGCCACGGGCCAGTGCCGCCTCGGCTTCTGCGGCGTGCGCAGCGGCTGGGGCCTGCTCCGCGCTGGGTATGACAGCCAAGTCGGGAGTGGTGACCATGGCCTGGGATACGGCAGCGGGTCGTGCGGCGGGCGGCACGTTCAGGCTACAACCGCCGACGGCTGCCGCCAGCAAGAGGCCGAGGCACCGAGCGGGACTTCGCCGCTGTACTTGCGGTAAAGGCTGGAGCATGGGCAGGATGGTGGGCGCAAACATGGCGTGATTATAGGCGGCGCACGTGGCCCACCCTCGAGACATTTCCAGTGACACTGCCGAAAAACAGGGGGCTGAAGGCCTTCCCGTTGGTGAATTGAGGGTCGTGGCCACGCCGATCGGTAACCTCGCGGACCTCACGCCCCGTGCGCGGGAGGCCTTGGCTACGGCCGATGTGATTGCGGCCGAGGACACGCGGCACACCAGCCAGCTGCTGCGCCACCTCGGTATCGACCGACCCATGCTGTCGCTGCACGATCACAATGAAATGGCGCGCATACCAGCGTTGCTTGCCCAACTCAAAGCGGGCGCTTGCATCGCTTTGGTGAGTGATGCGGGGACACCGCTAGTGAGCGACCCGGGGTCGGCCTTGGTGGCGGCGGCGGTCGCGGCGGGGGTGCGCGTGACGCCTTTACCGGGGGCAAGCGCCTGTCTCGCAGCGCTTTGCGTTGCCGGATTGCCGGCAGACCGTTTTGCTTTTGAAGGGTTTTTACCGGCAAAAACGGCTGCACGTCGGGCGGCGCTGGAGGCGTTAGCACGCGAACCCCGCACCTTGGTGTTTTATGAGGCGCCCCACCGTATCGTCGAGGCCCTGGCGGACGCTGCACAGGCTTTCGGTGCTGATCGCCTGGCTGTCGTGGCCCGGGAGCTGACCAAACTGCACGAAACCCTGTACCGCGGCACGCTCGGTGAATTGGCAGCACGGGCGCCCGCAGAGCCAAATCTGGCGCGCGGTGAAATGGTGCTGCTGGTGCACGGTTATCGTACCGCCGGTGGCGACGACTTGCCGGCTGAGGCCCTGCGTTGGTTACGCCTACTGCTACCGCATCTGGCCCCCTCCCGCGCCGCGGCAGTGGTGGCGGAGGGGCTGGGCCTGCGTCGGCAGGCGGTGTATGCGCTGGCGCTTAGCTTGGCGTCAGGCACGGGGGACGATGAAAGCGTAGAATGACGCTGGGAGCCGGCCGGACAGCCGCCGTGGCAAGGGGGAAACTCTGCGTCAGGGAGGAAAGTCCGGGCTCCATAGGGCGAGGTGCCAGGTAACGCCTGGGGGGCGCAAGCCCACGGAAAGTGCAACAGAAAATAAACCGCCGAACGCTGCTGCAAGGCAGGCGTGGTAAGGGTGAAACGGTGCGGTAAGAGCGCACCGCGGGGCTGGCAACAGTCACGGCATGGCAAACCCCACCTGGAGCAAGACCAAATAGGGAAGCACGCCCCGCAAGGGGCACGGCGTGGCCCGCGCCCGCTTCCGGGTAGGTCGCTTGAGGCGTACGGCGACGTACGTCCTAGAGGAATGGTTGTCCTCGACAGAACCCGGCTTACAGGCCGGCTCCCTCTTTTATCTCCCACTGGGCCCCACTTTTTCGGTGGCCGCCCCCTAATGCTGACCTTGGCTTTAGAAGAAACGTGTAAGTCCATGATTTTTCGACCATGAAATACACGTCTAAGGACTTACCTGAGTCGACGTAAGTCCCTGTCTCCGTTGATTTTTTTTCCTCCCGGGCGTTGCTTTCGACTAGTGCGCGGCCTATAGTGGCTGTGAGTGGGAAAAAGTGGGAGGAAATGGGGCACTGCCCCATTGGGAAAGCCAAATGTTTCGTGGTGCCACACAAGTCACGCTGGATGCGAAGGGCCGTATGGTCCTGCCGACGCGTTATCGAGACCGCATTGCGGAGCGCTGCCAGGGCAATTTGGTGGTGACGATCGACCGTGATCATTGCCTGCTCATCTACCCACTGTCGGAGTGGGAAGAGATCGAGCGCAAGCTCATGCGCCTACCGACGCTCAACGAAGCGGCCCGCAAATTACAGCGCCTCATGGTGGGTCACGCCACCGATGTCGAGTTGGATGCGAGTGGCCGGCTTTTATTGCCGCCGAAGCTGCGCGAGTTTGCCGCGCTTGAGCGCGATGCCGTGTTGATCGGGCAAGGAAATCGCTTCGAGTTGTGGGATGAGGCGCGGTGGAACGAACGCCGTGATGTCTGGCTGGCCGATACAGATCTGCCGGCAGATCTGTCGGGCGATCTCGGTAATCTTTCACTTTAGTTGCTGGGAGGACCCCGATGGAAGCGGCCCTGCATGCCCCGGTCCTGCTCGCAGAGTCAATCTCAGCCCTAGCTATCCGGCAGGATGGGCTTTACGTCGACGCTACCTTCGGTCGTGGCGGTCATGCACGGGAATTGTTGGCAGCGCTTGGTCCCGATGGCCGCCTGGTGATGCTGGATCGGGATCCTGCCGCCGTTAAAGTGGCCATGCGTGAATTCGCGGGTGATGCCCGTGTGCAGGTGATCCACGGCGCGTTCGGCGATCTAACGCGCCTCGTCGGTGAAGTGGTCGATGGTGCGTCGGTGGACGGCATCCTGTTCGACCTTGGCGTGTCCTCACCGCAACTCGACGAAGCCGAGCGTGGTTTCAGTTTTTTGCGCGATGGACCACTGGACATGCGCATGGACCCCAGCCACGGCGAGAGCGCCGCACAGTGGTTGGCGCGGGTAGCTGAAAGCGAATTGGTGCGGGTCCTCGCGGATTTTGGCGAAGAGCGCTTTGCGCGTCGCGTCGCGCGGGCCATTGTCGCTGCGCGTGCCGTGGCACCTTTGCTGACGACCAGTGCGCTTGCAGCAGTGGTGAGTGGTGCTGTGCCGACCCGCGAGCCGGGTAAGCACCCTGCAACGCGTACTTTTCAGGCAGTGCGCATGGCCGTGAATGGTGAATTGCAGCAACTGGAACAAGGGCTGGAGCAAGCGCTTGGGCTGTTGGCGATTGATGGGCGGCTGGCCGTCATCAGCTTCCACTCGCTTGAAGACCGCGCAGTCAAACAATTTATGCGTCGCCATGCCGAGGAAGATCCTGTGTGGCGTGGTTTGCCCGTGGTGCCCGAACATGCGCAGCCGCTGCTGGCGTTGGTAGGGCGTGCCATTCGTCCGCAAGCGGCGGAAGTCGCTTCGAACGTTCGTTCGCGTAGCGCCACCTTGCGCGTGGCACGCAAGGTGCGTGCGTCGCCCCCTGGACGCCGGTGGCGGGGTGCGGCATGAATCCGCGCGGGATGTTACTGATGTTGGCGGTGCTTTGGGTCGGTGTCTTGGTCTCAGCCAGCGCTGCGATCCAGATGCGTCACCAATCACGCAGTCTTTTCATGCAACTGGAACGACTGACTGCCGAGCGTGATCGGCTCAGTATCGAGTGGGGTCGCTTGCAACTGGAGCAAAGCTCATGGTCGACGCTTGGTGTCGTAGAGCAGGAAGCTAGCTCACGTCTTGGCATGACCATTCCGGTGGCGCGGGCCGTACGGATGGTAACGCCATGAAAGCAGCGCGCAAGTTCCCACAGGTGCCGCAGGAAGCCCGTGCGTTCACATGGCGTCTGGCGTGGGTGGTCATCCTCCTGGCAGGTGGTGCCGGAGCCGTGCTGTATCGCGCGGTAGACCTGCAATATTTGAACCAGGAATTCCTTGCCGACCGCGGTGATGCACGCGTCATGCGTGTGCAAAAAATCCTCGCTCATCGTGGCTCTATTGTTGATCGCTTTGGCGAGTTGCTGGCAGTGAGTACGCCGGTGGATGCGGTGCTGGTCAATCCACGTGAACTGCTCGAGGATTACGAGAACATCCGGTTGCTGGCTGGTGCTCTGCATCGGGAGCCTGAGTGGTTGAAGCGACGTCTGGCTGGCGGCGCTGACCGACAAGGCTTGCCCTTAAATATCCTGCTAGAGCCCGGGCAGTCGCTGCGCCTAAAGCAGTTGAATATTCCCGGCGTGTTCACTGAGCGAAAATACCGTCGCTATTATCCAGCCGGTGAAGTCACGGGGCATGTGCTTGGTTTCAATAACCTAGATGACCATGGCCAGGAAGGTCTTGAGCTTGGTTATGACGAGGCGCTGGGCGGCGAGGATGGCGCCAAGCGCGTCCAGCGCGACAACCTTGGCCGGAACGTGAAAGACATCGCCAGTATCCGCGCCGCTCGGCCGGGTGCGGTGCTCGAGAGCAGCATCGACCTGCGCATCCAATATCTTGCTTATCGGGCGCTGAAGGCGGCGGTGACTGAACACCATGCCGTGTCCGGCTCAGTAGTCGTCGTGGACGTTGACACTGGTGAGATTCTCGCCATGGTGAATCAGCCGGCATTTAATCCGAACGACCGTAGTCAGTTTGACGTTGCGCATTACCGCAATCGCGCGGCGCTCGATTTGATTGAGCCTGGATCAGTCGTCAAGCCGTTCGTGGTGGCGGCGGCTTTCCAGGCCGGAACGCTATCACCACAGACGGTGATCGACACCAACCCCGGTACGCTGGTGTTCGGGCGTTACACCATTCGCGACCATGAGAACTATGGGCGAATTACGCCGGTACAGATTCTCGCCAAGTCTTCCAATATCGGCATCATTAAAATCGCGCTTGCGCAGCGCCCTGAGGATATCTGGTCGGTATATACGGGTGTCGGTTTTGGGCAGGGCCCAGCCAGTGGTTTTCCGGGAGAAACTGCCGGCTTACTGCCGCCGCTGAAGGACTGGCGTCCACTGGCAGTGAAATCGCTGGCTTTTGGCTACGGGCTGAGCATGACACCCATGCAGCTGGTCAGCGCCTATGCCACGCTCGCCAGCGGCGGGATTCGTCGGCCACTCACTTTCCGTCGGGTGTCTACTTCGGTGCCCGGTGAGCGTGTCATCAATGAGGCGGTCGCGCATAGTGTGGTCAACATACTTGAGACGGTGGTGTCAGAGGACGGCACCGCCAGGCGTGCTGCGATCGAGGGCTACCGGGTCTCTGGCAAGACTGGAACGGCGCAGATCAATATCTCTGGCGGTTATGACAACAACGGCTACGTGGCCACATTCGCTGGCATGGTGCCTGCCTCAAAACCGCGTCTCGCTGCGGTAGTGGTCATCTCTGCGCCTCAGGGTGCACACCATGGTGGTGACGTGTCCGCCCCGGTGTTCGCAGAAATCATGTCGGGTGCGGTGCGGCTCATGGGCATTCCGCCGGACAATCTGGCGGGCATAGAGCCTGGTGCATTGCTGCAGGCGAACGCGCCATGAATGCACTGACACTCGACCGGTTGCTCGAGGGAATGGCCATTGCCCCAGCTCTACCTGTCCGCAACCTCTGGATGGACAGTCGGCAGATCGGCGCGGGCGATGCCTTTGTGGCGCTATCGGGCGGGCATACCCATGGGTTTGCTCACGTCGCCGCGGCGGTATCACAAGGGGCAGTGGCCGTACTCTGTGAGGCCGCAGAGCTTGCCGCCGCACCGACGCTACCGCCGCAGGTGGTGCTGGTGCCAGTGCCTGGCCTGCGCGGACACCTAGGTGAGCTGGCTTCCCGCGCTGCTCAGGCCGCTACAGTGCTCGACGTGGTGGGTGTCACCGGAACGAATGGCAAGACGACCGTTACCTGGCTGTTGGCCGCGGCACTGGAGAAATGCCATCGCCCTGCCGCCTACGCAGGAACGCTAGGCGCTGGGCGGCCTGGCGCTATCGTGCCGGGCACGCACACCACACCTGACGTGTTCTCGGTCCACGCCCAGCTCGCAGGGTTTGTGGCTGCTGGAGCTGGCACTGCAGCGATCGAAGTGTCCTCCCATGCGCTGGATCAAGATCGGGTGGCGGGGGTGCGATTCAAGGTCGCTGCATTCACGCATCTGACGCGAGACCATCTGGATTACCACCAGACGTTTGCTGCTTACGGCGCCGCCAAGGCACGTTTGTTCCGCTGGCCAGGGCTTGAACACGCCGTCTTAAATGTCGGCGATGCGTTCGTGCGCACTTTGGTGGCGAAATTAGATCCTGCCGTGAAGCTCACCACAATTGATGCCACGCCGGGTGAGGTGATTCCTCACGCGCCCTCTTGGGTGCAGGTTAAAACACTGACGCCCCAGCCGCATGGCTTGACAGTAGTATTTACAACCCATGCAGGTACCGCCGAAATCACCGCGCCACTGATCGGGCGCTTCAACGCCGAAAACCTAGCGATGGTGCTCGGCGTGCTGTTGGCGCTGGGTATACCGCTACAGCAAGCCGCAGCAGCCCTTCGGGATTGCCGTCCACCGCCCGGTCGGATGGAAGTGGTGCCGGTGATTGAAGGCACGGGCCCCTTGGTGTTGGTTGACTATGCCCATACCCCGGATGCTCTCGACAAGGCCCTGTCTGCTGCCAGGGAGCATTGTCACGGGGCGCTGTGGGTCGTCTTCGGCTGCGGCGGTGACCGTGATGCCGGCAAGCGACCACAAATGGGCGCCATTGCTTGCGCGTTGGCCGATCACGTCATCATTACGGACGACAACCCGCGCTCCGAGAGCAGTGTCGCCATTGCCGAGATGATTCTCGCCGGGTGCACCACCCCAGCGCAGGTAGAAGTGGTTCAGGATCGCTCCGCTGCCATTACCAGCGCGGTGCAGCGTGCAGCTACCGGTGACCTTGTGCTCATTGCGGGCAAGGGCCATGAGACGACCCAGACCATTGGCGCGCAGGTCATGCCCTTCAGTGATATTGCCGTGGCTGCCGCGGCGTGTAGGCGGGCGGCATGAACCGTACGCTCGCCGGATTTGCGCATGATGCAGGTGGTCAGTTGCACGGCGCCGACAGCCCCTACAGTGTGGCGTGCATCGACAGCCGGAAACTGGCATCTGGCGCCTTATTTTTCGCATTGCACGGCGAAACGATCGACGGGCACCAATTTGTCGCCGCAGCCGCTGCGCGTGGTGCAGTCGGAGCGGTTGTGGAACGTCTCCTACCAGTAGCGTTGCCGCAGGTGGTGGTGCCGAAAGTGACAGTAGCGCTGCAGGCCGCAGCGAGCGCACAGCGTCAGCGCTTTAAGGCGCCGGTAGTGGCTGTTGCCGGCAGCAATGGCAAGACCACGACCAAAGAACTGGTCCGCGCCATTCTGGCGCAACGTGGGGTTGTGCATGCCACGCGCGGCAACCTCAATAACCACTTGGGGGTCCCAATGACCCTGCTCGAGCTGGACTCCGCTCAGGTGGCTGCGGTCATCGAATTGGGAGCCAATCATAGCGGAGAGGTGGCTTTGCTAACGACGCTCGCGCGTCCCGATGTTGGACTGGTGACCAATGCCGGTGCAGAACATCTTGAAGGGTTTGGCAGCCTAGAAGGCGCTGCTCGTGCAGAAGGCGAACTGTTCGCGGGTCTCGCGCCGGAGGCGACAGCAGTTCTCAACGCGGATGATCCTTTTGCTGCGCTGTGGCTGGGAATGAATCGTGCTGGGAAAACGCTCCGCTTCGGTTTTTCGCCGGAGGCCGAAGTCTGCATCCTCCACTGGCAAGAACACAGATCAGGCGTGCAGTCTTTCACCTTGCGTACCCCATCCGGAGACATCGCGGTGACCTTGCCGCTGCTGGGTCGCCACAATGCACAGAACGCTGCCGGCGCGGCGGCTGCGGCACTTGCCGCAGGTGCCACTCATGCTGAAGTCGCCGCAGGACTTGCTACCGCAGCCCCGGTGCCAGGTCGCTTGGTGATGCGTGCCGGCATTAACGGCTCGCAGTTGCTTGACGATACCTATAACGCAAACCCGAGCAGTGTTTCCGCGGGTCTGCAGGTTCTCGCCTCTCGAGCGGGTGATTCTTGGCTGGTGTTCGGAGAGATGGGTGAACTGGGCGAGCACGCTCCCGCGGCCCATGAAGCGGTAGGGCATGAAGCGCGTGCGGCCGGAGTGACCCGGTTATTCGCCATCGGACAGCCCGCTCGACTAACCGCGGCAGCTTTTGGCGCAGGGGCAGAGTTTTATAACGATGCGGCCTCGCTTGCGGCGTCGTTAGTGCTGGCATTGCGTAATCGCTCCCCCGGGACTGCGCTGACTGTTTACCTCAAAGGCTCGCGAGTTAATCGTCTTGAACAGGTAGTGGCGATGGTCCTTGACGAGCCGTCACAGGAGGGAATGCATGCTGCTTGAACTTTCTCGATGGCTGGCGCAGTACTACACGGGCTTTAACGTGTTCGGATACCTGACGTTACGCGCCATCCTGGCCGCCATTACGGCGCTGGCTATCGCCTTGCTGGTCGGTCCGTGGATGATCGATGCATTGACCCATCATCAAATTGGCCAGAACGTCCGTAGCGATGGGCCACAGACCCACCTGAAAAAGAAGGGTACGCCAACGATGGGGGGCGCGCTCATTCTGGTTGCCATGACTGTCGGAACGGTGCTGTGGTCTGATCTTCACAATCGATTTGTGTGGACAGCACTCGGGGTGACGCTGGCATTTGGCGCCGTTGGTTTTTATGACGATTACTTAAAGCTGGTGATCGGTAACAGTAAAGGCATGCCGGCACGTTGGAAGTATTTTTGGCAGAGTGTCGCCGGATTGGGGGCTGCGCTGTTCCTCGTATACAGCGGGACTGTCCCCGCGGGCACGACACTGTATGTCCCCTTCTTTAAGAATCTGTTCCTACCCCTGGGCGTAGGTGGCTTTGTAGCGCTCAGTTATTTCGTCATCGTCGGCACGAGTAATGCGGTGAATCTCACCGATGGCCTTGACGGTTTAGCCATCATGCCTGCGGTCATGGTGGCCGGGGCGCTCGGCGTATTTGCCTACGCATCCGGCAATGCGGTGTTCGCTCACTATCTCCTGATCCCACATATTCCAGGTAGCGGTGAGCTCTTAATATTTTGCACCACCTTAGTCGGCGCAGGTCTGGGTTTTCTCTGGTTCAACACCTACCCGGCGCAGATATTCATGGGAGATATCGGTGCGCTCGCCATCGGTAGCGCCTTAGGCATTGTGGCGGTCATCGTCCGGCAAGAAATTGTCCTGTTCATTATGGGCGGCGTGTTTGTTCTAGAGACGGTCTCGGTGATGCTCCAAGTGGCGTCATTTCGCTTGACGGGCAAGCGTATTTTCCGCATGGCGCCTATTCATCATCATTTTGAACTCAAGGGTTGGGCAGAGCCAAAGGTGATCGTGCGCTTTTGGATAATCACCGTGGTGTTGGTTCTGGCCGGGTTAGCGACGTTGAAGGTTCGTTGATGTCGGTTCCGACTAACCGATTGCTCTCCACGCTGGTCGTCGGCCTCGGTAAAAGCGGTGTGTCTGCGGTCCGCTGGCTCGTGGCGCGAGGAGTGCATGTGCGTGCGACAGACTCCCGCAGCGATCCACCGGGCTTGGCGGTGGTTGCCGCTCTGTTAGTCCCGGGTGACCTGTTTCTCGGCGGCTTATCGGTCGCCGCGCTTGAGGGTGTAGAACAAGTGCTGCTCTCCCCGGGCGTGCCGCGAACTTCAGCGCTACTGATGGAAGCGTTACGCCGTGGTTTACCGGTGATTGGTGATGTGGAGTTGTTCGCGCGCGAGGCCGACGCCACTGGCGTGCCGATCATTGGCATTACGGGGACGAATGGCAAAAGTACCGTGACAACGCTGGTGGGCGAAATGGCCCGTGAGGCGGGCCTCGATGCCGGTGTTGGTGGCAATCTTGGGGAGCCGGTTCTGGATCTGTTGCGAGCCGGCCGGCAGTGGTATGTGGTGGAGCTGTCCAGCTACCAGTTAGAGTCTTGCCCGAGTCTGCAGTGCGCAGCGGCGACAGTGCTGAACGTCTCGCCAGATCATCTCGACCGCTATGGTTCAGTAGCGGAGTACGCTGCAGTCAAAGCCAATATCTTCACCGGCGCTGGTGTGGCTATCATTAACGCAGACGACTCGCGAGTGGTAGCCATGGTCACGCCAGGCAAGCGAATCAAGCAGTTCTCCCTGAGCGGGAACGCTGACTATTATCTGGCGCCACATGCAGGCGGCCCGTGGCTGTGGGCAGGTGGAGAGCCAGTGCTGCCTGCGTCCGCGCTGCGGATTCCTGGTCTGCATAATGCAGCAAATGCCTTGGCGGCACTGGCGCTGGCAGATGCCGTAGGCTTCCCGCGAAACGCCTCGCTGACGGTATTACAACAGTTCACCGGTCTTCCCCATCGTACCCAATGGGTCGGGGAGCGTCGGGGCGTTGTCTATATTGATGATTCCAAAGGGACGAATGTCGGCGCAACGCTGGCGGCGGTTGCCGGCCTACCGGGTTCGCTGCTGGTGATTGCCGGTGGTGACGGTAAAGGCCAAGACTTTACGCCTTTGGCTGCGGCATTCCGCGGCAAAGTACGCAAGGCCATGTTGATTGGTCGGGATCGTGATCTCGTTGCAGCAGCGCTGGAGGGCGCCTGTGAGGTAGAGCGCTTTGAATCCATGCCGGATGCGGTAGTGGCAGCAGCAAATTCTGCCCGATCCGGAGAGACAGTGTTGCTGTCACCTGCATGCTCCAGCCTCGATATGTTCAGTGACTACACCCACCGCGGCCGTGTGTTTGCCGGTGCGGTGAGCGAGCTACCGGCATGATGGCGCGCCTCCTGACTCTGCTGAAAATTCGTGGCCGGTTAGCGCCATCTTCGCAGGCTGGGTACCGGGTTCGACCAACGCGCCTCGCCTGGGACCACGTCATTATCATCTGTACTGCTGCGCTGTTACTTATTGGTCTGGTGATGGTGGCATCTGCCTCCATCTCTATCGCCGACCATCAAAGCGGCGATCCCTTTTTCTATCTCGAAAGGCAGCTCGGTTCCGCAGCGGCGGGAGTGATCGTGGCGTGGTACCTACTGCGTGTACCCGTAGAGACTTGGGAGCGCTACGGCCTAGTGCTGTTGTTGGTGGCCTTTCTCGGGCTGGTGCTGGTGCTGGTCCCTGGCGTCGGTGCTGTGGTTAATGGTAGCCGTCGCTGGCTGCGTATCGGGTTTTTTAACTTTCAGTGGTCAGAGGCAGCGCGGATGCTGCTGCTGTTATGGCTCGCTGGCTACTTGGTCAGGCGCCAAGAAGAGGTCCGCACTACCTTGGTTGGATTTGCCAAGCCCATGGGTCTGCTGTTTATAGCTTTCATGTTGTTGTTATGTGAGCCAGACATGGGCGCTGCCGTGGTGCTCATGGGTACGGCGTTCCTGCTGACCTATCTGGCCGGTGCGCGTCTTTTGTATTGCGCAGCCTCAGTAGTGCTTGGGGGCGGGGTCATCGTGGTGGCAGTGGTCACTAGTGCATACCGTATGAAGCGGGTCACTTCTTATACCAAGCCGTTCGAGCATGCGCTGGATAGTGGCTACCAGCTGGTCGGCTCGTTAATCGCCATTGGGCGCGGTGAATTCTTTGGCGTTGGCCTGGGTGATAGTGCCATGACCACCGGCTATTTGCCTGAGGCACATACCGATTTTGTGTTTGCTGTGCTAGCGGAAGAGTTCGGCTTTGTTGGCATTGTTGTGGTGCTGACGCTGTTCATGGTGCTGGCGCTGCGCTGTCTGCAGTTGTCGCGTCGTGCACTACTGCAAGGCAAAAAATTCCATGCCTATGTGGCTGCGGCGTTTGGTATTTGGATTGGCATGCAATCGCTGGTGAACATGGCGGTGACCATGGGCATGGTGCCGACAAAAGGGTTGACATTGCCCTTGCTGTCTTATGGGCGCAGCAGCCTGCTAGTGGTCCTCGCCTGGGTCGGTCTGATGTTGCGTATCCATCACGAAGTGGTCGGTGTCAGCCGCGCAGTTACCCGGCCTACGAATTCGCTCGGCGGGTCTGCGGGTGGTCCTGCCAGCACTAGCGAGGTGACGGCATGACCGTTAGCTCGAGGCATGTGGTGGTCATGGCTGGCGGTACCGGTGGCCACGTGTTTCCTGCGCTCGCAGTGGCGGATGTGCTGCGCCAGCGTGGGTGCACGGTCAGTTGGCTGGGGACGCGAAACGGCATCGAAGCGCGTCTGGTGCCTGCCGCCGGAATTGAGGTGGACTGGATCGACATCGGTGGGCTGCGTGGAAATGGCTTGCGGGGTTGGTTGAGTGCGCCATGGCGCCTCTGGAATGCGGTACGGCAGGCGCTGCTCGCCTTGCGTCGCCGTCAGCCGGTGGTGGTGCTCGGGCTCGGTGGATTTGTCGCGGGTCCAGGGGGGCTTGCAGCGAGGTGGGCAAAGATACCGCTCGTCATTCACGAGCAAAACGCGGTGGCTGGTTTAACCAATCGTGCCTTGGCGCTCATCGCTCAGCGAGTACTGGCGGCATTCCCTACGGCATTTTCTGGCGGTCAAGCGGTGGTTACGGGTAACCCTGTGCGCACCGAGATTGCGGCATTGCCGGCACCGGCCCTGCGTTTTGCAGGTCGTAAAGGGCCGGCGCGCCTGTTCGTGTTTGGGGGCAGCCAGGGAGCACAAGTCCTCAATCGTTTGTTGCCAGCGGCGATTGGCCAGCTTGCGGTGGAAGAACGGCCATCAGTGGTCCATCAAGCCGGCCGTGGAGCGGACCGGCTGGCACAGGTCCAGGCGGCTTATGCGGCAGCGGCGGTCACCGTAGAAGTGGTGGAATTTATCGACGATATGGCGAGCGAATATGCCAAGGCCGACCTAGTGGTGTGTCGTGCAGGAGCGCTGACGGTTAGTGAGTTGGCGGCAGCCGGCGTCGGCGCGGTATTGCTGCCGCTGTCAACGGCGGTTGACGACCATCAGACCGCCAACGCACGTTGGTTGGTTGCAGCGGGTGCTGCCCTATGCGTGGATGAGCGCAGTCTCACCGCCTCAGCCCTGGCTGATCATCTCAGACCACTGATCAGTGACGGCAGGTCCGCGTGGGAAGCCATGGCCAGCGCGGCCCGTAGCTGCGCGGTCGTAGATGCCGCGACCACAGTGGCGGATATTTGCCTTAGTGAGGCACGCGCATGAAAGACCGTATGCGGCATATCCAAAGAATTCATTTCGTCGGCATCGGCGGAGCTGGGATGGGCGGCATTGCAGAAGTATTGCTAACGCAGGGTTATGCCGTGCAAGGCTCCGATCTGAAGCCCAATGCCGTGACGATCCGCCTTGAGCGTCAAGGCGCGCGCATCTTGTTGGGACACACGGCCGAGAATATTGCTGGGGTCGATGTGGTGGTGGTCTCTAGCGCCATCCAGCGTGACAATCCTGAAGTTGCAGCCGCGCTGGCGAAGCGTATACCCGTGGTTAAGCGCGCCGAAATGCTCGCAGAGCTGATGCGTTTCCGGTTTGGTATTGCCGTCGCCGGAACTCATGGAAAGACCACTACCACGAGTTTGGTCGCCAGCGTGCTTGCTGAAGGTGGGCTGGATCCGACCTTTGTCATTGGAGGTCGTCTCAAAAGTGCGGACGCCAATGCGCGCCTCGGACGTGGCAAGTACTTGGTGGCTGAGGCCGACGAAAGTGATGCCTCCTTTATTCATCTGCAGCCAGTCATGGCGATTGTTACCAATATTGACAATGATCATTTATCGACTCATGACGGTGACTTTGAGCGTCTAAAGCAGAGTTTCGTCGACTTCCTGCTGAATCTGCCGTTTTATGGTTTGGCGGTTCTCTGCGCCGAAGACACCCACTTGCAATCGATTCGCGAAGGTCTGTCGCGGCCGTTTATTACCTACGGTATTGATGTTGAGTCGGATATTCGCGCAGTGAACATCGAGAGATGCGGGCTGCAGTCGCGCTTTTCGGTCTTGCGAGCGGGTCTGGCGCCACTCGCAGTAACGTTAAACCTGCCTGGCAGGCACAACGTGCTGAATGCACTGGCGGCGATCGCCGTGGCGACAGAGCTTGAAGTGGCGGACGAGGCCATCGTCGCGGCGCTAAACTCATTTCAGGGTATTGATCGGCGTCTGCAACAACTGGGCGATATTGTTACCTCTCGTGGCACCGTGACGCTCGTCGATGACTACGGGCACCACCCGACCGAGGTCGCGGCAACGCTGGAAGCGGTCCGTCAGGGGTGGGCCGGGCGCCGTTTGGTGCTGGCATTCCAGCCGCACCGTTACTCACGTACCCGTGACCTGCTGGATGATTTTGCACGTGTATTGTCGACTACCGACGTGCTGCTCGTGACGGAAGTGTATGCCGCTGGGGAAGCGCCTATTGCAGGCGCTGATGGCCGCGCTATCTGTCGTGCAGTGCGCTCGCGTGGCCATGTCGAGCCAGTGTTTGTGCCACGCGTCGAAGAGTTGCATACCGCGTTGATGGACCTACTACAAGACGGTGACGTGCTCGTGACCATGGGTGCGGGCCATATTGGCGCCGTGGCCCATGAGTTGCCTGTTCGCCTGATGGCAGGTGGCGTGTGACGCTACGCCGCTCCCTGTTGCCGCCGCAATTTGAATGGGCTGCAGAGTTCAACGGCCGTCTGCGGGCGGACGAGCCGATGGCGCGGCATACCTCGTGGCATGTTGGCGGCCCGGTGGACTGGTGGTTCATGCCGCGAGATCTCACCGATCTAAGATCCTTCTTGCGCGCTTTGCCGCGAGACATACCGGTGCACTGGATTGGTCTCGGTAGCAATGT
The DNA here is from genome assembly GCA_947469285.1 of Gammaproteobacteria bacterium. Lineage (GTDB taxonomy): Bacteria > Pseudomonadota > Gammaproteobacteria > Steroidobacterales > Steroidobacteraceae > CAIOHZ01. The sequence goes on from CANIOW010000009.1 coordinate 46,023, forward strand.
CTTAGTGCGCGATGGTGGGTTGCGTGGTGCGGCGATTGCTCTGCATGGTGTTCTCACGCGCGTCGATCGATTGAGTCAAAGCGTAGTGCATTGTGAGGCGGGCGTGCCCTGTGCCCGAATCGCGAAACAATGCCTTAAATGGGGTTTGGCGCCGGCGGCTTTCTTGGCAGGGATTCCTGGCACATTGGGTGGTGCGCTGGCAATGAACGCTGGGGCGTGGGGTGGTGAAACCTGGGCGCATGTCGAAGAGGTGACGGTCGTTGGTCGTGACGGCGCCTTGCGGACACGCCAGGCAGCCGAGTATCGCTGGAGCTATCGCCAGCTGCAGGTGCCAGTCGCCGATGAGGCTTTCGTTGGCGCGCGCTTGCAGTTTTCCGCGGAGCCGAATGCCGTCTATGAAGACATGCAGGTGCTGCTCAATCGACGCCGTGAGACTCAGCCGATTGGCGAGTGGAGTTGCGGCTCCACCTTTACCAATCCACCTGGAGACCATGCGGCGCGGTTGATTGAGGCGGCCGGATTAAAAGGCTGCCGACAGGGTGGGGCGGTTGTTTCGCAGAAACATGCCAACTTCCTTCTGAACGACGGTTCTGCAACCGCGGCGGATATCGAAACCTTGATTGAGCGTGTTCGCGCCGAAGTATTGCGCGTGCATGGCGTTGAACTGTTCACGGAAGTACGGATCATGGGAGAGCGGGCATGAGTTTCTTGAGGGCCAGCGGCGTCGCCTTCCGCAAGATCACTGACCCGGGCGAATTTGGTCGGGTGGCAGTGTTGTATGGCGGTGCCTCAGCTGAAAGAGCCGTCTCATTAAAAAGCGGCACCGCGGTACTCGATGCGCTCATAGAGCGTGGCGTGGATGCCCATGGCATCGATCCGTCGGAAGTGGAGCCTGCTGAGTTAGTGCGTGCCGGCTTCGACCGCGTATTTATTGTCCTCCATGGTCCCGGTGGTGAGGATGGTGCGATTCAAGGAGCCCTGGAGTGGCTCGGCCTGCCGTATACCGGCAGTGGAGTGCTCGGCTCGGCAATCGGCATGGATAAGCTGCGGACTAAACAGTTGGCTTCTGCTGCCGGCATCAACACGCCGAAATGGTTGCCGGTGGTGGCGGGAGTCGACGCTGCGGTGGTTGCCCGTGTCTTGGGTCTGCCTCTCATCGTGAAGCCGGCAAGCCAAGGCAGTTCGGTGGGCATGACCAAGGTAACAGCGGCCAATGACATGCAGGCAGCCGTTAGCGCTGCGCTTGAACATGACCCAGTCGCTATCGCTGAAGCATGGGTGACGGGCAAGGAATACACGGTAGCCGTGTTGCAGGGCGATGCGCTGCCGGCCATTCGCATTGAAACTCCGCGGGGCTTTTACGATTACGAGGCTAAGTATCTGTCTGATGACACGCAATATCATTGTCCTTGTGGGCTTGATGCAGTAGCCGAAGCGCAACTACGAACCCTGGCTTTACGTGCATTTGGCGCAGTGGGGTGTGCCGGTTGGGGCCGCGCCGACTTCATGATCGGGGAGGATGGGGTGCCATTACTGCTCGAGGTAAATACCGTGCCGGGCATGACCGACCACAGCCTTGTACCGATGGCCGCTCGAGCATCGGGCATCGACTTTGCGGAGTTGTGTTGGCGGGTGCTGGAGACCAGTTTTTCGCGTGAGCGGGTGAACGCCTGATGGATGTAGGCGCCCTGTTCGGTCCGTTTGATCGCTGGCTGAAGCGCCGTGCGCGTCAGCGTGCTCGGCGCGCCGTGCAGGAGACGCCTTCGTCAACGATCAACTGGGCGCGTTGGGGTTTGCATGGCGCGATTGTGACGCTGGCGTTTGCAGTGATTGGTGGATTGGTGATGGCGATGGATCGTCCAGTGCAGCACGTCTTTGTGGAAGGGACTTTCCAGCGCGTACGCGCTGGCGATGTGGAGCGTGTGGTGCGTCGCAACCTGACTGGTGGGTTCGTAACTTCCAATCTGCGCTCGTTGCGCACCCAGGTGGAATCGCTTGCTTGGGTCGATCGTGCCCGTTTGCAGCGTCGCTGGCCGAATGGCGTCGTGGTTAGCATCACGGAGCAGGTAGCCGCGGCACGTTGGGATGCTGATGGGCTGCTGAATGCGCGTGGCGAATTGTTTGTGGTGGGAGTGCAGCATCCACCGCCAGAGTTGCCCCTGCTGGCGGGGCCTGTGGGTTCGGAATGGCAGGTGGCGCAGCGGTTTTTTTCCATTCAGTCACGACTCGCAGAGCGTGGTCTACGCGTTGCTGCAGTGCGCCTTGATGCACGTGGTGCCTGGGAGCTCGAGTTGGTGGGAGGCGTGGTCGTGCGTTTTGGCCGCCGCCAAGTGGATGAACGCATCCAACGTTTTCTGGATGTTGCAGCAGGCGTTGTTCAACCGCGAACGGCTGAAATTGCCTATGTCGATATGCGATATAGCAACGGGTTTTCAATCGGTTGGCGCACGCGTGATGCGGGTGCCACCAAGGATGGGCAGGCAGATGTCTAAGCGTACTGATCGTAATCTCATTGTCGGTCTCGACATTGGTACCTCAAAGGTGGTCGCGCTGGTCGGCGAGGTTAAGCCCGACGGCTCCTTGGAAGTCATTGGGTTCGGGTCACAGCCTTCGCGCGGCCTCAAAAAAGGCGTGGTGGTCAACATCGACTCCACAGTGCAGTCCATCCAACGCGCCATCGAAGAAGCCGAGCTGATGACCGGGGTGGAGATCAACTCGGTCTACACGGGCATTGCCGGCAGCCATGTGCGCAGCCTGAACTCGCATGGCATCGTTGCCATTCGGGACAAGGAAGTGACGCAGGCCGATGTCAGCCGCGTCATGGAGGCGGCACGCGCGGTGGCGCTCCCTGCAGATCAGCGCGTGCTGCATGTTATTCCTCAGGAATTCATCATCGACAGCCAAGATGGTATCCGGGAGCCGCTGGGCATGTCCGGAGTACGTCTCGAAGCGCGGGTGCATGTAGTCACCTGTGCTGACAGTGCGGCACAAAACATCATTAAGTGTGTGGAGCGTTGCGGACTGGTGGTAGAGGAAATCATTCTTGAGCAGTGGGCTTCGGCCTATGCGGTGCTGACAGAGGATGAGAAGGAGCTCGGTGTCTGCCTGATCGATATTGGTGGTGGGACGACTGATATCGCCGTATTTACGGGCGGTGCGCTGCGTCATACCGCCGTCATTCCAGTGGCGGGCGATCAGGTGACCAACGACATCGCAGTTTCCATGCGGACGCCGACCCAGTATGCAGAGGACATTAAGATCCGCCATGCCTGTGCCTTGGGTCAGCTGGCGAAGACCGACGAGACCATCGAGGTGCCCAGCGTCGCCGGACGTCCATCGCGCCGCCTAGCGCGACAGACGTTGGCGGAGATTGTCGAGCCGCGTTACGAGGAACTATTTCGTTTCGTTCGCGAAGAACTGCGCCGTTCGGGTTATGCGGAGGCGATTGCTGCTGGGCTGGTCATCACCGGTGGCAGCGCCAAGATGGAAGGGGCGGTGGAACTTGCCGAGGAGGTTTTCCACGTGCCGGTACGACTCGGTCTACCCAGCGGCGTCAGTGGTCTTGGCGAAGTGGTTCGCAACCCAGTGTATGCGACGGGTGTCGGGCTGTTGCTTTACGCACGTCAGAACATGGCACCGGAGGGGGTCTTGCGGCCTTTTGTCGGTGAGGTATCCGGTATGGTCCAGCGCGTCAAAGGCTGGTTACAAGGCCATTTTTGAATTCTTGAAAGGCGGGGCTGGTCACGGACAGCCCTCGGTCGAAACATTTAAAAGCCAGGAGAGTAGTCATGACATTTGAACTGATGGACGCCTATAGCCAGAGCGCGGTCATCAAGGTGCTGGGAGTGGGCGGTGGTGGCGGCAATGCCGTCTCGCACATGGTCACCACCGGCATCGAGGGGGTTGATTTCATCTGTATCAACACCGATGCGCAGGCGCTCAAGCACAGCAAGGTCAAGGCCTCGCTGCAGATTGGCTGCAATATCACCAAGGGCCTAGGGGCGGGTGCTGATCCGGAAGTGGGCCGGCAGGCGGCGATGGAGGACCGTGATCGCATCATCGAGCTCATCGAGGGCTGCGACATGTTGTTTATCACCGCTGGTATGGGTGGTGGTACCGGTACCGGAGCGGCGCCAGTGGTAGCGCAAGTCGCTAAGGAGCTGGGCATCCTCACCGTGGCGGTGGTCACCAAGCCCTTCGGGATGGAAGGTCGGCGCCGTGGCAGCATCGCTGACCAAGGCATTGCCGAGCTGGCCAAACACGTCGACTCACTGATTACGATCCCTAATCAAAAGCTGCTGAGTGTCCTCGGTCCCTCGACGACGTTGCTGGATGCCTTTAAATCCGCCAATACCGTGCTGCAAGGTGCGGTCCAAGGGATCGCGGAGCTGATTACCCGCCCGGGTCTGATCAACGTCGACTTTGCCGACGTGCGTACCGTGATGTCCGAGACTGGCATGGCGATGATGGGTACCGGCTTTGCCACCGGCGAAAACCGGGCGCGCCGCGCCGCGGAGATGGCGGTGTCCAGTCCGCTGCTGGAGGACATCAACCTGGCCGGAGCGCAGGGAGTCCTCGTGAATGTGACTTGCGGCCTCGATCTGTCGATCGGCGAGTTTGAAGAAGTAGGCAACACCGTTAAGGCTTACGCCAGTGACGATGCAACGGTGGTCGTCGGGACGGTGATCGATCCCGAGCTGCTGGGGGGTGAGCTGCGGGTGACGGTAGTGGCCACGGGGCTTGGTCGGGCGCCGGCCACCCAGGTCATGCCTTCGCCGTCCCTGACCCGGACCGCCGAGCCTGCGCTGCGCATGGTGCGTCCAGCCGGGATGGGAGCCACGCCCCAAGCGGCATCGCCAACGGCTGGCGGTGACTGGTCTGACTACGAGCGCCCGGCGGTTCGCCGCGTTCCGGCGAAGGCGGCGGTGGGGGATGGCTTACGTGCCGACGGCGGCTGGGATGAAGACATGTTGGATATTCCGGCCTTTTTGCGTCGTCAGGCAGATTGAGCGATTTTCGACGCTTTTCCCGTGAAGATACCGTCGTTGTTTGCCAAAGAGGTAGGCAGCGACGGGTTCTTAATCCTTGGGCGCGGGCCGTTATTGAGCGATTTACGGGGTGCGTGGTAATCTTCCAATCCTATGGTTAATCAGCGAACTTTAAAGAATTCGATCCACGCGACAGGCGTGGGCTTGCACACCGGTCAGAAGGTCCTCATGACCCTCCGCCCGGCAGCGCCGAACACCGGTATCGTGTTCCGTCGCACCGACTTACCTGAGCCGGTAGATGTGGAAGCCCGTGCTGAAAATGTCGGTGACACCATGCTGGGCACCACCCTGATTAAGGGTGATGTTCGGGTGTCCACGATTGAGCATCTGCTGTCGGCCTTTGCGGGCCTCGGCATTGATAACGCTTTTGTTGAGCTCAGTGCAGCAGAAGTGCCCATCATGGACGGTAGTGCGGGTCCGTACGTGTTTTTGGTGCAGTCGGCTGGCATTGAGGAACAGAATTCGCTGAAACGCTTTGTGCGTATCAAGAAGTCGATCGAAGTGCGTGACGGAGATAAGTGGGCCCGTTTTGATCCGTTCGAGGGTTTCAAGGTTAATTTCGAAATTGAGTTTGATCACCCTATTTTTCGCCAGCGCACGCAGCGCGCGTCCATGGATTTCTCGTCCACTTCATTTCTTCGCGAAGTGAGCCGGGCGCGTACCTTCGGTTTTACGCGGGATCTGGAAATGTTGCGTTCGCGTAATCTAGCGCTTGGCGGCACCATGGAAAATGCCATTGTGCTTGACGAGTTTCGCGTGCTTAACGAAGACGGCCTGCGCTACGAGGATGAGTTCGTTAAACACAAGATTCTCGATGCCATTGGTGATCTGTACCTGCTCGGTCACAGCTTGATCGGGGAATTCAGCGGCTTTAAATCAGGACATGGCCTGAATAATCGCCTGCTGCGGACGCTGATGGCCGATGTCAGTGCTTGGGAAGAGGTGACCTTCACGGATCGAAAGCTGGCACCCATCAGTTATGCCGGGGCGACGGCCGGCGCCTGATAGCCGGTTAAGCAACGCGCGGGTTACCCGCGCGGCCGTACCTTCACTTTTACGCGGTCCACCGTCAGCCCGAGTGCTGCAGCTAACGGCAGGCGCCATTCTTCGCTCTGATAGCGCGCCCGGGTCGCCCAGGCCGCGGATTCGAACACCAGCACCAGTTCGCCCCCGACGCAGCTGGCCGCCCACAGATGGGAGGTGAGCTCAGCGGGCAATACACCGCGCGCCGCTTCCAGCGTCTGGCCCGCCGCACTGGCCCCGGCATGCAGCGCCTTGAGCGCTCCGGGAGCCACATTGAGCCAATCGCCCAGCGAGCGGGTGCCGCCCTGTGGGGCCGCGGCGCGGCGGGCGGTCGGGCGGCGAGGGGAGCGGGGCGGCGTCATCGCGGTATTGTCCCCTATCTCTTGCCAGACTGCCGACCCGCGCTGGTCCGGAATGCCGCCTCCGCCGGGAAGCTGCGCGGACAGAGCCGGTTCTTCAGGTAAACTCTGTGGTTTGATTCCCTGCTCGGGGGACGGCTGACCGTGCCCGGGCCCGCTTGAAGGATCCGCGAGTGTTCAAGTTCCTGACCCGGTTTTTCGGCAGCCGTAACCAGCGGCTGCTGCGCCAGTACCAGCAATGGGTAGACGCGGCCAACGTCCATGAGGCGGCGATGGCGGCCCTAAGCGATGCCGACTTCCCAGCGCTGACGGCCCGTTTTCGTGAACGGCTGGCGGCGGGCGAAACGACCGACCAGTTGTTGCCCGAGTCCTTTGCTGCGGTGCGGGAAGCCGCCCGCCGCGCGCTTGGCCTGCGCCATTTTGATGTGCAGTTCATCGGCGGTATTGCGCTCCACCAGGGCAAGATTTCCGAGATGCGTACCGGCGAGGGCAAGACGCTGGTCGCTACCCTGCCGGTGTACCTGAACGCACTGCCGGCCAAGGGCGTGCACGTCATCACAGTGAACGACTACCTCGCCAGTCGTGACGCTGAGTGGATGGGGCCGGTCTACCGCTTTTTGGGTCTGACAGTTGGCGTCATTCGTGCCGCACAGAGCACCGAGGAAAAACGTGCGGCCTATGCCTGCGATATTACCTATGGCACTAACAACGAATATGGCTTCGACTATCTACGCGACAACCTGACCTTTCGTCTCGAAGACCGGGTACAGCGTGGGCTGGCCTTCGCTATCATCGATGAAGTAGACAGCATCCTGATTGACGAGGCGCGCACGCCGCTCATCATTTCCGGCCCGGCAGAAGAAAGCACCGAGCTCTATCATCGGGTGAACGCTATCGTGCCGCGTCTGAAGCGCGCTGAGAAAGCCGAGGAAGCCGACGGGGATGCCGTTGATGGCGACTACTGGGTAGAAGAAAAGCAGCGCCAAGCACATTTGACCGAGGCCGGTCATGAGACCGTCGAAGGCTTGTTTCTGAGCGAAGGCTTGTTACGTGACGGCGAAAGCCTCTACGACGCCGCCAACATCCGTCTGATGCATCATCTGGGAGCCGCCCTGCGTGCGCACTCGTTGTATCGTCGTGATGTCGAGTACATCGTGCGCAATGACGAAGTTATTATTGTCGACGAATTCACTGGTCGTACCATGCCCGGCCGACGCTGGTCTGACGGTCTGCACCAGGCGGTCGAGGCTAAGGAAGGCGTGCGTATACGCGAGGAAAACCAGACGGTTGCCTCGATCACTTTCCAGAATTATTTCCGTATGTACGGCAAGCTGGCCGGCATGACTGGAACGGCCGACACCGAAGCTTACGAGTTCCAGCAAATCTACGGTCTCGAGGTCGTGGTCATCCCCACGCACCGTCCTGCGGTGCGCAAGGACATGTCGGATCTGGTTTACCTGACGCAAGATGATAAGTTCGGCGCTATTGTCGAAGATGTGCGCGACTGCTTGCAGCGGCAACAGCCAGCATTGGTGGGCACGGCTTCGATTGAAGCCTCGGAAGCGTTGTCGGCCTTGCTGCGCAAGGAGGGCATTGCCCATGAAGTGCTGAATGCCAAGCAGCACGATCGCGAGGCGCTCATCGTGGCACTGGCGGGTCGACCGGGTGCGGTCACCATTGCTACCAATATGGCGGGTCGTGGCACGGATATCGTGCTCGGCGGCAACTTCGAGGTGGAGCGCGCGCAGGCCGGGGAGCTCGATGAGGCCGCCGCCGCACGCTTGAAAGCCGACTGGCAGCACCGACATGACCAGGTGCTGGCTGCCGGCGGGTTGCATATCGTGGGTACAGAGCGCCATGAGAGCCGTCGTATCGACAACCAGCTGCGCGGCCGCTCAGGCCGTCAGGGTGATACCGGCTCCAGCCGCTTCTACCTGTCGCTGGAAGATAACCTCATGCGTATCTTCGGTGATCCAGAACGCATGAAAGCTTTGCTTTCGCGCGTTGGTATGCGGCCGGGTGAAGCCATCGAAAGCGCGTTGCTGACGCGTCAGATCGAGCGTGCTCAGCGTAAGGTGGAAGCCTACAATTTTGACCTGCGCAAGAATTTGTTGGAATACGACGATGTGGCCAATGACCAGCGCAAGGTGGTCTACGCGCAACGCTACGAATTGCAACTAGCAGCCGATGTGCGTGAGGTGATCGCCGATCTGCGACGCGAAGTGATTAGTAATACCGTGGCTGCGCACATTCCGCCTGAAACGGTAGAGGCGCAATGGGATTTACCAGGAGCGGAAGCCGCGCTGCGTCACGACTATGGCGTTGAGATTGATGTGAAGTCGTTTATGGCCGAGGAGGCTAAGCGCAAGGGAGAAGATCTGGCGGAACAGGTAGTGGCGCTGCTTGAGGCGGAGTACGCCGTTAAGGAAACGCAGGTCGGGACAGAATCCTTGCGACATATCGAAAAGAGCGTCATGTTGCAGATGCTCGATACTCACTGGCGTGAACATTTGGGTGCTATGGACTACATGCGCCAGGGTATTTCCTTGCGTAGCTACGCGCAGAAAAACCCCAAGCAGGAGTACAAGCGCGAGGCCTTCGAGTTGTTTACGGCCATGCTGGACCGTATCCGGTTCGACACAGTCACCCTGTTGCACCGGCTACAGGTACGCAGCGAAGAAGAAATTGAGCGTGAGGAGCAGGAGCGTCAGGCGCGTCTCGCGAGCCAGATGCAATTCCAGCATGCTGCACCGCCACCGGTGTCGGGCAGTCCGGAGGATGCGGCAGCGCGGGCTGCAGCGCCCCAGCAACCGGTGATGGCGCCGGGCCCGTCTACGGTCCAGCGGGAACTGCCTAAGATTGGCCGCAACGATGCTTGCCCTTGTGGTTCAGGACGGAAGTTCAAGCACTGCCACGGGGCGATTTGAGTCTTAGGGGAGAGGGGTGAGGCCTTTCATGTCGCTCGATAGCTCGTCATGTTGGCTGATGGCTTTCAGCGGAGCCGTTGCCCTGCGGCGTTGATGATGTGCTCGCCGTCTTCCTTGGCGAATGCGCCTTTTTGGGGAATGGGCAGGATCTCGAGTACGACCTCCGAGGGTCGGCACAGTCGCGTTCCCCACGGAGTAGTCACTACGGGCCGATTGATGAGACAGGGATGTTTGAGCATCTGCTCTATCCGTTGGTCATCGCTCCACGCGGTGGTCGGGATGCCAAGTTCTGCGGCTAATTCCTGGCAGCGCGGCTCCTTTTCCCGCAACAGCGCCTGTGCTCCGCTCCCCATGGCGGCAATGAGTGCGTGGAGCCGTTCGCGGTCTGGTGGATTTTTTAGGTACTCGATGACGGTCGGCTCTACGCCGGCATTGCGAATCAGAGCCAGGGTGTTTCTTGAAGTGCCACAGGCGGGATTGTGATAAATGGTGACTTCAAGCTGGTCAGTCATGTCCGAACTTCCTCTGTCGTGGGCGTGAATATGCCAAGTGTGCCGAAAATCGCCAGCGCCTTTTGGAGATTCCTCATGGGCCTGTTGAAGAACTTGCAATGGCGCTATGCGCCCGTCTCGGGGTACGCACCGGGTGGGTTTAGGCTGCTGCGTGCTCGGGTCCTCAGTTGAAGACCTCCATCCCCCCGCCCGTGGCGCTGGTTCTGCCGGAAATTCATGTCATGGCCGGCGCGCTCATCGGGCGCGATGGACGCGTCCTGATCGCACAACGGCCGGCCGGCAAGGCGCATGCCGGGCGATGGGAATTTCCTGGCGGCAAGAAACACCCCGCTGAGGTGCCGCAGCAGGGTCTCTACCGTGAATTGCGTGAGGAACTGGGCATCGAGGTGAGCGATGCGCGCCCGTTGCTGAAGGTGCGCCATGAGTATCCGGCTGGAGTGGCGGGTGATGCCGCACGGCGCGTGCTGATTGATGCCTGGGTGGTGACCACATGGCGTGGTCAACCGACGGGGCTCGATGGGCAGGCGCTGCAATGGGTAAAGCCTGACGCGCTGGAGGCGGTTGATCTGCTCGAAGCGGACGCGCCACTGGTCACAGCATTGCGGCTACCGGCGGTGCTGGCCCGTGCCACGGACCCGGTGACCCTGCGCGCGCGCGCCGCGCGAGCACCGCGTTCACGCGAGCGCCTCGGCTGGTGGCTGGATGGCCACTGGGATTGGGCGGATAGCCTGACGCGCGAGGTCTTGGCAGAGGTGCATGCGCTGGGTGATGTGCTGCTGACCGGCGGTACCCAGTGGTCGGTGGCGGCGAGTGTTTTTGTCGATGGTGTGGTGTGGGACACGGCGGCAATGCTGCAACCGTTGCCCGGCAGGGCTCTGTCGGGCGTCGAGGTGTCTACCCTCGCTGAGGCGGTCGCCGCGAAAGCCGTCGGCGCACGCTTTTTGTGTGTACGTGACCGCCAGCTGGATGCGCGGGCACTGGAAACCTTGGCAGGTGTGGGGTTGCCGCTGGTAGTGGATGCTACGCGGCCGCGCGTCGGTGGACATGAGGCGGTGACCACCAAGCTATGGTGGCGCTAGTTTGCCGGGTGAAACCCTGCTCAGGAACCTAGCCGACCACGGACTTTGGCGTGCCATGGGGCGTTTTCGGCATAAACCAGCGTTTTGTCGGCTAATGCATTAGTCTTGGCGTAGCGATGCGGGCTGGTTTCGCCTCTTTAATGCCGCCCGGCGCAGGTCACAGCACAACGATAATGAATGGGAGCAGCCTTTCGCCATGCCAACCCTCGCCACTTCGCCTGCCGCGGGCAGTTCGCACGACAACCAACGTCCCCATCCCCGCAAGATTGGCTGGGTGGGGACCAGTGCCATGGCCATGGGGGGTAGTAACCAAAGCCTGTTTCTGATTACCGCTCTGTTCGTCGGCCAAGGCGCCATCACCGGTCAGGGCAGTGCCGCCGTGCCGTTACTGATGCTGGGGTTGTTGCTCAGCTGGATGGCCGCTCCGGGTTGGCTTGAACTGGTCCTCATGTTTCCCAACCGGGTGGGTGGAATCGCTGCTACCTGCGCTGAGGCGTTCAAACCCTATAGTCCAGTCCTCGCGAACCTCACCGGCGTTTGTTATTGGTGGGGATGGGTACCCACCTGTGGGCTGACGGCGCTGCTGTCATCGGCGGCGATTCATGAATGGTATTTGCCCGCCATTCCTGTGCCGCTGATGGCGTGTGGCATCGTGCTGGCATTCACGGCGGTGAATCTCTGCGGCGTGAAGTGGACGGCACGTCTTGCGATCCCCATTGCCGCGCTCTCTGCGGTGCTGGCCTTTATCTCGGCCTTGGCGCCGGTGCTGACGGGCTCCGTGAGTTGGCAGGAAGCCTCCACTTTTCATCTGACGCTGCCCTTTCCAGGTTGGTTTGGTGCACTGACCAGCGCCATGGCCGGTCTGTACCTGATCGGGTTCGCCGCGCCAGCTTTTGAAGCTGCCACCTGCCATGTCGGCGAAACCATCGATCCAGAAAAAAACGTACCGCGCGCGATGCTGGCCAGCGCGCTGATGGCTTCAGTGTATTTCGTGATCCTCCCGGTGGTTTGGCTCGGCGTACTGGGGCCGGACGCGCTCGGCAAGGATCTGATGCTGGTATTGGGGCCAACGTTCGCGCCGGTGCTTGGCAGCGCAGCCAAGGCCGCAGCGATCTGGTTCATGATGTTTAATATGTTTCACGGTACGTTACAGCCACTGGCCGGTGCGGCACGTACGCTCTCCCAGCTGGCCGATGACGGTTTGCTACCGGAAATTCTGTCGCGACGCTCCAGCACCGACACACCTTGGGTGGCGACCTGCCTGACCGCGGCATTTTCCATTGGGTTTTTGTTGATCGGAGACCCGATTTGGTTGATCGCTTCGGCCAATTTCACCTACCTCATCTCCATCTGCCTGCCCAGTGTTGCCGTCTGGATCTTGCGCGCCGAGCAACCACATCTTCGTCGTCCCTATCGCGCGCCGCGCTGGACGATTGCGCTCGGGTTGGTGGCCGCGTGTGTCTGGGGCATTTCAGCCATATTTGGCTTCCAGCAGTTTGGTCTGCCCACGGTGCTGATCGGATTGGCGTTTGCGTATTCTGGAGCCGCGCTTTACGCGTGGAGGAAATTCGCTGACCGCCGTCAGGCGGGCCTGCCCGGCGTAGCACGGTCACTTCACGTCAAGCTTACCGGCGCCATGCTGCTGGTTCTGGTGCTGGACGGCATCGGCTACCTGATCGCCGTGAACAGCGTTAGCCGGACCAACCTGCCACAGCTGTCCATGCTGGAAGATATCTTTGTGGCTGTGGCAATGCTGACGATATCCGTTGGCTTGATCCTCCCAGGCATGATCGCGCACTCAGCCGTAGAGGTGTCCAATGCGGCCAAACGCCTGACCTCCGGCACGCTTAACGATTTTTCGAATGCCATGCAGGCGCTGGGTCGTGGCGATCTGGATGCTGCCCACGCACGGGTGGATATTCGCCCAGTGGTGGTCAACTCCCGCGACGAAGTGGGTGAGATGGCAGAGACTTTCAATGTGCTGCAAAACGAAATCGCTCGCAGTGCGGATGGTCTTGATCATGCCCGTGAAGGACTTCGCGAAGCCCGCGATGCGCTCACCGAGACCAACCGGAATCTGGAGCAGCGTGTTGAAGAGCTCGCTGCCGCTCTGCTGGAACGTCAGCAAGTAGAAATACAGCTGCGTCAGGCGAAAGAGGCGGCGGAGGCTGCGGACCATGCCAAGAGTGAATTCCTGGCGATCATGAGTCACGAAATCCGCACGCCCATGAACGGTGTGTTGGGTTTTGCAGACATCATGAAGGGAACCCCGCTCAGTGCTGAGCAATATGGTTTCGTGGATAATATTTGTAAAAGTGGTGAGTCATTGTTAGTGATCATCAACGATATCCTCGATTACTCAAAGCTCGACTCTGGACTGTTCAGCCTCAATCCACAGTCCTTCAATTTGAGTGATTGCATACAAGAGTCGATGGCGCTGTGTGCTCCTGCCGCGGATAAAAATGTCAAACTGAAGGTGACTATCGAGCCGGAAGTGCCGGTGTGGGTCATTCAGGATGCAACCCGGGTCCGGCAGGTGCTGGTGAACCTGGTCAGTAATGCCATGAAGTTTACCCATGTCGGTTCGGTCGAGGTTCGGGTCCATTGCGAGTTGGATCCAGTTAATCTGCAAGCCCATCAACGCAGGCTGCGATTTACGGTGATGGATACCGGTATTGGTATAGCAGCCGAAAAAATCCCGACACTGTTCAACCCATTCAGTCAGGTAGACACTTCATCAACGCGTGAATATGGTGGTACCGGGCTGGGGTTGTCGATCTCCAGAAATCTAGTGACTCTCATGGGAGGTGACATCTCGGTAGAGAGCGTTCCGCATCATGGATCGACCTTCACCTTTACCGTGCTGGTCGATCTTGTGGGCGATGCGCAGTCGGCTCCCGCAAACAGCGAAAAACAGGCGTTGATGGCGACTGACGAGCGTTTAATGCCGCCGTTGAGCATTTTGGTGGTCGAGGATATCTCGATGAATCAGGCGCTGATCTTGCGCCTGCTCGCGGACTTAGGTCAGCGTGCGGACACGGCGGTGAATGGCCTTGAGTGTCTACAGGTGGTGCGCAAGAACTCCTATGACTTGATCTTGATGGATCTTCACATGCCCATCATTGACGGCCTGGCCGCTACCCACGAGATCCGCAAGATGGAGCAAGCCGAGGATAGCCGTCGCCGTGCGTTCATTTGTGCGCTTACCGCCAATGTTATGCAGCGCGACCGTGAAGGATGTGTTGCGGCCGGTATGGATGATATTTTATCGAAGCCCTTGCGGATGACAGAACTGCGCGGGGTGCTGGCGAAAGTGCATGCCGGGCTGCAGCAGCGGGCCGTCCACTAACTGCCGCGGCCTATCCAGCGTTCGATGATGGCTTGTAATTCGTGCGTACGAAATGGCTTGCTGAGATAGTCGTCCATGCCGGCCGCCAAACAACGTTCGCGATAACCCCGCATGACGTTGGCGGTCAACGCGATAATGGGTACCCGTTGCTCTGTCCGGCCGGAGTCCAGCAGGGCCTTGCTAACGGTTTTTTCATGCGCACGGATGAGTAGGCTGGCAGTGAATCCATCCATCACCGGCATTTGGCAGTCCATCAGGATGACAGCGTAGACGTTTTTGGTGGCAGCCTCGGCGCCAGCGCGGCCGTCATTGGCGATGTCGATTTCATAACCGAGCGAGCGCAGCATCGCTACGCACATCTCTTGATTGATCTGGTGGTCTTCCACGAGCAGCAGGCGCCGCGCGGCGCTTTTAGTGTGTTTCCCTTCTTGTGGGGGCTGTGGTTCCATCTTCGCCTGCTCTCTCTGCGTGTTCAAACGTCGGCTACTGCTCAGTGCGTCAGTGCAGTGTTGAGTATTGTAGATCGGTTTCCCAGCGTGCTGTTTGCACATACAGCAGCGCGGTGCCATCGGCGCTGACGGTCAGCCCGCTGGCTTTGGCTGGTCTTGCCAGTGAACGCAGTGTGGTGGTTTCGCGTGAAGGCCAGGCGAGACGCACTAACTGGTGGAGCGCCGTGCCGCGTTGGCCATCCGCAGTACTGTCGCGCGCTATGAAGTAGATGGCTTCGGTGGTGACTGCCCATTGGGAAAAGTCGGGCACGGCCAGTTGCCGCGCCACGAGCAGGTCATCACCGCCCCCTTGGGTTGGCCTCGACCACAGACCGGGCCGGTCGGGGCGCGTGTACAGCAGGGTCGTGCCGTCGGTGGTTTCCTGTGCTGAAAAACCGCCCTCGAGCGTGATTTGCACTGGTGCAGCGGTTGAGGCACCTGGCACGGGGCGCCGCCAGATCTGCCAGCGAGCACCGCGAAGCGGCGGACCACCGGCCACTTCGATGACCACGGCTCCGCGGGTTGAGGCGTAGTAAATCCAGCGCCCGTCACGCGAGAAGGCCGGCACGCGTTCATCCGCCTTATCGACGGTCAGGCGGCGATGTTCGCCCGTGGCGGCGTCCACGAGATAGATTTGAAAGTAGCCGTCGACTGCTGCTGAGATCACGAGTCTGCGACCGTCGGGGGACCAGCGTGGAGTGTCAATACGCGTGGCATGCAAAGTGGTCAGCGGGTGGGCCTGCTGGCCGTCCACAGTGGCCAGCCATAGCTCAGCCCGCCCGCCTTGGTCGCTCACGAAAACCACGGAGCGACCGTCAGGGGAAAACTGCGGACCGGTCACGTGGGCAGTGGCGCCGCGCCATTCCACGGGGGGGCTGTTGGCAGGGTTGGCGTTGGTGGTTGTGGTGGCGTTGGTCGCTGACGGGGCATGTATCTTGAGGACACGCGTCATTTCGCGGGCGCGCTCGAAAACCAGGCGCTGGCCATCGCTGGACATGGCGGGATGACGCAGGTCTGTCGCTGCCTCGAGCAACAGTTCGGGAGTGTCGCCAGTGACTGGCAGGCGCCACAGGGCCTCTGCACCCCCGCGGTCGCTGCTGCCCACCAGGCTTAGGCCGCCTGGCTCTACGAGTAACCCGCTCCAGGTAGACGCATCACGCGTCATCCGGCGTATTTCGGTGTGGCCGAAGTCGATGCCGGCGATATCCATGTTGCCAGGCGTGCGTTCACGTGCGAAATACAGACTGTGGCCATCGGCCGAGAGCGCGGGCAGCGCGTCGCCTGGCATACCGATGGACGGGTTCGTTAGGGCTTGACGACGACCTTGGCCAAATTTGTCATCCAAGTCGAAGGCGACGATGCGCACGGGCTCTTCGGGCGAAGGTTTCTCCGCGAAGACCAGTGACAGGCCATCCGGTGTCCAGGTGAGCGGCCCGGCGTCAGACGCATTGCACACGGTTAGTGGGTGATCTTCTTCGCCGAGTGGGCTGGTGCTGCGGAGTTCGCAATCCTGACCTTCAATCTGGTAGTAGGCGATACGTTTCGCGGAGGGAGACCAGCTCGGAAATTTGCGCTCGGCCGTGCTCGCCGGCAGCAGACGCTGCGGTTGTGTTTGTCCAAAGGCGAGGACATAGAGATCACTGGTACCGCCTGAGGGCGTCCAGCTAAAGACCACTCGTCGACCGTCGGGCGACAGGCTGGGCGATTCCTCGCGGCCAGGCCAGTTAGTCAGTGCGATGGGGGCGGAGGGTCGTCCACGCAATACGGGTCCGCCATCTTCCATCCAGCCCAGTAAGGCGCCGCCGCCGCCGAGGGTGATCGTGGCTGCTACCGCACCAAAGATGAGCCGCCGCCGCCGCCGTGCATTCAAAAAACCGCGCATCGCGCCCGCTTCTGGCAAATCGTACTCTGGCCGTGTTTGCGCTGGCCCGTCACCGACCACTAGCTGGTAGTGACCATTAAGTGGTGAATCGATGCGGGCGTCTTCGCCGTCTAGTAGACGACGCAGTTCGCCCACGGCTAACCGTACCCGGTCGGCATGGCGCGGGTGACCATAGACCCGCGCCGCGCAGGTGTCCACCGCCATCAGTTCCCCCCGCTGACCATCAAACCCTTCGTGCAGCACCAGAAGCACGGTGAGCGTGGTCGCGCTGAGGGTGACGGTCTCTGAGGCGCGCGTTAGCGTCGCCAGGCCCGGGCGGACCAACCAGTGCCCCAGCGCAAAGTCGGTGTGCCGACTGGCATTGGGCGGCGGGGCGGCTTCAGCCGCAGGCGTCGGCAATTCGACGCCCAGCTTTAATCCGCGCTTACCCTCTTGAAGGAATTTGCGCTTTCCGGCTTCCAGATAACTGGGTTTTTTCATTTGGTTAGTTTACCGCCGGCGCGCCGCCGGGGAGATGCAGCTGGCGGAATAGGAACGCCAGCTGGTCGGACCAGTCTTCCACCAGCATCCACGTGGGTTTGCCGGCGCCATGGCCCGCACGGGTTTCGATGTGTACCAGCACGGGATTTGAGCAGCCTTGCGCATGCTGCAGCGCGGCGCCAAATTTAAAGCTGTTCCAAGGTACGACACGGTCATCGTGGTCCGCGGTAGTGATGAGCGTGGGCGGGTAGCAGACGCCCTCTTGGACATTGTGGACGGGGGAATAGGCGCGGAGCGCAGCATAGTCGGCTGCCACTTCCGACAGGCCGTAGTCACTGGACCACCCCCGCGCATTCGCACTGGCGGTATGGTAGCGCAGCATATCCAGTACGCCCACGCCCGGTAGTGCGGCAGCGAACAAATCGGGTCGCTGCAGCAGTGTCGCCCCAATCAGCAGGCCACCGTTACTGCGTCCATGGATAGCCAGTCGGTTCGGGCTGGTCCAGCCGGAATGCACCAGCCATTCGCCCGCGGCAATGAAATCGTCGAAGACATTCTGTTTGTGCGCTTTCGTGCCGGACTCATGCCAGAGCGCGCCATACTCACCGCCACCGCGCAAGTTGGCCACGGCATAGATGCCACCCGATTCAAGCCATACCGCCATGGGTACGCTGAAGGTCGGAGTGAGCGCCACGTCGAAGCCGCCATAGCCATACAGCAGTGTGGGGCGTTGGCTATCTTTGGGCAGGTCGCGTCGGTAGGTGAGGAACATGGGGACTCGCGTCCCATCCTTGGAGCTATAGAACACCTGTTCCGTCACGTAATCAACGCCTTGAAAATCTACCGTCGGTGCGCGAAAAAGTGTCATCGCACCTGTATCCACGTCATAGCGGTAGATGGCTGGTGGTGTTAGGTAGTCGGTATAGCTGAAGAACGTCTCGGGGTCCTCGCTGCGACCGTCGAAGCCATCGACCGTACCGAGGCCTGGTAACGGCACGTCGACACGGGTGTGCCCGTCTGCCGTATAGATGCGCACCTGAGAACGCGCGTCTTGCAGTACCCGGACGATGAAGTGTCCTCCAACATAAGCAGCACCTTCGATGGTCTGCGGGGATTCCGCGACTACCGTGCGCCAGTGGGTATGCACTGGCGGCTCAAGGTCAATCGCAATGATCTGTCCACGTGCCGCCTCAACGGTGGTGCTGAAGTACAGTGTGCGGCCGTTGTTGCCGAGAAAAGAGTAAAGCGCATCCCAAGCATCGAGCAAACGAACCGGCTGTAGCGCATTTCCCGGTTCCCATCCCGCCAGCGACGCCACGTGCACGGCATTCTGGTCGAAGCCGTCGGACAGCGTCAGGATGAGCCACTGCCCATCATCACTGACAGCGGCATAAGGGTTGCGGGTCGCATGGTCGGTGATGGCATAGACCGCTTGGTCGGTGGACTGTGCGGTACCGACCTGGTGATGGTAAACCGTTACCTGCTGCCGGTCGTCGCCGCGCCGTGCGTCGTTCGCTACCGCTGGGTAGCGGGAATAAAAGAAACTTTTCCCATCCGGCATCCAGGCCACGCTGGTGAACTTGGTGAAGTGAAGTTCATCGGTCAAGTCCACGCCGTCCGTCACCCGGCGGATGTGCCAGGTTTTCCAGTCGGTGCCACCGTCGGAGACAGCATAGGCGACCAGTTCACCTGTGGGGGCGATGACGAAGTCTGCGAGCGACACGGTAGCATCGGCAGAGAAGCGGTTCGGGTCGATGAGCACGCGGGGCGGTGCCCCGAGGGCATCGGTCACGTACAGTACAGACTGATTCTGAAGCCCGTCATTGCGCTGGTAGAAATAGCGCTGACCGTGACGCGAGGGCAGGCCATAGCGCTCGTAGGTCCACAGGTGCTCCAGACGGGCCTTGAGCACCCCGCGGGCAGGGATGCCGGCCAGATAGGGTTCCGCCAGCTGGTTTTGGGCGGCTACCCAGGCCCGAACCGCGGGGTCATCCACCTTTTCCATCGCACGGTAGGGGTCGGCCACCGTTTCACCGAAGTAGTGGTCAAGCTGCGTACCGCGGTGGAAGGCCGGATAGCGCAGGCCGGGCGCCACGGGTTTCGCCGCCGGGGTGGGCCCGGCGGGGGGCGATAACGTGGCGCAACCCGCCAGTGGCCACAGGACGAGCAGGGCAACCGCCCGGCAGAAGGAACGAAGGATCACGGGTTAGACTCCGCTGTCGAATACGCTGAGTCTACCGGAGTGCCCATGCCTACTGCGTTCCCCAAAACCTTGCTGGCGGCTACCGGTGCGGAAGCTTTGACACTAGAGCGTCTGTTTTCGGCTCCAGAGCTTGCCGGAGGTGCGCTGCGCTCGGTGCGCTTTTCGCCAGATGGTCGGCTGGTCACCTGGTTGCAAGGTGCCGTAGACGACAAAGATCGCCTTGATCTTTGGGCCTACGATCTCAAGTTGCAGCAGGCCGCACGGTTGGTGGATGCCCGCGCGCTGGTGCCACAGGAACAAACCTTGTCGGTGGAGGAGGAGGCTCGGCGTGAACGGCAGCGCACGGCGGCGCTGCGTGGCATCGTCGATTATTCCTTCGCGGCCGATGGCCAGCGGCTGTTGTTTCCACTGGGAGGGGACCTGTACTTGTATGACCTCGGGGCACCGGTGGGTGCGTCATTGCGCCGCCTGACCCGTACCGCAGCCTATGAAACCGACGCGCGTTTTTCGCCGCGTGGACATTACGTCAGTTTCATCCGCGATCAGGATCTGTGGGTCATTGAACTCGCCACGGGCGCAGAACGCGCTATCACGGTGGGAGGTGGCGGACTGATCAGTCACGGCATGGCAGAGTTCATTGCACAGGAAGAACTCGGTCGCCAGACCGGGTACTGGTGGTCGCCGGATGACTCCCACTTGGCCTATACGCGTGTCGACGAGACGCGGGTACCCGCCGTGGAACGTACGGAAATCTTGGCTGCCGGCGTACGGACGGTGAAACAGCGTTATCCGACCACCGGGCAGCCCAACGCAGGGGTGGAGTTGTATGTTGCGGTCTTGGCGGGAGGGACCGTAGTTAAGGTGGACCTCGGCGCCGAGACTGATCTTTATCTCGCCCGGGTCGACTGGCAACAGGACGCGAAACAGTTGCTGGTACAGCGACTTTCACGTAACCAGCAGCGGCTCGATCTACTCCGCAGTACGCCGTCGAATGGCCGTACCACGCTAGTTTTGAGCGAAACCTCGACGACCTGGATTGAGCTGCACGATCTGTTACGACCGCTGAGCGATGGCGGCTTTCTGTGGGCGTCGCAGCGCACGGGTTACCAGCACCTTTACCGCTACGACCGTGACGGGCAGTTGCTGAATGCGGTGACTCGCGGTGATTGGGCAGTGACGCAAGTGGCGGCCGTCGATTCAGTGGCGGCGCGGGTCTGGTTTGTGGGCAGTCGGGAAGGCCATATCGAACGGCAGCTCTACAGTGCGCGACTAGACGGCTGCGATGCGGACGCGCCTGTGCGACTGACGCCTGAGCCTGGCTGGCATGCGATCCAGATGTCATTGGATGCGCGCGCGGTACTAGATACGTGGTCGTCGGTGAACCAGCCCCCGCGAACGGTGCTGCGTACAGCAACGGGCCTGGAAACGGCCGCACTGGTGCCCAATCTACTGGACGACCAGCACCCGTACGCACCTTATCGAGTCAACCATCCGCAGTACGAGTTCGGCACGCTGCCAGCCGTTGACGGCCAGCAGCTCCACTGGCAACTCGTGAAGCCGAAGGATTTTGACCCGGCGCGGCAGTATCCGGTGGTGCTTCAGGTTTACGGTGGGCCGCACGGACAGCAAGTGATGAATGCTTGGGATGACGGATTTTCCCACTACCTGGTTCGACGCGGATTTTTGGTGTTTTCGCTGGATAACCGCGGTAGTGCGCTGCAAGGCGTGGCAATGGATGGTGCGCTGTTTCACCAGCTGGCTTCAGTAGAAGTGGCTGACCAGTTGGAAGGCGTACGTTGGTTGAAGACGCAGCCCTGGGTTGATCCTGCGCGGGTGGGTGTCTTTGGCTGGAGCTATGGCGGCTACATGGCACTGCATTTGCTGTTTCGAGCCCCTGGTGTCTTCGCCGCTGGTGTGAGCGGCGCGCCGGTTACGGATTGGTCGCTCTACGATACGGCTTATGCCGAGCGTTATCTGGGCACGCCGCAGGATAATGCTGCCGGATATGCCAGCTCGAGTACTCTGGGAGTAGCGCTGCAGTTAACAGATCCGTTGCTGGTGCTGCACGGCATGGCCGACGATAACGTGTTATTCGAACACAGCACCCGTTTGTTCAAGGTGCTACAAGAGGCGGGCAAGCCGTTCGAAGTGATGGTTTACCCTGGCCAAAAGCACGGGCTGCTGCGCCAGTCGAGTGTCGGACCGCACGCTTACCGCACGATCGCGCGATTTCTGGAGCGGTATCTACGGCCGACAGGGGGGCTGGCGGCCGCAGCTCCCTGAGTGGCTGTCAGGCTTTAGCGCTCGGACGCGCGGCGATGCGTGCCTGATAAGCTTGCAGGGAAGGATAAGTGGCGTCCGCGCGCAGGCCGACAATCTTGGCGAAGTCGACACTCGTGTACGCCACGATGTCAGCCAGCGTGAACCCGGCACCGATCAGAAACTCGCGCCCGTCTGCCAGTCGCGCCTCCAGCCAGGCGAACTGCGCGCGCACCGCTTCACGTGCCACATCGCCGTAAGCCGGCACCTGTGTCACGCGTCCGTTCCAGAACGCATGGGTGTGGCGGAAAGCATGTGTTGTGGGAACATAGAGTCGGAACATCAGATGGTCGACACATTCGTTGATCCGCGCTTGTTCGAGTGGCGTGGTGCCGAGCAAGGGTGGTAGCGGCACCAGCGCCTCGAGGTAGCGGTTGATGGCCAGCGATTCGGTGAGCGTGGTGCCATCATCCAGCACCAGCACTGGGACATCACCCATCGGATTCAGGGCAAGGAAGGCCGCTCCTTGGGTTTCTGATTTCGCGATATCGAGGTTCACTATCTCGAGCGTGACGCCTTTTTCCGCGGCGAACATTCGGACCCGTCGTGGACTGGGCGCGAATACGTTGCTGTACAGTTTCATGGCGCAGAGGATCTCATTGCAGGGTTCCTGAATCATCATCGGGCGCCAGGTCGCCAGGGATGCGGAAACGTTCCTCCATCCAGCTACCCAGGTCGATCAGCTTGCAGCGTTCACTGCAGAATGGCCGGAATTCATTGTCTTCCGACCATGGCGCAGCAGTGCCGCAAGTGGGGCAGGGCACAACCGGTGGAAGCGACATCAGCTGCAGCAGGTGAGGACGAAATTCACGTCTTCGGTCGTCTGGGTGGGTCGTTGGCCTGCTTGGCCCCAACGCAGAAAGCGCAGGCTGCAACGCATCTGGTTGCCGGACACTTCTGGGTACAGCGGCAGCTCTCCTGGGACGGCGATCCGTAGCAACTGTAGTGGCTGGTCACGCTCGAACGTGACATGGAACTGACCCGCGCTGGCCAATTCGCGGCGGGGACGCGCGTTCTCGCGGGTGACCCACAGGAGATCGCTGACGCTGTCGCAAAGCGGACGGAAGACCGCGAGCCACGCCTCAAATTCCTGTTGCCGCTGCTCGCCCGGCAGGCCCAGCCAGTGGGTATAGGCGGGCAGGTCGAATTCACAGGTGCCACCGGGGATGGTGCTGCGATGTTTGACGGCGGCGAGGAACTCGTTATCGCGCAGGCGCTGCAGATAGTTGGCCCCTGCGGCATTCAAAGCCTCGCGCCTTTCGGCCAGCGTGGCGACGATGGCGCGTAGCCGGTTGACATCGACGCCGGGGCGCGACTGGTAGTCGCGCAAGGTGGTCATCTGGCGGTCCAGCTCCTTGAGCACGTCGGTGCGCGTGTCGCCGCGTGCGGTGATGGCCAGCAGGTCCAGTAAGGCAGTGACTGCGGCTCGCGTAGACCAAGCGTCTGGCCAGCAGAGGCTGTCGTCGTTGTGATGGCACGCCTGACGGTAGATGAATTCTAGCCGCAGGAAGTTCCGCATGCGCTCGTTGAGCGGCTGTTCATAAAGGACGGCGGCTGGGACGGCCACAGGCGCTACCGCTGCTCGTAGGCCTTCCTGCGGGGGGGCAGCCACAGAGGGGGAAACGCCAGCAGGGGCGGTGGGGGTCATCTAGCGATTGTGTACCAAGGCGCGGGCCACGGGAACCCAGTTGGCGGAAAAAGATCGTGCTCGTTACCGTTTTTTTTGCGCAGCCTGCAGGTAGCCGGCATGGAGTGCGGCGACGGCCGTTTCGAGCTCTGCCAGGCTGCGGGTGTTGTCCAAGACTTCGGTGGCCACGGCCAAACGCGCCGGGCGGGTGGCTTGAGCCGCCATCATGGCCGTTATTCGTTCCGGCGTTTCGTTGTCGCGTGCTGACAGCCGCTGCCGCTGCAGGCTCTCGGGGCAATCCACTACCAGTATCCGATCGTACTCGCCTTGCCTCGCGCTTTCGACGAGTAGTGGTATGGCATGCACTTGGTAAGCGCCGCCCAAAGCGGCGCTAGCGGCCGCAAAAGCCTCGCGAATGGCAGGGTGCAGCAGGGCTTCAAGCCGGTGACGTTCAGCCGGGTTGCTGAAGATGCGTGCGCGCAGGGCGCCGCGATCCAAGCTGCCGTCGGGCGCGAGCACACTGGGGCCAAAGGCGGCCACCACGGCCGCTAGGGCGGGCTGGCCAGGAGCGACGACTTCGCGGGCCACGACGTCGGCATCCAGTACCGGGACCCCAAGGCGCGCGAAGGCCGCGGAAACAGCGCTTTTGCCACTGGCAATGCCACCCGTCAGCCCGACCAGAAAGGGACGCGATGGGGGGTGTGGGGGGCAGACCATGGTCGCTGACCTACAGCCCGCTTAGGCCACGGTACCAGTCGACCAGCCCTGGGCCCCAGAGTAAGGCTACCCAGCCGGCAGCGGCCAGAAACGGACCGAATGGCATGGGCAATTGGTGGTCTCTTCCGCGGAACAGGATGAGCCCCCCGCCCACTAACGCGCCCACTACCGCTGATAGCAGGATGATGAGCGGGATGGCGGTCCATCCCAGCCAGGCACCCAAGGCGGCCAGCAGCTTGAAGTCGCCGTATCCCATGCCTTCACGGCCGGTGATGAGACGGAATGCCCAGTAGACCGACCACAAGGACAGGTAGCCGACCACGGCGCCGACGATCGCCTCGGCCGGGGCCACCGGCAATGGCGCCGCACCGCGGCCCAAAAGCACCGCGGCCAGTAATCCGAGCCAAAGCAATGGCAGGGTGAGGGTGTCAGGGAGGTACTGGGTATCGAAGTCGATGACCGCCAAGGCAATGAGCAGTGCGGTGACGAGCAGTGCCAGGGCCGTTTCCGGGGTGACACCGAATTTCCAGGCCACGATGGCAAAGAGGAGGCCGGTGAGCAGTTCCACCACGGGGTATCGCACCGACACCGGGGCCTGACAGGCAGCGCAACGTCCGCCCAGCCACAGCCAAGACAGTAGCGGCACGTTATGCCGGGCGAGGATGGGTGCTTTGCACGCAGGACAGTGCGAGCGCGGCGTGATGAGATTGAAGGAAGGCTGAATACCCAGTGGCCCTGCCTCCGGCGCAGACGCCGGGTGTAGGATTTCGCGGGCTTCCTGCTCCATGGCCGCTTGCATCATGCGCGGCAGACGGTGGACGACCACATTGAGGAAGCTGCCGACCAGCAGGCCGAACAGTCCCGCTACCCAGGCGACACCGGTGGGGCTCAGTGCCAGCAGCAAGGCGACTGGCGTCTCCCAGGCCGGCACGGGTTAGACGACCGCGCCGAGCTTGAAGATGGGCAGGTACATGGCAATGACGAGGCCGCCGACCAGCACACCGAGGATGGCCATAATGAGCGGTTCGAGCAGGCTCGACATGCCGTCCACTGCCGCGTCTACCTCCGACTCGTAGAAGTCAGCGATCTTGCCGGCCATCTTATCGAGAGCACCGGATTCCTCGCCGACGGCGATCATCTGGTTGACCATGTTGGGGAAAAGCCCGGTGGTTTCCATGGCGCGTTGGAGTCGGTTGCCGGTAGAAACTTCGTCGCGTATCCGCAGCACCGCATTCTCGTAGACGATATTGCCGGTGGCGCCAGCCACCGAGGTCAGGGCTTCCACCAGCGGCACACCGGCGGCGAACATGGTGGCCAGCGTACGCGCGTAGCGGGCGATGGCAGCCTTGACGAGAATGCCACCGATAATCGGCAGTTTCAGCATGACTCGATCGACGGATTCTCGCAGTTTGCGTGAGCGCTTGAGCGTGTAGAGAAAGAAATAGACGCCGCCACCGATAACGGCAGCGAAGTACAGGCCATTGGCCTGCAGGCCCTTCGACATGTTGATCACAAATTGCGTAAAAGCCGGCAGGTCCGCACCGAAGCCGGCGAACAGGCTTTCAAACTGTGGAATGACGAAGATGAGCAGGATGACGGTGACTATGACTGCCACCACCATGACGGCTGCGGGATAAAACAGCGCTTTTTTGATCTTTTTCTTCAGCGCTTCGGTTTTTTCTTTATAGGTGGCAATCTTGTCGAGCAGTGTTTCCAGTGCGCCGGCTTGTTCTCCGGCTTCGACCAGATTGACGAACAGGTCATCGAAATAGAGCGGGTGGCGGGCGAGCGCTTCGTGCAGCGTGCTGCCCCCTTCGATGGTGGCTTTGACGTCGAGGATGAGGCGCTGCATGGAAGGCTTGTCGTGCCCGGCGCCCACGATTTCGAAGGCCTGCACTAGCGGAATGCCCGACTGCAACATGGTGGCCAGCTGGCGGGAGAAAACGGCAATGTCCTCGGCGGTAGGTTTGCCACCACGACCGCTGATGCCTTGTTTGCGCACGCGTAGCGGAATGATGCCCTGCCGGCGCAGATCGGCGCGCAGCATCATTTCGTGGGTTGCCAGCGCACGTCCACGGACGCGGTTGCCCTTGCGGTCTTTCCCTTCCCAGGTAAAGGCGAATTCTTTTTTTGCGGCCGCGGCCATGTGTCGTCCTCTATTCGACCGTCACGCGGTTAACTTCCTCGAGGCTTGTCAGGCCCTCTTTGACCTTATTCAGTCCGGAGGCGCGCAGATCCAGAACGCCTTCTTTACGTGCTTGATCGGCGATGCTAATGGCATTGCCGCCTTCCATAATAATACGCCCGATGGCCTCGGTGACGGCCATCACTTGGTAGATGCCTACCCGGCCCTTATAGCCGTCAGTGCAATTTGGGCAACCCTTGGGGCCGTAAATCCGCAGGCCGCCTTGGACTTCAGCGGCCACGAAGCCCTCCTGGATCAGGGCGTCACGCGGGACGTCGATAGGCGTCTTGCAGTGGCTACACAAGCGTCGGGCCAGACGTTGAGCGATGATCAAACTGACCGAAGTGGCAATGGCATAGGGTTTGACGCCCATGTCGACTAAACGCGTCAGGGTCTGGGGTGCGTCGTTGGTATGCAGCGTGGACAGCACCAGATGGCCGGTCTGCGCTGCCTTGATGGCAATCTCGGCGGTTTCGAGGTCGCGCACCTCGCCCACCATAATGACGTCCGGATCCTGACGTAGGAAGGAACGCAGTGCGCTGGCGAAGGTAAGCCCCACCTTGGGATTGACGTTCACCTGGTTGACGCCCGGTAGGATAATTTCCGCCGGGTCCTCCGCCGTGGAGATGTTGGTGTCTTCTGTGTTGAGGATATTCAGACCGGTGTATAGCGATACGGTCTTGCCTGAGCCGGTCGGGCCCGTCACGAGAATCATGCCCTGCGGTTTGGCGAGATAACGCAGGTAGGTTTCTCGCTGTGCTGGTTCATAGCCGAGCGCGTCGATGCCCAGTGTGGCACTGGAAGCATCCAGAATACGCATGACGATCTTCTCGCCGAAGAGCGTCGGGCAGGTGCTCACGCGGAAATCGACGGAGCGCGTTTTGCTCAGGCGCAACTTGATACGGCCGTCTTGCGGGATGCGTCTTTCGGCAATGTCCAGTCGCGCCATGACCTTGACGCGCGCCGCCATCTTGCCAGCCAGTTGTACTGGGGGGGTCGCTGATTCTTTAAGCACACCGTCTACGCGTAAGCGCACGCGGTAGGTTTTCTCGTAAGGTTCAAAGTGAATATCCGAGGCGCCTTTTTTGATGGCATCAAGCATCACTTTGTTGACGAAGCGAACGATGGGGGCATCTTCGATGTCGTCACGCGCAGATTCGTTCTCGAGGGATTCTTCCCCGCTGCCGATGTCGAGGTTGTCGAGTTCGAAGTCATCGTCGCCCATCGAGGACATGCTGGTGTCCGCCTGCTCCAAGGCCTTGGTGAGCAAACGCTGTAGCTTGTCTTCTTCCACCACGATCGGGTCGACACTCAAGGTGGTCTGGAAGCGAATTTCGTCAACGGCGTGCAGGTTGGTCGGGTCGGAGATGGCGACGAACAGTCGGCGGCCGCGCTTGAGCAGCGGGAGCACGCGATGCTTTTGCAGTAGTTTGTCTTTGACCAGACGCACGACTTCGATATCGATGGTCAGGGCGTCGAGGTCCAGCATGGGTACGCCGAACATCACCGAGGCCGTGATGGCGATGTCGCGTGCTTTGACCAGGTTCTTAGCCACCAGCCAGGTCACGAGGTTCTGTTTGGCCTCGCGTGAGGCTTTAATCGCTTCAGCCAGCGTGGCTTCGTTGATGAGGCCGTCCTGCACCAGCTTGTCGGGCAGGCCGATGCTGGTTCCGGTCCGCAGCGAGGCGGTAGAGCCGGTGGCAAGGAAGGAGGGGTCGCTCATGGGGCGCGGTTGCCTGCGGGTAGTTCAGTGCGAGGATGGAGACCGATTTGACAAAAAGTCTACCGGATAACCTACGCTACCCCATCAGAGAAACCGTTGTTTGGGTCACAAAAGCCAAGATTCATAAAGGAAAGGGCCCCGTGGGGCCCTTTCTGGAACCGCTACAGCAGTGCTGTTAGGCGCGGCAGCTCGACGGCAGGTGCTTCGCCAGCAACGTCGTCGTGATCGCCGTCGGGGCAGCCGGTGCGCCCGTGGGTGCCGTGTAGGTGGCGAAGCCGCAGACCCAGGAGATATCGCCGTTGGCGTTCGGCACTGGGTTGATGCCGAGGTTCTTGGCAGCGATCGCCGTGTTGGCCTTGTTGCCATAGGTAATGGTGATGGCGCCATTGGTCACGATGACCGCCGTGACGTATTTGCCAGTGATGCTGGTGGTGGTGAGACCCAGCGCCGTCATGTCAGCGGGCCAAGTGCCGTTGTTTGCGTACGACTCGGCAATAGCAGCCTTCAGCGGACCGGAAAGGTTCAGACCTTCCGTTACTTGGGCGCGGATGGTGTAGTCCTGGTAAGCCGGGATGGCGATGGCGGCGAGAATGCCGATGATGGCGACGACGATCATCAGTTCGATGAGCGTGAAGCCCTTTTGTAGTGACTGGCGCATTGAGAAGTCTCCGTAAGATATTGAAATCGACAAGTGGTGATGAAAAGCGCTCGATCGCGCCATGCGAGAGTTATTAAGCAATACTCGTGCCAAGCCGTATCCGTATTTACCCTGTGGGGGGTTTCCCGTAGTAAGGTCTTGATGTAGCGCACAAAATGATGGCTAGAAGGTCTACCGCCGAGCCAGGCTCGGCGGCGCCCAAGCTGGTAGATGTAAGAAAAATCGACTGTTACGGACCATGGCCACCGGAGGTTGCCGGCGGCTGTTCGGTCGAGGCGGGGGGCTGCCGCTCGTTAAACTGACAAAAAACGTCACTATGTGACAGTTACGTGCGGAGGCTGCCGCGTCTGAGCGCTTCAGGGGTCGCTGTCGATCGCTAGCTTCTTGATCTTGTACCGTAGCTGACGGAAGGTCATACCGAGCCGCTTGGCGGCCGCAGTCTGGTTCCAGCGGGTCTCGGTGAGGGCAGAGCGAATCGCCTCACGCTCCAGTTCGTCCAGCTGCCCGCTCAGTGGCCCAGCCGCTGGGAGGTTGCGCGGCGGGGGACGCAGCTGCAGATCGGTCGGTTTTAGGGACTGGCCATCGCTGAGCGTCATGGCCCGTTCGAGCAGGTTTTCCAGTTCGCGCACATTGCCGGGGAACGCATAGGCCGCCAGATGTTTGAGTGCTGCTGGCGTCAGGGTCGGCGGCGGAAGCCCTTGTTCAGCGGCAAGGCGCTCCAAAATATGGTGCGTGAGTACTGGTAGGTCCGCGAGCCGATCGCGGAGCGCAGGCACCGGTACTTCGATGACATTCAGACGGTAGTAAAGGTCTTCACGGAACTGTCCCTCAGCCACGCACTGGGTCAAGTTCTCATGGGTAGCGGACAGCCACCGCACCTCCACCGGCACTTCGGTCGCCTCGCCAACCGGTCGCATCACGCGTTCCTGGATGACGCGCAGCAGTTTGACTTGCATGTGCAAGGGCAGGTCGGCAATTTCATCCAGAAACAAAGTGCCACCCTCGGCAGCCTGAATGAGGCCTTTGTGGTCAGCGACCGCGCCGGTAAATGCGCCACGTTTATGCCCGAAGAGTTCGCTCTCCATGAGTTCAGCCGGGATGGCGCCACAATTCACGGCCACAAAAGGCCCGTCACGCCGGGCGCTACTGTCGTGGATGAGCCGTGCCACCAGTTCTTTGCCGCTACCGCTTTCGCCAGTGATATGGACTGGTGCCTGACTGCGTGCGACGCGAGCCACCAATGCGCGCAGTGCCTGCAGTGGGGGGGAGTCGCCGAGCAGGGTACGCGTAGAGGCTTGACGGGAGGCCAGCTTGAGGGCCTGCGCGACCAAGCGCCGCAGGTCGGCCAGATCTAGCGGCTTCGAGACGAAGTCGAATGCCCCCAGCTTTAAGGCCCGCACGGCACTTTCGACGTTGCCATGAGCGGTGATCACGGCCACCGGCACCGCTGGCGCGTGCTCCTGCATCCACGCCACCAGTTCTAGTCCAGTGCCGTCGGGTAGCTGCAGGTCGGTCAGACAGAGCGCAAAGCTCCCTCCCAGCAGGGCTTCACGCGCCCCCGCCAGCGTGTGGGCGCTGTACGAGGGGAGTTGCATGCGGTGTAAGGTGATGCCGAGCAGTTCGCATAAATCCGGTTCGTCATCGACGATCAGGACTCGCTGCGACACGCGGTAGGTTCCGGTTAACTGGGCCATCACGCCTTCCAGTGTTGCGGGTCGGCGAAGATCACGCGAAAGAGGCTGCCACCGCCAGCGCGGGGTTCATAGCGCAGGCTGGCGCCATTGCACCCGGCCAGTTCGCGGGCGATGAACAGGCCCAGCCCCGTGCCGCCTGTCCGTCGGCTGAAAAATGGCTCGAACAGGCGCTCAGCATCGACGCTGGAGACACCTGGACCGCGGTCGGCGATCTCCAGATAGGGACGTCCCCCCCCAGGCAGCCGGCCAAAGCACAGTTCCACTGGGGCCGCTGCACCGTGGGTTAGCTGCACCGCATTTTCAGCCAGATTCCACACCAGTTGTCGCAGATGATTGGGGTCCACGTGTATCTCAATGGGTGCTGTGGGCCCGATCACCCGCAGCTTGTCGGCAGCGCATTCTAGGGTCACCGTGAACTCATCAACGAACTGCGTCAACCAGTCGCCGAGTATGAGCCGCTGCGGGATCACGGGTTCCCGCCGCGACAGCTGCAGCACCGAGGTGACGATCTGGCTGACGCGTCGCCCGTGAGTGATCATGATCTGCGTCAGCCGTTGATCCTCGGCGGTTAGTGCTGACGACTCGGCCAGTAGCTGTGCGGCATGGCTCATGGCGCCGACGGGGTTGCGGATTTCATGGGCGATGCTGGCGGATAACCGCCCCAGCGCAGCCAGCTTGCTTTGCTGAGCGCGTACGGCGAGCTGTGACAGGTCTTCGAGAAAGATCAGCACTGGCGAGGGTCGTTGGCGTCCCAGCGGGGCGAAATGTACTCCCAGCTCTTGGAGGCCGTCCACGCCTGTCAAAGTGGCTGGGACTGGTGTGTCAGTCCGTTCGTCCTGCGCGCGCCAGCGCACTAGCAGTCCGGCCAGCGCAGGCGAGACCTGCGCGAGCAGATCACCCGGCTGGGCGGTGGCGTCCAGCAGGTGCCGGGCTGAAGTGTTCAATAAACGAATATGGTCATCGGCATCGACGACCAGCAGGCTTTCGCGCAAGTGCTGGACGATGTATTCCGAGAGTTCCGCGAGGTTGGCCACGTCGAGATCCCGCTGCTCCACCAGCGCCTGCGTCTCGCGCAGCCGCCGACCCAGCGCAGCACCGCTGCCGGCGACCAGAAAGTAAGTGGCCCCGTAATAGCCGGTCTGGGCGATGGCGGCTGCGCTGTCGGCGATGCCTAAAAAGAATAGCAGCCCTTGTTGTAGCAGTAGCAGCAAGGCACCGAGTGCGGCTGCCAGCAGGCTGATACGGAAAGTCGTCAGCAGCGCCAGGCCACCCAGTGGTACGAGTGCCAGCAGCGCCAAGCCGCTTTCCACGCCGCCGCTCGCCACGATGATCAGACACAGCGCTACCCCGTCTAACACCAGGGGCAAGGCCGTGGCCTGCGGGGCCTTTAGATGTGGCACCAGGTTCGATAACAGTGCCGCCGAGCAAAGATAGGCCAGGGTGGTGCTAAAGAGCAGCTGTGGAAAGACCGAACCGACCAGATGGGTATCGCCACCCAGCAGAAAGAGGGTGAGCAATAGGGCCGGGATCAGGAGGCGGTAGGCTCCAAGCAGCTTGAGCACGCTTTTGGCCAGATCGGCGTCGTGCGGTGGAGTGGGCGTGATGACGGCGGACATGCGTTGGAAACTCTAGCATGGGGCCCGCTCTGGCCGGGGACGTTGTGCGCACGGTGCTGGGGCCATTCCCGGCAGACCCTTCCCAAGCTTGGTGGCCTTGCCCCACAATAGGCGCTTACCGCAGTGCAGGATGAACCATGAATCTCCATGAGTACCAGTCGAAAGAACTGTTTGCCAAATATGGCATCCCGGCTCCCGCCGGCAAAGTAGCCGCCTCTCCCGAGGACGCCGTTGAAGCGGCCAAGGCCCTCGGTGGCTCGCTGTGGGTCGTCAAGGCGCAGGTGCATGCCGGTGGGCGTGGCAAGGCCGGGGGTGTGAAAGTCTGTAAGACGCTCAAGGAAGTCGCTGCAGCCACCCGCGCCATGCTCGGTACCATTCTCGTGACCCACCAGACCGGCCCTGAGGGGTTGCCGGTGCACAAGGTTTATGTCGAAGTCGGTAGCCGCATCCAGCGGGAGCTGTACTTGTCGCTGCTGCTCGATCGCGCTCGTAGCCGCCTGTCGTTTATTGTCTCGCAGGCTGGGGGCATGGACATCGAGGAGGTGGCGGCCCACACGCCTGAAAAGATCCTCAAAGTCGAGATTCACCCGGCCGCGGGCCTGATGGGCTACCAGTGCCGCCAGCTCGCTTTTGGGCTGGGTCTGGAAGGGGAGCAGATCAAACAATTTGAAAAAATTGCCCGTGGTCTGTACCAGCTGTATCTCGATGCAGACCTCGCACTCGTCGAGATTAATCCACTGATCGTGACCGCCGAAGGCACCTTGCTGGCGCTGGATGGCAAGCTCAATGTGGATGCCAATGCGGTCTACCGGCAACCGGTCATCGCTCAGTACCGTGACGTCTCCCAGGAAGATGCCGCGGAGGTGGAAGCGAGTAAGCATGATTTAAACTACGTTTCGCTCAGCGGCGATATTGCCTGCATGGTGAACGGCGCCGGTCTGGCGATGGCGACGATGGACTTGATTCAGCTGCATGGGGGCAGCCCGGCGAATTTCCTGGACGTTGGTGGTGGCGCTACCGCGGCGCGCGTGACGGCTGCCTTCAAACTCATCCTCTCCAACGCGAACGTGAAGGCGATCTTCGTTAACATCTTCGGTGGCATCGTAAAGTGCAACCTTATTGCGGAAGGCATCATCGAGGCGGTGAAGACGGTGGGGGTCAACGTGCCAGTAGTGGTGCGACTGCAGGGAACGAACCGCGACCAGGCGGCGCAGTTGCTGGCGGAGTCGGGACTGGCCATCGTGGCTCGCAACGACTTGACGGACGCCGCCAGAGAGGTGGTACGCCTCGCGGCGCAGTATGCCGCTACGTCAGCTTCGGCTGCGGCCTGAAGCCTGCCCCTTCACACAGGACATTGTCTCTATGAGCATTTTGCTGAACAAGAAAAGCCGCGTTATCTGCCAAGGTTTCACCGGTAATCAAGGTACTTTCCACAGTCAGGGCTGTCTCGACTATGGCACGCAGCTGGTGGGCGGCGTCACGCCGGGCCGTGGTGGCCAGAAGCACCTCGGCCTGCCGGTATTCAACACCGCGCATGAGGCAGTGAAGGCCACGGGTGCCGATGTCTCCATGATCTACGTTCCAGCGGGTGGCGCTGCCGACGCTATTCTTGAAGCGGCGGATGCGGGCATCAAGCTCATTGTCTGCATCACGGAAGGTATTCCGGTGAATGACATGGTGCGGGTCAAGGAGACGCTCAAGTCTTATGACACGCGCCTGGTCGGGCCAAATTGCCCGGGCGTTATCACGCCGGGCGCGGCCAAGGTTGGCATCATGCCCGGCCACATCCATTTACCAGGTCGCGTGGGGATCGTTTCACGTTCGGGCACGCTCACTTATGAAGCAGTGCATCAAACCACGCAGCTCGGACTCGGCCAGAGTACCTGCGTTGGTATCGGCGGCGATCCTGTTCGCGGTATGAACTTCATCGATGTGCTGGCGCTGTTCGAACAGGACCCGCAGACCGAAGGCATCATCATGGTGGGTGAAATCGGTGGTACGGACGAAGAGGCCGCAGCTGCCTTCATCCGCGATCATGTGACCAAACCGGTGGTGGCTTATATTGCCGGGGTCACGGCACCTCCCGGGAAGCGGATGGGCCATGCCGGCGCGGTCATCTCCGGTGGTAAGGGAACGGCAGACGACAAGTTTGCAGCGTTGGAAGCGGCCCGTGTCATCACCGTGCGTTCGCCGGCGGATCTGGGTAAGGCCATGGCGAAGGCGCTGGCGAAACGCGACGCCAAGGTCGCCAAGGCCAAGTTGGCGCTCAAGCCAGCGGGTAGCACCAAGGTCAAATCAAAACTCAAGGCGGTAGCAGCCAAGGCGCAGCCGGTAGCCGCGAAGGCCAAGTCCAAGGCCAAGGTGAAGGCAAAGGCCAAGGCTAAGACTAAGACCAAGGCTAAGACTAAGACTAAGGCCAAGCCTAAGGCCAAGCCCAAGACTAAGGTGGTTGCTAAAGCTAAGCGCGCGCCAGCGCGCAAGAAGTAACGCGTTATGACGCTGCGCTTGGCTCTGGCGCAGCTAGACCTGCTCGTCGGAGATGTGGACGGTAATGCCGGACGCTTGCTCG
Source organism: Gammaproteobacteria bacterium (assembly GCA_947469285.1). Taxonomy (GTDB): domain Bacteria; phylum Pseudomonadota; class Gammaproteobacteria; order Steroidobacterales; family Steroidobacteraceae; genus CAIOHZ01. The sequence goes on from CANIOW010000009.1 coordinate 80,481, forward strand.
GCGCGGCCAAAACCGCCTATGCGGCGGGTGCTGCGCTGTTGCTCTCTCCTGAGCTGGCACTGGCCGGGTATCCACCTGAAGACCTCCTGTTCCATTCTGGTTTCAGACGGCAGGTGAAAACTGCCCTTGATCGGTTGGCGCGTGAAGCGCCACCGCTAGATCTCGTGGCGGGCTATCCAGAATATGAAGCCGGTGCGCTCTACAACGCAGCCGCGGTGTTCCGTGGTGGCCTGCGCCACGCGACTTATCGTAAGCAGCTGTTGCCGAATTACCGTGTCTTCGACGAAAAGCGCTATTTCCGTGCTGGCACTGCGCCGACGCTCGTTGATATCGGCGGGTTGCGTGCGGCATTGCTGATCTGTGAGGATCTCTGGGAGCCTGAGCCTATCTGGCAGGCGAAGGCAGCGGGCGCCGAGCTGGTGTTGGCGCTGAATGCCAGTCCCTTTGAGATTGGCAAACAGGCGCAGCGCGAAGGCGTTGTGCGCGAACGGGTACTGGCGGCTGGCATCCCCGTTGTGTATGTCAATCTGGTGGGTGGACAGGACGAGCTGGTGTTTGATGGCCAGAGCTTTGCTATGAACGCCGACGGTACGCTGGCTTTCCGTGCGCCCGCCTGGGAAGAAGGGCTGTATTTTGTCGAGGTGGAGCGCGGTGCTGACGGCGTGCGGGTGGTGCCCGGTGTGGTGGCGCCTGAACCCGATGCAGTGGCTATGGTTTACGGTGCGTTGGTGACAGGCGTACGCGACTACGTGGAGAAGCATCGTTTCCCGGGTGTCGTCATGGGACTGTCGGGGGGTATCGATTCGGCGCTGACGCTGGCGATTGCTGCCGATGCGCTCGGCGCCGACCGGGTGCACGCAGTGATGATGCCCTCGCGCTACACCTCGCAGATGAGTCTTGACGATGCGGCTGCGCAAGCCGCGGCCATGGGCGTGCATTACAGCGTGCTGAGCATCGAAGCGATGTTTGAGGCAACGCTCGCGACCCTGCGCGAGGAATTTGCCGGGCGTCCGGTCGACACTTCCGAGGAGAATATTCAGTCGCGTTGCCGTGGCGTGCTGCTCATGGGCCTGTCGAACAAGACGGGGAAAATGCTGCTGACCACCGGTAACAAGAGCGAGATGGCGGTCGGCTATGCCACGCTCTACGGCGACATGGCCGGTGGTTTTGCCCCGATTAAAGATCTGTCCAAGCAGCTGGTTTACCGCGTTGCCGCTTGGCGCAATGCGCAGGTTTGGAGCGGCTCAAGGCATGCGTTGGTGCCGGTCATTCCGCAACGTGTCATCGATCGTCCGCCGAGTGCTGAACTGCGCCCCGACCAGAAAGACTCGGACTCGCTGCCTGACTATGCGGTTCTCGATGCCATTCTGGAGGCGTTTATCGAGGAAGACTTGTCAGTCGATGAAATCGTCGAGCGTGGGTTCGATCGCGCCACCGTGGGTCGTGTGTTGGCGATGGTGAAACGGAATGAATATAAGCGCCGACAGGCGCCACCCGGCGTACGTATCAGTCGACGTGCTTTTGGCCGCGACTGGCGCTACCCGATTACTTCCGGCTATCAGACTCGCTGAGCGGGCCTTAGAGCCGGTTCCAGAATTTCCACCAGCTGCGCTGGCTATCCTTGGCATTCCAGGCGGGCATGGGTGCATTGAAGTTGGCGGTATACACCTTGCGTGCGGCTTCCGCCTGATCGGGGAGTTTCAGCCGGTCGTAGCAGGCGGCCATCAAGGTCAACGCCGGGCGCATGGCCGGAGCACCATCATAGGTTTCGATCACATACCGCGCACGGTTCAACGCGGCCACGTCGGCCCCACGCTGATAGTAGAAGCGGGCCACGTTCATCTCATATTCGGCCAGACGATTGCGCAGGTAGATCATGCGCTGGCGCGCGTCGTGGGCGTATTCGCTGCGCGGATACTGGGCGACCACGGTGGCCAGCGCCTGGAACGACTGGCGCGCCTCTTGTGGTGGCCGGGCAGACAAGTCGACTTTCATCCAGCGTTCGAACAGGTTGGGGGTGCGTTCAAACCAGACCAGCCCTTTGATGTAATACGCGTAGTCGAGACGCGGATGGGTGGGGTTCTCACGGATGAAGGTGTCTGCGGCATCAATGGCCTGTTCGGTAGCGCCGGCACGGTAGTAAGCGAACATGAGGTCGAGCCGTGCCTGACGGGCCGCGTCGGTGAACGGGAAGCTGGCCTCCAGTGCCTCGAAGGTGCGAATAGCGCCCTGGTAGTTGCCGCTCTCTAGGTCGTCATAACCTTTGCTGTACCCCTGGTCGGGGTCGGAAAGGACTAAATCCTTCTTGCCCTTGCCAAAGAAGGAGCAGGCGGGAAGCAGGACCACCACGGCCAGCAGCAGGCTGAGGCGGGCGAGACGGGAAAAAGCTGGAAACGGTCGCGGCACGACGAACCTGCACGGGCGAGGAAGGTGGGGAAGTATACTCTACGGACCGCGCCGACCCGGTGATGTTCCCGACGGCGTTCACTGCGCCCTTGATTGCGCCCCTGACCGCGCCATTGCTGGTGCCTGCCTTACCCCCCGGATGCTATGACTGCTCTCCTACCTCCCGATGATGAATTGCCCGAGGGCAGCGAGACTGCGCTGCACCTGCGCTTCGCCCCAGCCTTGGCTGGGCGCCGCCTGGATCAGGCCCTCGCAGAAGCGCTTCCGCAGTACTCACGTTCCCGACTGAAAGGCTGGCTCGACGCCGGACGTATCACGGTGAATGGCGGTGTCCCGCGGGCCCGCGAGATTATTGTCGGCGGCGAGTCCGTGACGGTCATCCCGGAAACCGCACCGCGCGTGGAGGCACTACCGGAGGCTATTCCGCTCGACCTGCGTCACGTGGATGCGGATGTGCTGGTGCTGCACAAGCCGGCGGGTCTGGTGGTACACCCGGGGGCGGGGAACCCGACGGGCACCCTGCTCAACGCCTTGCTGCACTACGACCCGGCGCTGGCGCATCTGCCGCGCGCAGGGATCGTCCATCGACTCGATAAGGACACGAGCGGCCTGATGGTGGTGGCGCGTACCCCTAGTGCCTATGACGGTCTGGTGACGCAATTGTCGACTCGGGTGGTGTCGCGCGAATACGAGGCTATTTGCGTCGGCGTCATGATTGGCGGGGGTTCCGTGCATGCGCCGATCGGCCGGCACGAGACGGACCGCTTACGCATGGCGGTTCGTCGGGATGGGCGCGATGCCGTGACCCACTATCGTGTGACCGAACGTTTCCGTGCCCATACCCACGTGCGGGTGCAGCTGGAAACGGGGCGTACCCATCAGATTCGCGTCCATCTGACCCATGTCGGATTCCCGCTGGTGGGCGACCCTACCTATGGCAAACGCCTCGTGGTGCCGCGGGGTGCCGATATCCCGGTGATGGAAGCCCTGCGTGGCTTCCGCCGTCAGGCCTTGCACGCCGCCCATTTGGCCTTCGTGCACCCGGTGTCGCAGGCCCATCTGGCCTTCGATGCTGCGGTCCCCGAGGATTTCGCTGCGCTGCTCGCGTTGCTACAGGAAGACGTGCTGCGTCACCCGGGGGAGGAAGCGGCCCATGGCCGACGCTGAGGCGACGGCTGTTGGGCTGACAGTACCGGCCGATTGGCGGGAACACCGAGTGGGTGGACTTGCGTGGTGGACGCCTGCGGTGCCGCTGGCACCGGGGGTGCGTGTAGTGGTCACCACGCGTAGCGGCGGCATCAGTGCTCCGCCAAGGGCGGGCCTCAATCTCGCCACGCATGTGGGCGATGCGCCGGCCTGCGTGACTGCCAATCGCTTGCGGTTGCAACAGCTTTTGCAGTTGCCGGCAGCGCCTTGCTGGCTACAGCAGGTACATGGCAAACAGGTATTTGAGCCAGCGGCGATCGTTCCTGATGCCGGCTGGCCACTGCCCGTGGCGGACGCCGCCTGTACGCGCCACGGCGCGGTGCTGGCAGTGCTGACCGCCGACTGTTTGCCGGTGGTCTTGGCGGCGGCTGATGGTTCGGCGGTGGCAGTGGCGCATGCGGGTTGGCGTGGTCTGGCGGCTGGCGTGCTGGAAGCGAGCCTGGCGGCGTTGCGCTGCGCCCCTGGCGCAGTGACTGCTTGGCTGGGCCCTGCTATTGGGCCGCGGGCCTTCGAAGTGGGGGATGAAGTGCGCGAAGTGTTCGTGAGCGGTCACGAACAGGCGGCGACGGCTTTCGTACCCAATGCCCGCGGTCGGTGGCAGGCGGATCTGGGTCTGCTCGCCATGCAGCGCTTGGAGGCTGCCGGCGTGACCCGGGTGGGTGGTGGTGGTGTGTGTACGGTCTCGGACCCTACGCGTTGGTATTCCTACCGCCGCGATTTCGTGCCCGGTGCGGATACGGGCCGCTTCGTCACGCTGGTCTGGCGCGAGCATGTTACGCTATAACGCTATTTTGAGCGGATCTGCCCATGCTCGCTGAACTGCCCCCTTGGGCTGCCATCACAGTACTGACTGCTGCGGGCGGCGTATTGAGCGCCGCGGCTGCCGGTATCTTCTTGCGTTTACCGGAAAAACAGCGCCAGTGGGCCATTCCGCATTTACTCAGTTATGCCACGGGTGCCTTGCTCGGTGCGGCGCTATTGGGTCTGGTGCCCGAGGCCATCGAAGCCTCGATGGTCGCTTACGGAGCGGCAGGCCCGGCGCGCGTCGGCACCTTGCTGCTGGCCGGCATCCTGTTGTTTTTTGTGCTGGAAAAGCTCGTGCTCTGGCGTCATTGCCATGAACCTGAGCATGACCATGGCTTCGTGCTGGACCCGACGCATGAGGTGGCCGGGGTCGTGGAGCACGGACACACACACCGGCGCGCCACGGATACCACGCCCCTCACCGGCGCTCGCGCGCGGGCGGCCGCGATGTTGGCCCTCACGGGCGACACGCTGCACAACTTCATCGATGGGGTGATTATCGCGGTGGCCTGGCTCTCTGACCCGGGAGTTGGGATCGCCACGGCAGTGGCTGTCTTTGCCCATGAAGTCCCGCAGGAAATTGGTGACCTGGCCGTACTGCTGCATGGTGGTTTCAGTCGTGCGCGGGCTTTCTTGTTGAATACGCTCAGTAGTTTGGCGGCGGTAGCCGGTGGAATTACCGGCTTATTTGCACTGTCGTTCGCTGGGCGCTGGTTGCCCGACGTCATGACCGTGGCGGCTGCTTCGCTGCTGTATGTGGCGGTCGCTGATCTGATTCCAGGCCTGCATCGCCGCGCAGAACCGCGAGCTGCGCTGGTGCAATTGCTGCTGATGGCCGCTGGCCTCGCCACGGTGGTGTTGCTCCATCCGGCACACCCTTAAACGCGGCAGCAGCCAGTCGGTGGCCTTCCACAGTTGAATTTCGCCGCAGGGCGCCCCACTGTCTCTTGCAATCAGTCACTTTGCAGGAGCGCTACGCGCATGCGCATGGATAAATTCACGGCCAAATTTCAGGGCGGACTTGGCGATGCCCAGTCACTGGCGCTCGGACGCGATCATGCCGTCATCGAACCGGTACACCTGATGCAGGCGCTGCTGAACCAGAGCGGCGGCACCGTACGGCCCTTGCTCGATAAAACCGGAGTGAATCTGCCAACGCTGCGCGCCCGTCTGAGCGCGGCCATCGACCGCTTGCCCAAAGTCGATGGCACACCGGGTGAAGTGGCGCTCTCCAATGATTTGGCGCGCCTGTTGAATGTCACCGACAAGCTTGCGCAGCAGCGCGGCGATCAATACATCTCCTCTGAACTGTTCGTGTTGGCAGCGTTTGAGGATAAAGGTGAGCTGGGCCGCGCGCTGAAAGACGCCGGTGCTCTGCGTCCAGCGCTCGAGCGGGCCATTGATGAAGTTCGGGGTGGCGAGAAAGTACAGGACGCCAATGCTGAAGAGGCGCGTGGTGCGCTCGATAAATTCACCGTCGACCTGACGGCGCGCGCTGCGGCCGGCAAGCTCGACCCGGTGATTGGGCGCGATGACGAGATTCGTCGCACCATCCAAGTGCTGCAGCGGCGCACTAAGAACAACCCGGTGCTGATCGGCGAGCCTGGGGTTGGCAAGACCGCTATCGTCGAAGGCTTGGCGCTGCGCATTATTAACGGCGAAGTGCCCGAAAGTTTGCGCGACAAGCGCGTGTTGTCACTGGATATGGGGTCGCTGATTGCCGGTGCCAAGTTTCGCGGTGAGTTCGAGGAGCGACTCAAAGGTGTCCTCGACGAGCTTGGGAAGCAAGAAGGGCGCGTCATTCTGTTTATTGATGAGCTGCACACCATGGTGGGTGCGGGCAAGGCGGAAGGGGCGATGGACGCGGGCAATATGCTCAAGCCCGCGCTGGCCCGCGGCGAGCTGCACTGTGTGGGTGCGACCACACTGGATGAATACCGCAAGTACATCGAAAAAGATGCTGCGCTAGAGCGTCGCTTTCAGAAGGTCCTGGTAGATCAACCTTCCGTGGAAGACACCATCGCTATTTTGCGCGGACTGAAAGAACGCTACGAACTGCATCACAAGGTCGACATTACCGATCCGGCACTGGTGGCTGCAGCGACGCTGTCGCATCGCTACATCTCTGATCGTCAGTTGCCCGACAAGGCTATTGACCTGATCGACGAGGCGGCCTCACGCATCCGGATGGAAATCGATTCCAAGCCCGAGGTGTTGGACCGTCTTGAGCGGCGCCTGATTCAGCTCAAAATAGAACGCGAGGCGGTGAAAAAGGAAACCGATGAGGCCTCGCGCAAGCGGCTGGAACAGCTGGAAGAGTCGATTGCCCAGCTGGGCAAGGAATACGCTGACCTCGAAGAAATATGGAAGGCGGAGAAGGCAAGCCTGCAGGGAGCCGCCACCATCCGCGAGCAACTTGAGCAAGTCCGCCTAGATTTCGAGACGGCGCGTCGCGCCAACGACCTGACCCGCATGTCGGAGCTCCAGTACGGACGCATCCCGGAATTAGAAAAGCGACTGCAGGCAGCCCATGAGGCGGAGGGTAAAGAGCGTACCTTGGTGCGCAACAAGGTAACCGACGAGGAAATTGCCGAGGTGGTGTCCAAGTGGACAGGGATTCCGGTGTCAAAGATGCTGGAGGGCGAACGTGACAAGCTGCTGCGGATGGAGCAGGTCATCGGTGCCCGCGTGATCGGCCAGGCGGAGGCCGTGCAAGCGGTGGCTGATGCCATCCGTCGTTCCCGTGCGGGACTGTCCGACCCGAACCGGCCGAATGGCAGTTTCTTGTTCCTGGGGCCGACTGGAGTGGGCAAGACGGAGCTCACCAAAGCGCTCGCCGAATTTCTCTTCGACACTGACGCGGCCATGGTGCGGATTGATATGTCGGAGTTCATGGAGAAACACTCTGTGGCGCGGCTCATCGGTGCGCCACCTGGCTATGTGGGGTACGAAGAAGGCGGCTACCTCACTGAACTGGTACGGCGCAAGCCGTATTCAGTGGTGTTGCTCGACGAGGTCGAAAAAGCCCACCCCGATGTGTTCAACGTCTTGTTGCAGGTTCTGGATGATGGCCGCCTGACCGATGGGCAAGGCCGTACGGTCGATTTCCGCAACACGGTCATCATCATGACCTCTAACCTGGGGAGCTCCCTCATCCAAGAGAAGGCCGGAGAGGGAAATTACGCGGAGATGAAGGCGGCGGTGCTGGAGATTGTGCAGGGTCACTTCCGGCCCGAGTTTCTCAACCGCATCGATGAGGTCGTGGTATTCCACCCGCTCGATCGAAGACAAATTCGTGCCATCGTGGACATCCAGCTGTCCACCTTGCGGCGGCGTTTGGCGGAGCGTGAAATGGGTCTGGTGCTGTCGGAGGCTGCCGGGGACCGGTTGGCCGACGCTGGGTATGACCCCGTTTACGGGGCGCGGCCACTCAAGCGGGTCATCCAGCAACAGCTGGAAAACCCCTTGGCACAACGTATTTTACGCGGCGAATTTGCGCCTGGCGACCTCATCGAAGTCAGTGCGGTTGGCCCGGAAGGACGCGCCGGGCTCACGTTTGCCATCCGTAAGGCGTAAAATGGCGGGATTCCGGGAGGAACCATGCCCTTTTACGAGTACGAATGTGCCGCTTGCGGCCACTACCATGAAGCCATGCAGAAAATGGCGGACAAGCCACTAAAAACTTGTCCCGCCTGCGGCAAGGCAAAACTGGTGCGGTTGATCTCCGCCCCCCAGTTCCGCCTCAAGGGCAGCGGCTGGTATGAGACGGATTTTAAGGGCGATAAGGAGCAAAAACGCAACCTGGCGGATCGCGGCGAGTCCGACGCCAAGCCCGCGGCTGGCGCCGAGTCTAAGGACTCCAAGGAAGGCAAGGACGTCAAAGAAGGTAAGGACGATCAGGGCGCCAAAGACGCCAAAGAAACCAAGGCAGTAAAAGAGGTCGCCGAGCACAAGCCACGCGCGAAGCCCATGAAGCGACTGCCTCCGCAGCGGGTGGCGCAGGCGCCTGCCCCGCTGCCGGCCAAAAAGCCCCGTAAAGCGCCGAGCAAGCCAGCCAAGCCGGGCGCTGGAAAGGTCGTCAAGCAGGCCGTCAAGAAGACCGTCAAGAAATCCGTCAAGCAGGCCGTCAAGAAGGTCGCCAAGAAAGCCACCAAGGCGGCGCCCCAGCGGACGGCTAAAAAGACCCCGTTAAAAGTGACGCGTAAGCCGCAGCGAAAAGTGGCCGGTAAGGCCGTTCGCAAGGTTGCGCGTCCTAAGTAGCGCTGCAGACGGAGGTGTCGGGCTGCGCATCTTGCGTTGCCCCGGCGCCCACCGTTACCCTAGGCGGCTGTTTTCCAAACCTTTTCCGGCGCTGACTGCTCTTTGCAGCGGACCGTGCCGCGGTGCTTTCCTATGCGTACCCACTATTGCGGCCAGGTCAACGAAGCGCTCATCGGGCAGACGGTCTCTGTGGCCGGCTGGGTGTCCCGTCGGCGTGACCATGGTGGCGTTATTTTTGTCGATTTGCGGGACCGTGAAGGTCTGCTGCAGGTGGTGTTCGATCCAGACCGTGCCGAGATCTTTCGCGAGATGGAGCGGGTCCGCAGCGAGTTCGTGTTGCAGGTGAAGGGCGTGGTGCGCCAGCGCCCGCAGGGCACAGCCAATGCCAATCTCGCCTCCGGACAGGTGGAAATACTCGCGCACGAATTGGTGGTGCTGAACCGCTCCGAGCCGCTTCCCTTCCAGTTGGACGAGACGGTCAATGAGGAGCTGCGCCTGAAGTACCGCTACCTCGATCTGCGGCGCGATGTGATGCAGCAGCGACTGATGCTGCGGCATCGCGCTACTCGCGCTATTCGCCAGTTCCTCGATGATCATGGGTTTATCGACATCGAAACGCCGATGCTCACCAAGGCCACTCCCGAGGGAGCGCGTGATTACCTGGTGCCGAGCCGTACTCACCCCGGTCAGTTTTTTGCGCTGCCACAGTCGCCCCAGATCTTCAAACAGCTCTTGATGGTGAGTGGTTTCGATCGCTACTACCAAATTGTCCGCTGCTTTCGCGACGAAGACCTGCGCGCCGATCGCCAGCCCGACTTTACCCAGGTGGATATTGAGACCAGCTTCCTCAGCCAACATCAGATTATGGAGCTGATGGAAAACCTCGCCCGGCACCTGTTTAAGACCGTCAAGGGGGTGGAGCTTCCCAACCCGTTTCCGCGGCTGCCGTATGCCGAGGCTATCCGCCGTTTTGCGTCCGACAAGCCGGACCTGCGTATTCCGCTGGAGCTGGTGGATGTGGCGGATCTCGTGCAGGGCTGCGACTTCAAGGTGTTTTCCGGCCCCGCCAAGGACCCACAGGGTCGTGTGGCGGCGCTGTGTCTGCCGAAAGGCGGAGCGTTGTCGCGCAAAGAAATCGACGACTACACCGCCTTTGTGGGGCGCTATGGCGCCAAGGGGCTGGCGTACGTCAAGGTCAATGAAGCCAGTAAAGGCCGCGATGGGTTGCAGTCGCCGATCCTGAAGTTCCTCTCCGATGAAGCCGTCGCGGGCATTCTCGCGCGCACGGGCGCCGCGGATGGCGACTTGATCTTCTTTGGCGCAGACAAGGCCAAGGTAGTCAACGATGCGCTGGGCGCACTCCGCCTAAAGCTGGGGCAGGATCGCCAGCTGGTCCAGGGTGAATGGGCTCCGTTGTGGGTGGTTGACTTCCCCATGTTTGAATTTGACGAGGATGAACAGCGTTGGAACGCGATGCATCACCCGTTCACCTCCCCGCTCAATCTGGATGCCGCTACGCTAGAGGCTAGCCCGGGAGAAGCGTTGGCCATGGCTTATGACATGGTGCTGAACGGCTCCGAGATCGGCGGCGGTTCGGTGCGTATTTTCCGTCAGGATCTGCAAAGCACCGTGTTTCGTATGCTGGGCATCAGCGCCGAGGAAGCGCAGGAGAAGTTCGGCTTCCTGCTGGAGGCGCTGCAGTTCGGAGCGCCCCCGCACGGCGGCATTGCTTTCGGGCTCGACCGGTTGATTATGCTCATGGCGGGGGCGGACAGTATTCGTGATGTCATCGCTTTCCCCAAGACACAGAGTGCCGGCTGCCCACTCACCAATGCCCCCACAGCGGCGAGTGAAAAACAGCTGCGCGAACTGCATATTCGCGTCCGCACTCCACCGCAGCTGATGTCGTCGAATGTGCCTTCGAGTGCGCCAGCGAGCGGTAGTGACGGCGCGGGTGCCTGAGCCCCGGTTGGGCTCCTGCATCCTGGTCCACGGCTTGTGGATGACGGGACTGGAGCTCACGCCGCTGCGCCAACGGTTGCGCAGCCGCTTTGGCTTTGAAACCCACCAGTTCCAGTATTCCAGCCTGTTCAGCGATGAAGCCGATACGGCAACGCGTCTGGCCGCATTGGCGCATTCCTTGCCTGGCCCGGTGCATTTCTTGGGGCACAGTCTCGGTGGCCTGCTCATTCTCGACTGTTTTGAGCGCCAAGGGGCTTCACTACCGCCGGGGCGCGTGCTGCTCATGGGTTCGCCGGTGAATGGCGCGCAGACGGCGCGTAAGTTCTCAGCATGGTTCGGTATGCGCGCGGTGCTCGGCGCCATGCCGCACCGCCAGTTGGTTGATGCTCCCGCGCGTGTCTGGCGGCAGGCACGCGATCTTGGCGTCATCGCTGGCACTCTCCCCATTGGCCTTGGGCTGGTGGCGGGGGGCTTCGACGGACCCAATGACGGCACGGTGCAGGTCCGCGAAACCCTACTGGAGGGTCGTACGGCAATGGTGACACTCCCGGTCACGCATGCCGGCATGGGGCTGTCAACGGCGGTGGCCCATCAGGCTGGAACGTTTCTGTCGACGGGGCGGTTTGACCGCGACCGGTAGGCCGAAGGCGTTACGCTGGGCGTTACGCTGGGCGGTAGGGCATGCAGTGCGCTGGGTTGACGCTCCTGGTGAATTTTTTCTTTGAGATGCGCGGCCAGTCGGATCGCCAGTGCCACCACCGTCAGCGTCGGGTTGGCTTGACTTGAGGTGGGGAAGGTAGCGCTTCCAGCCACAAAGAGATTCTGCACACCATGGATTTTGCAGTCTCCATCGACCACGCTCGTGTGAGAGTCCGTTCCCATGCGTGCGGTTCCTAAATGGTGGCCGCCATAGGCGCCATCGCGAAGAATCTCGGTTTCCAGGGACGCTGGGTTGTAGGTAAAAGAGCCGATTCCAGACGCCTGGATATCGCGAGCGAATAAATTAAGCGCGCAACGGACGGTGCGGATATCCCATTCGGTATACCGCCAGTCGATATGCACTTGCGGCATCCCAAGAGCATCTTGGGCGCCGTTCAAGGTCACGCGGCTGGAGAAATTTGGCTGCTGTTCAGAGTGAAAATCCAGACTAAAGCAGTTGGTTTTCGGTTTTACAATGATGGAGGGGAACTTACGGGAGGCCAGATGTCGGAGGCGGTACCAGTCCCAGAGAAATGCCGCCGTATCTACAGGGTCGCCCAGCACATTTTGGACATGCTGTAGCCAGGTACGCCAGTTAGCCGTTTCGTCGCCGTGTAGTCGTTTGGCATATTCATAGGGGATGAACGGCTTTGCTAGGTACAGCAGCGAGAGCGCGCCAGTGCCATGATCGGGATTCGTGATGCGTGGATGATGCAAGCGAGCGATAAAGTTACCGATGCCCAGACGACGTTGTGTGGCCGCGCTGAGTGCGAGGCGGCGACGGCAATACACGCCACTCTCTGCTAGGTCGTAGCCATGGCTCACGTCTGCACGTGGCAGGTTCAGCTGCAAAGACCCGACGGTACCGGCGATATGACACATGTAGTAGCGGCCCACTAAGTCACGGGCATTGCCAATGCCCGTGGGGTGGATGTCCCGGTTGGCGAGCAGTACCCGTGGCACCTCCAAGCCACCCAGGGCCAAGACATAGTGCCGTGCACGGACACTACATGCCTTGCCCTGCAAGGTTCGGACACCCACCTCTCGGACCATCGTTCCGGCATCGTTTAGGGATATGCGTCCTATGTTGGCGTGCAATAACACTCGCACATTGCTGGCGGCGGCCAGTCGGGCGCGGTAGCGCAGGCCGAAATTAGTCGGGCAACTAAAACGCTCTAAGCTGTTGGTGCTGAAATCGCCACTGCCAAATCCACGAATGACCGGCTGCAAGGCTGCGCTGAAGGCTTCGCCGGTGGTATAGGCAAACTGGCCGGCCTCGCATAGCGCGTTGGCGCGGCGATAGTGGGGCTCGAGCACTTCACGGGTGATGGGCCAGCCACTGTTAGGCAAATACGAGCGCGTTTCAAAGTCAATGGCATCAAAAGGAACGCAACGTCCACCCCAGAGGGTGGTCGAGCCCCCAAACCGGCGTTGCCGATAACGGTCCGGCGGGCTATGCAGCCTCTCGGTGGCGACTGTCCCGCTGTAGAGCGACTGCGTGGACTTTTCGTCATTGAAACCGCCGGATTCGAGCAGCACCACGTCGATACCGCTGTCGAGCAGTTCCAGCGCCAGCGTAATGCCGGCGGCGCCAGCACCGGCAATACAGACGTCGGTTTCCAGTACCTGGCCGTCCGGCAGGTTACGGGCATCCTGCAGCATGAACAGCTCCTCAGGTAGCGTAGAGGTTGAACTCTGCCACCTCAGAGCAGCCTGGTCTGTGGGTTTCCGCACTGGTCTGCCGACTTTAACGGCGGCAGTGCGCCTATCGGTGAGGGCGCGTCAGACGCCATCCGTTGACAGCCTCGGCGCCGGGTCGCATTGTGCTTTGTATGAAAAAATTGAAACATGAAGGCGCGCTGTTTAAAGCCGCACTCCCGGCAGCCGTCCAGTATGCCGAGGGTCGTGGGGCGGTCATCTTCGAGCCGACGGATTCCGCCAGTGAAAAACTGCTGTATGTGTACCGTTTGCTAGTGCATGACAAACTGATTCAGCCGTTACCGGCGGATCAAGTGACCGAGTTGTCGATGCGTCACAAGCTGGTGCTGTGGTATGTGAAGCAATTGCCGGACGGGCACCCGTTGCGAGATTGAGGGCGAGGGTATGCAAAGGGTGTCAGGGTCATCCCAGGCGCTGGCCGTGGGTGTGGTGAGTGCCAGTGTGGCGGCGCTGACGCCAACGGTTGCAGCGGCCCAGCCGTCGGTTGAGGCGGCGCCACTGGCCGAGATCGAGATCGTGGAGATTGCGGTATTGCCTGGACTCGGCTTGCCGCGCGACTGGGTTCCGGCCAATGTGCGTACATTTAGTGCGCAGGAGATGAGTGCTGCGCAATCGTCAAACTTGATGGAGTTGCTGGTGCGTCAGGCTGGGTTTGGCGTGAACGAGGTGCAGGGCAATACTTTTCAGCCAGAGCTGACGTTCCGTGGGTTTGTGGCCTCGCCGGTGCTTGGTACGCCGCAAGGGCTGTCGGTGTTCATAGATGGCGTGCGGGCCAATGAACCCTTTGGCGATACCGTCAATTGGGACCTCATTCCCGAGGGCGCTTTAGCCACTATGGAGTTGTTGCCGGGATCCAATCCCGTCTTCGGTCTGAATACTTTGGGCGGAGCCTTGTCGCTGCGCACCAAAAGCGGCTTGCAGTGGCAGGGTACCGGCATGGAGCTGGCTGCCGGCAGCTTCGGGCAGCGTCGCGTGGCGGCGGAGCATGGCGGACGCCAGGGGTCTCTTGGCTGGTTCTTGGCTGCCGATCGGGATGTAGAGCAGGGCTGGCGCGACTATTCACCCTCTCGCGCCGAGCGCGTCTTTGGCAAGCTCTCGCTAGCGCAGGGCGCTACGGAGTGGTCACTGGCCTTGACGGGTGCGAATACCTCACTGGCGGGCAATGGCCTGCTGCCCTTGTCCATGCTCCTACAGCGCCGCAGTCAGGTGTTTACTCATCCGGATATAACGCGTAACCGCTTGGTTCAGGGCGTGATGCAAGGATTGATGGCGCTGGATGAACACTCCAGCTTGGCGCTCGTCCTTTACCACCGCGCGCTTAAATCCACGTCGCTTAACGGAGATGCCAACGGCGATTTTTTCGACAGCTCTGCTCAGGGAGTTTCGCAGGCAGGTTCAGGTGTCTATAACCGTACCTACACGCAGCAACACGGTGCCGGCGGGTCGCTACAATGGAATGGGACACTCGAAGGAGGGCATCGGCTGGCGGTGGGTGCAGCCATGGATCTCGCGCGCACGCAGTTCCAGCAGACGGCAGAGCAGGGAGTGCTGGATGAAACGCGGGGTGTGAGTGAACTAGAAGCCCCGGTGACCGAAAACGCGCTGGAGGGCCGTACGCAAACGGCGGGTGTTTACGGGAGCGGTACGTTCCTGCTGGCGCCTACGCTGCAACTGACTGCCTCAGCACGCTATTACCGCAGTCGGGTGCAAACGGAAGATCGCCTAGTACTGACGCCGCCAAATCTTGACGGCGATCATCGTTATACCGGTTTAAACCCAGCGTTAGGCCTGACGTGGCAGGTGACGCCCCAGCTGACCGGCTACGCCGCGCTAAGCCAAGGGACGCGTGTGCCTACGCCGATTGAACTGGGCTGTGCCGATCCCTTCAACCCCTGCACGCTGCCTAATTCAATGGCTGCCGATCCCTATCTGCGGCAAGTGGTAGCGCGGTCTATCGAAATGGGGATGCGCGGTCATCTGGCGAATGAGGTGCGCTGGAATTTGACACTATTTCGTGCTGATAACCGCAACGACATCCTGTTTGTGGGTACGGCGACCAGTGCGGGCTACTTTAAGAATTTTGGTGCGACCCGCCGCGAGGGTCTGGAATTCGCCGCCAGTGGCCAGTGGCAGAGTGTGGATTGGCAGTGGCAGTACAGTCACCTGCGTGCACAGTTCCAGTCAACCGCCTGCCTGCTGGCGCCACATAATAGTACCCGTGGGACGGATGTGAACTGTACTGCTAGCCAGCAAGACGACGAGATTTTCGTTCGACGCGGCGACAAGCTTCCCGGGTTGCCAAGACATCAGTTTCGTCTGGCGCTGGGCTGGCAGATGGTGCCGTGGTTGAAGTTCAGTGCCAGTCTGCAGGTCGTTTCCAGTGCCTATGCACGTGGCAATGAAAATAACGCCCATCAAGCGGGCCTGTTTACGGATCGCTTCGGCACGCAGCGCTACTTCTCCGGTGCTGGGACGGTGCCTGGTTATGCTTTGGCGGGCGTGCTGGCCGAGGCAAACCTTGGCGCGACATGGCGGTTGTCCCTCCGCGTGAACAATTTATTGGGTCGACGCTATGCCACGGCCGCTGCCCTGGCCGAAAATCCCTTTGATGGACAAGGGGCATTCCAGATGGAGTCAGCCAACTGGTCCCGCGAAACGTTTGTCGGTCCGGGGGCTCCACGTGCCGTCTGGCTGGGTGTTCGCTATGGTTTGGATCCCTAGGGATGCCCGGTCCAGTCGGCGTCAGGGGGTGGTTTTCCTTAAGTAGACTCGACGGTTAATAGCGATTGACTGTCGCGGTGAGTGCCGCCATGGTGCGTGGTATGGAGACCAGGCAGCACAGCGGCGTGCTCTATACCTGCCCGATGCACCCGGCGGTTCGTCAGGCGGTTCCCGGTGCCTGCCCGCAATGCGGCATGGCGCTCGAGTCGGTCATGCCAGCGCCAGCGTCGGTCGTCGTCCCTGAACTCGTCGACTTCACCCTGCGCTTTTGGTGGACCTTGCCACTGTCACTGGGCGTATTGGTGCTGGCGATGTCGGCTCACGGCAGTGAAGCATGGTCGGCCGGAGCGCGCTCGTGGCTTGAAGGTGTGCTCGCCACGCCGGTGGTGGTGTGGGGCGGCGCACCATTTTTCGTACGCTGGTGGCATTCCTTGCGGCAACGCCGCCTCAACATGTGGACGCTCATCGGTACTGGGGTCGGTGCCGCCTACGGCTACAGCCTAGCGGCGCTCGGGTGGCCAACGGCATTTCCAATGGCGTTGCGTGAACAAGGCCACGTAGGGGTGTACTTTGAGGCGGCGGCTCTGATTGTCTCTCTGACCTTGCTGGGACAAGTGTTGGAAGGACGGGCGCGGGCCAATACTTCGGCGGCACTGCGGGCCTTGCTCGATTTGGCGCCAAAGGTCGCGCGGCGCGTACGCGGGGAGGGACAGGAGGAGGATGTTCCGCTGGCCCACGTACAGGTGGGAGATCAGTTACGGGTGCGGCCGGGTGAAAAAATACCCGTGGATGGTGTGGTGCTAGCGGGCCACTCGAGTGTGGATGAATCGATGCTCACCGGCGAGGCCATGCCGGTGGAGAAGCAGGCTGGCGACGACGTGGTGGGCGCAACTTTAAACGGCACTGGCGCACTGCTCATGCGTGCTGATAAGGTCGGGGCGGCCACTGTGTTGGCACAAATTGTCGAGCTGGTGGCGCGCGCGCAGCGCACCCGGGCACCCATGCAACGCATGGCAGATCGCGTCAGCGCCTGGTTTGTGCCGGCGGTCTTGGTGAGTGCGCTGCTAACTTGGGTCGCTTGGGGCCTCTATGGGCCTGAGCCGGCGTGGACCTATGCGGCCGTCAATGCCGTGGCAGTCCTGATCATCGCCTGCCCATGCGCCCTCGGATTGGCCACGCCCATGTCCATCATGGTAGCGAGTGGACGCGCAGCGCAGGCGGGCGTGCTGTTCCGTGATGCCGAGGCCATTGAGCGCTTGGGCGCCATCGACACCTTGATCATCGACAAGACCGGTACCGTGACGGAGGGCCGGCCACGTTTTCTGGAGGTGCAGGCGCTAGGAGAGCTTCCCGTGAATGAAGTGCTGCGGCTCGCCGCCAGTCTCGAGCTGGGGAGTGAGCATGCGTTGGCCACGGCGGTGGTGGCGGGGGCGCGAGCGCGCGCATTGACTCTGTCACCGACCGTCAATTTTCAGTCTGTGACTGGTCTGGGCGTGCGCGGTGAGGTTGACGGACAGAGGCTGGTACTCGGCAGTGAAGCTCTGCTGCAGCAGGCTGGTGCCCAAATGCAGAGCACCCCCTCAACGGTGGACCGGCTACGCGCGGAGGGCGCCACCGTGATGTTCCTCGCCAGTCACGGCCAGGCGGTTGGTTGGGTGGCCGTCAGCGATCCGATCAAAGAGGGCGCGGTAAGCGCATTACAGCAGCTGCGGGCTGCGGGTATTCGCATCCTCATGGCAACGGGGGATAGCCAGTTGACGGCGGCCGCTGTGGCCCGACAGGTGGGTATCACCGAATTTGTCAGCGACTGCCAGCCGGCGGACAAGGCGGCCTGGGTGGCGCGTCTGCGTCGCGAGGGCGCGCATGTGGCGATGGCGGGTGATGGCATCAACGATGCTCCTGCGCTCGCTGCCGCTGAGGTAGGCATTGCTATGGGGACGGGCACGGACATCGCGATGTCGAGCGCGCAAGTGACCTTGGTCAAGGGAGATCTGCGCGGGCTAGTGCGGGCGCGGACAATCTCGCGCGCGGCCGTGGTGAACATGCGGCAGAACCTTGGCTTTGCGTTTCTTTACAACGCACTCGGCGTGCCACTGGCGGCAGGCGTGTTATATCCCGTCTTGGGTCTGCTGCTCAGCCCCATGGTGGCGGCAGTGGCCATGAGCCTGTCATCGGTGTCCGTGATCGTCAACGCGCTGCGCCTGCGCTACGCCGTGGTGACGGACTAAACGCTGGGCGCTTACTCTGGCGGCAATAACCCCCGTAACCGGTACACCAATTCTAGTGCCTCGCGTGGCGTCAGTCGGTCGGGGTCAGCGGTCGACAGTTCATCCACCAGTTGCGTGTAGTCGGGCCCGGCGGGCACGGCCACGAGGGGTGCTACGTCCACGGCTACCGGCGCTGTATCGAACGGCAGTTGTCCTTGCGGGCCTGCGGCATGCCGCGCTTGCGCTTCTGCCTGACGCTCAAGGCGTTCGAGATGGCGTCTGGCCATGGCCACCACCTCTCGTGGCACGCCGGCCAGCAGCGCCACTTGCAAGCCGTAGCTGCGGCTTGCCGGGCCTTCGCGCACGGCATGCAGGAAGACCAGTTTCTCGCCGTGTTCGGTGGCATCAAGATGCACGTTGAGCACGCCTTCGGCTTCTTGCGGCAGTCGGGTTAGCTCAAAGTAGTGGGTGGCGAACAAGGTAAACGCACGGGTCCGTTTAGCTAAATGCAGGGCGCAGGCGTGCGCCAGCGCCAAGCCATCGTAGGTGCTGGTGCCGCGGCCCACTTCATCCATCAGCACCAGACTTTGCGCGGTGGCATTGTGCAAGATGTTGGCAGTCTCGGTCATCTCCACCATGAAGGTAGAACGTCCACCCGCCACGTCATCGCCTGCCCCAATGCGCGTGAAAATACGGTCCACCGGGCCAAGCGTGGCGGCATCGGCTGGGACAAAGCTGCCGATCCGTGCCATGACCACCGTCAGTGCGGCTTGGCGCATATAGGTGCTCTTGCCGCCCATGTTCGGGCCAGTGATCACCAACATCCGGCGCTCGGTATCGAGGTTCAGATCATTGGGAACATACGCGCCAGCAATGAAGCGCTCGACCACTGGGTGTCGACCGGCGGTGATATGCAGTACCGGCTCGTCGGTGAAGCGCGGTCGCACGTAGCCGTAGCGGCTTGCTTGCAAAGCCAGTGCTGCGAGGACATCCAACGTCGCGGCTTCGCGTGCCGTACGTTGCAGTGCGGGGAGTGCCTCACGCAGTGTCTGCAGGAGTGCTTCGTACAGTAACCGTTCACGCCCCAGCGAACGCTCGCGCGCCCCGAGGACTTTATCTTCGAAAGCTTTAAGCTCCGCGGTCAAGAAGCGTTCGGCGTTCTTCACCGTCTGGCGTCGGACATAGTCCGCAGGCACTTGTTCTGCTTGCGCGCGGTTCAGCTCAATATAGAAGCCGGACACACGATTATAGGCAATGCGTAGCGATGACAGGCCGGTCCGGTCTTTCTCGCGTTGTTCCATGTCCAGCAGGTGCTGGTCGGTGTGCACACTAATCGAACGCAGTTCATCGAGCTCGGCATCGAAGCCGTCGGCGATGATGCCGCCATCACGCAGCACCACAGGCGGGTTGTCAACAATGGCGCGCTCCAGCAAGGCGCGCAATGCTGCCAATGGCCGGCCTTCGTGCGTATCAGCGAGTGTGTTCCCGACACTTAGCAGGAGAGCGCTGGTACAGGTGCCCAGCGTGGCCGAGACCACGGGCAGCGCGGTGAGCGCTAGCCGCAGGCCTGCCAGATCGCGTGGCCGAGCAGTCCCCAGCGCGATGCGGGTGAGGATGCGTTCCACGTCACCAATGCCGCGCAAGGCTTCGAGCAAGCGCTCTGGCAGTGGTTCGCGACCAGCAGCCTCGAGGAGTTCTGCAATGCCATCTAAGCGCGCCTCTAGTGGCGCTGTGGCCCGCAGCGGGCGTGATAGCCAGCGACGTAGTTCACGGGCACCCATTGCTGTGGCGGTGGCGTCCAAGACGGCGGCCAACGAGCCGCCTTCACGGCCGCTGGTGCTTTCTAGGAGTTCAAGATTGCGGCGCGTGGCGGGGTCCAGTTGGACTGCATCGTCGCGGCTTTCAATGGCGAGGCCCACCAGATGGGGCAAGGCGGTCTTTTGGGTTTCCTGCAAGTACTGCAGCAATGCGCCTGCGGCGACAATGGCAAGATCAAGCTCCGCCACGCCAAATCCAGTGAGGTCACGAGTCCCGAACTGCGCAGTGAGGAGGCGCTCCGCTACCTCACGATCGAAATGCCATGGCGCGCGCGGCACTCGTCGCCCGCTCCAACCGTCGAGTGTGTCGGGTACGCCTTCGTGGGCCGCGGTCAAACCGGCATCGCCTTCGCTCACCAGCAGCTCGACGGGTTGTAAGCGCGCCAGCTCCGCTGCGAGCGCCTCGGTGCTGTCCAGTTCGGTAATCGTGAACCGCCCCCCGGCCAAATCTACGCAGGCCAGACCGAACAGCTGGGTCGCAGTGCCCGGGGTGGCGCGGCTCGGTGCGGCCTTGCGCATTCCGCTGCACCACAATGCGGCCACCAGCGTGTCGCGGTTTGACTCAAGCAACGCTTCGTCAGTGACGGTTCCCGGGGTGACGACCCGTACTACAGCGCGTTCTACCGGTCCCTTGGATTTGGCCGGATCGCCGATCTGCTCACAGATAGCCACGCTCTCGCCCTTGCGGACCAGACGGGCCAGATAGGTTTCCAGGGTGACCACGGGGACGCCGGCCATCGGGATGGGGCTGCCGCCGGAGTGGCCACGTGCGGTCAGGGTGATATCGAGTAACCGGGATGCCTTGCGGGCATCCTCGAAAAACAGTTCGTAGAAGTCACCCATGCGGTAGAACAGCAGCACGTCAGGTTGCTGCGCCTTGAGGCGCAGGTACTGCTGCATCATGGGCGTGTGGCTGCTGAGGTCCGGGGTAGGGGAGGTGGTCATGGCATTTGGCGGTTTGCCGCAAGGGCCTGTGCAGCGGGGTGGGAGCTGCTTATGATAGAGCCAGCCAGTGGAGACTGCTATGAGTGAACATGAATTACCAACGGCAGCGGAATCCCAAGGGTTTCGGGAAGAAATGGAGCGCGTTGGCGCAGTGCTGCACGACGCCGGTAACTGGTTAGGGGTGGTGGTGGGGCAGCTGGAGTTGCTGGGTATCCGCTCCGATCTACCGCTCGGCGTCCATCATGGACTGGAACGCGCCTTGGATGCCAGCTTGCAGGTCTCCAAACACCTGCAGGACATCCAGCAGACGGTCCGTGTTTATCGCCGTTAACCGGTGGCGCTGCCGCGGCGTACGGTGCTGCGTAACAGATTGCGCAAGTCAATCAGGCGGACGGGTTTGGTCAGATAACCATCCATGCCGGCGGCGCGTGCTTGTAGTTGGTCGCTCGGCGCGGAATTAGCGGTCAGCGCAACGACGTGAACCGGTGCCATGGAGGACCGCAGGTGGCTCGTTTCCCAAGCGCGCAGGCGGCGGGTGGCTTCATGACCATCCATGTTGGGCATACGCACGTCCATGAGGATGAGGTCGAACGCCTCGGGCGCCGCCGAGTAGTGTTCTAGGCCTTCTGCGCCGCTGGCGGCAGGGGTGACGATGGCGCCCAAGTGCGCCAGCAGCGACCCGGACACCTGGCGCCCCGCGGCATTATCGTCTACCAGCAAGACACGGCAGGGACGCAACTCGCCTGCGCTGACAGGCGCTGGGACGGCCTCAGGCGGCTCACTGGGCTGTAGCAGCAATGTAAAACTGAAGGTGGCGCCGGCGCCATGCAAGGTGTCCAACGCTACCGTTCCACCCATGAGGTCCACGAGGCTTTTGACGATGCCAAGTCCTAGACCAACCCCGTCATTGATCGCCGCTGGCTCCTCTGCGCTTTGGGAAAATAGCTTGAGCGCACGCTGTTGGAAATGCGGATCCAGTCCCGGTCCAGAGTCGGTCACTGAAAACTTGAGGTGTGCGCCGTCGGTGCCAGTGTCCACGGCCGTTAGCGCGATGGTAATCAGTCCCCTTTCGGTGAATTTGATCGCGTTGCCAATGAGATTACCCAGCACTTGCCGCAATCGAACGGCATCTGCGAGGTAGGCGGGCTGTAGAGTGGAGTCGACCTTCCACTGAATGTCCAAGCCCTTGCGTACAGCCTCTGTTAAATGCGTTTCTCGAAGGCCGTGCAGCAACGCGTGCAGGTCGGTGGAGGCGAGGTTGAGCTGTAGTTGGCCAGCCTGGAGGGTGCTCATCGTCAGCGCCTCCTCTGCGATGGACTGCAGCGACACCACGGCACTTTGTAGCACGGCGGCCTGTTCCTGCTGGTCTGCTGGCAATGCAGCAGCCACCAGCAGTTCAGTCATGCCCATCACGTTTTGGAGCGGTTCGCGCAGCTCGTGGGACAAGGTGGCAATGAGCGCCGACTTTTGTAGGTCGGCATCGCGCGCGGCGTCACGCGCCAGCTCCGCTTCGTGACGTAGACGGCGCGTGTCTAGCAGGGTGCCAATCGAGGCGGCTACGCGCCGGATTTCCGGGCTGGTGCTGACGGTTGGCCAGGAGACAGGCGCTTCCGCCTCCCGATCCAGTGCCAATGCCTCCAGTTGTTGCGACAGAAGCCGTAGCGGCCGCAACAGTTTGGCGTTTAGCACCAGCAAGAGCAGCAGTACCACGAGCATGTCGATGAGCACACGGCTGACGACGAAAAACTGCGTGGACTTGCGGAAGTCGGCATAGGCATTGCGCGGGATCAGTAGTTCCAGTACCAGCTCATGCTCGGCATCAATATGGCTGATGAGTGCCCGCAGGCGCAGGGCCGTGGTGGTCTGTGCGACGATCTGTGGTGATCCTGGACGCACACTGCCTGCGGGTAACACCAACAGGGTCCGTTTCCCCGACAGGCGCTGGTTAGAGGTTTCATCTAAGACCATCTGGAGGTTGCGTGCAGCCACCCACCAGCCGGCCAGTTGCTCGGGCTTGTCATGCGACATGACTGGGGTGATGGCCCAAACCCAAAAGGTGCCTGCGGCCTCCGTATAGCCGGAAGCGGGCTGCTGCAGCGCGAAGTGATTGGCGAGATCGCTACCTTGCATGAATCGGGCAAAGTCTGCCGGCGTGAGCAACCGACTGGGTTTCGGGGGCGCTTCAGGATGCGGCGGGTCCAGACTAGCGCTTGGTGCGCGCTGCTGCCCGAACAGCAGCTGATGGTCTGGACCCAGAAAAGCCTCTAGATCGAGCATCAGCCGATCGAGGCGAGCGCCGCTAACCGCCTCTTGCCCGAGAGGCTCCAGCGGTGGCGGCTCCAGATGGCCAATAGCGACCGACCGGGGGGCGTAGTCGTTGACCGTCTTGCTCAGCCGTGATTTCGCGGTGGTGGCCATTTCTGCCACCAATGTCGCTTTTTCACGGGCAGCCTGGTCTTCATTGGCGCTCAGTTGCGCGCCGAAAATCAGCCGGGCGAAAATGAACTGTAGTACGAGCAGTAGGGCGAAGGTGCCGAGCACTAGGGCCGACACGAGCCACAGTATCGGCCATTCACTGGGGCGGTTCCACGCCGGTGGTCTGTCCTGCGTAGCCAGGGGAGCGACCAGCTCGGGGACGGCCGGGGCGGAACGCGGAGTCAGTAAGGGTTTCGAGGTCATGTGTGCCAATTGTAGTGCACAATCGTGCATCGCTGGCGGCTTGAAATAACCCTGCAGCAGAGGGTTGTCACTATCATTCGTCGCTACTGTCTGGCGCTACGGAGTCACGAAACTGGATACGGCACTTGCCCCACCCGCGGCGCGGCAGTTGGCCGAATTGCTCGCGGTTCGCGGCCTGCGGATGGCGACCGCAGAATCCTGCACCGGCGGGTGGCTCGCCAAGGTGCTGACCGATCTGGCCGGCAGCTCCGTTTGGTACGAGCGCGGCTGGGTGACTTATTCGAACGCCGCCAAGCAGGCAGATCTGGGTGTCCCTGCCCAACTGCTAGCGGTGCATGGAGCCGTGAGTGAGCCGGTGGTGCGAGCCATGGCGCTCGGTGCCCTAGAGCGCGCGGCGGTGGATTTTACGGTGGCGATTAGCGGTGTGGCCGGGCCCGCAGGCGGCAGTGTGGCAAAACCGGTGGGCACGGTGTGGCTGGCCTGGGCATGGCGTGAGGCAGGGAGCGTACAAACCCGCGCCCTCCCGATGTGGTTTGCCGGGGATCGGGAGGCGGTTCGGTGGCAGGCGGTCATTTCCGCGCTGAATGGGCTACTGGAGACCCTCGCCAGGCTGCCGGTGGGACAAATAACCTGAACACGGACCAAAGCGGGCTCGCGTAGTGAGCCACCTCTGCGCTACACTACTGTATATTCAAACAGTCCACCCCCCCATCTTCCTACCCATTTGAGGCTCCCCAACATGGACGAAAACCGCAAAAAGGCACTCGCTGCCGCCCTCAGCCAGATTGAAAAGCAATTCGGCAAGGGCAGTGTCATGCGCCTTGGCGATACCACTTCCCTGGAATTTGATGTCATTCCCACGGGTTCGCTGGGGCTGGATATTGCGTTGGGTATCGGTGGTCTGCCGAAGGGGCGCGTGGTCGAAATTTATGGCC
>CANIOW010000010.1 GCA_947469285.1 Gammaproteobacteria bacterium
CAGTTGCCGTGCTCCGTGTTCGTGGCGCTGGCGGAAGAAGGCTGGACCGAGGGGGTGGTGGCGGAAGCCGTGGCCCACCGCTACTTAGATGCGGTGTTTGCGGCTGCCGAGGCGCCGGATACTTTGCTCTTGGGTTGCACCCATTTTCCTGTGCTGGCTAAAGTTTTGCAGCGGGTCGTGGGGGAGGGAGTGACGCTGGTGGATTCGGCGGCCACCACGGCAGCTGCCATGGCCGAGCTGCTGCTCGCCCACGGCCTCGCGGGTCAAATAGCGACCGGTGGTGAACTGGACATTGCTGCTCGTTGCCGTTTTTTGGCGACCGACGGTCTCGAGCGTTTTGCACGCGTCGGTACCCAATTCATGGGTGTTCCCCTCGCGCCTGAGGCGCTGGAGTTGGTGAATCTTTAACGCAGACGGTGCCTTCTGGCCCGTTCAATGCGCTTCGCGCAAACGCTTCAGTGCGGGTGCCTCGGCGTCTTCAATGCCGGCCGGGACGTTTTGGTACCAATGGATGTTGACGAACCCGCGTGGAAACGTCCGATAAAGCTGGGCTTTTAGCTTGGGGTCGACCAGTTTCAACGTGCCCCGTGCGGCGCTGAAATTGCCCGCAGCTTTGGTAATGCGCGCAGCGATATCGGGTCGTGAGGTGAAGTTGATCCAAGCGTAAGCCGCGGCATCGTTGCCACCGCGCGCGGGGATCACGGAAGCGACAATCCAACCAAGCATGCCCGATTTGGGTGCCAGGTAGCGGACACGGGAGACCTGTCGGTTCATTGCCCAGGAAGGGGCATCCCAAAACATGGCGGCGGTGATGGTGCCGGTGCGAAACGCTTCCTGCAGTTCTTTTTCACCGCTGAAAACCATGCCAATGTTGGCTTTGCAGACGATGATTTTGTCCACTATGCGGTTGGCCATGTCGGCATACGCGCGTGGGTTGGAGTAGAGCGAGAATGGGTCCTCGCCGTAGGCGAAGGCGAAGGCAATCAGGACCGGACGCACCACCCGGATAGCGGTCTTGCCACGCAAGTCCGGCCGGCACAGGTCGGTGTAGTCAGTGACGTTCCTAGCACGCTGGGTATTCACGGCCAGGCCCTCTGTGCCCCAGAGGTAAGGCACGCCATAGACGGCGCCATCCAAAGTGGTGTTGTTGCGGGTGGCCTCGAGCATTTCCGGCAGGTAGCGCTCCAGCTTTACCCGGCTAAGGTCCAGCGGCTTGTAGATGTGGTATTGCTGCTGCGCCCCGGCAATGCGGTCGTGGGAAGGGTGCACCAGATCAAAACCGGCCCCATTACTGCGGCGCAGACGGTTGATAATGTCTTCGTTGTCGGTCAGGGTGACTTCCACCTCGATCCCGGTTTCCTTGCGGAAATCTTCGGCGACATCTGCTGGCACATAGTCGGCCCAGGTGAGAATGCGCAATTTTCCCGGTTGCTGGGCGTCGGCCGCCATTGGCACGCCAAGGACGAGAAAAAGTAGGCCGAAATAGACGAATTTCATGTCATTTCCTCAGGGGCCGGCGCGGGGCCAGAGACGCGCCGCCAGTACAGGTTGCTGGTGCCGGAAAGGGTAACCCGGTACCTTTCAGTTTGCCACCTCTGTGTGGGTGCTCCCGGCGTCGCGGGCGCAAAAGAGGTAGACTTTCTAGGATACGGAGCGGGTTCTCCCCGCCGCGAACAGGTAATGGGTCATACACGGGGCGGGTAGCAGGGCGTGACTCCAAACGACCAATTTCTAGAAGCAGTGGCTGAGGTACTGGCGCGTCTGGCTGAGGAACTGGCCTTCGCCGAGCCGGGCTCAGATAACGGTTTGCTGCCAATTAATGCGCTGTTGATGGATCTGGAACAGGTTCCGGTGCAGTCGCTGCCGCCGTCATTGGTCGAAGGTTTGCGACGCGCCCGCGGCTTGGTCGATTCGGTGCTCGATGGTCTCGGTAAGTTCGATGCCGCCACTATTCGGCGGCTGAATGATTGGCATGGCTGGGCTACGGATTGCCTGCTGAACGAATCCTCGGGCATGCCCGCACCGCCGATGCCGGCCTCCATTGAGGAACAGGCGGAATCCGCCGCCATCCCCACGTTGACCGCGCCACCCGTGGCGCCTCCCGTGACGCCTCCCGTGGCACCTCCCGTGGCGCAGGTCGCGCCGGTGGTCGCTGCCCCAATCGAAGCCCCTGTGGAGGTGGCCGTCCCCACCATGGTGCTGAAGCTGGCAGGCGACCTGGACCTGCTGCGTGAATTTCACAGCGAATCGCTTGAGTTATTGCGCTCGATCGAACAAGCGGTGCTGACGCTGGAGGAAAACCCTGGGGCCAGTGAGGCCATTAACTCCATCTTCCGTGCCTTCCATACTTTCAAGGGGAGCGCTGGTTTCCTGCAGCTGGATGCGCTGCGCGACTTCGCTCATGAGCTGGAGTCTTTACTGGAGCTGGTGCGCAGTGGTGAGGTGGCGGTGTCGCGCCGCGTGATTGATGCGATCCTCGCTGGTGCGGATGTGCTGTCTGAATGCACGCGCTGCGTTGGCGCGCAGGTGGGTGGTGAAAATCCAGGGGAACCCATCCCGGTGCCGGCGCAGCCGGTGCTGGCGTTGTTGCGCGCGGCACTGCGGGGCGAGCCGCCGCCCGCCGCTCCTCCGGCGCCGTCGGCCTTGGCGGTAGCGATGGACCTAACGCCCGCCGTCGGCGAGCCGACAGCAGTGGGGACGGTCATCGCACCCGTATCTGCACCAGTCGCAGCCCCCGTCCCGGTGGCCGTACGGGCACCGGCTGCCGCCCGCGGACCGGCGGCGGCGGTGGCCGATAACTTTGTGCGTTTGGACGCCTCGAAACTGGACGATTTGGTCAACCTGGTGGGCGAGCTGGTCGTGGCGCAATCCTTCGTGATTGAAAGTCGCGAAGTACGCAACTCGGCTGCTCTCGATCTCGCGCATGCGGTGCGCAAGCTGGCGCGCATCACGCGTGAACTGCAGCACAACGCCATGTCATTGCGGATGGTGCCGATCGGCGGATTGTTCCGCAAGATGACCCGTTTGGTCAGGGATCTGGCCGCCAGCCAAAATAAACAAATACGTCTGGTGCTCAAAGGCGAGGAAACCGAGCTGGACCGTCAGCTGGTAGAAAAAATGGGTGATCCTCTCATCCACATGATCCGCAATTCCATTGACCACGGGATTGAACCATCGGCTGATCGTATATTGGCAGGCAAAGACCCGGTGGGTACCATCGAGCTGGCTGCGCTCCACCAGCATGGCGGCATCGTGGTGCGTGTACGTGACGACGGGCGTGGCCTCGACACCACGCGCCTGCAGGCCAAGGCGATCGAAAAGAAGCTTCTCGACCCGGCGGTCGCGCTGAGCCGTCGGGAGGCGTTGGAACTGATCTTTATGCCGGGCCTGTCCACGGCCGCAGCGGTCACCGACCTGTCTGGACGCGGTGTGGGCATGGACGTGGTCCGTGGACATATCGAAAGTCTGCGGGGTCATATCGAGATCGACTCAGAGCCCGGGGCAGGGGCGACCTTTTCGATCCGCTTGCCGCTCACGCTGGCGCTGATCGACGGGCTACTGGTCGGCATCGGCGACGAGCGCTATATCATTCCGGCGTTGGCCGTCCGGCAGACGTTTAGGCCGCGACCAGGGGACGTCTCTACGGTCCATGAGCAGGGTGAAATGGTGAAAGTCCGCGGGCAGCAGCTGTCAGTGCTGCGGTTGGCGCGGGTACTGAATCGAGTCGCCCGCACCGAACGTCCAGAAGAGGGCATAATTGTGGTGATAGAGTCGGGTAGTACAGCCCGGGCGCTGCTCGTAGACGAGTTCCTCGGTAAGCAGGAAGTGATTATCAAGAACATGGGCGACACTTTTTCCGGACAGACCTTGGTAGCCGGGGGAGCTATCCTTGGCGATGGCTCGGTCGGTCTGATTCTGGATATTGATTCGCTGGTTCGTGCGCAGCGGACGGGGCTTGTCAGCACGCCTCGCCCCTTGTCTGCGGTAGGCGCATGAGTACTCCCATGCCGCTGCAGCCGGGTCGTTATTTGACCTTCCACCTCGGACTGTCCAACTACGGTGTGCCCCTGCGTGACGTCCGCGAGGTGGTGCGTTTGTGCCCCATCACCGCAGTACCGAACATGCCGCTGCATATTCGCGGCGTGATCAATCTGCGTGGTGCAGTGCTGCCAGTGTTCGATTTGCGCGCCAAATTCGACATGGTGACCGTGGATTACGACGATCGCTCCTGTATCGTGGTCTTCGATATCGGAGGCAAGCCGGGACATACGGGCGTCATCGGGGCGATCGTCGACGGCGTCGATGACGTCGTGGTGCTGGGAGCAGCCCAGTTGGCCGCGGCGCCCGATTTTTCAGGCGCCGTTGAGGGGGAGTATCTGCTGGGCGTAGGTACGACTGCCGAAAGAGTCTTCGCCCTGCTGAATATGAAAAATATTCTCGTCGCTGAGGGTAGCCTCGTGATGCCGTCACTCACCCTTACTGCCGCATCAAGCGGCTCCGAGTCTGTATGAACACCGCTGGTTGGACAATCACGCGCCGCATTACTGTTGGTCTGGGAGCGCTGCTGGCAATTCTCGTATTGATTAGTGCCATTGCACTGCTGCGCTTAGCGTCGCTCCGCGACTCCGTTGGTGGACTGGCCACTAAATCACTGCCTGCGGTAGTGCTGCTGAGCGACGCTGCCAATCAGGTACAGCGCCAGCAGTTGAATCGGAACGGTCTGTTGGATGCCACGCCGGAAGAAGCCCAGGCGCTGAAGGCGGACATTGCCGCGCGTGAGAAGCAGTTGCTGTCTTATCTGGCGGATTACGAGGCGAACTATCTGACCGATGATGATGCGCGTCGTCTGTTTGCAGAGATCCACAACGCTCACGAACTGATTATCGCTACCCAGGGCAAGATTGACGCGCTGGACGCGGAAAGCTCTGGAGACGAATTTCAGCAGCTCATTGAACAACAGCGGCTGACTAAAGACGTGCAGGACCCTAACTACACGCGCTTTCTAACGGCGCTGCAAACTGCGGCCGCCCACAGCTATAAGGAAGGTCAGTCCGTCGCTGAGTCCAGCCAAGCCGCGACCAGTTTTACCATGTGGCTGCTCGGCATTGTCTCGCTCCTGGCGGTGGTGGTGGCTG
This sequence comes from Gammaproteobacteria bacterium, assembly GCA_947469285.1. Taxonomy (GTDB): domain Bacteria; phylum Pseudomonadota; class Gammaproteobacteria; order Steroidobacterales; family Steroidobacteraceae; genus CAIOHZ01. The sequence continues at coordinate 5,136 of CANIOW010000010.1, forward strand.
GCGCGATGACTTGGTTCACCGTGCGCTATATCTCGGTGGCGCTGGGTGGCATTACGACGGACCTCAATCGGGGAGCGAAGCAAACCGCCGTCGCCGCTCGTCAGGTCAGTATTGCGAGCCAATCATTGGCCGGTGGCGCCAGCGAGCAGGCGGCAGCTATCGAGGAAACGAGCACCTCACTCGAGGAGATGTCGGCGATGATCCGCACCACAGCGGAGAACTCGCAAAAGGCCACAGCGCTGGCGTCTGGCGCCCGTGCGGTGGCGGGTGCCGGGCTCGGTACGATGACCTTGATGTCGGAGGCGATGGTAGAGATTGGCGCCGCTAGCGCGGATGTGGCGAAGATCGTCAAGAATATTGACGAGATTGCTTTCCAGACGAACATTTTGGCGCTGAACGCCGCAGTCGAGGCGGCGCGAGCCGGCGAAGCGGGCGCTGGGTTCGCTGTGGTCGCTGACGAGGTGCGTTCGCTGGCGCAACGCAGCGCAGCCGCTGCCCGTGAAACTGCCGACAAGATTGATGTCGCTATCTCCAGCGCCAAGCGTGGCGCAGAGCGCAGTGCCGAGGTGGCCCGCTCCCTCAAGGAGATTACCGATAAAGTGATCGCCACCGACATGCTGGTGGCGGAGATCGCTACGGCTGCCAGTGAGCAGGCGCAGGGCGTGACGCAGGTGAATACAGCCTTGGCGCAGATGGACCGCATTGCTCAAAGCAACGCCTCAAGCGCTGAGCAAAGCGCCAGCGCCGCTGAACAACTGGACACGCAGGCGGCGACACTAAAAAATAGTGTAGAGCGCCTCGAGGGATTGGTGGGGCGCAGCGGCGACGCGGATGATTTGCAGCATGCCGCAGAGAGCGGTGCGATTGACGGACGTTCTACCGGTCAGCTACCGCGACTGGAGCGCACGAGTCGTGCGATGGGCCTCAAACGCATCCCGATGCCGGCCCCACCGGGCCGGAACGCTGAAGACGACGATTTCCATAGCTTCTGAGTTAGCTGACGTATGGAAAGCGCGCGGATGACATCGGACGTGGCTGGTGGTATCTCTACGCGTGCCTTTCGAACGCTGACCAGTATCGTCCACAGTTATTGCGGTATTGCGCTGGGCCCCGATAAACAAGCGCTGGTGGCCAATCGGCTGCGTAAACGGCTGTTAGCGCTCGGTCTGGAGTCTTACGAAGATTACTGTGCGCTGCTCGCGGCGGATACTCAAGGTGAAGAGATTGAGGTCCTTACCGACCTGATCACCACCAATCACACCGCATTCTTCCGCGAGGCGGAGCATTTTCGGTTTTTAGGCGAGCGCGTGCTGCCAGTGCTTGGTCCGGCGCTGGCCCGTCTTGGCACCGCAGTGCGGATGTGGTCTGCAGCCGCTGCCTCTGGAGAAGAGCCGTACACCATGGCGATAGTGGCGGCGGAGGCGGCACGCCTGGATCCGACGATTGGATGGCGGGTCCTAGGCTCGGATATCTCGCGTCCGGTGTTGGCGGCGGCGGAGCGTGGATATTATCCAATCGATAATCTGGACCCGGTACCACCCGAGCTGCTCCGCCGTTATTTTCAGCGCGGAGTGCGGTCGCAGGCGGGGTTCGCGCGCATCCATCCCGAGCTGAAACGGAGGGTGCACTTTCAACGCATCAATTTGCTCGACTCGGTCTATCCGGTGGGTGAATTACAGCACGTGATCTTCTGTCGCAACGTCATGATCTATTTTGACGAGGTGTCGCGAGCTGCGGTGGTGCAACAGCTGATTAATCACCTGTTGCCCGGTGGTTACCTGTTCGTGGGTTATTCGGAAACCTTGGGCCGGACGCATCACGGGTTGGAGACGGTTAGCCATGGGGTGTATCGGCGCCCATGAGCGTTTCCGCCACCACCATTCGAGTGCTGATTGTCGATGACTCTGCACTCGCGCGTCGCGCTATTGCCGATGCACTCGCACTGGATCCGCTGATTGAGGTCGTCGGCATGGCTGCCGATGCCTACCAAGCCCGGGAGCAAATTCTCGCGCTTGAGCCTGATGTGATCACGCTCGATTTGCAGATGCCGCTGATGGACGGATTAACCTTTCTCAAGATTTTGCAGGCGCACCATCCGGTGCCAGTGGTGGTGGTCAGTTCGCTCACGCCCGCGGGGTCCGAGTTGGCCCTAATGGCGCTGGAAGCCGGCGCCGTCGATGTGATTCAAAAGCCAGATGGTTCGCGGTCCCTCGCCGAGGTAGCGCGACGGCTCTCCTCTCAGGTACGTGCCGCGGCGCGCTCACGACGCCTGGGGCTGCGGCCGGCGCCGGCCCTCGCCGCAGCGCCTCCGGTCTGGTCGCAGACGGCGGACAGCCGGAGAGTGATCCTCATTGGCGCCTCCACAGGGGGGGTGGAGGCACTGCGGTATTTGTTGCCGCGGCTGCCATCAGGGCTGCCACCCATCGTGGTGGTGCAACATATTCCGCCGAATTTCTCGCGGGTCATGGCGGAACATTTGAACCGTCTGACATCCTACGAAGTCCGCGAAGCCGTAGACGGTGATTTGCTGCGCTCTGGGCTCTGCCTGGTGGCGCCGGGTGATTTTCACGTGTCATTGCAGCGTCACGGGCGTGGCTACCGGGTCAAGGTGGCACAGACGCCGCCGGTTAACCACTGCCGTCCCTCCGTGGATGTGCTGTTTCGGTCGGCGGCAGAACAGGCGGGTGCGCATGCGGTGGCGGTGATTTTGACTGGCATGGGCTCCGATGGCGCGCGCGGCATGCTGTTACTGCGCTCCGCAGGCGCACCGACCCTGGCCGAGGCCGAAGAAAGCTGCGTTGTTTTCGGTATGCCCCAGGCAGCCATTAACGCCGGGGCGGTTGGACGTGTGGTGCCACTGGAGCAAATGCCAGTGGCGATCCTCGATGCCTTGCGACAGGAGCCGCCCCCATGACCTCAGTGGTGCAAACAGCGCTCCTGCAACGCAGTCTGGAGGCGGTGCTGGAGCAGGTATTGGTAACATCGTACGGCTGCCAGCTGCAGTCTTTGGCGCAGGATCGGCTACCCGCAGAGTGGGTGTGGGTCTTGCCGCTGGTGATCGACGGCGCCGCCTACCAGCTGCATCTACAGTCAGGACGCGGATTGGTGGAATGTTTGCTACCGCGGATACTCGGCCGTGCGGTTTCGTCGGAAGAGGTCCTTGCCATGGCGAGCGAACTGCCTGCCGAAGTGTGTAATCTGCTCGGCGGTCGGCTTGCCGGTGTGCTTGGCGATGCGGGTTTGCTGGTCACCCTTGGAACTCCCAGTGGTGGTCCTGCGGCGGAAAGTGAATCTGCGGCTGCTGCCGGTGGTAGCTGGTCCTGCGATGGCCAGCGGCTGGCCCTGTCATTGCATGCGAGGAGTCTCGGTTGAGCACACCCGTTATTCTCACCGTTGACGACAGCAGCATGCTGCGCAAGGCGTTGGTGGAACTGTTTCGCCCCTACGATTGCCAGTTACTGCAGGCACCCGATGGACTGGTGGGGCTCGCCGTCGTGCGTGAGCACCATCCAGACCTGGTATTGCTGGACTACAACATGCCGGTGCTCGATGGTCTTGGGATGTTGCGTGAACTGCGTGCAGACCCTGCCATCGCCCGCACCAACGTCATCATGCTGACAGCCAATTCAGCGCCGCAGACCATCGCCATGATCGCCCGCTTGGGCGTGCGTGAATACGTCTTAAAACCCCATGATGGTCCGAGTCTGCTGGCCAAGGCAGCCCGAATCATCAAACTTGTCCCCCGCGAGAACGCGGTTACACACCCGGTGCCACATGTCTGATTTAGCTCCTGCCGTTTCCTCGCCCACCACTGTTGCTTCCATGGGAATGCTGGCGGAAGCAAACGTCTTGGTGGTCGACGATAGCCGGCTCATGCGGCTTGGACTCATTCGCGCGCTCCGTGAGTTGGGTATCCAGTCGATAGCCGAGGCAGGCAATGGACGCGAGGCACTGGAACGTATTCGCGCTACGTCGTTTGACCTGATGCTGCTCGACATCGAGATGCCAGAGATGAACGGACTAGAACTACTGCAAGCGATGAAGGATGAGCCAGCGCTCGGTAGGGTGCCGGTCATTGTCATTTCCAGTTCCGAGCAAATCGACACGGCGGTGCGCTGTATTGAAGCGGGAGCCGAGGACTATCTGCCGAAAACGTTCAATCCCACTTTGTTGCGTGCTCGTGTAACCACGTCGATTGACAAGAAACGTCTGCGGGATCTGGATGCGCGGCGCGTGGTAGAGCTGCAGCACGAAAAAGACCTGTTGGAGCAGACACAACAGCGTTTGGATGCAGAGCTGGCCGAGGCTATGCGCTACATACGTTCCAGCCTGCCTGAGCCAACCGTTTCGCCGCTGTGTATCGACTGGGTGTATCAGCCGTCGACGGAGTTGGGTGGTGATGCCTTCGGTTACCACTGGATCGACGACGATCATTTTGCGGTTTACTTGCTGGACGTGTGCGGTCATGGAGTGGGGGCCTGTCTGCTGGCGGTCACGGCCATTAACGTCATCCGTTCGGGAGCGCTGCCAGGCGTCGATTTTCGCGACCCGGCCGCGGTGATGGCAGGCATGAGTAACGCTTTTTTGTGCGAGAAGCACAATGACATGTACTTCACGCTTTGGTATGGCGTGTACCAGAAGTCTTCGCGGATGCTGAGCCATGCCAGTGGTGGACACCCACCGGCGCTGCTGCTATCACCTCCCGATGCGGCAGGAATCTGCACCAGTCAGCGGGTGCGTTCGCCAGGACTGATCGTCGGCGTCATGCCCGACATCAGCTACCAGGCGCAGAGCGTCCACGTGCCAGTAGGCGCTTCACTGATGGTGTTGTGTGACGGTTGCTTCGAGATCATGGATCCGCAGGGCCGCGACGCTACGTTTGAGGAATTCGAGACCTTCATTGAGCAACAGGGCGTGCGGGACGATAGCCTAGAGTCGTTGTGGCAATGGGCTCGCGGGCTGCACGGCCCGGGCCCGCTCGATGACGACTTTTCGATCGTGCGGATTCGCTTCTAATCTGCTGAATCAGGCGCTAGTGGGTGCTTCTGGAAGGGTGGTGACCACCAGTCCGTCGGTTCCCTGAGCGCCTGTCAAACCCAGTACCCATTCGCCACGACGGCCGTCTGGCAGGTCAAGCGCTGCGCCCGGTGAGGGTAGTGCGTCCGTGGTTGCCCAATGGACCCGTTCCAGTCGGCGTTTATTTTTTCCAAGGTAATGCGTTCGCGCCACGATCTCTTGGCCGGTGTAACAGCCCTTGGTGAGACTGATGGCCTGCCAGCGGTCTTGCGCCAGCATGTGGGGCGTCCAGCTTGCGGCGGACGCAGTAAAGACCTCAGGCTCTTCGTCTGCGACGCAGGCCTGTATCCAAGCGGCCCAGCCGGCCGGGTCCACCGAGGCCTGGCCTGCGGCGGCGGCGGACACCACCAAGCGCCGGTTGGTCGATAGCGCCAGGACGCGCGCCTCTCCTCGCCATTCCACGGGCGCGTGGTGGCTGGCGGCGGTAGTTGCCACCAGGTCAGTGGGTCCGGTTTCTACCGTAACGACGAGGGGTGCTGCGGCGAGCAGCTGGACCTTCGTGCGCAGTACGAAACGCTGTAGATGGGTGCGGACTGGTGCAACGCGTTCCGCTGGCATGAGCAGCCATAAACCGTCAGGGACACGCAGGACTTTCAATAGCGCGAGTACACGCCCTTGAGCGGTGCACAGGGCAGCCCGTGTCCAGTAATCCACCGGCAGGTCGCGTAAATCCTGGGTCACTTGGCCCTGCAGGAAGTCGCTCGCAGCCGGCCCCGTCAGCCGCAGGAGGCCGGGGGTGGGATCTAACGGTGAAGGGTGGGTCGCTACGATTTCGGGCGAGGTTTGCACGGGAGGGTCACTCTTGGGTTTTCAGATGGCTTTACTGGCTAGTAATACAGGGCCGGATTGTGGCAGTATCCGTCTTGATGTCGACCACTGAACGTATCCTCTCACCGATTCCCGACCTGCCGCCTGAGGTCCCGGAAGCCAGCGTCGCAGGCCTGCCGGTCGCTGCACCAGCCACTCCGTTAGTGCGCCCCCGGGAAATCGGCGGGCGCTCCGGCCCAGAGCCAACGCGTTTTGGTGATTGGGAGCGGGCAGGGCGCTGCATCGATTTCTAATTCCCCGTCTGCGGAGGACTCTCTGCGTCGTGGCGGCCACTGGGTCACCGCGACGACATGTGGCGCAGACGCGGGCTTGATGATGGTAGAACTGTTTGAGGAATCTCATGGCTGTCCGCGAAAGACCACTGTCTCCACACCTGCAAGTGTACAAGCCGCTGTACACCATGGTGTTGTCCATTCTGCATCGAGCCACCGGCATTGCTTTAAGTGTGGGTAGCCTGTTGCTGGCCTGGTGGTTGGTCGCCGCCGCCAGTGGAGCGGAGGCCTATGCGCTGGTAGCCACCTGCCTCGGTTCACTTCCGGGACAGTTACTGCTGGTCGGCTTCAGTTTTGCCTTCTTCTATCATCTGTCAGCGGGCCTACGACATTTGGCCTGGGACTTGGGCTATGGTTTCGAAAAGCGCACCGCGAGGCGCAGTGGTGCCTTGGTGGTGGTGTCGGCGGTAGTGCTCACCACCTTGCTCTGGTGCCTGCTCCTCGGAGGTGCGGCATGAGCCTGCAATCCCCCCTCGGGCGTGCCCTCGGCCAGGGCAGCGCCAAGAGCGGCGTTCACCATTGGTGGGCGGAACGCGTCTCGGCAGCGGCCTTAGTGCCGCTGGGTTTGTGGTTTGCCTTTGCGCTAGCGGCCCTGCCCGATCTCACTTACGGCAGCGTCTGCGCTTTCGTCGCGGTGCCGTGCCATGCCGTGTTACTGGTGCTGCTAGTGGCCACGCTCACTTACCACAGCCGCCTCGGTCTGCAGGTGGTGGTTGACGATTATGTCCATGCCAAGGGTGTGAAGCTTGTGACGACCTTGATGCTGAATTTTATCCACGCCATTCTGGGTGTGGCCATGGTACTAGCCGTTGTGCGGCTTAGCCTTGGTTACCCGACATGAGCGCGCAGGTGCCTTCCGCATACACCTTCGAAGATCACACCTATGACGTCATCGTCGTCGGTGCCGGTGGCGCTGGTCTGCGTGCCACGTTTGGTCTTGCCGAGTCCGGGCTTTCAGTGGCCAACATCACCAAGGTGTTTCCCACCCGCAGTCATACCGTGGCTGCGCAAGGCGGCATCTCCGCTGCCCTTGGCAACATGGGGGATGACGACTGGCGCTTCCACTTCTACGACACCATCAAAGGCTCCGACTGGCTCGGCGACCAAGATGCCATCGAATACATGTGCAAGGAGGCACCGGCTGCAGTCATCGAACTTGAGCACTACGGCGTGCCGTTTTCGCGTACTGAATCCGGCAAGATTTATCAGCGCCCTTTCGGTGGCATGACCACGAATTACGGCAAGGGTATCGCCCAACGCACCTGTGCGGCGGCGGACCGTACTGGCCATGCCATGCTGCATACGCTCTACCAGCAGTCACTGAAACACGAGGCGAAGTTCTTTATCGAGTACTTCGCGATCGATCTGATCATGGAAGACGGTGAATGCCGGGGAGTGGTAGCGCTCGACATGGCAGAGGGCACCTTGCATCGCTTCCGTGCGCATACGGTCATCCTCGCCACGGGTGGTTATGGCCGGGCGTATTTCTCCTGTACCTCTGCCCATACCTGTACGGGTGATGGTGGCGGCATGGTGGCCCGCGCCGGGCTGCCGCTGCAGGACATGGAGTTTGTGCAGTTCCATCCGACGGGTATTTATGGCTCTGGCTGCCTGATCACCGAAGGCTCGCGCGGCGAGGGTGGTTACCTCACCAATTCGGCCGGTGAGCGCTTCATGGAGCGCTATGCCCCCAATGCCAAGGACCTGGCCTCGCGTGACGTCGTCAGTCGTTCGATGACGATAGAAATTCGCGAAGGCCGTGGGGTGGGTGAAAACGCAGACCATATCCATCTGCATCTTGAACACCTCGGTGCAGCGGTCATTCATGAGCGTCTGCCGGGAATCGCTGAGACTGCGCGCATCTTCGCTGGTGTCGACGTGACGCGTGCCCCGATCCCGGTGCTGCCGACGGTGCACTACAACATGGGTGGTATCCCCTGTAACGTCCATGGCGAAGTGGTGACCGTGAAGAATGGCCACCCTGACACGGTGGTGCCAGGCCTGATGGCCGTCGGCGAAGCCGCTTGCGTTTCAGTGCATGGCGCCAACCGGCTCGGCTCGAATTCTTTGCTGGACTTGGTGGTCTTTGGTCGGGCTGCTGCGCAGCACTGTGCCGCCTCTATCAAGCCGGGCACACCGCATCGGGCGCTGCGCAAGGACGCGGGCGACTATGCCGTGTCGCGGCTCGACCGCCTGCGGCATGCTAACGGGACCCGGCCCACGGCCGAGATTCGCCTCGAGATGCAAAAGACGATGCAGACGGATGCGGCGGTGTTTCGTACGGGCGCTACGCTGCAGGAAGGCCAAGGCAAGCTTGCCCGCACCTTCGATAGCTTTGCTGATGTGAAGGTGGCGGATCGCACACTGGTGTGGAACACCGACCTGATGGAGACGATGGAACTGGAAAACCTGCTGTTGCAGGCGACCGCCACGCTGAGCTCGGCGGAAAACCGCAAGGAAAGCCGTGGTGCGCATGCGCGTGAAGACTTTCAGGATCGTGACGATACGAACTGGATGAAGCACACGCTGTGCTGGGTGGACGAGCAGGGTCGTACCCGTTTCGACTACCGCCCGGTTCATCTGCAGACACTCACCACCGACGTCGAAGCCGTGCCGCCTAAAGCGCGTACGTACTAAACCTGCTTCGCGAACTGATTTCAGGAATCCGTCATGGCCGAATTTAGCCTACCCGCGAACTCTCGCTATAAAGATATCCCGGGGAAAGTGCACGCTGCACCCATCGGGGCCACGAAAGTGAAAGCCTTTCGAATTTACCGTTTCGATCCGGAGTCGGGCGAAAAACCGCGGATTGATACCTATGAGGTCGATACTGGCAAGTGCGGGCCGATGGTGCTCGACGCGCTGCTGAAGATTAAAAACGAAGTTGACAGCTCGCTGACCTTTCGTCGTTCCTGCCGCGAGGGTATCTGCGGTAGTTGTGCGATGAATATCGACGGTACTAACACGCTGGCCTGTATCAAGGCGATTGATGACATGGCGGGTGAGGTGCGTATCTTCCCGTTACCGCATATGCCGGTGGTGAAAGATCTGGTGCCGGACCTCACCAATTTCTATGCGCAGTATGCGGCGGTCAAGCCGTGGTTGCAGACCCGTACGCCTGCGCCGCCGGACCAGGAACGCCTGCAGAGTAAGGAGGACCAGGAGAAGGTGGATAAACCTTCCGCCTGTATTCTGTGCGCTTGCTGCTCGACCAGTTGCCCGAGCTATTGGTGGAACAGCGACCGCTATCTGGGGCCGGCTGCCCTGCTGGCCGCTTACCGCTGGATTGTGGATTCGCGTGACGAGGCCACTGGCGAGCGGCTCGATGAGCTGGAAGATCCGTTCCGGCTCTATCGCTGCCACACCATCATGAATTGCACCGAGGCCTGCCCGAAAGACCTGAACCCGGCCAAAGCCATTAGCGAGATTAAGCGTCTGATTGCCGAGCGGCAGTACTGAGCCCCGGGACGGCCATGAACGCCGCTGCTGAGCAGGCCCGCGACATGGCCCGCTTGCGTTGGCGCTGTCGACGTGGCATGAAGGAGCTGGATACTTTGCTCGTGCGGTACCTGGAACGGCACTATGCCGGGGCCAGCGCAGCGGACCAGGGACGGTTCCGTGAACTGCTCGAGATGCAAGATCCGGATCTGGCGGCCTTCGTCCTCGGCCGCGCTACGCCTGAGGACGCTGCCCTTGCCGATTTCATCCACGCCCTCGCCACCGCTGCCGCTTGACGCTGGGGTTCCCCGGGCGCCTGAACTGCTGCCTGTTAGCTGGCGGGACCGCCGTGGTTGCTGGGTCCTAAAGGACACCGGTCAGGTGCGGGACCCTGCGGGTAGTCACTGGCAGGTGACGCAGGCGCGAGTGACCGCTTGCTGCGTATTACTGCGGCTGCACGCCGTCGGACAGACTCGGCGCGCTCCCTGGGGCCGGTCGCTGGTGCTGCTGGCCGGTGACCTGCCGGCCCCGGCATTCCGTCGACTGAAGGTCCGGCTGCGCTTTCCGTGACCGGGAACTTACCTTCCGTCTACCGGTCGTATCCCATGACGCGTGGTGCGTCTGGGGAATGCAATGGTGGCCTTGTCCTTGCGAACGCTCATGACTGCTGATATTCCCGACCTGACGCTGGTGCAGCGGGTGCAGCAGGGTGACCGGAGCGCGTTTGACCAGCTGGTGCTGCGTTATCAGCACAAGGTATTAAAGCTGGTGATGCGCTACGTGCGCAATCATGCAGAAGCCGAAGACGTGTCCCAAGAGGCTTTCCTGAAAGCGTATCGGGCTATCCACTCCTTTCGGGGCGATAGTGCTTTCTACACCTGGATTTATCGCATCGCCATCAATACCGCGAAGAACACCCTGGTGTCAGCCAAGCGCCGCCCACTCGACTATGACCTGGATCTGCAGGACCCGGAGCAGGCTGAACGCTCTGGGCGTCTGCGCGACGATGCCACGCCGGAGAGCCTGCTGCTCGCCGAGGAGATCCGTGAAACCGTGGATCGTGCCATCGGTGCTTTGCCGGAAGACCTGCGGCGTGCGGTACTGCTGCGCGAGTATGAGGGTTTGAGCTACGAGGAAATTGCCGCCACCATGGGCTGTCCGGTTGGGACGGTCCGCTCGCGTATTTTTCGGGCTCGTGAAGCCATTGACCGCCAGTTGCGGCCCATTTTTTCTGGCGGGTTGGGTCGTCCTGACGACCGCACCGGCGTTTGAGGATCTTGTTATGACCGACCGTCTGCACGAACAGCTGTCTGCCTTTCTTGATGGTGAACTGCCAGCCGCTGAGGCACAGCTGTTGTTGGCGCGCCTTGAACGCGATCCGCTCCTACGCGCTACCCTGACCCGCTATACGCTGGCCGGTGATGCCTTGCGTATGGTGGCGGTGGAGCGAGACGTCGCGGTTGCGCCGCTGGCGTCGGTGGGGTTTGCAGCGCGTCTCGCCGCGGCGGTCGAGGTGGAAGCTCAGCAGCAGCAGGCGGTGCTGGTCGGTCTGGGTCAACCCGCTACCGCCCGCCGCCCCAGGGCCGTGGCCATGGCCGCAGGGTCGCGGCAGTGGCTGGGCGCGCTCGGGGGTCTGGCCGTGGCCGCCAGTGTCGCCGGGATGGCGGTGTGGGTCTTGCAGCGCGGTGGGCTGCCGGCGCAGCCACCTCGAGTGGCGATGGTCGCGTCAGTGAGCCAACCCGCGGCGGTGCAAGTGGGAGCACCTTTCGGCAGCGATTCCGCCAAGCCAGCCCAAGTCAGGGTGAACCCCGTGAGGATGGCCACCGCCACCCCGTCAGCTGGCCTGACCGGTTTTGGTCGGTTCGGTGACGATGAGCCCTTAAGCTACACCACGCCCTTGGGCACGGGTGGTGCACCGGCTTCAGGATTTATCCCGCCGGCGGAACTGGCCAGCTATGTGGTAGCCCATGCTGAAGTGAGCGGGCCATTCGCTCGACGCAATGTCATCACCGGCCTGGTGGCGGCCCCGGCTGCCGCGTTGACGCCAGTCTCGGCGGTGGCACCGGCAGCGGCGGACGCCGTAGCGCCCACGGCGAGCTCCGATGGAGCCAGTGGGCACCGCTGAAATGTCTGCTGTGGCGGCCGGGCGGCGGGGCACCGATGGCCGGGCCGCGCGCTCGGCTCTGCTGCTGGGCCTGCTGTTCGGCGTGTGGCTGCCTTGGTCGGGCGCCATAGCGCTGACGCCAATGCCAGCAGAGGAGTCGCCGGCAGCATTGCTCGAACGCATGTCAACGGTGCTGGCTACCCGTAGTTACGACGGAGAATTTCTGCGTTGGGCCGATGGCCATATCGAGCGCCTGCGCGTCATCCATCGGCGCGAGAAGGAAGGCTTTACCGAGCGGCTCTACGTGGTCGGCGTGCCGGGCCGTGAAATTATTCAGCAAGGAGGCGAAGTCCGTCGCTACCTACCCGAAGAACAGCGTGTCCTGATCGAATCGGCGGCGGGTAAAATGGGCACGCTGCTGGGCTATCTACCGGTATTTGATGCCGCACCACAGCCGCTTTACGAACTGGTGGCTGAAGGTCGCGAAACCAGTACCACGGGTCGTCTGGCGCGCGTGGTGGTGGTGCGCGCCACGGATCGCTACCGTCTTGGTTATCGCCTGTGGATTGATGAGGCGACGGCCATGCCAACACGCACCGATCTGGTCAATGCCGAAGGTCAGGTGATCGAGCAGGTGGTGTTCACTAACTTACGCTTGCGTACCCATGTCGATGATCAAGAGTTACGGCCAGCACTCGCAGCGCGGTCATACACTCGCGTCGATGTGGGCCCCGCTCGGCGCCCGGCCATTGATGTGCCTGAGGGGTCTTGGGGGCTGGCGCACCTGCCGCCGGGATTCCGGCTGGCCCGGCGTGGGTTCAAGTGGTTCCCGGGAGCCTCAGTCCCTGCGACCCATCTGGTGGTGACCGACGGCGTGGCGACGGTGTCCGTGTTTGTCGAGGAGCCATCCCCTGGGCGCGTCCCGCGGACGGGTTCTGGACGTTTGGGGGCGGCCGCGGCGTTTTCTACCGTCGTTGAAGGACGTCAGGTGACCGCCGTCGGGGAAGTGCCACCGCGTACGGTGGAGGCGATCGCGCGGCAGGTGGTGCCGCGATGATCCGCCCTGTTGTCCGGGTATGGTCCAGGGAAAATTGCCTGTTGTGCGATGAGTTGCTCGAGGCGCTGGGGCCGCTGCTGGCGCGTCACGGGCTCGTGCCTGAGGTCCGGGATGTCGATTCCGACCCGCTCGCCCGGCGCCGCTACGGACTGAAGGTGCCGGTCGTGGAGGTGGATGGGGAGCTTGCCTGCTACGGCCAGCTGGACCCCGTGGCCGTCGAGGAGCTGCTGCGGCGCGGTTGAGGGTCGCTTCGCGACCCCGCCCTATTGGTGGCCGGTCCCCGGTATACTCCGCGGTTTAGCGCCTTCCAGCTACCGCCCGCTACCGGGCCGGTCACCCCCAAATGCACAATATTCGTAACTTTTCCATCATTGCCCACGTCGATCACGGCAAATCCACGCTCGCTGACCGGTTTATTCAGATGTGTGGCGGCCTGCAGCAACGTGAGATGCAGTCGCAGGTCCTGGATTCCATGGACCTGGAGCGTGAGCGCGGTATCACGATCAAGGCACAGAGCGTCACGCTCTACTACACCGCCTCCGATGGTGTTCGTTACCAGCTCAATTTTATCGATACGCCGGGCCATGTCGACTTTAGTTATGAAGTTTCGCGCTCTCTCGCTGCCTGTGAGGGCGCGTTGCTGGTGGTGGATGCCGCACAGGGTGTAGAGGCGCAGTCAGTGGCTAATTGCTACACGGCGCTCGAGCAAGGTCTCGAGGTGCTGCCGGTCATCAATAAGATTGATCTGCCCTCGGCCGATCCCGACCGGGTCATCAAGGAAGTGGAAGAAATCATCGGTATCGATGCCACCGATGCCGTGCGGGTTAGTGCCAAGACTGGCCAGAACGTTGATCTGCTGCTGGAAGAGCTGGTCAAACGCATCCCAGCGCCCAAAGGCGACCCGAAAGCGCCCCTGCAGGCGCTGATCATCGACTCCTGGTTTGATAACTATGTCGGCGTGGTGTCGCTGGTCAGGGTGATGAACGGCACGCTCAAGCCGGGGCAGAAGCTGCGTGTCTGGTCTACCGGCCGCGCCCATGAATGTTCACGACTCGGCCGTTTCACGCCCAAGCGCGAGGACGGAACCAGCCTGTCGGCGGGAGAAGTCGGCTTCATCATGGCTGGCATCAAGGAAATTGACGGTGCGCCGGTAGGCGATACCATCACGTTAGAATCGGCTCCCTGTGCCGAAGCGCTCCCCGGATTCAAAAAAATCCAGCCACGGGTGTTTGCCGGATTGTTTCCGGTCAGTACCGATGACTACGAGCAGTTCCGCGACGCCTTACAGAAATTGAAGCTAAACGACTCGGCGCTGCAGTACGAGCCTGAGGTCTCCACTGCGCTGGGTTTTGGGTTTCGTATTGGTTTCCTCGGCCTGCTCCACATGGAGATTGTGCAAGAGCGGCTGGAGCGCGAATACAACATTGACTTGGTGACCAGTGCGCCCACCGTGGTCTACGAAGTGCTACAGACTGACGGTACTGTCGTTTACTGCGACAACCCGTCGAAACTTCCGCCGCTTGATCGCGTCCAGGAAATGCGCGAGCCCATTATTACCGCTAACATTCTGGTGCCCCCGGAACATGTGGGTGGGGTGTTGCAGTTATGCACCGAAAAGCGCGGCGTGCAAAAAAAGATGCTCTACGTCGGTAATCAGGTCAGCCTGCAGTACGAGCTGCCGATGGCCGATGTGGTGCTCGACTTCTTTGATCGCCTGAAAAGTACCTCGCGTGGTTACGCGTCGTTTGACTACGAGTTCAATCGCTTTCAGGCGGCTCATTTGGTGCGTCTGGATGTGCTTATCAACGGCGACCGGGTGGATGCCCTGTCGTTGATTTTGCATCGTGACAGCGCCTATGGCCGTGGCCGAGACCTGGTCGACAAGATGCAGGAACTGATTCCACGTCAGATGTTTGATATTGCCATTCAGGCAGCGATTGGCAGCAACGTCGTGGCGCGAGCCAGCGTGAAGGCGCTGCGTAAGAACGTGCTAGCCAAGTGCTACGGCGGCGACATTTCGCGTAAGCGGAAATTGCTCGACAAGCAAAAGGAAGGCAAGAAACGCATGAAGCAGGTGGGCTCCGTGGAAATTCCGCAGGAGGCATTTCTTGCGGTGCTCCAGATCGGAAAGAAATAGGCAGACACCATGATTATCGATTTTTCCTTTGTGCTGGTGGTGCTCAGTGTGGTGCTGGGTATTACGCTGTTGTGGTGGAAATGGTCAGGTCGTGCCGCTACCCATGTGCAGGCGGGCGCACCCGCGGGTACGCCAGGGCCCATGGAGCCCTGGCCGGTGGAATACGCGCGAGCGTTTTTTCCGGTGGTGTTGGGCGTGCTGCTGTTGCGGGCGTTTCTGTTTGAACCGTTCCGCATTCCCTCCGACTCCATGATGCCGACACTGGTGGATGGCGACTTCATTCTGGTCAATAAATTTACCTATGGTTTGCGCCTGCCGGTGATTAACCGTCAGGTGGTGGCTATCGGTGAGCCGGAGCGCGGCGATGTCATCGTGTTCCGCCTGCCGAGCGATCCGTCAGTGACTTATATCAAGCGGCTGGTGGGTCTTCCCGGCGACCACATTGAGGTGCGGGGCGATGCAATCTGGGTGAATGGACAGGCGGTGGCTATTCACGCAACGGGTGAATACGGCGAAGACTCCTGCTATATCGGCTTTAGGCAAGCGCAGGAAATGCTCGGCAAGCACAGCCACCGGCTCATGTACTGCCCCGTGGGGGTGCGTCGGCCCGGACGCTGCGGCGAGTCCCGCGAATATGCCGAATGTCCCGTGTTCCCAGAGGGTGGCGACGCGGCGCTGCTCAGCCCGGTTGGTCCGGATCTCGACTACGCAGCCGTAGTGCCAGCGGGTAAGCTGTTCTTCATGGGTGATAATCGCGACAACAGCGAAGACAGCCGTCGATCGGTGGGCTTCGTGCCGCGGGATAACGTGGTGGGCCGGGCCGTGGGTATCTGGTTCAGTCTGGGCGGTCGCTGGGACCGTATCGGTCATGCAATTGAATAATCAGGAGGTTCCATGCTTCGCCATCAACGCGGGATAACCTTAATCGGCGGATTGATCCTGGCCGTGGTCGTCGCTCTACTGGGCTTTGCGGTGATGCGGCTGGTGCCGGTTTACCTCGAATATCAGAAAGTGGTCGGTTCATTGACGCAACTCGAGTCGACGTATGCCGCGGGCGGTGCCACTGAAGAGGATATTCGTAACACCCTGCAACGACGCTTTGACGTGGAGGATATCAGTAGCCTTTCGGTGCGTGACATTGCAATACAGCGCCGTAGTGGGGCGCTGGAAGTCACCGCGGAATACACGGCCATCGCACCGTTTGTGGCGAATATTTCCTTCCTGGTTGAGTTTCACAGCACCGTTAGCGTGCACGCCAACTGAGCCGGCCAGCCATGTCTTCCGCGGCAGAAGATGCTTTGCTGGAGTCACATCTCGGGCATGTCTTCGCTGACCGCGAACTGCTGGTGCGGGCGCTGACGCACCGGAGCTGCGGCGGACGGGACAATGAGCGCCTGGAGTTTCTGGGCGATGCGGTGCTCGGCTTGGTCATTGCTGATGAGCTCTACCGTCGTCTGCCACGTGCCGAAGAGGGTCAATTGACACGCCTGCGCGCCATGCTCGTGAACGAGGATTCGCTCGCCGACATAGCCGTGACGCTGGCCCTTGGCAACCATTTACGTCTGGGTTCGGGAGAGCTTAAGAGCGGTGGTTTTCGCCGTCCGTCTATTCTGGCGGATGCACTTGAGGCGCTATTGGGCGCGGTGTATCTTGAAGCGGGTCTCGACGCCGTGCGTGCACTCATTTTGCGGCTGTACGCAGTGCGGTTGGAGGAGCTACCGACGCGTGTCGTCAAGGATCCTAAAACCCGCCTCCAGGAATGGCTACAGTCTCGTGGTTACGAACGTCCCCAGTACACACTGAGCGCCAGCTGGGGTGAACCGCATGAACAAACGTTTCGTGCACTGTGTGCAGTGCCAGCACTCTCTCTGAATGCCACTGGCGAAGCGTCAAGTCGGCGTCGTGCTGAACAGGACGCCGCCACTTCCCTGATCCAACTTCTTGAAGCACAAGGCCACCGCCCGTGAGCACCCTCTGATGACTGAACCTGTGACCAACGAACCTGCAGAGACTGGCCCGAGCACGCCGGAAGGCCCGCACCATTGTGGCTTTGCTGCGTTGGTCGGCCGTCCCAACGTCGGCAAGTCCACCCTGATGAACGCACTGCTGGATCGCAAGCTGTCGATCGTCACGCCAAAACCACAGACAACACGACACCGGATCGTTGGTATTTTAACCAGCGAACATCATCAGATCGCCTTCGTTGACACACCGGGTATCCACAGTGGGCAGAAGCGGGCGTTAAATCAGGCCATGAACCGCTCGGCACTGGCGTCACTGGATGATGCCGATGTGCTGGTGTTCGTGGTCGAGGCATTGCGCTTTACCGACGATGACGAACGGGTTTTAACGCGTATCCGCTCGACTGGCCGCCCGGCCATCCTGGTGGTTAACAAAGTCGACCGCATCTCGCCGCGTTCACGTTTGCTGCCGTTTCTGGCGCAGATGGCCGAACGTCATCCGTTTGTGGAGGTGGTGCCACTGTCGGCCCGACGTGAAGGAGAGGCGGAGCGCCTGGCAGAGGTGATCGCGCGGCACCTGCCAGAAGGGCCGCCGCTGTATCCGCCTGAGCAGGTCACCGAGAGCTCGCCGCGGTTCCTCGCCGCTGAAATCATCCGCGAGAAACTAACCTTGCAGTTGCATGAAGAGCTGCCCTACGGGCTGACGGTCGAGATTGAACAATGGTACGAAGACGCTGAGAGTGGCCGCTTCGTGGTCGGCGCCATCATCTGGGTTGAGCGTGAAGGGCAGAAAGCGATCGTCATTGGCAATCAGGGGGAACGACTGAAGGAAGTGGGCCGTGCTGCACGCTACGACCTCAATGAACTGCTTGGTCGACGTATTCATCTGGAGTTGTGGGTGAAGGTGAAGGAGAACTGGGCGGACAACGCCAACCAGTTGCGTCGCTTTGGGTACGATTCGGCCTGATGTCTGCGCCGAGCGCTCCGGTGGCCGCCTATGTGCTGCATCTGCGGGCCTTTCGCGAGTCGGGCGCCATCGTGGATTTTTTCACGCGCGACCATGGCCGGGTCAGCGTGTTTGCGCATGGGGTTGGGCCTTCCGGCTCGGGCAAACGCCCACGGAACGGCACGGCCGGACTACTCCAGCCGTTTACGTCGCTGCTGGTCAGCTGGCGCGGGGCCGCTGACGGCGGGCAGCTGGCGGTCGTGGAAGCGGCTGGGCCTCCCCGGACGCTGCCCCCAGCGCGTCTCATGAGCGGTTTTTACTTGAACGAACTATTGCTGAAACTGATGGCGCGCGACGACGCCCACCCCAACGTTTTCGATCAATACCATGCCGCACTCGAAGTGCTGGCTGCGGCAGTGGACCAGTCGCCTTTGGCGCGCCGCGCTGAAGCTGGCGCCTTGCGACGTTTTGAACATGCGCTGCTCGAAGCGCTCGGGCTGTGCGGTGACTTCAGTATTGAGGCAGGAACGGGGGAGCCACTCGACCCGCAGGCAACTTACCGGCTGCGGCCCGGCTTGGGGCTGATGCGGGTGGCGAGCGGCGTCCGCGGCCTGTGGGGCGCAGACCTGCTGGCGATGGCGGAGGGCAGGCTTGATGAGGATGCCGTACTGGCCACGGCGCGCTTAGCGCTGCGTGAATTGCTGGATGCAGCGCTGGACGGGCGGCCTTTACTCACCCGGCAGGTGGCACGCGGCGTGGCCAACGTGATGCAGTCGTCTCGCCGTGCTGGCAGGGACAAGCCAGATAGCTGAGCGGAAGGTGGTCGGGACGGGGTGGGGGAGGCGGAGTAAACTAGCGCTTCTGCCAGTTTTACAAGGCTTCTCCATGTCTGTCCTGCCAGGCGGCGCCGGCATCCTGCTCGGTGTCAATGTCGACCACGTCGCCACCTTGCGTCAGGCGCGCCGCTCTCCGTATCCAGATCCACTCCATGCGGCATTGCAGGCAGAGCACGCTGGCGCCGATAGCATCACTGTGCATCTGCGGGAAGACCGTCGCCATATCCAAGACCATGACATTGAGCGGATGGCGCTCGCCTTGCAAACCCGCATGAATTTCGAGATGGCGGCAACCACGGAGATGGTCGGGATCGCTACCCGAATCCGCCCAGCGGATGTCTGTCTGGTGCCCGAGAAACGTACGGAGGTGACGACCGAAGGCGGTCTGGATGTGGCGGGGCAGGAAAGCGCTTTGCGCGACTGCGTGGCGGCACTCAAGGCCGCGGGGATCCGGGTGTCCTTGTTTATTGATGCTGACGAACACCAGCTGGAAGCTGCACTGCGCACCGGGGCACCAGTGGTCGAACTGCACACGGGAGCCTATGCCGAGGCCCGAGGTGGACATCAGGCGCGTGAACTGGCGCGTCTACAGGCAGGTGCACGCCATGCGGCTAGACTGGGGCTGGTGGTCAATGCCGGCCACGGCTTGCACTATCACAACGTCCAGCCAGTGGCGGCTATTCCCGAGATCATCGAGCTGAATATTGGCCATGCCATTATTGCGCGTGCGCTGTTTGAGGGTTTGCCAGCAGCGGTGCGCGAGATGCGCCGGCTGATGCTTGAAGCCCGCTGCGGATGAGTCGTGGGAGTGGTGGACGGGCACTGGCGCCGCTGGAGACGGCCGAGGTGGTGTCGCTTGCCCATGATGGGCGTGGCGTGGCCAAGATCGACGGTAAAGCCGTGTTTGTGGCCGGCGCCTTGCCGGGAGAACAGGTCACCTTGCGCCGCACTCGCCGCCAACGCAGCCACGATGAGGCGCGTTTGGAGGCGGTGTTGCGGCCGTCAGCTGACCGCGTTGAGCCCCCTTGTGCCCATTATGGTGTCTGCGGTGGTTGTGCGCTCCAGCACCTCGATAGCGCGGCCCAGATTGCGGCCAAGCATCGGCAGTTGGGCGAGGAGCTGAGCCGTATTGGGCAGGTGGTGCCTGGCCGTTGGCTGGAGCCATTGACGGCAGCAACGCTCGGCTATCGCCGTCGCGCACGCCTCGGCGCACGCTACGTAGACAACAGAGGCAAGGTGCTGGTGGGCTTTCGCGAACGTGAAGGTACGCTCATCACGGATGTGTCGCATTGTGCTGTGCTCGACCCGGCCGTAGCGGATTTGCCCGGTGCCCTCGCGGTTTTGTTCACCGGTTTGGCGGCGCGTGACCGGCTTCCGCAGGTGGAAATTTCCGTGGGTGAGGAGCTCCCCGTGCTGGTGTTACGCCATCTCGTGCCGCTCGGTGAAGAAGATCTAGAGCAACTGCGCCGGTTCGCCACCCTCCATGGCATTGAATGGTGGCTGCAGCCAGCAGGCCTGGACAGCATCGCTCCACTGAACCCCTTGGCGCCGCGGGAATTGCACTACACCTTGCCAGAGCCTGCGTTGCGGCTGGCGTTTCAGCCATTAGATTTCATCCAGGTGAATGGGCCGCTCAACCAGGCCATGGTGGGGCATGCTTTGGCGCAGCTCGAGGTCAGGCCTGAGGACAGCGTTTTGGATCTCTTCTGCGGTCTGGGTAACTTCACGTTGCCATTGGCGCAGGTTGCGGCCGAAGTGCATGGTGTGGAGGGGGATCTCGGGCTGGTGACGCGCGCCCGCGCCAATGCCATCGCCAATGCACTGACGAACGTCACTTTTAGTGTGGCCAATCTGTTCGAGCCTGTTGTCGGGCTCCCTTGGGCGCAGCGGCGCTGGGATAAGGTACTGCTCGATCCGGCGCGGGCTGGTGCGCGTGAGGTGCTCCCGGCGGTGGTGGCCGCAAAACCGACGCGTATCGTTTATGTCTCTTGTCACCCGGGGAGTCTGGCGCGGGATGCCGGTATTCTGGTGCACGAGTTAGGCTATGAGCTTACAGCTGCAGGGGTGATGGATATGTTCCCGCACACCGGCCATGTGGAGAGCATTGCAGTGTTTGAGCCCCATGGGCACTGAGATTGAACGCAAATTCTTGCTGGGCGATGCCAGCTGGCGTGCCCTGGTGCAGACCACTGAACGCTTCCAGCAGGGTTATCTCGCCAATACCTCGCTGGCGTCGGTGCGGGTGCGGATCGCCGAGCAGCTGGGTGGCGAGGTGACGGAGGCCTGGCTGTCAGTCAAAAGCATGACGCCCTCGCTGGTGCGGCAGGAGTTTGAGTACCGCATCCCCGTCGAGGAAGCCACCGCCTTGCTGGCGCTGTGTGAGGGTCCGTTGCTCGATAAGATGCGCCACTTTGTGCCGGTGGGTCAGCATCTGTTTGAGATCGATGAGTTCGCCGGCGACAATGCCGGACTGATCGTGGCCGAAGTGGAGCTGGAAGCCCCTGAGGAAACCTTTCCACGGCCTGCATGGTTGGCGCAGGAGGTGACGCATCTCGAACGCTATTACAACTTCCGTCTGGCGCGGTACCCTTATAATGCCTGGACGCTAGCGGAACGGAGCCCCGAATGACGCTCGGACCCCTGATGGTGGATATTGCCGGTCCCCGGCTGACTCCAGAAGATCGTGAGGTGCTAGAACACCCCTTGGTCGGATCGGTCATCCTGTTCAGTCGCAACTACGAGAACGCGGAACAAGTCGCTGCTTTGGTGCGGGAGATTCGTGCAGTGCGCACGCCGCCATTGCTGGTGGCCGTGGATCACGAAGGGGGTCGCGTACAGCGTTTTCGTGAGGGATTTTCGCGCATTCCTCCCATGCACGCCCTCGGGCGGGTGTGGGACCTTGACCACACGGCGGGGCGCCAGCTAGCGCGACAGATGGGCTGGCTGCTCGGCGCCGAGTTGCGGGCGGTGGGCATCGACCTGGCATTCACTCCGGTGGTCGATCTGGACTACGGCGGCAGCGAAATTATTGGCGATCGCAGTTTTCACCGTTCTCCCGCAGCGGTGGCGGAACTGGCCATTGCGCTGATGGCCGGCTTGAAGGAAGCCGGTATGGCGGCCACGGCGAAGCATTTCCCCGGCCACGGGTATGTGGTGGCCGACTCCCATACCGCCTTGCCAGTCGATCATCGGCCACTGGTGGATCTGGATCAAGATCTGTTTCCCTATCGTCGGCTGATCGACAACGGGCTGCCGTCCATCATGGCGGCGCATGTGGTGTTCGATCGGGTGGATTCGTTGCCGGCCAGCCTGTCGGCCCGCTGGATTGATGGTTATTTGCGGCGTGAATTGGGTTTTAGTGGCTGCGTCTTTGCCGACGATCTGTCGATGGCGGGGGCGGCGCATTTTGGTGACGTGGTGGCACGCGCAGAACTGGCCTGGAACGCTGGCTGTGACGTCCTGCCGGTGTGTAATGACCGTCGCGCGGTGCTGCAAGTGCTGGAACGCTTCCAACCCGCGGCGCGCCCGGCCAGTCGATTGCGACTGGCGCGCCTGCACGGTCCGACAGGTGCTGCGGACCTCGCCACGCTGCGGGCATCGGCTCGCTGGAATGCTTGTGTGCAGGCGGCAGGTCGCTGCCTGCAACCTCCGGCGTTGCTGCTGGAGCCCGACGCATGAACACGCCTTTGTCATCGGCGACCCTCGCGGCACTGGCCGCTGTGTTACCAGAACCGGTGGTGGTGGTGGTGGCGGGTGCTGCTGGCGGCTCCCATTCCGTGGCTTGGGTCAATGCCGCGGCGGCGACACGTCTGGGCTCCTCTGCCGAAGCCTTGCTGGGCCGGCCGGTGGCTGCGGTCGCGGATCTGGGTGAAGGTGATATCGACCACCACGTGGTGCGGCTCATCCCAGGGGATTGGCTGTGGCAGAGCCTGCCGCATGCACTAGGCGAAACCCAGTACTGGTGGGTCCGTGGCTTTGCGATCAGCCCGGAGATCACCGGGCGCAATGTGCAATCGGCAGCAGCATTAACGACGCCGGCAGCTTGGGCGCGCGTGGATCGCCTCACGGGGCTACTCTCCGGACAGTGGTTTCACGAACTCGCGGAACGAGACTGGGCGCTGGCCCAGCGCGAGGCGCGAACGATAACGCTGATCCGCTTCAACGTGGATACTTTTAGCGCTTACAACGCCACATTTGGTCGCGCTGCGGGTGATGCTGCCTTGCGCAAAATTGGCTTTGCGTTGCACAGTGGCTTGCGGCGTCCGAGTGATTTGTTGTCACGGCTCGAGGGTGGACGTTTTTCTGCCATGGCTGCCGGTATGCCCGCTGAAGCGGCCCGCGGACATGCAGCGCGTTTGGTGGAGCGGGTTTGGGAACTGCAGATTCACCATCCTCGGTCCCAAACCGGTCGCTACCTGAGCGTGTCGGCCGGTGTGGTCACCCATGTGCCGCAGCGCGGCGAACTGCTTGCAACATTTCAGGGGCAGGTGGACCAAGCGCTGCTTGCGGCGCAGGTGGCCGGTGGCAACTGCGTCATCGCTGCCGGCTTATAATGCACCCCATGCCCACTGCACAGCGTCGCCGTTTTCTTCAGCAGTCCCTTGCGCTGGGCGGTCTGGGTTTGGCGGCCGGTGGGTTGGTTTGGCCGGAAGCCGCGCAGGCGCAGGAGGCGGGCGCCGCAGGTTTGGTGATGGAACTGGTACTGTTTCGCCAGGGAAGCATGCCGCCGCCACCGGTAGATGAGCGCAACGAGACCCGTCCTGCGCCCACTTTTTCACGTGAGCAGCTAACCCCCGTGCCGGCCGCCAAACTGCAGCTCGCCAGCATTGCAGCGACGCTACGCAAACGCGCCGACTACGGGCTCATTGCGGCCGGCGGCTGGTGGATGCCGGCGCCTTCCAATGGCGGCGGTGTCGTGGCTATCGGCGATGTGGTCACGGCACTACCGGGTGTGGGGCAGATTGGTGGCAGCCTGGGTTTGCAGCGCGGCACCTACCTGACGCTCTCTATCGATGTCCTCTGGGCACCCAAGGAGAACCTGCAGTTGGTGATGTCCGAAAAGCGCCGCGTGAAATTCAACGAACATCATTATCTCGACCATGAGAGCTTCGGGGCGATCGTGCTGGTTAGAGCGCCTGCCTGAAGCCGCGGCTTACCCTGCGAGTAAGCGCAGCACCTTTTCCGCTTGAGCGAACCGCTGTTCGTCGATGGCGAAGCTGCCATAAAAGCGCAGCTTGTTCTGCCCATCAAGCTTCCATACTTTCGGTTCTTTCTGTAACAGCTTAATGATCTTCAAGGGCTCGACGCTGGTGTCTGCCGCAAACTGCACCACGCCGCCGGCCGGGCCGACCTCCAGCCGTTTCAAGCCCAAAGGCTGTGCCTGCTGTTTTAGCGTCGCTAGCTTCAGGAGTGTCAGGGTGGGTGGTGGCAGCGGCCCGAAGCGGTCGATCAGTTCCGCGCGCAGATCACCCAGCGCCTCGGTGTCCTCTGCCGCGGCAATGCGCTTATAAAGCCGCAGGCGCAGATGCACATCCGGCATGTAATCCGCAGGGATCAGTGCCGGCAGATTGAGGTTGATCTCCGTGCCACTGTGTAGCGGCCCGTCGAGGTCGGGCTCTTTGCCTGCCTTGAGGCTTTTGACCGCACGGTCCAGTAGGTCCATGTAAAGCGCGAAACCCACTTCTTGCATCTGTCCACTTTGGTCATCGCCGAGCAGTTCACCAGCGCCGCGGATCTCCAAGTCATGGGTTGCGAGTGTAAATCCGGCGCCGAGTTCTTCCAGGCTCTCGATCGCTTCAAGGCGTTTTTGGGCATCCTGGGTGATGGCGGCTTTGGGCGGCGTCAGCAGGTAGGCGTAGGCGCGGTGGTGTGAACGACCCACGCGACCGCGTAGCTGGTGGAGTTGCGCCAGTCCCAGCTTGTCGGCGCGGTCGATGATGATGGTGTTCGCGGTGGGTACGTCAATGCCACTCTCAATGATGGTAGTCGACACCAGCACGTCGAAGCGGCGATGGCAGAAGTCGAGCATCAATTGCTCAAGGTCACGTTCACGCATCTGGCCATGACCGACACGAATGTCGGCCTCTGGCAGCAGTTCTCGCAGTTCTTGCGCGCGACGCTCAATAGTGTCAACGGCGTTATGCAGGAAATACATCTGACCACCACGACGGAGTTCGCGCAGGGCCGCTTCACGGACCACGGTGGCGTTCCACTCGCAGACGAATGTCTGGACGGCGAGGCGATCGGCGGGCGGGGTGGTAATGAGCGACAAATCACGCAGTCCACCGAGTGCCATATTCAGCGTTCGCGGGATAGGCGTGGCCGTGAGTGTGAGCATGTCGACATTCGCACGGAGCATTTTGAGGCGCTCCTTGTCGCGTACACCAAAGCGGTGTTCTTCGTCGATGATGACCAGTCCCAACTGCTTGAACTTCAGATCGGGCTGCAATAAACGATGGGTGCCGACGACGATGTCCACCACGCCCGACTCCAGTCCACGCATGACTTGAGTGGCTTCCTTGGCTGAGCGGAAACGGGATAGCGTCTCCACTTTGACCGGCCAGTCCGCGAGGCGGTCGCTGAAATTCTGGAAATGCTGCTGGGCCAGTAGTGTCGTTGGAACCAGTACGGCCACCTGTTTTCCTGCCTGCACGGCCGCAAAAGCCGCCCGCATGGCCACTTCGGTTTTGCCGAAGCCGACATCACCGCAGATCACGCGATCCATGGGTTTGCCGTCGGCGAGGTCTTTGAGCACTGCGCGAATAGCTTCTGCCTGGTCATGCGTCTCTTCGAAAGGGAAGGCTGCTGCGAAAGCCGCGTATTCCACCTCTTTGAGCGGCAGGGCTTCGCCTTGCCGGGCGGCTCGACGCGCGTAGAGATCGAGCAGTTCTGCGGCCACGTCACGTACCCGCTGCGCGGCTTTGCGCCTGGCTTTGCTCCAGGCCTCGCCACCGAGCTTGTGCCAGGGTGCGGTTTCCGCTGGCGCACCGCTGTAACGGCTGACGCGGTCCAGCGCTTGAACCGGCACGTACAGTTTGTCGCCTCCCAGATACTCCAGTACCAGAAACTCCGCTGGACTGCCGTCGAGATCCATCACCTGCAAGCCGCGATAGCGCCCCACGCCATGCTCTTCGTGGACCACTGGCGCGCCTTCCGCCAAATCTTTGAGTTCGCGTAGCAGGGTTTCGGGGTCTCGTTCAGCCCGTTTGCGACGGCGTTCCGTGCGGGCGCGTTCACCAAAGAGTTGCTCTTCGGTGATCAGCGCTAGGCCAGCTTCCGGGGCGAAAAGGGCACCGGCGTCTGCCTGGACGGTGATGCACAGTGGCAGACCATTGCCGCGGAACGACCACCAGCCGTCCACGGCCTTCGGCGTCAGGTCGTGGTGACGCAGCTGTTCCAGCAACACTTCGCGGCGGCCCGCAGATTCCGCGGCAATGAGCACTCTGCCGGAAAATCCGCGAATGAACTCCGCGAGTTCACGCGCAGGGTGAGGTGCGCGCGGGTCGAGTTTCAGCGGCGGCGGCAGAAAGGTCGGGGCATTGGCATAGGGGACCGTTGCACCTAGCGGTTCTACCTTAAGGCGCGACAGGTCGATGCGAGGCTGCTTCTGCAGCGCGCTCTGCAGTGCGCTCTCACTGAGAAACAGTTCCGTGGGGGCGAGCAGTGGTCGCTCCACGTCATGGCGCCGTTGCTCATAACGCTCCTGCGTATCGGCCATGAACTTCGTCGCAGCGGCTTCAAGGCCCGTCGTGTCCACCACCCAGGTGCCCGCAGGCAGGTAATCAAACAGCGTAGCAGTGGTTTCAAAGAATAACGGCAGGTAGTACTCGATGCCACCGGTGGGTCGGCCGTCGCTGACGCTCTTATAGACGGCACTGCGCGCCAGATCGCCTTCAAACCGTACGCGGTAGCGCCGGCGGAAGTCTTTGATGGCCTCCGCATGTAATGGAAATTCACGAGCCGGCAGCAGCCGCACGCCATCGAGTTTGTCGGTGGAACGCTGCGTGTCCGGGTCGAAGGTGCGAATGCTTTCGACAGTGTTGTCAAATAGGTCAATGCGGTAAGGCGCCGCAGCGCCCATGGGATAAAGGTCAATGAGTGAACCGCGCACGGCGAATTCACCATGCGCCATGACCTGCGTTACGGCCGAGTAACCGGCGGCGGTGAGTCGGGTTCTGAATGCCTCAACATCCAGCGTTTCACCCGCGGTTAATTGCAGCGTATGGGCGGTGACGAAGGCCTGCGGCGGCAGGCGCTGTAACAGAGCTTCCAACGGTGCTACGACCAGTCCGTGCTTGAGCTGCGGCAGGCTTGCCAGGGCACTCAGGCGTTGTGAAGTGAGGTCCGGGTGGGGTGAAAACAGATCGTAGGGCAGGGTCTCGTAGTCTGGGAACAACACCACGGGAAGCTCGCCGGCATTGGTGAAAAATGCCAGTTCGCCATGCAATTGGTCGGCTTCGCGACTGGTTGAGGTGACCACCAGCAGGGGGACTGACTGTCGCGCCGCCACTTCCGCCAAGGCTAATGCCCGCGCAGCGCCGTGTAATTGTCCCCAGGCCACATGCGGCGCTGAAGCGGAAGGAGGGGGTAGGTCGAAGGTAGAGCGGGCCATGGACGGAATGCACCAAGAGGTAGGGCGGTGGCGCAAACGAGTGCGCCCGCGGTCAGCGGGGTGGGGGTGCAGTTTAGCTGTTTTAATTCGACCAGTAGATGTAGTCGTCGGTCACCAGTGTCGGCTGGTTCAGCGGCTTGTCAATGGCGATAGCGCCTTCCAGCAGCGACGGCCAGAGGGGTTTGACTTGGGTGGCGTCGATGGCAAGCAACTGGGCTTTCAACTGTGCTACTCGCGCGGGTTCACGAGCGGCTTGGTCGTCGTGCTCAGTGGGGTCAACGGCCAGATTGAACAACCAAGTGCGCCTTGGGCGCTCCGTCACCTGCAGCTTCCAGTCGCCCGCGCGTAGGGCGCGATAGCTGCCGGAGCGCCAGAATAACTGGGGATGGGGCGGCGGCAGGGCTACGGTTGCCGTGTGCTTCGGCGTGGGTAGCACCAAGGGCAACAGGTTGACGCCATCGATGCGGCGGTCGTGAGGAATGACCGCGCCCGCGGCGGTGGCGGCGGTGCTGAACACGTCCACGTGGGCCACGGGGGCGCTGTAACGGGTGCCTGGAGCAATGCGATGCGGCCAGTAGAAGAAGTAAGGGACGCGCAGTCCCCCCTCGAAGAAGGTGGCTTTCCAGCCGCGATACGGGGCATTGAGCCCCTGGAGTCCATTGGAGTGGGGGGCACCATTGTCGCTGGTGAAGATGACGAGTGTGTTGTCGGCCAAGCTTTGTGCTTCAAGCGCGGCGATGACCCTGCCAATATTGCGGTCCAGTGAACGCACCATGCCCCCATAGACGCGGCGGGTGTGGTCGGGGATGCCAGCCAGCGCCGCGTAGTCCTCGCGGATGGCCTGCAAGGGGGTATGTGGGGCGTTGTACGCCAGATAGAGAAAAAACGGACGTTGGCGATTGGCGCTGATGACCCGCAGTGCTTCATCGGTGAAGTAATCCGTGAGGTAGCGAGGGGGTTTAAAGGGCGCACCGCCATTGAAGCGCACTTGCCACGGATGGGCGGCCCAGAGGAAGGTGTCGATTGGATCAAAGGTTTGTTTGGCGTTGACCACCTCCGGAGAATTCTCTGGCAAAAACAGCGAGGCACCGGCCATAAACCCCAATGTCTCGTCAAAGCCATGGGCTTGAGGGCTGAATGCCGCCGCTTCCCCCAGGTGCCACTTGCCGATGTGGACGGTGTGGTAACCCGCTTCTTTCAGCAGTCGGGCCAGAGAAATCTCGCTGGTGGGTAAACCCATTTGTTCATAGGGCGGTGACTGGTCCACACGCTCGCTATGAAAGATATTCTGGTGGCGCTGGCCTTGGCTGCGATGCGCGGCCAAGGCCCGTGAAAATGCCACGGGAACAGGGGTGTACTCGACACCGACCCGGGTGGCGTAGCGTCCGGTGAGCAGGGCAGCGCGTGAGGGTGAACAGGTGGCATTGCCGGCATAGGCGGTGGTGAACTCGGCACCCTGTAGCGCGAGGCGATTGATATTGGGAGTGGGTACGAGGCCTTTGGCAATCCCCTCACCATGCAGCGTCAGGTCATGGATGCCAAGATCATCTGCCACGATCAGAACGATATTGGGCGGCTGGGGAACAGCCCCGGTGTCGAGTAACGCTAAGGCGTTGTCTAAGCGCGGTAAGGGGCTACGAGCGGCAGTGCTGGGTGCTACCTGCCAGTGCACAGTCTGCGTGGGAGCGCCTTCGGTCCGAATAAAATACCGGACATACCAGAGTATGAGGCCTTCGCGCCCGCCGAGTAGCAGGAAGGTGGTGGCGAACAGCGCCGCCACGACGGCCAACCAGAGGGCTGCCCGGCGTAGCCGGGCGCGGCCGCGCTGGGTATCCGGTGCTGCCGTCATGCTGGAAATGCGCGCCATTGTTGTTCGATCAGATCCAGGCGGTCTTGCCCCCATTGTGCCGCAAAGCCTGGTACTTGAAACGTTGGTACGCCCCATAAGCCGGTGGCCAGCAACGCTTCGCGGTGACTCTCGGCCGCTGCGCGCCAGGCCGAGCTATGCAATGCGCGGGTGCGCGTGGCAGGCGCAACATGCGCGCGCGCCGCGAGGTGCGCCAATCCAGAATCGCTGCCAGCGTCGATGCCTTCGGCAAACACTCCGCGCAGGAAAGACTCAGCAAAATCCAGCGCTGCCAGTGTGCCGTCCGTGATGAGCACTTCGTGCAAGATTGCCAGTCCACGTTCGGTGGGTCGCCCGATCGGATCGGCGACGCGGCCAAAGGGGAGCCCGAGGTGTTCCGCCTCGCGTTTGGCGTCGCGCAGGATAAAGAGGCGTTTTCGTAGTGGCACGGCAAGGCCGCGCATCACCATCGGTAAGACGGGCCGCAGGCGCACCTCCACGGCGCCACTGGTGGCCCAGGCGCGAATGCGGGGAAGAGCAAGATAGGTGTAGGGACTGCGCAGTGAGCACCAGAAGTCCAGGACTGGCACGGCAGGCGATCGCTGGCTCGCGACGGGTGCGTCGGCAGTATCCGGCCCGTGGTAGGGACGTATCGCGGTCCGGTTCTTTGGCGTCAAGGTGGGTGCGGTGAAGGGCAGCGGCCCACGCTGTAACCCCGCCGCGTGCAGCTGCTCCAGTAGCCGGGGCAAACGGTCCAAGCCCCAGAACCATTCGCCACGAAACCAAAAACTGGCACCTAGGTAGCCGCCCCGACGCCGCTGCTCGGCCTCACCCTGCCGCTCGTCAGTGCCGGCCAGGTCGGTGGGGCTGGGCAGGGTCGGTAGTTCGCCGGCGCACCACAGTGCGGCGCTGAGGGCGCCGGCAACGGTTGCGAAATCACCATCGCGCAGGCTCACGGCCAGACCTTCTCTGGCTTGTGCTAGCTGGGCCAGAGAAGGCTCTTGCAGGGGGTGGGGGAGGAGACCGCTGGCTACTCGCCACTGTTCCGCATCGCGCAGTGACCAGCGCTGCAGGCGCAAGCGATCGGGCGCGAAGGCGGCAGAGGGTGGTGGTACCAGATGCGGCTGCAAGCGCACGGCATAGGCTGCCAGCAGTGCGGGCAGCAAAGCCGCGGTCAGCGCACCGTACGGGTCAGACGTGTCATGAAAGTAGTGCAGCTCGGCGCTGCCCTGCAGCCCGTGCCAACGGCGTACGATCCGGCGCAACTGCGGGCTGGTGATGGCCGTGGTGAATGCAACGCCGAGGCGGCTCACGGAACAGTGGTGTGGTGAGACACGCCCACCGTGGCAGCCGCAGGAGCGCTGGTCGGTGCGGCTGACGGTGTGCTGCGCACGAAAGCGTCAATGCGTCGCGCCAGTTCAGGGCCACAGTCTTCCTGCAGGAAGTGCCCGGCCTGGTGCAACACGTCGTGCGGCTGGCCACGCGCGCCTGGCACCCGTTGCTGAAACGCGCCCTCGAGGCCACGGGTGATGGGGTCGCGGCTGCTGAATAAGGTCAGGAAGGGTTTTTGCCAGGCTTCAAGGCAGCGCCAGGCTGCCTGATTGCGTTCGTGTTCAGGGTCGCGCAAGGAAGTAGGAACGAAGGAGGGGAAGCTGCGGACGGCGGATTGATAGCGCGCGTTCGGGAACGGCGCGTCGTAGGCTGCGCGTTCTGCCGCTGACAGAGTGCGAACGCAGCCGGTGGCGACGATTCGACCGACGGGGAACCAGGGACTCCAGCGCGCGAATGCCCGCCAGATCTTGAACACACGCGGCACGGTCCCCTCGCCGGTGGGCAGTCCGCCATTGGCCAGCACGAGACGCGCGAACCGCTCGGGATGGTCCATGGCCATGCGCAGGCCGATCAGCGATCCCCAGTCTTGGCAAAAGAGTGTCACTTCACGCAGGTCGTGCTGGAGCAGCCAGGCATTCATCCAGCGAACATGACGGCGATAGCTGTAGTCCGCCGGGTGGGCGGGCTTGTCCGAACGGCCACAGCCCACGAGGTCCGGGGCGATGACGCGGTGACCGGCGGCCACGAGGCCCGGGATGACATGGCGGTACAGAAATGACCAGCTTGGTTCACCATGCAACAGCAGGATGGGCGGGGCATCCTGAGGGCCAGCATCGATATGCGCGATGCGCAGGCCACCGACGAGCGTGTAATGTGGCGTATACGGAAAGTCTGGCAGTGCGGAAAAGCGCTCTTCCGGCGTGCGCAGGACGTCCCGCAGGACCGGTAAGCTACCCCGATCAATCATTGACCTCCCCCTCGTTTAAGCTGGCCGCCGCCGCTTGCTACTGGTCGCTGGCTGATGGACGATACGACCGTCTACCTTCTGGTGCAAGAGGATGGAAAGCCTGCCATGACCAAGCCTTTCCTGCTACGCGGCTGGCAATGGTCGTATTTCACCGGAAAAACCCGGGCGTATTTGCTTTATAAGCGTATCGCCTACACAGAACACCCCAGCAATCGGTGGCCGCGATCTCTGGGGCGCATGACCGCCTCGATGGCCGGGTGGTCCTTGCAGCGCGCTGCTTTGACCTATGCGCTGTGGTTTGCGTGTTCGGTGCCGGTGCAGGCGGGCAGCCGCGACCTGCCGACCCGTGACGTCGCCTTGGACTCACGGCCGAATATTGTGGTGCTGGTAGCGGACGATTGGGGTTTTACCGACGTGGGCGCTTTTGGCGGCGAGATCGCCACGCCCAACATTGACGCGCTGGCGCGCCACGGCGTGCGTTTCAGTAATTTCCATGTTGCGGCCTCTTGTTCGCCCACTCGGTCAATGTTGCTGACGGGCGTCGACCACCACCGCAATGGGGTGGGCAACATGCGGGAAACCATTCCACAAGCGCATCTGGGGCAGCCGGGCTACTTGACGGTCCTAGATCGCCATGTGGTCACGGTGGCGAACTTGCTGCAAGACCGCGGGTATCGCACCTACGTCACGGGCAAATGGCATGTTGGCCGCGAACCGCACAATTTGCCTCCGGCTCGCGGTTTTGATCATTCACTCATCCAAGCCGACAGCGGGTCAGATAATTGGGAGACCGGTCAGCGTTATCTCGGGGTGACCGATGCGGTGCACTGGTACGCGGAGGGTCGCCCGGCGCGCATGCCCGCTAACTTTTATTCCTCACGGTTTTTTATCGATCGTCTGCTGGCTTTTCTGGTGGCTGATGCTGGGCGTCCGCAGCCGTTTTTTGCTTATGTGGGGTTTCAGGCCAACCACTTGCCGGTGCAGGCACCACGCGCGTTCACGGCGCATTATCGTGGCCGTTACGCCGCCGGCTGGGAAGTGCTGCGCGAGGCACGGCGACAGCGTGCGGTGGCCTTGGGTGTTGTGCCAGCCGGCGTGCCGATGGGCCGTTTGAGCAGCACCCCGCGCTGGTCGTCACTCGATGCCGCCGCACAGCAGACCAGTGCGCGCAACATGGAGGTCTATGCAGGCATGGCCGAAGCGATGGACTTTGAGGTCGGTCGGCTGGTGCAGCATCTGCAGGCCACGGGTCAGTATGCCAAGACGGTGTTCGTGTTTCTGTCGGATAACGGACCGGAAGGCTCAGACCCCTATGCTAACTGGGCGGGGGCTTTATGGCTGTCCACGCAATACTCCCGCGATCCAGCGCGATTGGGCGAAAAAGGCACCTACGGCGTCATCGGTCCGGGGTGGGCCACCGCAGCTGCGTCGCCGCTGGCGGGTTATAAGTTCTACGCCGATGAAGGCGGGGTGCGGGTACCGCTGATTGTCAGTGGCGTCCCCGGAAGTACGCCGGGAACGGTGCATCACCAGTTCGCACAGGTGCAAGACATTGTGCCGACGCTGCTCGAATTGACCGGCACTCCAGGCCCCGCAGCCACCTACGCTGGGCACTCGGTCGAACCGCTGGGAGGCCATAGTCTGCTGCCGGTGCTGCAAGCGCGCGCTACGCACACCTACGCGGCCGATGAACCCGTGGGGTATGAATTGTCGGGAAATGCGGCTTTGTACAAGGGTGATCTGAAGCTGGTGAAACTATTGCCGCCGGTCGGCGATAACCAATGGCATCTCTATAACCTGATGCTGGATCCGGGCGAAACGCGCGATTTGCGTCTCCAGCAGCCAGCAGCCTTCCGTGAGCTGCAAGCCGATTACGCCGCTTATGCGGCGGCAAACAAGGTGTTGCCGATGCCACCGGGCTACGAACCCGTGCAGCAGGTACTCATTAATGCGGTGGTTAATGTCTATCTGCCGCGCTGGCGTCCCGTGGCGGTTTGGGGCGTGCTGTCGCTGGCATTGCTCGGGGTCTGGTGGTGGTGGCGGCGACGTACTTTGCCTGTCGCCTGAGTGTCCCGCACAATAGCCGGATGTTCTCTCGTTTCCTTCCGCTGGCAATTGGCCTGCGCTACGTGCGCTCGCGCGACGCCGGGTTCTTTGTCTCCTTCAGTAGCTGGCTGTCGCTGGCTGGCGTGTGCGTGGGAGTGGCTGCGCTCATCACCATCCTGTCGGTGATGAACGGCTTCGAAGGAGAGCTGCGGGGGCGCCTGCTGGCCATGGGAGCGCCGGTTACCTTGATGGCGACTCCCGGCACCCCGCCGCTGACGGAGGCGCAGTGGACGCCCGTGGTGGCGCGACTACGGACGGCGGGTCTGCCCGTAGGGGCCAGTGCGCCTTTTATTGATCAGCAGGCGTTGCTGTCCAGTGGCAGCGAAATGACAGGCGCGCTGGTGCGCGGCATTGACCCACGCCGTGAACAGGGGGTCTCCGCTGCGGCCCGTGCGATGGTGGAAGGACGACTCGATGCCTTGCAACCGGGCCTGGAGCGGATCGTGCTGGGGGTTGGCCTCGCCGATCAGCTGGGTGTGCAGGTAGGCGATGCGGTCACGGTACTCGTTCCCGGGCGTCGTCATGGCGCGCTCGATCTGACGCCGCAGTTACGGGTGTTTACGCTGGCAGGCGTGTTTGAAGCCGGCATTGCCGACCATGATGCCGGTCTGGCGTTGGTGCATCTGGACGATGCTTACACCCTCGGCGGTGGCGAGGGAGCGGTGCATCCCGCCGGATTGCGGCTGAGCCTGCCAGACCCCTTGCAAGTGCCCGAGCTGCGCGCGGCGCTGGAGCGGGCAGTGGGCCCCGCTATCCAAGTGCGCGACTGGACCGATGACAACGCCACGTACTTTCATGCCATACGCATTGAGAAACGGATGGTGACGGCCATCTTGTTGCTGGTGGTAGCGATAGCGGCCTTCAATATTGTGGCGATGCTGGTCATGGTGGTGCGTGCCAAACGCACGGACATCGCTATCTTGCGCACACTGGGTTTGACGCCGCGCGCGGTGCTGCAAGTATTCATGGTGCAGGGGCTGGTCATTGGTTGGGCAGGTGCCACGCTGGGGGTGGTGTTTGGGCTCTTACTGGCCAATCATGTGGACAGCATCGTGCCGTGGCTGGAGCACCTGTTTGGCTTTCAGGTGTTTGACGCGGCGGTCTACTACGAAACGGCCATTCCCTCCGACCCGCACTGGACCGATGTGGTGGCCATTGCTACCGCCGCTTTCACCTTGACCTGGCTGGCCACGTTGTACCCGGCGCGGCGTGCGGCGGCCACGTCCCCGGCGGCGGCGCTGCGTTACGAATGAACGGCATGCCCTACGAATGGCGGTTGGCGCGGCGCGCACTCGGCGGGGGTGGCTTTCTGTCGTTCATCTCTGGGGTGGCGTTGGGCGGTATTGCGCTGGGCGTGGCGGTACTCATTGTGGTGCTGTCGGTCATGAACGGCTTTGAGCAGGAGCTGCGTGAACGCATTCTAGGGGTCGCTTCCCATGCCACGGTCAGCGGTTTGGACGGTCGCCTGCCGGACTGGCGTGCGCAGCAGCGGGTGGCGGCGAGCGCGCCAGGCGTGGTTGCAGTCGCGCCGTATATTGAAGACCAGGGCTTGGTGATGGCGGAGCAGCCCGCAGGCGCAGGCGATAGTGCGGGTCC
This sequence comes from Gammaproteobacteria bacterium, assembly GCA_947469285.1. Classification (GTDB taxonomy): domain Bacteria; phylum Pseudomonadota; class Gammaproteobacteria; order Steroidobacterales; family Steroidobacteraceae; genus CAIOHZ01. The sequence continues at coordinate 40,249 of CANIOW010000010.1, forward strand.
GTTAGGTACGGTGGTGCGTGGCATCGACCCGCTGGCGGAGGCGCGAGTAGGCCGTCTTGGCGAGCATCTGCTGGCCGGACAACTCAGGGATCTGCAGCCGGGCCGTTGGCGTGTGGCGCTTGGCCGGCAGTTGGCGGAGTCGCTGGGAGTGCACGTGGGCGATCGGGTCGTGCTCGTGGTGCCGCGTGGTAATGCCACACCCGCGGGCGTCGTGCCACGACTGCGACGGTTGACGATCGCCGCCATCTTTGATGTGGGTATGTACGAATACGATCACGGCTTGCTATTAATCAATCTGCAAGACGCAGCCCGTTTGTACCAGTTGGGTGACGCGGTGACGGGTTTGCGGCTGGCGCTGGATGATCCCTTTCAGGCCGGCAGCCGGGTGCACGAAGTGGCTGTGCGCTTGGGTGGGGGCGTCTATGTCAGTGACTGGTCGCGCAAGCATGCGAATTTTTTCCGTTCCATCCAAGTCACCAAGGGCATTTTATTTGTCATCTTGTTGCTGGTGGTGGGCGTGGCTGCCTTTAATATTGTGGCCACACTGGTGATGGTAGTGAAGGAAAAAGGCGCGGATATCGCCATTTTGCGCACGCTTGGTGCCACCCCGGGAGGAGTGCTGCGGACCTTCATGCTGCAAGGACTGGCCCTGGGCGCTCTGGGCACCGGTGTCGGCGTGGTACTGGGTTTGCTCGTCGCTTGGAATATCGGCGCGCTGGTGCATGGACTCGAGTATTTCTTCAACACCACGCTCGTTGATGGCCGCGTGTACCTGATTGGTGATTTGCCATCCCGGGTAGAACCTGCGGAGGTGCTGGCCGTCAGTCTGGTAGCGCTGGGGCTGGCGGCATTGTCGACACTTTATCCGGCTTGGCGCGCCTCGCGCCTGGCCCCTGCACAGGCCTTGCGCCAGGAATGACCATGTACACGGACTTTGCTCAGCCCACCGCGCCGGTGCTTTTGGCCACGGGCCTGGTGAAAGAATTTCATTCTGGCCCAGCCGTGTTGCGCGTGTTGGACGAAGTGGAGTTCACGGTGCGCCGGGGTGAGCGCATCGCAGTGGTCGGTGCCTCTGGGTCTGGCAAGACCACGCTGTTGCAGGTGTTGGGTGGGCTGGATTTACCGACGCGCGGTAGTGTCGTGATCTGCGGCGAATCCATGACGGCGCTGGGGGAAGCGGCGCGCGGCCAGCTGCGCAATCGGGCGGTAGGATTCGTCTACCAGTTTCATCATCTGTTGCCAGAATTTACGGCGCTGGAGAACGTGGCGATGCCGCTGCTGATCCGGCGCGATCCGCCGCAGCAGGCGCTGGCGACAGCGCAGGCGTTACTGGAACGGGTGGGTTTGGGCCCGCGCTTGCAGCATCGGCCTGCGGAGCTGTCCGGCGGTGAACGGCAGCGTGCAGCGGTGGCCCGTGCGCTGGTGACGCGTCCAGCGCTGCTGCTAGCGGATGAGCCCACCGGCAATCTAGATGGCCGTAATGCTGCAGCCGTGTTTGCGCTGATGTTGGAACTGAATGCCGAACTGGGGACCAGCCTGGTGGTGGTGACTCATGACGAACGACTGGCAGCACGCATGGAGCGCCGCGTCATGCTGAGTGAAGGGCGATTGATTGACACGAAATGACGCGACGCGTGCCTGCACGCTCGCCTTCTAGTCTGTAGACGCTCGATTGCCGCCCGGGTAGGTAGTGGGTGCCGGGCCACACTGTCCGCATGCCGTGGTTGCCGTTCGCTCTGGCCTGGGCAGCGCTGTCTGCTTGGGGACTCACCTGGTCACAGCTGCCGACATTGACTGTCTGGCGGGTCGGTGGCCTGGCGGCGGCGAGCCTCCTATGTGCGGTGAGCCTTCAGGCCGGCCGGCAGCGTTATCTGTCCGGTTTACTGCTCGGTGCGCTCGTGGGCTATGCGCATTTCAGCTGGCAGGCACAGGCGGCGTTGGCGCACCGCTGGCCGGTGAGGCAAGAGTCGGCGACCGTGTCGTTGCAGTTGTGTGTCACCACACTGCCGGAAATCCGCGCTGACCGGGTGCGTTTCGACGGACGGGTGCTGGCGGGCGCGGCTCGCGTGCGACAGGTCCGGCTTGGGTGGTACCACACGCGTCAGCGGCCGTTGGCTGGCGAGACTTGGCGCATCGAGACGCGCCTGCGGGCGCCGCGGGGTTTAGTGAACCCCAACGGACGTGACTACGCGCTGGGGTTGCTGGCGGAGGGCATCGACGCGACGGGGACGGTGCGCAGCGCGCAGCGTGTGGTGGCACCGTCGTGCGTGCGGGGTCGTGATCGTCTCTTGCTCGCCGTCCAGCGCGTGCGCAGCACACTGGCTGAACGCTTGCGTGCTAGCGCCATCCGAGCGGCGCCGCCGCCGGATACCGGCACGGTAGTGGTCGATGCGGCACTGGCCGTGCAAGGGTCGGGCTTGTTGCTGGCGCTGGCCTTGGGCTTTCAGGACGCGGTGCCGGATGTGCAGTGGCGGTTGTTTTCGCTCACGGGCGTGTCGCATTTGGTGGCGATCTCGGGGCTGCATGTCACGCTGTTTGCGTGGCTCGTCCTCAGTGTGGCGCGCTGGGTGCAGGGGCGTGGCCGCGCAGTACCACCGGCGGCCCTAGGGGTGGGTGTGGCCAGCTTGGCGGTGTTGGCCGCCTTTGCTTACGCGTTACTGGCGGGTGGTAACTTGCCGGCCTTGCGGACGGTGTGGATGCTGGCCGTGGCGCTCGCGGTGCGTTTGCTGCGGCGTCAGGCGGGCATCAGCGAGGCCTGGTCTGCTGCGCTGGTCACCGGTTTGTTACTGGAGCCGTTTGCGCCCGCCTTGCTGGGGTTTTGGTTGTCGTTTGGGGCGGTGGGGGCACTGCTGTGGGCGGAGGCCGGGCAGGTGCGCACGGCGGTGGCACCTCCACGCGGGCTGCTCGCCCGTGGTGGCAGCCACTGGCGCCTCTTTCTGCTGACGCAGTGCGCCGTGACGGCCGTGCTCACGCCGGTGTTGGCCGGTTCGGTGGGCAGTCCCTCGTGGGTGAGCCTGCCGGTGAATGCGCTGGCCATCCCGCTGTGTACCTGGCTGGTGGTGCCGGCGGTGTTGCTGGTGACCCTGATGGTGGCGGTGGCCCCGGCACTGGCTGGCAATGCCGTCCATGCGGTGGCGGTCGGGCTGGGTGTGCTGGTGCAAGGCTTGGCAGCGGCGGCCGCGTGGCCAGGTGCAGGTTGGAGCCTGCCGGCCTTGTCCTGGTCGGGAGCCATGGTGGCGGTGGTGTGTGCGCTCGCGGCGTGTACGCCGTTGCTATGGCGGCGAATCCGCGTGCTAGCCGCGTTGCTGTGGTGTCTGTTGTTGCTCTGGCCGCCGGTGCGACCTGCCGTGGGTGGCTTCACGGTCACGATGCTGGATGTGGGCCAGGGCAGTGCGGCCGTCATTGAAACGGCGCACAGCGCCTGGGTATTTGATCCCGGCCCGGTGTACGGCCCCGAGGCAGATGCCGGTGGGCGGGTGGTGGTGCCGTTTTTGCGTGCACGTGGCTGGCATGAGTTGCAGGCGATCGTGGTCAGTCACGCCGACAATGACCATGCCGGCGGATTACGACCCGTGCTGGAACGGTTTCCGCAGGCCACCGTCTGGTGGGGTGGGGATGATGGGGCCGCGAACCACACGCAGTCGCCGTGTCGCGCAGGGCTGAGCTGGCGCCGAGACGGTGTGCGCTTTACCTTTCTACATCCTGGCGCCGCGGTGGAGCGGGATGATAACGCGGGCTCCTGTGTGCTGCAGGTGGCCGGCCTACGGCATAGCGCCTTGCTACTGGCCGATATTCCGCGCCCGGTGGAAGAGCGGTTGGTAGCGGCTGGCCTGCCACCGGCGACCCTGGTGCTGGTGGCGCACCATGGCAGTACCACCGCCTCCGGCACTGCCTTGCGTTGGGCCACACAGCTGCCACAGGGGACTGGCGAGGCCGTGATTTCGGCCGGCTACCGTAACCGCTGGGGGTTTCCCAAGCCGGCGGTGCGGCAGGGTTGGCAGGACGCCGGTCGGCGGGTGTGGGTCACGGGTGAGCACGGCGCCGTGACGGTCACGCTGCCGCAGACTGGACCTGCGAGGGTGAGTGCGGCACGTCTTGGTGAGCCCCGCTGGTGGCGCCCCCCCGGGTGATGCCGGGCGCGGTATCATCCCTGCTGGTCCGACATCGAGCTCAGGAGCGTCTTCGCCCCATGTGGGAAATCTTCAAGACCGGTGGTCCGGTCATGTGGCCGATTCTCCTGTGCTCCATCATCGCTGCCGCCATCTTGGCAGAGCGACTGTGGAGCCTGCAGGAGCGCCGCGTTCTGCCGCCCGACCTCGCCGGTAAAGTATGGAAGCTCATCGAAGCGCGGCAGCTCACCGACCGCCATGTGAGCATGCTTGAGCAAAACTCGCCGCTGGGCCGAGTGCTCGCCGCTGGCCTGTCCAACCGGCACCGCAGCCGCGACATCATCAAGGAAAGTATTGAAGACACCGGCCGGCATGTCGTGCATGAACTCGAGCGCTTTCTCAATCCACTGGGCACCATCGCCGCGGTGTCGCCACTGCTCGGGTTGCTCGGGACAGTCACCGGAATTATCTCGGCATTCAACGCCATCACTTCCCAGGGCGTGGGCGATCCACGGGTGCTGGCGGGCGGCATTGGCGAGGCATTGATCACCACGGCCGCGGGTCTGTTAGTCGCCATTCCGGCATTGATCGGCTATCGCTACCTGCGCGGCCGGGTGGATGGCTTGGTGGTCGACATGGAAAAGGAAGCATTGCTGCTCATCCAGGCGCTGGACTTACAGGCGCGTGCTGAGCGTGCGGTGAAACCACGCCCCGCTGTGCCGGTGTCCGAAGCGGACGGTTGACGATGCGCTTCCAGCCCCGTCGCCAAGAAGATCCGGAGATCAATCTCACCTCGCTCATCGACGTGGTGCTGTTGCTGGTTATTTTCTTCATGGTCAGCACCAGCTTTACCGTGGATGGGCGTCTGCAGTTGCGCTTGCCGCAGTCCAGTGCGGCGCCTGAGCGACGGCTGGCGGATGCGATCGTGATTACGGTCACGGTGGATGGCGAATACCGGGTGAATGACCGGGTGCTGGCCAATAGCAGTCCTGCCACCTTGCGTGAAGCTCTCGAGCGTATCGCGGCTAGTCGTGGCGGCACACGCGGTCGGCAGGTGACGGTGCGCGCAGATGCACGTGCTACCCATCAGGCTGTGATCACCGCCATGGATGTGGCAGGAAAACTCGGGTTTATGCAGGTCAATATTGCAACTCTGCAGGGCGAATCGGTGGCGGCACCTGATGGAGGTCACTAAACATGGCTCGTCCTGGCGAAACGCCTATCCCGGTCACTAACTTCAGCCTGGCGGACGACCCTTGGGCGGTCTGGCGGCGGTTGCTGACCTACGCTCGCCCACATTGGGCCATGTTCGCGCTGGGTGTGTTTGGCATGGCGCTGTTCGCTGGCGTCGACACCGCCATGGCTTGGTGGGTCAAGCGTTTTCTCGATGGCGCTTTCGTCGAGCACGACCCGAGCACCCTGCTGATCGTGCCGGTCGGCCTCGTGGTGCTGTTTGCCATTCGCGGTGTGGGCGATTATCTCTCGGCCTATGCCCCGGGGTTCGTCGGACGTAAAGTGATCCAGAAGATTCGCGGTGACCTGTTTCGCCATTGTCTCGACTTGCCCACGGCGTATTACGATCGTGAGGCGGGAGCGCAGCTGCTCTCAAAGCTGACCTTCAATACTGAACTGGTGGCAGAGGCTGCAACCAATGCGCTGACTGTGTTCATTCGTGACACGCTGACCATCATGGGTTTGCTGTGCTATATCTTCTGGCTTAATTGGAAGCTGGCGGCATTTGCCTTCCTGATTTCCCCGGTTATCGCGACGCTCATCCGCCTCGTGAACCGCGCGTTTCGCCGCTATAGCACCCGTATCCAAGGATCGATGGGGGATGTCACCCGAGTGGCTAAAGAAGCCATCGATGGTCATCGTCTGGTCAAAGTGTTCAATGCGCAGGAACATCAGGCAGCGCAGTTCGCCACGGTGAATGAACAGAACCGCTTTCAGAACATGAAGCTCATTCGCGCGCGAGCCATCAGTAACCCGACCGTGCAGCTCATTACTGCCCTGGCGCTCTCTGGCGTGCTTTATATTGCCATCCGTGGCGTGTTGGCGCACACCATGACCGTGGGCGCCTTCATGTCCTTCCTCACCGGCCTCATGCTGATCACCGCACCGCTGCGGCGACTGGTTCAGGTGTTTGGCCCGTTGCAGCAAGGTATTGCTGCCGGGGCCAGTGTGTTCCAGATGCTGGATACGCCGATCGAGGACCGCGGGGGCGACCGACCACTGGGGCGTGCCGTGGGTGAGGTGGAGTTCCGGGACGTGTACTTCACCTACGACACCGAAAAAGGGCAGGTCCTCAAGGGGGTCAGCTTTTATGCCCGGGCCGGACAAACCGTGGCCATTGTTGGCCGTTCTGGCGGTGGCAAAACTACCCTGGTGGGCATGTTGCCGCGTTTCCATGACCCCGCGCCAGGGTCGGTACTCCTCGATGGGCATGATGTCCGCGACTATCCACGAATTGCCTTGCGCGACAATGTCAGTCTGGTCTCGCAGGATGTCATTCTGGTCAATGGCAGCATTCGCGACAACATTGTCTACAGCACGCTGCAGGCGACCCAAGAGCAAGTGATCGCGGCTGCGCGTGCAGCCCACGTTCTTGAGTTTGCCGAGGCGTTTCCGCAGGGGCTCGATACGCCCGTTGGTGATCGTGGTTCGTTGTTATCGGGTGGCCAGAAGCAGCGCATTGCCATCGCGAGGGCTTTGCTTAAGAACGCACCAGTGCTCATCCTCGACGAAGCGACCAGCGCCCTCGACACGGAATCTGAGCACATTATCCAAACAGCGCTGGAAACGCTTAAACGCGGGCGTACCACGCTGGTGATCGCGCATCGGCTGTCGACCGTAGAACATGCCGATCTTATCGTCGTCATCGACGAAGGACGCTGCTTGGAGCAAGGCACCCACGCAGAGCTCATCGCGCACGGCGGGGCGTATGCGGCCCTTCACCGGATGCGCTTCGACGCGTGATTAGCTTGCTGCGCCGTGGCGGCCTCGAACACTGGGTGGTGCAGGCCTGGTACGGTGCCTTGGAGCGTAGTCGCTGCCAGCGCTGGTGGGTCACGGTGCTGATGCCGCTTGCTTGGTGTGTCGCTGCTGTCGCTCGCCGACGCCGGCAACGCGCGGTGCGGCACATGCTGGGCAGGCCGCTAGTCGATGGCCTCTTGCTGCCGCCGGTCGTGGTCGTCGGTAACCTCACGGTGGGTGGTACCGGCAAGACACCGGTAGTGGCCTGGCTTGCTAGACAACTGCTGGCTCGTGGCCAACGGGTAGGTCTGGTGTCTCGTGGGCATGGGCGAGCGAGCTTGAAGGTGCGGCGCGTCCTGCCGGGAGATTCCGTGACGACGGTCGGTGACGAGCCAGCATGGTTGGCCGCACAGACCGGTTGTCCGGTAGTAGTCGGTCGAGACCGGCTTGCTGCAGCAGCGGCTTTAATCGGGGAAGTGAGCGTGGTGCTGTCCGATGATGGTCTGCAGCATTGGCGGCTGCCGCGGCGATTGGAAATTGTCGTGGTGGACGCCACGCGCTCGCCATTACTGGGAACTGGGCGCTGCGTTCCGGCGGGGCCATTGCGCGAGCTGCCAGATTTCATCGGACCCGGCCAGATCGTTCTGTTTAATCACGGCGCTGCTATTAGCGGGGAGGGTGCTGTGGTCGGTGTGGCGGCGGCGGCGGCAGCTTTCAGCGTCCCGGATTGGGCGCGGCGTGCCACCGTGCTGCATTGTGCGGTGCAGCCACGCTTGGCGGTTAATCTGCGCAGTGGTGAACGGCGCCCATTGGCCGCTTTTACCGCGGCGGCCGGTTTTTCGGGGGCGCACGTCGTGGCGGGCATCGGCCACCCGGAACGTTTTTTTGCGGGCTTGCGGGCGGCCGGCGTTATGCTGGCATCGGTTCGTGCGCTCCCAGACCATCATGCCTTCACGGCTGAAGATTTTTCTGGATTGGAAGGCACGGTGCTCATGACGGACAAAGACGCCGTCAAATGTGCAGGCTTCGCTGGGCCGGATTGGTGGCGGGTGGAGGCGGAGTTGCAGTTCGCCGCTGGCGCTGGCGAGCAGTTATTGCAGGCGGTGTTGGCCGTCGTTGGTTGAATGGAGAGACTGTACTCATGGAGCCAAAATTACTTGACCTGCTCGCCTGTCCGGCGTGCAAAGGACCGCTGCAGTACGCGCGTGCCGCAGCGGTGCTGGTATGTCGTGCTGATCGATTGGCCTTTCCGATCCGCGACGGTATTCCGGTGATGCTGGAAGACGAGGCGCGGGTCTTGGCCAGTGATGACGCGCTGCTGAAAACCGGATGAGTACGCCGTTTCGCGTGGTGATTCCAGCCCGCTACGCGTCGACGCGCTTGCCGGGCAAGCCGTTGCGTTTACTGGCGGGTCAGCCGATGGTGCAGCATGTGTATGCGCGCGCCTGTGCTTCTGGGGCGGCTGAGGTGATCATTGCTACGGATGATGCACGGGTAGCCAGCGCTTGTGCCGCCTTTGGCGCACGCGTCGTGATGACCGACCCCGAACATGTATCTGGCACGGATCGGTTAGCGGAAGTTGCGGCGCTTGAGGGTTGGCGTCACGATGAACTGGTCATTAACGTGCAGGGTGACGAGCCATTACTGCCGCCAGAGAACGTTGCGCAGGCCGCCGCATTGCTGATGACGGACGAGGGTGCGGATATCGCTACCCTAGCGACACCTATTCACGGTCTGCACGAGTTTATTGATCCGAATGTGGTGAAGGTAGTCGCTGCGGCCAACGGCCGCGCGCTGTATTTCAGCCGTGCCCCCATTCCGTGGTCGCGTGACAGTGCGCCGGCTGGGCTGCACAGCCAGACGGCCTTCGAGGGCGCGTTACGCCATGTAGGCCTGTATGCCTATCGCGTGGGGGCGTTGCGGCAGCTGGCTGCCTGGGCGCCCTCGCCACTGGAATTGACGGAGCGATTGGAACAATTGCGCGCGCTGGAGAATGGCTTGGTGATTGCGGTGGCCGTTGCGGTAGTAGTGCCGGGGCCTGGCGTGGACACGGAAGCTGATGCGGTGGCGGTGGAACGCATGCTGTTGGCTCAGTAAGCCTGACGAGCTGGGGCGGCAGCTGGCCGTGACGAAAGCGTGTCGCTGGAGCGTAACCCAGCAGTTCTGCAGCGCACCTAGAGAATACGTCTACCGCTACCGGCGTCACTTGTCGGAAAACGGCGTTTCTTGGCTGCGATCTGCGGTTTTTTGGAGTATCCAGAGGCGCAGATACTTTTGCCTTACGTAGTTGGCTTCGATAAACGCGATGCACAAGCCGCGCCAGCCATCGAGCAGGCCGAGGCGCAGCATGTAGGCGCGGAAGAACCGCCAGAACGGGTTGAAGAAGATTTCCACCAGACTGGCCCGCTTCCCCTTGGCGTGGCGGGCTTCGGCCCACAGCCGCGCATAGCGCTGCAGCTTGGCCAGTTGGTCGTCCAGATCTTCGTAGGAATCGTGGAGGATGCGGTGGCGCAGGCTGCCCACCTTCCCTTGAGGCACTACCTTTTCGTGCACTTCCTCGCCACCGAAGCGGCACCGGTGGCGGTCGAACACGCGCAGGAGGCGGTCCGGGTACCAGTCGCCGTGGCGTATCCATTCGCCGAAGTAGCGCGTCATGCGCGGCATGCGGTAGCCCACCACACCGGCTGTGGCGGGCGCTTCGCGCAGGCGCATGATTTCCTCGCGCAGTCCTTCTGACAGGCGCTCGTCAGCGTCGAGGCTGACCACCCAGTCGTGGGTGGCGGCGTCCACCGCGAACTGCTTCTGGGAGCGGTACCCAGGCCAGTCGCGCTCAATGACACGTGCGCCCATTGATAGGGCAATCTCGCGGGTCTGGTCAGTGGAGTGGGAGTCCACGACGATAATTTCATCGCAGAAGTCGAGTGAACGCAGGCAGTCGGCGAGTTGCGCTGCCTCGTTCAGCGTAATGATGCAGGCGGTGAGCGGACGCACCACCGGAGCGGTCATTTAACGCTCTTGTGTACAGCGAAGCAGTTCATTTCCACTGCGCGCGGAAATTGTGTGCCAGGCGCGATGGGGGAAAAGCCGGCAATATCGAACTGATAGCGCTCCAATGCCTCCAGTGTGTCGCGCACCGTGGGCATGCCCGCATACAAGGGCTTGATGGCCACTTCCGTTTGCAGTCCTAGCAGCTGCGACAAGACGGACTCTCCGCCGCGGAGTACTTCCAGATCAAAACCTTGGGTGTCCAGTTTCAGGAACGGCCGGCGGACGCCGTGCCGTTGCTGGAGGTCTTGTAACAAAGCAGCGAAGGTGCGTACCTCAACGACCTCCTTGCGGACCACGGTATTGGCAGCGGCAAAGGGTGCGCTTGCATCGGGTTGCAGAAAGCTGCTGAAGACATCGGTGGCCATGACGTTGAGTGTCGCAGTTCCGGGTGTCGCCCCAAGCGCGCAGGCATGCACTTCCCAGAGCGGATCTTCCTGGGCAGCACGGGCGCTTAAACCCGCCGCGAGCGCAGACAGCGGTTCCACGGAGACGATGCGTCCGCGGTAGCCAACGAGCTCCCGCAATTGGTCGCGGTACTGGCCACGGTTGGCGCCCACGTCGATGACGCAGTCGATCTCAAGCCGCTCCAGCAGACGCTGGAGCAAGCTGATTTCCTGCCAGTATTTGGCGACGCGCTTCGGTAACAAAATGTAACCGAAAGCGCGTGCCAGGCCGGCGAGCGGCTTGCCGAGCAGGCCGCTCATTCTTAGGTCTTCGGCGGCTCGTCAGCCGCAGGCGCTGGCGGAGTGACCGGAGCGACGGGTGCTGGCGACTCGTCGACCACGGGTACCGGTGCTTCCACGGCGGCTTCGATCGCAGCGCTGGGCGTTGTGATACGAATCGGCTGGGTGGATTCCATGTCAGGTTCCTGAGCGACCACGGCTGCCGCTGCCATAAAGGGCGATGGCAGCTCCAATGTGGTATCCGTGGGGTCATCGTCCTCCACTGCAGGGGCTGCCACCGGGGCTGCCACAGGTGCTGCCACAGGTGCTGCCACCGGGGCTGGCGTGGCCGCGGGTGCTGTTCTGGGCGCCGGGTCACGTCGGCTTTCGCGTGACTGCTCGGCCTGGTAGGCATTCCAGGCGCGATCTTCCTCGTCCTGACGGCGCCGCATTTCCTGCTCCGTCAGTACGGGGAAGGTACCCGACTCGCCGATCTCCGGCACGTCCGCCCCATATTCGCTACCCGAGTGGGCGGGAGCAGCCGTCGTCGGCTCTCCACCTTCTGCACCCGGTGCACCATCAGGTCCGCGACCACGACCGCCACGGCCACGACGCCGGCCACGACGCCGACGGCTGGAGCCGTCACCGCCATCCTGTGCAGCGCCTTCCGGCGCTCCACCGGCAGCATTCAGCGTGTCTTCGTTTGCTTCTGCAGCACGGCCGGCATCCTCACCAGAGGACGACGGCGCGGGGCGCTGCGCCTGCGGTGGGCGGGGCTCACGTGGTTCACGCGCTTCCCGTGGTTCTCTGGGCGGGCGTGCGTCCTGACGCGGGGGGCGCTGAGCATCGCGCGGACCTTCACGTCCGGCATCTCGCCCGCCGTCCCTTCCGCCGTCCCGAGTCGGCTGTGGCTCGCGGGCACCGTCAGGGCGTCCGTCGCGCTTGGTATCGCGGCCACCACGACCATCACGACCATCACGCTTGGCATCGCGGTCACCACCATTGTTGGGGGCGTCACGTTCATTGCGATCACGGTCATTGCGGCTACGGTCATTGCGGCCACGGCCGTAACGATCATTGCGGTCCGGGCGGTCGTTGCGGCCATTGCGGTCGGGGCGGCCGCTGCGGTCATTGCGGTCGGGGCGCTGATCACGATCACCCTGTTTTGGGGTGGATTCGCCGAAGAGCCAGGTCCACAGACGACAGAAAATGCCTTTGCGCGGGCCTTCCTGTAGCGGGGCCGGAGCCACCACCACCGGTACTGGGCGCGGTGCAGCCACTGGTGCTGGCTCAGTGGGCATCAGCGGCGTTACCGCCGGCTGTTGCTGTTCCAGCAGCGCTTTTTTGGCGCGTTCTGTGGCTACTTCCAGTTCGATCACCTCGCGGCGACCCATCTGGTGGCTGGCCATCTGGTTTTCCTGCAAACTCATTTCGTCTTCACGGACACGACGCAGGATGTAGTTCGGCGTTTCGAGGGTGGGGTTCGGGACGAGCACGATGCCCACGCCTGAACGCTCCTCTACCTGACGCAGGTCGTGACGCTTCTCATTGATGAGGAAGGTAGCGACCTCTACTGGTAACTGTGCAATGACCTTCGAGGTACGGTCTTTGCGCGACTCCTCGCCGATCAGGCGCAGCACTGCCAGTGACAGGCTTTCGATGCCACGAATGGTACCGAGCCCATTGCAGCGTGGACATTGCATGTGAGTGCTTTCTTCGAGCGCCGGCCGCAGACGCTGACGCGACATTTCGAGCAGACCGAAACGCGAGATGCGGCCGATCTGGATGCGGGCACGATCCTGCTTGACGGCGTCGCGGAGGCGGTCTTCCACGGCCTTCTGGTTCTTGGTCGACTCCATGTCGATGAAGTCGATGACGATGAGGCCGCCGAGATCGCGGAGGCGTAACTGCCGGGCGATCTCATCCGCTGCCTCCAAGTTGGTGTTGGTGGCGGTGGTCTCGATGTCGGCGCCCTTGGTGGCGCGGGCCGAGTTGATGTCGATAGCAACCAGTGCTTCGGTGTGGTCGATCACCAAGCTGCCGCCGGAGGGCAGGTTGACCTTGTGGCCGTAGGCGCTTTCGATCTGGTTCTCGATCTGGTAGCGCGTGAACAGCGGCACGTCGTCCTGGTAGAGCTTCAACTTCCGCAGGTACTCCGGCGGCATGAAACGCTGCATGTACTCGCGGCTGCGCTCGAAGGTCGCCGGATCGTCCAGCAATACTTCGCTCACGTCGTCCGACAGGTAATCGCGCAGTGCGCGGGTGACCGCGTCACTTTCCTGATAGATGAGGAAGGCGCCCTGGCGGTCCTTCGCGGCGGCCGCGATGGCATCCCAGTTGGCACGCATGTTGTCGAGGTCCCACTGGAGTTCCTCGGTGGTGCGACCGACGCCGGCAGTGCGCACGATGGCGCCCATACCGTCGGGAATTTGCAACGCATCCATCGCCTCGCGGGTGACCTCGCGGTCCTCGCCTTCAATACGGCGGGAGACGCCACCGGCACGCGGGTTGTTCGGCATCAGCACCAGGAAGCGGCCGGCGAGACTGATGAACGTGGTCAGGGCTGCGCCCTTGTTGCCGCGCTCTTCCTTCTCGACCTGGACTAAAATCTCCTGGCCTTCTGTGAGTACGTCACGGATAGCGTATTTGTTGCCCTGCACGGGCTGACGGAAGCAGTCGCGTGACAGTTCCTTCAGCGGCAGAAAGCCGTGACGTTCCGCACCGTAATCGATGAACGCAGCTTCAAGACTGGGCTCGACGCGGGTTACGCGGCCTTTGTAAATATTGGCTTTCTTCTGTTCCCTGGAGGGGATCTCGATGGAAAGGTCGTAAAGTTTCTGGCCGTCAACCAGAGCAACGCGCAGTTCTTCCTGCTGCGTCGCATTGATAAGCATTCTCTTCATGGGCCCCTACTTGGGTTCTGGAGGGGGCCGATGGGCAATGGGCGTAAGAAGACCGTAGCGCGACGGAGCACGTTTGAACCGGGCAGGGCCGGTGGTAGGCAAGGCAGGAGAGAGTCATGTTCATGATCCGCAGCGCGTCGCGCGTCTTTCGGGCAGCGGGCTGGGTCGTAGTACGACCCAGTCGCCGGGGAGAGACGGGTGACGCCAGCAAGCCTGGTGCGTCCTGTCGAGTATCCGGGTCTCACGCCCGTGGCTCCTTAGTATCACCTTGCCGTACCGCGCGGGGGGCCCCTTAAGGGAGCCGCAAGGCGCGCTGGCAGGGTGGGCTGGAGTGCCCACGGGCCGAGCGAGGGTTGACGGACGGTGACCAAATCTTTTGGTCGGTTGCGCCGCAACCCACTAAGATGCAGCCCCCGGCCCGTGCTGGGCACCTGCTGCCCCTCAGGGCGGGCGGGTGGCCAAGGCGGCGGTACCAGGGACCGCGCTGAAGCCTGGCCGGCCCGGCGCCGCTTCGCGACGCTGGCCCCGGTAGGCTCTTGGGTTCAAGAATCTAGCAGCGTTCCTACGAAAAATCAACGTCTTACAGGAAATCCTGATGCCGAATACCACGACTGACACTCCCGCCCCCAAGGCGGCTGCCGTTCCCCCGGGTGGGCGAGGCGTGGTGCGCGTCGTCGTGGGGGTGGGTGAGGATGGCCAGCGTCTGGATAACTGGCTGATCCGCGAATTGAAGGGTTTGCCGCGCTCAGCCATCTATCGAGTGCTGCGCAAAGGTGAAGTCCGTGTGAATGCCAAACGCGCCAAACCAGAGCAGCGACTGGCCACGGGCGATGAAGTACGTTTACCGCCGATGCGCGCCGAAGTGGCGCCGGAGGCAGGGGCTGCGGGTGTGGGAGCCGCCGGACCGCGCAAGGTGCCGCGCAGCCTCATCGATGCTATTGAAGCGGCGGTGGTGTTCCAGGACGACCGGTTCCTGGCCATCGACAAACCATCTGGTCTGGCCGTGCACGGCGGCAGTGGGCTCAGCTTCGGGGTCATTGAGGCCCTGCGGGCGTCCCGGCCACAGGAAGAGCTGGAGTTGGTGCACCGTCTTGATCGGGACACCAGCGGTTTGCTGTTGGTGGCGCGCGACCGCGGCAGTTTGCGCATTGCCCACGGGCTGATCCGCGAAGGCCAGATGGAAAAGCAGTACCTGACTTTGGTGCTCGGCAACTGGCCGCATGGCACTAAGCTGATCGACGCACCGCTGGCCACCCAGAATCGTCAGGGTGGGGAACGGTTCGTGCGCGTGGATCCGCGTGGCAAGGAGTCCCGTTCCACCTTCATCCCGGTCGATTTCTTCGGCAATATGGCGACGCTGCTGCAGGTGCAGCTCGATACCGGCCGCACCCACCAGATCCGGGTTCACGCCGCCTATGCCGGTCACCCGGTGGCGGGCGACGACAAATACGCCACCCGTGAGGACAATGCCTTGTTGCTGGAGGCGGGGCTCAATCGCATGTTCTTGCATGCGCAGTCGTTGTCTTTCGAATGGCCAGGCGGCAAGCAGTACGCCTTTTCGGCGCCGCTGCCCGCAGATTTGGCGGAATTGCTCGATTCCCTCGGTAACCTTAAGCGCAAGCGCAAGAAAGCCGCCGACGCAGCTACCTCGCGCCGAGTGGGTCAAGCCCGGCGTGCCGCAGGGCCGCGGAAAGCCAAATAAGAGGGAGCCCGACCAGGGCGGTTGGGTCATCGGTTTCCAGGCGTTCAAACAGCGCAATGCCGAGGCCCTCGCTGCGGAAGCTGCCGGCGCAGTCCAAGGGCTGGTCACGTTCCACGTAGCGGACAATCTCCGCATCCTGCAGCACCCGGAACTTCACCCGGGTGGTATCCACATGGCTTTCCTGCCGGCCGGTACCGAACTGCAGCAGGCGCACGGCGGTGTAGAAGGTCACCATGCGGCCGCTGCACATGGCCAGTTGCTGGCAGGCTGTGTCGACGTTGCCGGGTTTGCTGAGCACCTCATCGTCTAAGGCGGCGACCTGGTCGCTGCCGATGACCCAGGCCGTTGGGTGGAGCCGGGCGACCGCCTCGGCCTTGTGCCCCGCAAGACGCGCTGCCAGGCCGTGTGGTGGCTCACCGGGGCGGGGAAACTCATCGACCCCCGGGGCGGCCACGGTGAACGGCAGGCCTAGACGCTCCAGTAGCGCGCGGCGGTAGGGCGAGGTCGAACCAAGGATGAGCGGGGCGGTGTTGGTCATAAAGGGGCTGCCAAAACAATTCGCAAAACAAGGGCTTGCAGCATAAGGCCTTTTGACAGCAGCGCCCGGCATCCCTATCATACCGCCCCCATGCTGAAGACCCCTGCGGATCCGGTCGATATCGGCCTGCTGTCCGCGCAGGGGTCGCAGTTTGTCTGTCATTACACTCTCGCTCAGTTGCCGCGTTTTACCGCTGGTCTGGCGGGTGCGAAAGGGCAGGTTGACGCCAGCTTCAGTTTCCGAAAAGTGCAGGGTTTCCCTGCGCTGGAAGGATCCATGGCAGCGCAGGTCACCGTGATCTGTCAGCGCTGCCTCGAGATATTTCTGCTGCCTTTGGTGGCAGAACTGAAATTGGTGTTCGTGCCGACCGAAGAGGATGAGTCGCTGGTGCCCGCGGAGCTTGAGGCCGTGGTGCACCCCGATCACCGCCTCGGGTTGCGCGAACTGGTGGAAGATGAGCTGCTGCTGTCGTTCCCGCTGGTGCCGATGCATGCGCTGGGCGACCCAGCCTGCCGGCCGGCGGTGAAAGTTTTGTCCGAGGCGGAAGCCACCGTGACAGAAGTACCCGCAGCCGCCGTGGAAGTGACGACGCGCCCGCTGGCGGGGCTCAAGGATTTGTTGCGGCGGGAAGACTGAATTCCCGACGTACTTCGAGACGACTGAATGAGGAGTTGAATCATGCCTGTCCAGAAAAGCCGCAAGACCCCGTCGAAGCGCGGCATGCACCGGTCGCACGACCACCTGACCGCGCCTACGCTGTCCACCGAGCCGACATCGGGTGAAACGCACCTGCGTCACCGTGTCAGCCGCGATGGCTACTACCGTGGTAAGAAGGTGCTTGAAACCAAGGCCGATACGCAGGACTGACCGTGTCCTCCGTGACCACTGCGGTCACGGTCGCCGTGGATGTGATGGGGGGCGACCACGGCTGCATCCCCTGCGTCGAGGGTGCCTTGCGCGCCCTCGACGACCCCAGGACTCCACCTGAGACTCGCCTGTGTCTGGTTGGCCATGCCGGCCAGATACGGGCGGCTTTGGCTGCCTGCGGCCGGCCAGCCGCCATGGCCCGGGTCGAGGTCCTGGAGGCCCCTCAGGTGGTCAGCATGGATGACGCTCCGCGAGACGCCATCCGTCGCAAAAAACACTCTTCCATGCGTCTGGCGCTCGATGCCGTCGCCGCAGGTCGCGCCCAGGCTGCCGTCAGTGCCGGCAATACTGGCGCCCTCATGGGCATGGCGCATTTCGTGCTGGGTGCCTTGCCAGGGATTGAGCGTCCGGCGCTGATGGTGGCCTTGCCTTCGCCGCAAGGTTGCACCTGGGCATTGGATTTTGGTGCCAATGCCAGCGCTACGCCGCGCCAGTTACAGCAATTCGCCCTGATGGGGCATCTGGTGGCACAAGAAGTCGGCGGCCTGGCACAGCCACGTATTGGCCTGTTGAATATCGGTGCCGAAGAATTGAAGGGCCATGAAAGTATCCAGGCGGCGCATGCCTTGCTGCGGGCTGCTCCCGGGCTGAATTACTGCGGTTTTGTTGAAGGCCACGATTTTTTCAGTGACCGCGTCGATGTGGTAGTCACCGACGGCTTTACTGGCAACGTTGCTCTGAAATCTATTGAAGGCGTGGCGCGCTTTATCCGCGGTACGCTGCGTGAGGAATACACGCGTGGCCCGTTGCAGCAGCTGGCCGGATTGCTATCGACGCCGGTTCTGCGGCGTGTGGCGGCACGGCTCGACCCCGGCAGGTACAATGGCGCCAGTCTCGTCGGTCTGCAGGGCGTGGTCATCAAGTCGCACGGTGGAGCGGACGCCAGTGCTTTCGCCCATGCGGTGGTCACTGCAGCATTGGAAGCACGGCATCACCTGCCGGAACGCATCTCGGCACAATTACTTCTACAACCGGCTTAGGTGACAGATGTATTCACGTATCGCGGGCACTGGCAGTTACTTGCCAGAGAAAGTACTGACCAACGCCGATCTCGAGAAGATCGTGGATACCACGGACGAATGGATCCGTTCACGCTCGGGTATTGAACGGCGCCACATGGCGGCGGAGGGTGAGACAACCTCTACCCTGTCCACCGCCGCGGCACGTCGGGCTATTGAGGCCGCCGGTATCGACGTGCAGGAAATCGACCTGATTATCGTGGGTAGCTGCACGCCTGATTTCGTGTTTCCCAATCTTGGCGTGTTGGTACAAGAACAGCTGGGTTTGCATGATTGCCCGGCTTTTTCCGTTGAAACCGCCTGTAGTGGCTTTATTTATGCGCTGTCGCTGGCCGACAAATTCATCCGTCTTGGCGACGCCAAGTGCGCACTGGTCATTGGCGCGGAAACACTGACGCGCATCGTGGACTGGAGCGACCGCACTACTTGCGTGCTGTTTGGTGATGGCGCAGGCGCCGTCATTCTGAAAGCATCGGAAGAGCCCGGTATCATTGCCACTCATCTGCATGCCGATGGCCAGTACAAAGACCTGCTGTGTTACCCGTATGGCCCTTCGTCGGGGATCGACAAGCTCCGTGCTGCCATCAATCCTGGTATCCAGATGAAGGGCAGCGAAGTCTTTAAAGTGGCTGTGCGCACGCTGGAGCGCTTGGTTAATGAAACGCTGGAGAAAAACGGCGTTGCCAAAAGCGATATCGACTGGCTGGTGCCGCATCAGGCGAACCTGCGCATTATTGATGCCGCGGCGCGCAAGCTGGACATGCCCATGGAACGCGTGGTGGTGACGGTGCAAGACCACGGCAATACTTCATCGGCCTCCATTCCACTGGCGCTCGACACTGCCGTTCGCGACGGCCGCATTAAGCGCGGTCAATTACTGTTGCTGGAAACCTTTGGCGGTGGCTTCACCTGGGGTTCCGCACTGCTGCGGTTTTAGGTCTTATTTGCGCAGCACGCGCTGCCGCCAGGCGGTGAGCGGATCCCAACCAGCGCGGGCACGGGCCACTTCGGTCGAGCTGACCGTGGCGATGGGTGCGCGTGTTTTGACACGTTCCTGCCAGACGCCGGCAGCGCTCCAGCCTTGACTCTGTTCTGCCGCAAACTCGGCCAGTTCGACCAGTTCGTCTAGGGGGCTGCGTGGGTTCATGTGGAAGTTCCGGGGGGCGTCGGGAGTATTTCGGTCTTCGTCTCGGTTACAGTGAACCTTAGGCCTGCTGGCAAGGTCTTGCCATGAAGCAGTTCACAGTCGAGCGGAGACGGCCACGGTGAAGATGACAGGCAGCAAACGGCAGCAACCCACTGCGCGCACGCAGTGGCTGCGGGTGGTGGGTATGTTCGCGGGCGGCATGCTGGCCGGTGTTTCCTTGGGATCCCGCGCGGATGCGTACCCGCTACCGTCCCAAGGCGAAGCGGTGATCGGTGAACCGGCGGAGGTGGTGGCCGGCCACGACGACACACTCATCGATCTGGCACGCCGCCATGGACTCGGTTTCGAGGAAATCGTGAATGCCAACCGTGGCGTGGACCCTTGGTTGCCCGGAGAGGGCACGCGCATCCAGCTGCCGAAACAGCGCATTCTCCCGGACACTCCCCGCGAAGGGATCGTGGTCAACCTGCCGGAGCACCGGCTGTACTACTACCCACCGCCGAAAGTGCCCGAACCCCCTATCGTGATCACTTACCCGGTCAGTGTGGGCAAGATGGACTGGGCCACTCCGCTCGGACTGACGCGCATCGCCCTGAAAGTGCGTAATCCCACCTGGACACCGCCGGAATCGGTCCGTCAGGAGCATTTGAAAAATGGTGAGGTGTTGCCGAAAGTCGTGCCGGCTGGGCCCGATAATCCACTCGGCCTGTTCGCTATGCGGCTGGCCATTCCGGGAGGGGCGTACATGATTCACGGCACCAATAAACCCGCCGGTGTCGGCATGCAGGTCACCCATGGCTGCATGCGTTTGTATCCGGAAGATATTGAGGCTTTGTTTGCCATGGTGCCCGAAGGCACACCCGTGCGGATTATCAACCAGCCACACAAGGTGGGTTGGCGCAACGGGCGTTTGTATGGCGAAGCGCATCCGGCGCTGGAAAGCACGGAGGCGCGCATCATCGAGCCTGACCTGCAGTCGTTGCTGGCGTTGGTGGCGCAGCAGGCGGTGTTGCAGTCCGCCACCGTCGAATGGACGGAGACCGAAGCGGTTTATACCGCAGCCTCTGGCATGGCAACGGTGGTGGCACAACGGACAGTGGAATTGGATGGCACATGAAACACACACTGGCGAACCGGCCGCTACCTGAGTTTTGGAGTGCCTCTGGCACTGCCCTGCTGTGGCTGCTCTTGCTCCCCGCACTGCTCACCGGCTGTGTCACCACGGCCACGCACGAGACCTCGCGGGTGGGCCCGGCGCCGCTGGTGGGTCCGATGCTGCATATTCCATCGGGTCGGGTGTTGATGGGAGTGGCTGCAGGCGACACCACCGGCTGGCCCAATGAAATGCCGGTGCATGAGATTGCGGTAGCGGCTTTCGAATTGTCCGCGTACGAAGTGACCCTGCAGCAATGGGAGGCCTATGTGGCAGAAACGCCGCATGCGGCACCTGGTTGCGGTGAGACGCCGCTACATGCAACCGGCTGCATCGGCTGGGACGACGCGCAGGCGTATCTGGTCTGGCTCGGTCACAAGACGGGCCTGGCTTATCGCTTGCCGAGCGAAGCGGAATGGGAATATGCAGCGCGGGCCGGTGTGCGCACCCGCTTTCCCTGGGGGGATTTGGAAAAACACGCTTGCCGGTTTGCGAATATCAATCCTTGCAAAGCGATGGGTAAACAACCAGTTGGTCGGTATCCACCCAACCCGTTTGGTTTGTATGACTTGATCGGCAATGTCGCGGAATGGACACAGGACTGCTGGCATGAGAGCTATGACGGCGCACCGGTGGATGGCAGTGCCTGGTTACAAGGCGACTGCGCACACCGTGTCATGCGTGGCGGCGCTTTCGACGACCGTCCGGTGAGTTTTCGACTGTCGATGCGCGGTTTTGGCGGCACCATGCCGCGCGGCGATTTTCAGGGGTTTCGGGTAGCGCGCAGTCTGCCGTAGATGCGCAAAAAAAACGCCGCGTTCTACCGCGGCGTTTTTTCGGTCACCCGTGAACGGGTAACCGGCGAAGCAAGGTCTGACCTTACTTCGACATCGAGCGCTTGAACATGCGGTCGATCTTCTCGTTGGTCGCATCGCAGCACTGCTGGCTGGTCGTCGCGGCAGCGAGTGCCTGGTCGGCCTTGGCACCGGCGGCTGAGGCAGCCTGCTGGGCAGCAGCAGCAGCGCGAGCAGCGCCATCAGCGGCGGCGGCATTGGCGTTGGCAGCGCTCATCATGCTGGCATGGTCACCCTGCAGCTTGGCGACCTGGGTCTTCAAGGTGTCGACTTCAGCCTGTAGTGGCTTCAGATCAACGCAGCCGGCAGCGAACACAACACTCAGGGCCACAGCGCCCACTTTTGCAAATTTCATCATGGTTTCATACCCCTAGCTAGGTTAATGGACATTACTTCCGCACGCGAGGCAGGGGGCTGCGCACGGCGCGTCTAATGATCACCCGTGTAGGGTAAGACATAACGCGCCAGAAAGGCAGTCCCCCCAGCCGTCGCAAGACCACGACAACAGAATCGGGTGGTCGACGCTGTCCGTTAACGTACCTACTTGCACCGGAGGCTATTTCTCGGGTACTGTGTTTACATACAGCCCTGAGTATTTCCCCAGTGGAGCGCGCCATGTCGGACCTTACCCCTCGCCAGCAACAGATCCTCGACTTCCTCCGCGAGCAGATTCAGGAAACTGGCATGCCGCCCACGCGTGCGGAAATCGCCCGTGCCCTGGGCTTTAAGTCGGCCAATGCTGCGGAAGACCATCTACGTGCTCTACAGCGCAAGGGCGTGCTGGAGCTGGTGCCGGGCGCCTCGCGTGGCATTCAGCTGAAGGAAATGCTGCGCGAGCCGCCTCCGGGGTTGCCGCTCATCGGCCGTGTGGCCGCCGGCAGCCCCATTCTGGCAGAGCAAAATATTGAGGCGCGTTACCAAGTCGACCCAGACCTGTTCCATCCCAAGCCACACTACCTGTTAAAAGTAGTTGGTATGTCCATGAAAGATATCGGTATTCTCGACGGAGATCTGGTGGCTGTGCATCGCACACCGGAAGTGCGTAACCGCCAGGTGGTGGTAGCGCGCCTCGAGAATGAAGTGACGGTCAAGCGTTACCGCCAAGACGGTGCCGTGGTGTGGTTGTTGCCGGAAAATCGCGACTTCGACCCCATCCGCGTGAACCTTGAAGAGCAGTCGCTCATTATCGAGGGGGTGGTGGTGGGCGTCTTGCGCTGCGGCCGCTCTATCGACCGGCTCCAATGAGTGCAGGCGCTTCCCGATTTTCGGGGGCGCCACCGGCCGTTCGTACGCAAGCCCTGTCCACATTGCTGGAACAGGCCTCCGGCGCGGTGTGGCGGGTAGGGCCGCAGGGAAGTGTGTCGGCCGCTTTTGGAGCGACCCATCTCCCCACCGGATTCCCCCGACTCGACACCGTCCTGCCCGGGGGAGGCTGGCCGGTCGGTACCCTGATCGAAGTGCTGACAGCACGCGCTGGTGTGGGCGAAGTGTCCCTCTGGTTGCCGGCCCTACAGCACTGGTCGGTGGGTGTGTCCGCGGCGACCACCGTGCCGGCCCATTCCCGCTGGGTGGCCTGGGTTCGTCCGCCTTACGTGCCCTATGGGCCGGCTCTGGCTCAGGCCGGGCTGCGGGTAGAGCAGATGTTGTGGGTGGCCACGGAAGGGCCGGCAGAGGCGCTATGGGCTGCCGAGCAGG
The DNA here is from genome assembly GCA_947469285.1 of Gammaproteobacteria bacterium. GTDB lineage: Bacteria > Pseudomonadota > Gammaproteobacteria > Steroidobacterales > Steroidobacteraceae > CAIOHZ01. Next base: position 62,979 of record CANIOW010000010.1, read on the forward strand.
TGCTGCGGTCTGGTGCCTGTGCTGCCGCCTTTGTCTGGGCCCATCCAGCGGACGACCGCGCCTTGCGGCGCCTGAAACTAGCGGCGGCCCAGGGGCAGTCGCTCGGCGTGGTGTTCCGCCCCTTGGCGCAGGCAGCTGTTGCCTCACCCGCCAGCCTACGCTTGGTACTGCACCCACGTCCCGCAGGCGGCCTCGACATCGAAATGCTCAAATGTCAGGGGAGTTACCCGGGATGGGTGCGTGATGCGCTCCGCCACTGCTGAAGCGTTGTCAGCCAGTTCGCTCCTGCCGGCGCTTGAACCGCCAGCCAGTCCGCTCGCGCCAGCCATCGCCGATGGGCGCAATCTGTTTTGCGACACCCGGATGGCTGTGCCTCCTGTGCCCGCTGTGCGGGCGGCGGCACGTCATTTGTGGCTGGCGGTGCATCTGCCGCAGTTGGCGTTGGAATGCCTGCCGCGGCCATTGCCGGCAGCAGCGTCGCGGTCTACTCCGCTTCCACAAGTCGTGGTGTCCGGCGAGGGTGCGCAGTGCGAAGTGGTGGCGGTGGATACCGCAGCACTTGGCTTGGGGATACGCCAAGGTCATGGTCTGAACGCGGCATATGCGCTGTGCCCTTTACTGGAGGTACTGCCACGCGACCTGGATCGTGAGCTGCAAATGTTGCAAACGCTCGCCCGTCTGGCCACGCAGTACACGCCTTGGGTCAGCCTCGAGCCCCCCGACGGGCTCTTGCTCGAGGTGCGCGGCAGCCTACGCTTGCTCGGGGGGACGCGTGCCTTACTGGCCCGATGGCGTCAGGACCTGGCTCAGCAAGGCCTCACGGCCGCTCTGGCGCTCACCCCCACGCCTTGGTCAGCGTTATGGGCTGCGCGTGCGGCCACGCCGGGTGCTGCCGTCCGTGTGATCACGGAATGGGGAGCGCTGGCAGCTGCCTTGTCCGGGCTGCCACTGGCGGTCACCCGCTGGCCTGAAAGCCTGCGCGATCGGCTGGCGGAGGCCGGTGCGCGTCAGGTCGGGGATATCTTGCGTTTGCCGCGCGATGGTCTGGCGCGTCGTTATGGGCCTGCCATGGCACAGATGCTCGAACAGGCGCTGGGTCAACGGCCCACACCGCGAGCGCGCACCGTGTTGCCGGAGCGCTTTGTTACTACCTTCGAGCTGGAAGCGGAAGCCACGGACGTGGCACATCTGCAGCCAGCGGTGGACCACGTGTTGCACGCATTGGAAACCTTTTTGCGTGTACGTACCGCAGGTGTGCATGGTGTGGTGCTGCAATTGCGTCATCGCCCTGGTCCGCAGGAATCGGTGAGCCCTGCGCTGACGACTCTTGCGCTGAGCCTCGTCGCTCCCGGTGCTTCTGCAATGCGTCTGGGGGCCTTGCTGCGTGAACGACTAGAACGGCTGGTGCTGGTGGCGCCGGTGCGTGCCCTACGGCTGCGCTCGGGTGTGGTGGTGCCACTGCCTGCCGCCACTGACGCAGTGCCTGGAACGAGCAACCTGACGGAGGTTGGGGCCGCAGCGGCCTTGCTCGATCGTCTGCGTGCCCGTCTTGGTGCGGGCGCGGTGCAAGGTGTGTGCCTGGTGCCTGAACATCGTCCGGAGGCTGCCTGGCGTCGCGCGGTGCCCACCGTGCGCGCCACGCCGTCTATGCGTGCTGCCAAGGCTAGCAACAGCAGACGGAGCAGTGGTATGGCACAGACCACGACGCCCATGCGTCCATTGTGGCTGTTGCCTGTGCCAGAGCGTCTGCGTGTATGCCACGGGCAGCCGTGGCATGCAGGCCTGCTAACCGCTGAACAGGGTCCGGAGCGTATCGAAAGTGGCTGGTGGGATGGCGCTGAAGTGCAGCGCGACTACTACGTGGTGCGTCAGGAGGATGGGGTTCGGCTGTGGATTTTTCGCGAACGTGGCGAGGTGGCACCAGGGAGCTGGTGGCTGCATGGCGTGTTCGGTTGACATGCCCTACGCAGAGCTCCATGCACTGTCTAACTTTACTTTTTTGCGCGGCGCTTCACATCCGCACGAGTTGGTGAAACAGGCGCAGATGCTCGGCTACGCCGCACTGGCACTGACCGATGAATGCTCGGTCGCCGGAGTGGTACGAGCGCACGCGGCGGCGAAGGACTGCAAGCTGCCTTTCATTGTTGGTACCGAATTGCGTTTCGTTGAAGGGTTGCGGTGCGTGTTGTTGGCTACCAGTCGTTGTGGTTACGGCCAGTTGTCTCGTCTCATTACCGCTGCGCGGCGTGCGGCGGCTAAGGGTGGCTACCACCTCACCTTGCAAGATCTGGAACGCCCGCTCGAGGACTGTCTGTTGCTGTGGCTGCCGGGAACGCCCGGTGCCATGGAGGAGCCGGTAGAGCACGTCCCTTTCTTACGTGAACGATTTGAGGGCCGGTTGTGGCTGGCAGTGGAGCTGCTGGGTGGTGGCAATGATCGCCAGTTGGTACGGGAGCGGGTGGCATTTGCCAACCGCCATGGGCTGCCCAGTGTGGCCACGGGCGATGTGCATATGCACTTGCCCTCGCGACGCGCTCTACAGGACACGCTTACGGCCATCCGTCTGCGCGTGCCGTTACAGGCCGCAGGCCATGCCTTGTATCCCAACGGTGAGCGCCACTTGCGGACTTTGGCGCGGCTGGAAAAACTCTACCCCACGCCCTTGCTGCGGGCCACGCTCGAAGTGGCGGAGCGGTGCCGTTTTTCACTCGATGAGCTGCGCTATGAGTATCCGGCGGAACTGGTGCCACCGGGGCAGAGCGCCACTGGCTGGTTGCGCCATCTGACGACGGAGGGTTTGCAGCACCGTTATCCGCAGGGAGTACCTGCCAAGGTACAGACACAGGTCGAACACGAGCTGGGGCTCATTGAAGAGCTGCGTTACGAGCCGTATTTTTTGACGGTGCAAGATCTGGTGGCCTTTGCCCGCAGTCGCGGCATCTTATGTCAGGGCCGTGGTTCTGCCGCTAACTCCGCCGTGTGCTATGCGCTGGGGGTAACCGAAGTTGACCCGGCCCGTTTGCAGTTGCTGGTGGAACGTTTTATCTCGCGGGAGCGCAACGAACCGCCAGACATTGACATCGATTTTGAGCATGAGCGACGTGAAGAAGTGATCCAGTATCTGTATACGAAGTACGGTCGAGATCGTGCTGCATTGGCAGCTACGGTCATCACTTACCATCCACGCAGTGCGCTGCGAGATGTTGGTAAGGTCCTTGGTTTTGATGCTCTGCAGGTGGATCGTCTGGCGCGTTCTTTACGCTGGTGGGATGTCCGTGAAGCGGATGTCGCACCAGCGCATGATGAGAATGCCGCGCGGCTGCGCGATGAGAATGCCGCGCGGCTGCGCGAGGCGGGCTTTGAGGCGACAAATCCGCAAGTACAACGTTTGCTGAGCTTGGTGGCGGCGCTGGAGGGGTTCCCGCGACATTTATCACAGCATGTTGGCGGCTTTGTGATAGCGCGGGGCCTGCTCGAGGAGCTGGTGCCGGTGGAAAATGCCAGCATGTCGGGGCGGACCGTTATCCAGTGGGACAAGGACGATCTCGACGAACTGGGTTTGTTGAAGGTGGATGTGCTCGCGCTCGGTATGCTCACGGCCATTCGGCGCGCGCTCGACTACCTAGGTGCTTGGGAAGGACGCACGCTGACGCTGGCGGAGGTGCCGGCAGAAGACCCGGCCACTTACGCCATGATCTGTCGTGCCGATACGGTGGGTGTGTTCCAGATTGAATCCCGCGCCCAGATGGCGATGTTGCCGCGCTTGCGGCCGCGTCATTACTACGACCTGGTGATTCAGGTGGCCATTGTTCGGCCCGGTCCTATTCAGGGGGACATGGTGCATCCCTACCTGCGCCGCCGTAATGGCGAAGAGCCGGCGACTTATCCGAGCCGCGAAGTCAAAAGCGTGCTCGAACGGACGCTGGGTGTGCCGCTGTTTCAAGAACAGGTCATGCAGGTGGCGATTGTGGCCGCCGGATTCACGCCTGGCGAGGCGGACCAGCTACGGCGCGCGATGGCGGCCTGGAAACGGCGGGGGGGGCTGGGGCCCTTTGAGGCACGGTTGCTGGAAGGTATGCGCCTACGCGGCTATGCCCCCCATTTTGCCGCACAGCTGTTCCGGCAAATTCGTGGCTTTGGAGACTATGGGTTTCCGGAGTCGCATGCAGCCAGCTTTGCCTTGCTGGTGTATGTCTCGGCGTGGCTGAAATGCCATGCGCCGGCGGCGTTTCTGGCCGCGCTGCTCGACAGCCAACCGATGGGGTTTTATGCGCCAGCCCAATTGGTGCGTGATGCGCGTTCACATGGCGTTGAAGTGCGGGCGGTCAATGTCCAGCACAGTGGTCAGGGGTGTGTGTTGGAGCGTGCAGCGGACGGTCAGCCAGCGGTTCGCTTGGGTCTGGATCGCGTGGCCGGACTCGGTGTTGCCGCCGGACAGCGCGTTGTGGCCGCGCGCGCCGCCGGCGTGGCCTTCAGTAGCGTGCAGGAGTTGGCGGAACGGGCGCAACTGACACGACGTGAACTTGGCGTCTTGGCTGCCGCCGGCGCACTCGAGGGGTTGGCGGGTCATCGCCATCGTGCGGCCTGGGAGGTGGCGGGTGTGGAAGATTCACTGCCGCTGTTTCCGGAGCTGCGCATCACGGAAGCTATTCCGTTACTGCGTGCGCCCACGGCGGGTGAAAATGTGGTGGCGGATTATCGTCAGCTTGGGTTGACGTTGGGCCCGCATCCGGTGGCCTTGCTGCGGTCCGGGCTGGCCGCGGTGGCAGTACATACCGCTGAAGAAGTATTGACGCTGGCACACGGCACGCGAGTGCGGGTCGCCGGTTTGGTGCTGGTGCGGCAGCGTCCAGGGACAGCCAGTGGAGTCACTTTCGTGACGCTAGAAGATGAAACGGGCGTGACGAACTTGGTGGTGTGGAAACGCATTGCGGAACGGGATCGTCGGGCACTACTGAATTCGCGTTTGTTATGGGCGGAAGGCGAAGTGCAACGCGAAGGCGATGTGGTGCACGTGGTGGCGCGTCGTCTGCGTGATGAATCGTTGCGCTTGGGTGAGCTGCTTGCCCGGTCACGCGATTTTCAATAACGTGATGCCGGCGTTTAGCCGAGTTCCTGCCGCAGCACGGCGATGGCATGGTCGATGTCAGCGGCATTGAGGTCCAAATGCGTCACGCAGCGCAGCCGGTACAAGCCGGTAGCCAGCACGCCGGCATCCCTTAAACGGTCAATGAGGCCTACCGCACGGAGGTGGGGCACGTCGATGAACAAGATATTGCTCTGCGGCGGTTCCACCACCGTTCCTGGCAGGCCGGCTAGGCCCGCGGCCAGTCGCTTGGTGAGGGCATGGTCCTCGCTCAGGCGGACCACGTGATGGTCGAGCGCGTGGTGGGCCGCCGCAGCCAGCAGCCCGGCCTGACGTAGGCCGCCGCCGGCCATCTTGCGCCAACGGTGTGCACGGTGGATAAACTCTCGCGAGCCGCACAGGACGGAACCGATCGGCGCCCCCAGTCCTTTGGAGAAGCACACCGAGACGCTGTCAAAGCCAATACAGAGTGCGCGCGCTGTTGCGTAGGGGTCGCCGTGGAATTCCCCCCCGGGGTCGGCGGCGAGGGCGACGGCCGCATTAAATAATCTCGCCCCGTCCAGATGCGTTGTTAAGCCATGACGATGCGCCAAGACGGTTGCCGCCTGAAGGTATGCCAACGGCAATACCTTGCCACCGATGGTATTTTCCAGCGTCAGCAGGCGAGTGCGCGCGTAGTGCGCATCGTCCGGTTTGATATTGGCTTCGATATCGGCGAGCGCCAGCGAACCGTCGGGCTGGTGGGGCAGGGGTTGTGGTTGGATGGAGCCGAGTACCGCCGCACCACCACCCTCCCAGCGATAGGTGTGCGCGTACTGTCCGACCAGATATTCATCGCCACGCTCGCAGTGTGCGAGTAGGGCGCAGAGGTTGCTTTGGGTGCCGCTGGGCATAAACAGTGCGGCCTCGTAACCCAAGCGGTCCGCTACAGCGACTTGTAGCGCATTCACGGAAGGGTCGTCACCGAACACATCGTCGCCCAACGGCGCCGCGAACATGGCGGCCCGCATGGCGGCCGTGGGACGGGTGACGGTATCGCTGCGCAGATCCACAAGCCGGGTCATGAGGGTTCCAGTGGCTGTAAGGCTGGGGCCCGCGGGAAGCGCGGCCCACTGGCTTCAGCGGACGAGTGTGTTGAGTTCGAAGATCGGCAGCAGCAGCGCCAGGACGATGAACAGGACGAAACCACCCATGAACAGGATCATCACCGGACCGAGCACGCCAACGGCGGTGGTGATGAGATCGTTCATCTCGCGTTCCTGATTCAGCGCGGCGCGCTCAAGCATGGTGCCCAGTTCGCCGCTGGTTTCGCCGCTGGCGATGAGATGCACCAGCATGGGCGGAAATAGTTTGCTGTGGCCCAAGGAGCGGGCAATGGGCGCGCCTTCACGGACACGTACGGCTGCTGCTGCCACGGCCTCGCGCATGGGCACGTTGGCCACAACTTCGCCAGCGATGCGCATGGCATCGAGCACGGGTACGGCGCTGGCGGTAAGCGTGGACAGGGTGCGTGAAAACCGCGCGGCATTGACGCCGCGCGCTACGCGGCCGATGAGCGGCAGGGTGAGCACCCAGCGATCGAATTGGCGGCGTGCCGTGGCTCCTTTGAGCCATTGACGGAAGGCCCAGGCACTGCCGACGATGCCGGCTCCCAGGGCCCACCAGTAGTCGCGCAAAAAATCGCTGAAGCCGATGAGGATGCGGGTGGGTAAGGGCAGGGTTTGGTGGCCGGTGCGGAAGACGTTGACGACCTCCGGGACCACCTTGAACATCAGCACGCTCACAATCACAAACGAGGCGCACATCAGGATGACCGGATAGACCATCGCATTACGGACCTGTGATTCGGTGAGCTGGCGGCTTTCGGTGTATTCCGCAAGACGCTCGAGCACCGGATCCAAACGGCCGGATTGTTCGCCGGCCGCAATGGTGGCGCGGTAGATGTCCGGGAAGGCTTGTGGGAATGCGCCGAGCGCATCGGCCAGACTGCGTCCTTCCATCACCCGCGCACGCACGCCGGCCATGATATTGCGTACTCGGGGTTTTTCGGTCTGCTGTGACACGGCGAGCAGTGCTTCCTCCAGCGGCAGACCCGCGCGTGCCAGCGTGGCCAGCTGGCGGGTCAGCAGTGCCAGGTCCGCCGCGGTGATGCCGCGACGCGTGGTGATGCCACCTTGGCGTGCGGCTTCCTTGCGTTCCACCTCGTGGACAGCGGTGGGTAACAGACCGCGTTCACGCAGCTGCTGTCGGACCTGACGTGCAGTGTCACCTTCCAGCACACCTTTCTGGGTGCGGCCAGCGGCATCGAGGGCTGAATATTCAAATGCTGGCATTGGAGTGGGCTAGTCCTCGCGCGTGACGCGCAGGACTTCCTCGACGGTGGTAATACCGGCCAGTACTTTGTGTCGCCCATCGTCGCGGATGCCGCCGGTGAGCGTCCGTGCATGACGTTCCAGTTCCTGTTCACCGGCACCGTCATGAATGAGGGTACGCAGGTGTTCATCGACGAGCGTCAGCTCGTAGATGCCAGTACGGCCCTTGTAACCGGCCTCAGCCCCCGGGTGGTAGAGCGTTACCGGACCACTGTCTGCCGGGACGTTGAGCAGGCGGCGTTCGTATTCACTGGCAATGTACGGCACCCGAGTAAGCGGATTGAGCGTGCGCACCAGGCGCTGGGCCACTACGCCGAGCAGGGTCGAGGACAGCAGGAACGGCTCCACACCCATGTCGCGCAAGCGGGTGATGGCACCCACCGCCGTATTGGTGTGCAGGGTTGACAGCACCAGGTGTCCAGTCAGCGACGCCTGCACCGCAATTTGGGCGGTTTCCAGGTCACGGATTTCGCCGACCATCACCACGTCCGGATCTTGGCGGAGGATGGCGCGCAAGCCGCGGGCGAAGGTCATGTCGACTTTGGTGTTGACCTGGGTCTGGCCAATGCCATCGATGTAATACTCGATGGGATCTTCAACGGTGAGGATGTTGCGTGAGTTGTCGTTGAGCTTCTCAAGCCCGGCATAGAGCGAGGTGGTTTTGCCGGAGCCCGTCGGGCCGGTCACCAAGATGATGCCGTAGGGCTTGTGTAGCAGTTCGTCGTATTGCGTGCGTGTAGCAGGGTGCATGCCCAGCGCGGTCAAGTCGAGGCGCCCCGCCTGCTTGTCGAGCAGTCGCAGCACCACCCGTTCACCATGGCCGGCCGGAATCGTGGAGACACGTACATCCACCGGACGACCCGCGATGCGCAGGCTGATGCGGCCATCCTGCGGCAGGCGTTTTTCGGCAATGTCGAGCTTCGACATGACTTTGATGCGCGACACCACCAGTGGCGACAAGGCGCGGCGTGACACGAGCACCTCACGTAACACACCATCCACGCGAAACCGCACCACGAGCCGGTTTTCATACGGTTCGATGTGAATGTCTGAAGCGCCTTCTTTCACTGCCTGTGTGAGCACGGCGTTAATCAGCTTGATGATGGGCGCATCATCTTCGCTTTCCAGCAGGTCCGAAGGCTCCGGCAGTTCTTCGGCCAGCAGCGTCAGGTTGGTATCACCCTCCAGCCCTTCGGCGGCTTCCATAGCCGCTTCGGTGCCGGCTTCGTAGGCTTTTTGCAGTAACTCGTCGAAGGTCTCGGTGGGCACCCGTTCGATGCGTAGGCGCCGCCCTAGATGGCGGCGCACCTCGGCCAGACCGCGCGGGTCTGCGCCCTCGCGGCAAGTGACGAGAGCGTCTTCGCCGTCGAAGCCACGCACCAGTACCCCCTGCCGTTTGGCGAAGGCGAAGGACAGCCGTGCCTCTGGCGGTAAGCGCGGGGCAATGACGGTGTCGGGACTGGCGGCCATGGCTGTGCTCAGGTGCCGGGGGTGGCGGGCGTAGCACGGGTGGGGGCGACGCTGGGTATCGCGCCCACTGGCAGTTTGTCGCTGACTGACTCCTGCGTCGGCTCTTTAGCGGGTTCGCTCGCCGGGGTAGCCGATGGCGGAGCGACTGGCTGCGGCGCCGGACGCGGTGACAGGAACTCCATTGCCGGCAGGGTGGGCTGACGCTCGCCCGGGAGCATGGGCGCGCGGCCGTTGCTGCGGCCGGACTGGATGCCGCGCAGGTAGTTATATTTCGTCTCCGTTTCCACGGCGACGGAATGCGCATCCAGCAGGATTTTCGGGCGAATAAATACCATCAGATTGGTTTTGGTCTTTTTGGCGTTGCGGGTGCGGAACAGTTCGCCAAGCAACGGCACACGGCCCAGGAACGGCACCCGCTGCTCGCCATCGGTGAGGCTGTCGGAGATCAGCCCGCCGAGCACAATCACTTCGCCGTCTTCCGCTAGCACACGGGTGCTGATGGTGCGTTTGTTGGTGATCAGGTCGACGGCGCTGGTGGCCGTGGCCGACAGACTGCTCGCTTCCTGCTCGATCTTCAGCACGATAGTGTTGTCGTCGGTAATCTGGGGCGTAATCTTGAGGATGGTGCCCACTTCCTGCCGCTGGATGGTCTGGAACGGGTTGACCGACCCATTGCCGCTACCGCTACCAGTGTTGGTGAACTGGCCGGTGATAAACGGCACTTCCTGCGCCACTTTGATCTGCGCTTCCTGGTTGTCGAGGGTGATGATAGATGGCGTGGAGATGATGTTGGTGTGCGCATCACCGCGGATGGCGCGCAGGATGGCAGCGAAGCTGGTGCCAGTATCACTGAGACGGCCAACGCCGAAGGTGACGCCGGTCGGCAGGGTGGTGATGGATGTCGGGTCCTTTACCGCACGATAGATGTCGCCGATGCTGGTGCCACCGATGGGTGAAACGAAACCGCCGGCGGCAAGCTGGTCCTTTGAGCCGTCGACCACCCAGTTCACACCGAGGTCCACATTCTTATCGCCGGACACTTCGACGATGATGGCTTCGACCAGCACCTGTGCACGACGGATGTCGAGGCGATCCACCACGGACATCAGCGAACGCATGATTTTCGGTGGCGCCGTGATGACCAGTGCGTTGGTGTCAGGGTCAGCCCACAGGGTGGTGCTGTTTTCGTTGCGGGCCCCCCCACCGGCGCTGGCGCCACTACCGGCGGCAGCCTGCAGGCCATTGAGCTGCTCTTTGAGTTTGCCGGCAATCTTCTCGGCATCGGAATAGCGCAGGTAACGCACCTGCGTGTCGCCGCCAGATTCCAGCGGGGTATCGAGGTGGGCAACGAGAGCTTTCAGACGCAATCGCGCGCCGCTTTCGCCGCTGATGAGCACGCTGTTGGTGCGCTCATCCGCCACCAGCTTGACGGTGCTGCCGCCTTCGCCGCCCTGCGGTTGCGCCGCCAGTGAATTGACGACGCGGACGACTTCCGCCGCGGAGGCGTGCTCTAGGCGGATGACATCGATGTCTTCATCGCCAGCCTGATCGATGCGCTTGATGATGCGCATCAGCCGGTTTACGTTATTAGCGCGGTCCGAGATGATGAGCATGTTCGACGATGGATAGGCCGCCAAATGCCCGTACTGTGGGATGAGCGGCCGCAGGATGGGCACTAGCTGTGCGGCGCTGACATTGCGCACTTGCATGACTTGCGTGACGATCTCGTCGGAGGTGGCGCTGACTTTATCGGGGAGATCGTTTGCCGGCACTTGGCGGGCGTTGGCGTCGGGGATGATTTTCCACACCCGACCGGAAGGCACGGCAACGAAGCCGTGCACCTGCAGGATCGACAGGAACGCTTCGTAGAAAGCATCTGCGGACATCGGCGTGGCTGAGAGCATCGTGACCTGCGCGCGTGCGCGCGGGTCGATAATGAAATTCTTGCCGGTGACCTGACTGACGGCCTCAACGATCTGGCCGAGGTCGGCATCTTTGTAGTTCGGCGTGATCATGGGACCCGCTGCACGCGACGCGGCCGCCGGGGCCTGCGCGAGTGCGATGGGCACGAGGCCGGGGCCGGCCCCGAACACTGGCAGCATGGCCAGCATCAGAGCGAGAACACGGGGGGTGAGGCGTGCGGGTAAGCCCGCGGGCACGGTCGTCATTCTGTGGACTCCGGAGACGGGGCAGCTTTGCCAGCGATGTCAGACAGCTGGTTGGCATCAATAGTGATATCGCGCGTCACGCCATTGCGGGAAACAGTCACGCTGACCCGGTCACCGGGCTGCAGCCCGGTGATGGCGGACAGGCCGCGTGCGGGGTCGGTGAGAGCGGTGCCATTCACTTGCGTGACCAGATCGCCTGGCTGCAAACCCAGGGTAGTGAAAGCTGCGCGGTCGCGACCAGGATAGACGCGAAAACCTTGCAGCTGCCCGTCCATGAGCACCGGCGTCGGGCGGATGATTTCAGCGACAAAGGCGGGGTTATCGGCCATGGCGCGGCGCTGCACATCAATGCTGGGGCGCCGTGGCCGCGGTGGGAACCCCTGCACCTCGGCCACTGGGGCAGCTGTCGGCAAGGCAGGAGGGGCCATTCCGGCTGGCAGGTCGCGTGGCAGGGTCAGGGTTTCCAGAGCGCCATTACGCTCCAGAACCACACGATCGGCGTAGACCGAATGCAATTGCGCACCACCGGGCACCTGAGCGCCCACGCGGAAGAACTTTGCCGTTTCTGCTGTCTCGCCGAGAATAGCGAAGCCCAGCGCCGGGTCCCGATAGGCGATGGTGCCGGCTAGCACCAGCGCTAGCCCGGTTTGGGGGGCGCCACCTGTTTCGGTGAGGCTGGCGGTAGCGCTACCGAACAGATGGGCTGCCGCCAGCTGGGCGGCATCGACGCCAGCGGCGGGCGCGGCGCCGGTAAAGGCCGGCAGGTTGAGGTTGGCCACTTGGCCTTCCCCGGTGGCGTGAGCGCCCAAAAAGCCGAGGACCGTGCGGGCGGCGAGGGCGGCCAGGGCGAGCGCCAGCACGACCGAGGCCAGTACCGGCCCACGGCCATCCATCCAGAGGGTAATACGGGCACCCGCGCCGCCGACCATGGCCAGTTTCATGTGCAAGCTCTCAGCATCCGCCCATGATACGGGGGTCTCAGGAAAACGCTCAAGGGATTGGTGGTCGTGGACGGTGGCTTTTTGCGGGTGCTAGGTCACAACTTGCGTGCTTTTCGGGGTGTCGGCGGGTGTGGCCAGCTTTGACACCTTGTCATCCCCCGCAGCCGGCCCTATAAAGGGTGCTGTGACACACGCAAACCCCATCGGTGGCCCCTCCGACCCCCCACAGCATTCCGCCGGTGATGAACCGGGGGGTGGCGTTGGCTTGGTCGTCGAGGAAGCAACCCCCAAACTCAAGCACCCTGCCCGATACCATGTGTTGTTGCTCAACGACGACTACACACCGATGGAATTCGTGGTCGATGTGCTGCAGCATATTTTCGGTCTGGATCGCATTCGCGCTACGCGGGTGATGCTGGAGGTACACACCAAAGGTAAAGGGGTCTGCGGCTCTTTCACTTATGAAATTGCCGAGACCAAGGTTGCGCAGGTTTTAGCCTACGCTCGTCAGCATCAGCACCCGTTGCTGTGCACTATGGAAGAGGCGGACTGAATTGCTATCTAGCGAACTCGAATACTGCCTCAACGAGGCCTTCCAGGCAGCCCGCGAGGGCCGTCATGAATACATGACAGTCGAGCACTTGCTGCTGGCCATCCTCGATACTCCGAAGGTGCGAGAGGTGTTGCGTGCCTGTGGCGCCGACCTCGTACGACTGAAGAAAGACCTGGAACAATTCATCGACGACGGTACGCCACGTCTGCCCGAGGAAGATGAGCGGGAAGTACAGCCAACGCTGGGATTCCAGCGTGTCCTACAGCGGGCGGTGTTTCATGTGCAGTCGAGCGGCCGCAAGGAAGTAGGGGTCGCTAACGTGCTGATCGCTATTTTCAGCGAAAAACAGTCGCACGCGGCATTTTTGCTCAGTCAGCAGGATATTGCCCGGCTGGATATCGTCAACTATGTGTCGCATGGACTGTCCAAACTGAAAGACGAGTCGACCGACAAAGACGAAGTGCCAGCGGCGGAAGCCGAAAAAGAGGGCGCGGAGAGCGGCAACGTACTGGAGAAGTACTGTTCCAATCTCAACAAGCTGGCTATTGAGGGTCGCATTGATCCGCTCATTGGCCGCCAGCTTGAAGTGGAACGCACCATCGAGATCTTATGCCGGCGCCGCAAAAACAACCCGCTCTACGTCGGTGAAGCTGGCGTGGGTAAAACGGCCATTGCTGAAGGCCTGGCGCGGCTCATCGTCGAAGGCAAAGTGCCGGACATCCTGTCGGATTGCACCATCTGGTCGTTGGATATGGGGGCGCTGATCGCCGGCACGAAATACCGTGGCGATTTTGAAAAACGCCTGAAGGGCGTGCTCACGGAGCTGCATAAACAGCCCGGCGCAGTGTTGTTCATCGACGAAATTCACACCGTGATTGGTGCCGGTGCCGCCTCGGGCGGCGTCATGGACGCCTCGAATCTCATTAAACCGGTGCTGGCCAATGGCGAGCTCCGCTGCATTGGGTCGACGACCTATCAGGAATACCGCGGCATCTTCGAGAAAGACCATGCTTTGGCGCGGCGCTTTCAGAAAATCGATGTGGTAGAGCCGAGCATTCAGGAAACTTTCGAGATCCTCAAAGGGCTCAAGCCCCGCTACGAGGAGCATCACGGCATCAAGTATCAGGACGAAGCGCTACGCTCGGCCGCCGAGCTGGCTGCCCGTTACATCAATGACCGGCATCTGCCGGACAAAGCCATTGACGTGGTGGATGAAGCGGGCGCCAATTTACGTCTGAAGCCGGCGGCGCAGCGCCCGTTGGAAGTGGACGTGGCGCAAATCGAAGCGGTGGTTGCACGCATTGCACGCATTCCCCCCAAGCAGGTGTCGTCGACGGACCGTGAGGTGTTGAAGAACCTCGAGCGCAATCTCAAGCTGGTTATTTTTGGTCAGGATCCCGCCATCGATTCACTGAGCGCGGCCATCAAGCTGTCGCGTGCGGGTCTTGGCGATGGGCGCAAGCCCGTGGGCTCGTTCCTGTTCGCCGGCCCCACGGGCGTTGGCAAGACGGAAGTGACGCGTCAGCTGGCCATTTCGCTGGGCGTGGAGCTGGTGCGATTCGATATGTCTGAATATATGGAGCGACACACGGTGTCGCGGCTTATCGGCGCGCCGCCGGGCTATGTCGGCTTCGATCAAGGGGGCTTGCTCACCGAGGCGATTACCAAGCATCCGCACTGCGTGCTGCTGCTCGACGAAGTGGAAAAAGCCCACCCCGAGGTGTTCAATCTGCTGCTGCAGGTGATGGACCACGGCACGCTCACGGACAACAATGGCCGCAAGGCGGATTTCCGTCACGTCATCATCGTGATGACGACCAATGCCGGGGCCTTCGAGATGTCGCGCTCGTCGGTAGGCTTTATTCAGGCGGACCATGCCAGTGACGGCATGGAAGCGATCAAACGTCTCTTCAGTCCGGAATTCCGTAACCGGCTCGACGGTATCATTCATTTCTCCCCGCTTGGCGAAGCCACCATCGAACGCGTTGTCGACAAGCTATTGGTTGAGACAGAAACGCAGCTCGAACAGAAGGGCGTGCAACTGCACGTGGACGATGCAGCGCGTCGCTGGCTGGGCAAAAAAGGCTACGACCCGAAGATGGGTGCTCGCCCCATGGCGCGCCTTATCCAGGAACAGATCAAACGGCCGCTGGCGGAAGAGCTGCTGTTTGGCAAGCTGGCCAACGGCGGTTCAGTGCACGTGACGGTGGCCAGCGACGCCGCAGAAGCGCTAAAGCTCATCACCCGTGCGGTCGACGAGCCTGAGCTGCTGACACTGCATTAGCGGCCGCGGTAGGTGATGCGGCCTTTGCTCAGGTCGTAGGGGGTCATTTCAACGGTGACGGCGTCACCGGTGAGGATGCGAATATAGTTTTTGCGCATCTTGCCCGAGATATGGGCGGTCACAATGTGGCCGTTCTTCAGCTTTACGCGGAAGGTAGTGTTGGGCAGGGTCTCGACGACCTCGCCTTCCATCTGTAGTGCGTCCTCTTTGGACATTCTGTACCTGTTGTCTGCTGGATGATGGGCCGCACCAGTATGATGCGGTCCCTTTGGCGCGCGGATTGTGCGGCAAACCCCGCAATCTTGCAATGAAACCCGGTGCTTGGCCGAATTAGCTGCGGGGCAGCCGGGGTGGCGCACGGGGCCGTTGCCAGGCGCGTGGTGCGGTTTCAAGGTGGCCTGGTGCAGCGCCGGTGAGTCGCGCTACGGCGTCTAAAAACACCGGACGGGATATTTCCAAGGCCCCGAGCGAGGCCAGATGGGGGGTACGAAACTGGCAGTCGATCAGCTCAATCCCGCGATCTTGGCATTCCGCCGCCAGCGTCAGCAGTGCGATCTTGGACGCATCGCGCGCGCTACTGAACATCGATTCGCCAAAAAATAGGCCACCCAGCGCCACGCCGTAAAGCCCGCCCACGAGGCGCTCTCCCTGCCACACTTCGATGGCATGTGCATCACCGGCCTGGTGCAGAGCGACATAGGCTGCCGCCATCGCCGGCACAATCCAGGTGCCGCCCGCGACCTCGGTGTCGGCCGCCTCGGCCGCTTCCGCTGCCAGACCGGCCAGCGGACGGGGTGCGGCGCAGGCGGCAACCACGCCGGCGAAATCGACATCGACGCTAACGAGATAGCCGCGGTTGCGTACCGATTGCCGCAGGCTGCGCGCAATGCGCAGCTTCCCGGGGTAGAACACGGTACGTGGGTCGGGCGACCACCACAGGATGGGGTCGGTGTCGCTGAACCACGGGAAAATTCCCTGCCGGTAGGCATGGCGCAGCCAGTCCGGGGTGAGCGCGCCACCGGCGGCCACCAGACCGGCAGGCTCGTCCAATGCGCGGTGGGCGGGTGGCAGTGCGGTGGGCGGGGCGGCAGGCGGTAATAGCGGCACCCGTCGCATCAGTGTCCTGCTTCACCGGCGAGCTGCAGCGGCAGGGGGTCGGCCTTGAAGGGCACATGTTCACCGACGGCGGCGGCGTAGCTTTGGACCTGCTGCGTCTCGGCTTGAATGAAGCGGCCAACAGCGTCCATGAACCGTGCATCCGCCAGCCAATGCACGGAGTGGGTGAGGGTGGGCGCAAACCCCCGCGCCACCTTGTGTTCTCCCTGGGTGCCCGGTTCAAACCGCCGCAGTCCGCGCTCGAGTGCCAGTTCCACGCCTTGGTGGTAGCAGGCTTCAAAGTGCAGGCTGTGCATGGCGGCGGTGGCGCCCCAATAGCGACCGTAGAGGGTATCGCGCCCGGTAAAGAACACGGCGGCGGCCACGGCTTCCCCGTGCAGGGTGGCGAACTTCACCACCGGTTGCCCGGGCAAGGTCCGCACCAGTTCGCGGAAAAACTCACGGTTCAGATACGGTTCATGACCATGTCGAGTGAAGGTGTCGCGGTAAAAAGTGTAAACGCTGTCCCAGCCGGCCTCATCAAGTTCAGCGCCGGCATGGGTCTGGAAAACGATGCCTGCCTCGCTGACCCGGCGGCGCTCGCGCTTGACCTTCTTGCGTTTATCGGCGGTGAAATGCGCCAAAAACCCCTCGAAATCGCCATAGCCGGCGTCCTGCCACAGAAACTGGCAGGCGACGCGCGGCAGGAACCCGGCGGCCACGAACGCCGGGACTTCAGCGGGGTCGAGAAACTGCACGTGGACGCCCGATAGGCCCTCGGCCTTCACCAGTGCTTGCAGCGCTGTGGCGGCCGCGTGCCGTACCACTCCGGGGTCGCGCTGCGGTGCTACCAGCACGCGCGGCCCGGTGGCGGGGGTGAACGGCGTGCACGACAGCAGCTTCGGGTAGTACGCCAGACCATGGCGTTGGTAGGCCTCGGCCCAGGAAAAGTCGAAGACAAACTCTCCCCAGCTGTGGCCTTTCAAATACAGCGGCATGGCCCCGGCCAGGCCGTCGGCATCTTCGAGCAGCAGGTGGCAGGGTTGCCAGCCAACGGTTGGGCACAGCGACTGCGAATGCTCCGCAGCCGCCAAGAAAGCGTGGCGCAAAAAAGGCACCCCGCCTTGTTCCAGTGCATCCCAGTGCGCGGCCGGAATGGCGTCCATCCCCGGCACCGTCCGCGCCTGTAGTGTGCTCAAGGGGGTGCTCAGTGGCCGCCGTCCTGGTGTTCCAGCCAGCGGTCGGCATCCAGTGCCGCCATACAGCCGGTGCCGGCCGAGGTGACCGCCTGACGGTAGACATGGTCGGCCACATCGCCCGCCGCAAACACGCCCGGCACACTGGTAAGGGTGGCCTCACCAGCGAGGCCCGATTTCACGACCAGGTAGCCGTTGTTCATCGCTAACTGACCGGCGAATAACTGGGTATTGGGCTGGTGGCCTACGGCGATGAAGACCCCGGTCAGCGCCAGGTTGGTACTGCGGCTGCCATCGGTGGTCTTTACCCGCAGGCCGGTCACGCCACTGGTGTCGCCCAGTACTTCCTCCACGGCGTGGTTCCACAGCACGGTCACCTTGCCCGCCGCCACCCGCTCCATGAGCCGGTCGGCGAGAATTTTCTCCGAACGGAAGCGGTCGCGACGGTGGACCACGGTGACATGGCGTGCAATGTTCGACAGGTAAAGAGCCTCTTCTACGGCGGTATTGCCGCCGCCAACCACAGCCACGTCTTGGTCGCGGAAAAAGAAACCATCGCAGGTAGCGCAGGCGGAAACTCCTCGTCCGCGAAACTGTTCCTCGCTGGGCAGGCCGAGGTATTTGGCGGAGGCCCCCGTGGCAATGATGAGCGCGTCGCAGGTATAGCTGCCGGAATCACCCTCGAGTCGGAGCGGCCGCTGCTGTAGATCGACGGTGTGAATATGGTCATTAACCAGTTCGGTGCCAAAGCGCAGTGCATGTTCTTGCATGCGGGACATGAGATTGGGTCCCAGCAGGCCATGCGGGTCGCCTGGCCAGTTGTCCACTTCGGTGGTGGTCATTAACTGGCCGCCAACCTCGATGCCGGTAATCAGCACCGGCTGGCGATTGGCGCGGGCGGCGTAAACGGCGGCGGAGTATCCGGCCGGGCCGGAGCCGAGGATGAGTAGTCGGCTGTGTCGGGGCGTGCTCATGGGCGATCGGAGTCCGAAGTCAGGTGTCAGGCGGGATGCTGGCAGTGCAGCGTAAGGTATCATGCACACCGTGACCGACCGCCCCTCCACCTTCACCGATCGCCTGCCCGCCGTGCTCGTCCGCAGTTTACGGGAGGGCATGCTGTGGGTGTTCGGGGTGCTGGCACTGCTGCTACTCATTGCCTTGACGACTTTTGATCCTGCAGACCCGGGGTTTGCGTATACCGGGGAGCCGGGTCAGGTCACGAATTTCATCGGTCCTTTCGGTGCCTGGGTGGCCGACGTGCTGTTGTTGTTGTTCGGTGGACCCGCTTACTTATGGCCGGTGCTGGTCGGTGCGCTGGGTTGGTGGTTGTTCCGCGGCCAACCCGAAGTGGATGGTGGCGGCCGTGCCAGCCTTATCCTGCGTTCCGTGGGGTTCCTCGGTACGCTCACCGCCAGCTGCGGTCTGGCGACGCTGCATTTTTCGGCCGGTCTGCTGCGGAACACGGCGGGTGGCATCCTCGGCAGTCTGGCCGGGCCAGCCGCGGTGAATACCCTGGGTTTGCTTGGCGGAACCTTGCTGCTATTAGCGCTGTGGTTCACGGCCGTCTCCGTGGCCACGGGTTTGTCGTGGCTGAAGGCGATGGATTGGCTGGGCCACTGGCTGCTGGTGGGAGTGGACCGAGGGCGGGAATACCTGCTGGCGCGGCGTACGGCCGCCGTGGGTCGCGAAGCGCGCGAGGAACGCCATGAGGCGGTGCGCGAGGAACAAAAGAAGGTCGCTGCGCGTCCACCCGTGAAGATCGAAAAGCCGGCGGTGGTGGTGGTGAAGAGCGAGCGCCTCGAGAAAGAGCGCCAGGTACCCATGTTCGACCGTCCAGTCAACATGGCGTTGCCGCAGCTCAACCTGTTGGATGACGCGCCACCCCACGAGGAAGGCTATTCCCACGAAGCACTGGAGACCATGTCGCGTCTCGTAGAGATCAAGCTGCGCGACTTCGGGATCGAGGTGGAGGTGGTGGCCGTTCACCCGGGTCCCGTGGTGACCCGTTTTGAACTGAAGCCTTCACCGGGAGTGAAGGTCAGCCAGATCAGCAGTCTGGCCAAGGACTTGGCCCGTTCGCTTTCTGCTATTAGCGTGCGGGTGGTGGATGTTATTCCCGGCAAGGCGGTGATCGGCCTTGAGATCCCCAACGAGAAGCGTGAAATCGTCACGCTCGGCGAGATCATCAAGAGCAAGGCTTACGATGAGATGAGTTCGCCGCTTGCCTTGGCGCTTGGCAAGGATATTGGTGGCTTGCCCATCGTGGCAGACCTCGCCCGTATGCCCCACTTACTGGTCGCGGGTACCACCGGTTCAGGCAAATCGGTGGCGATCAATGCCATGGTCCTCAGCCTGCTCTACAAAGCCAGTGCTGAACAAGTACGGCTGATCATGATCGACCCGAAGATGCTGGAGCTGTCGGTCTACGAAGGTATTCCGCACTTGCTGGCGC
Organism: Gammaproteobacteria bacterium; assembly: GCA_947469285.1. Taxonomy (GTDB): domain Bacteria; phylum Pseudomonadota; class Gammaproteobacteria; order Steroidobacterales; family Steroidobacteraceae; genus CAIOHZ01. Next base: position 82,596 of record CANIOW010000010.1, read on the forward strand.
CGGTGGTCACGGACATGAAGCAGGCGGCCAACGCGCTGCGCTGGTGCGTGGCAGAAATGGAGCGTCGTTACTTTCTGATGGCGAACCTCGGGGTGCGCAACATTGGGGGTTTCAATCGCAAGCTGAAGGAAGCGGTCGACGCCGGCAAGCCGATCAAAGACCCCATCGCGGCGCAGAAAGCCGCTGCTGGCCTGGTGTTCGATGACAGCCCGCAGCAGGTGCCCGACCTCGAGGCGCTGCCTTACATTGTGGTCATTATTGACGAGTTGGCCGACTTGATGATGATTGTCGGCAAGAAGGTAGAAGAGCTCATCGCCCGCCTTGCGCAGAAGGCACGCGCCTCGGGTATTCACTTGGTGCTGGCCACGCAGCGACCATCAGTCGATGTCATCACCGGCTTGATCAAAGCCAACATTCCCACGCGCGTTGCTTTTCAAGTGTCGGCCAAAGTGGACTCGCGCACGATTCTGGATCAGGGTGGCGCGGAGTCCTTGCTTGGCAATGGCGACATGCTTTACCTGCCGCCCGGCACGTCCGTGCCCACCCGGGTGCATGGCGCCTTTGTGTCGGACAGCGAAGTGCACCGGGTGGTGAATTCACTGCGTGCACAGGCGCCAGCCTACATCGATGAAATTCTCGAAGGTCCGCGTGGCGGAATTCCCGGCATGCCAGGCGAGGGTGGCGACGGCGGCGGCCAAGAGGCGGACGGGGAGCAGGACGCGCTCTATGACGAGGCCGTGAAGATTGTGCTGGAAACGCGCAAAGCTTCGGTGTCTGGGGTGCAACGGCGGCTTAAAATTGGCTACAACCGCGCGGCGCGGTTGGTGGAGTGTATGGAAAACGCCGGGCTGGTCGGCCCGCTGCAGTCCAACGGCGCACGCGAAGTGCTTGTGCCCGCGCGCAACGAATGAGCGTGGGAGCAGCCGTAAAGCGGCGAGCTGGTCCGCTGCGAGGGCAGCAGGCGCGACCGCTAGCCAGCTGGGTCCTACGCACGTTGTTGGGTTTCATGGCGGTGCTGTTGCCTGCGGTGGTGTGGGCCGATACCGTGGCGATTGCCCGGGTGGAGGCGCTGCTAAACGGCACGCAGGCCTTGCGAGCCACGTTCACGCAGGAAGTGCATGACGCCAATGGCAGCGTGACGCAAAGTGCCGCAGGCACTTTCTGGCTGCAAAAGCCGGGGCGTTTTCGCTGGGACTACAGCACACCGCGGCAAGCGATTGTTTCGGACGGGACGCGACTGTGGTTCTACGATGCCGATCTTGAGCAGGTGACGGTGCGTCGTCAGCGTGACGTGCTAACCCAGGCGCCGGCCATGCTGCTGGCGGGTAAAGGTCGTGTGGCGGATGGCTTTGAGGCCGAAAGTTTGCCGCCGTCCGCGGGTCTGGAATGGCTGCGGTTGACGCCGCGGACCGGCGCGGGTGATTTTCGTGAGCTGCAGCTGGGTTTTGCCGGTAGAGACTTACGGGAACTGATACTGCTGGACCGTCTCGGACAACGCACGCTCATCCACTTTTCGGCTTTGCAGCGCAACCCGGTGCTGCCTGCGAACACCTTTCGCTTTCAGCCGCCGCCGGGCACGGATGTCGTGGGAGAGGCGCCTTGATCCGCTCTGTGCGTGAAACTTTCTGGCGCAGCGAGTTGCGGTGGTGGCCGCTGTGGATCACCGGCAGTCTCATCGGCTTGGCGCTCACGGCTTGGTTCAGTTTGCGTCCGGGTGGCTTGCTGGTGCCCCATTGGATGAGCGACAAGCTGCAGCATGCCATCGGTTACCTGGTGCTCACCTTGTGGTTCTGTGGCTTGGTGCCACGCTCTCGTCAGTGGCGCACGGTGCTGGCCTGCGTGGCGCTCGGGGTGCTGATGGAAGGGTTGCAAGGCGCACTCACCGCCAACCGCGTCGCCGACCCACTCGATGCACTGGCGAACGCCACCGGCGCAGTCATCGCCTTGGTGGTGGCACGCAGCGGGCTCGCCAGCTGGGCGGTGTGGGTTGAAGGCTGGGGTAAGCGTTGACGGCCCCGGCCAGTTCGCGCCCGCTGGCTGACCGCATGCGTCCACGCGTGTTGGGCGAAGTCATTGGGCAGCAGCATCTGCTGGGCGCTGGTAAGCCGCTGCGTCGACTGGCCGAAGGCGCCGCCCTGCACAGTGCCTTGTTCTGGGGACCGCCGGGGACTGGCAAGACGACGCTGGCGCGCCTCGTGGCGCAGGCGGCGGCGGCCGAGTTTGCCCAGTTGTCAGCGGTGCAAGCCGGCGTAAAAGATGTACGGGCGGTGGTGGAAGCCGCACAAGCCAGAAGATTGGCCACCGGCCGTGGCACCGTCTTATTTCTGGATGAGGTACATCGCTTCAATAAGTCGCAGCAGGATGCGTTTTTACCGTATGTCGAGGATGGCACCTTGGTGTTCATTGGCGCTACCACCGAGAATCCAGCCTTCGAAGTGAATGCCGCCTTGCTCTCGCGTGCACAGGTTTATCCGCTGCGACCGCTGCAGCCGGAAGATTTACTCCCCTTGCTGCAGTTGGCGCTCACGGATGTACCGCGCGGGCTGGGTGCCCGGCAGTTACGAGCCACGGCAGACGCGCTAGAAGTGCTGGCAGTGGGGGCTGACGGTGATGGACGTCGTGCACTGAACCTGCTCGAAGTGGCCGCAAGCTTGGTGGAAGAGGGCGCTGAGCTGACGGCAGCCGTGGCTTTGGAAGCGACGGCCCACCGTGTGCGCCGCTTCGACAAAGGGGGCGACGCTTATTACGACCAAATCTCGGCGCTGCACAAGTCGGTGCGTGGCAGCGACCCGGACGCGGCGCTCTACTGGTTCTGTCGCCTCCTAGACGGGGGCGTGGACCTGGCCTACTTGTCGCGTCGGCTCATCCGCATGGCCAGCGAGGATATTGGTAACGCAGACCCGCGCGCACTCACGCTCGCGCTGGAAGCAGCCCAGGCGTACGAGCGGCTCGGTTCTCCCGAAGGGGAGTTGGCGTTGGCGCAGGCGGTGGTATTTTTGGCGGTCGCTGCCAAAAGCAATGCGGTCTACACGGCTTTTAAAGCCGCTATGGCCGAAGTGAAAAGCGGCACCTCTCACGAAGTGCCGGTCCACTTGCGCAATGCCCCGACGCGGTTTGCTAAAGAACAGGGGCATGGGGCCGGCTACCAGTATGACCACGAGGCGGCCGGCGGAGTGGCGCTGGGTCAACGGTTTTTCCCAGACACACTACCGGACCGCCAGTACTATGTGCCGGTGGAACGCGGCCTGGAAATTCGGATCGGTGAAGCGCTGGCGCGCTTACGCGCGAAGCGCGTAGAGGCGCGGCGTTGAACACCCTGCTCGGCGTGTCTTGGGGATGTTGGTTCGCCGCGGCTTTCGGCAGTGCGCTGGGTGGCGTGCTGCGTTATGCGGCGCAGCTGCTCAGCGGCCGGCCGGCCGTGACGGGTTGGCCCTGGGGGACGTTCCTCGTTAACTTGCTAGGCTGCCTGGCCATAGGGCTGGTCGCTGGATGGTGGTTCGGTCGTGGGCAGCCGCCATTGGGTCGGGCCTTGTTGATGGTGGGTGTGTTGGGCGGCTTCACCACCTATTCCAGCTTCGCGCTGGAGGTGGTGATGTGGTGGCAGCAAGGTGCAGCGCTGCGTGCGCTGTGCTATGTGGCGGCCACAACACTGGCCTGTGTGTTGGCCGCGGCGGCGGGCCTGTGGCTGTGGCAGAACTTACTATCGAATGGGGGCGTAGGGCGCTAGCGCTCCGCTCGGCAAAGGAGAGAGACCATGTTGGAAGCCAAACTTCTGCGGAGTGATATTGCGGCCGTGGCGGCGCAGCTCAGTCGGCGCGGCTTTACGCTGGATGTTGCCGCCTTCAACGCTATTGAAGAAGCGCGCAAGCACTCGCAGCTTGAGGTCGATCGTTTGCGCAATGAACGCAATGTGCGCTCGAAAGATATTGGCAAGGCCAAGGCGCAGGGACAGGACGTGACCCCGCTGCTGGCTGAAGTGGAGCATCTTGGTGCGCAGCTGAAGGCCGCGGAAGACGCCTTTGCAGCAGCGCAGACGGCGTTTGACGCCTTGGCGCTGCGTTTGCCGAACGTGCCGCATGCCAGTGTTCCCGAGGGCAAAGACGAAAGCAGCAATGTAGAAGTGCGCCGTTGGGGAACGGCAGGCCTACTGGAGTTCACCGCGCTGGACCATGTGGCGCTGGGTGAAGGCCTTGGCGGCCTCGACTTTGAAAGTGCCGCGCGCATCAGCGGCGCCCGCTTTGCGGTAATGACCGGATCGGTGGCCCGCCTGCACCGGGTATTGGCGCAGTTCATGCTCGACGTGCACACGCGAGAGCATGGCTATGTTGAAGCTTACGTGCCGTATCTGGTCAGTGCCGCCGCGCTGGAGGGCACCGGCCAGTTACCTAAATTTGAAGCGGACCTGTTCAAAGTGCCCTCGGATCTGGGGCACTACCTCATTCCAACCGCAGAAGTGCCAGTGACCAACCTGGTGCGCGAGCAGATTGTGGCTCCAGAAAATCTGCCGCAAAAATATGTCGCGCATACCCCGTGCTTCCGTTCAGAAGCCGGCGCGGCGGGGCGGGACACGCGCGGACTGATCCGACAGCACCAGTTCGACAAGGTGGAGTTGGTCCATATAGTGGCTCCGGCGGAGTCTTGGCAGGCGCTAGAGGAACTGACGGGCCATGCTGAGCGCATCTTGCAGTTGCTGGACCTGCCCTATCGCGTGATGGCGCTGTGCGCCGGCGACATGGGTTTTTCGGCTGCTAAGACCTACGACATCGAAGTGTGGTTGCCTGGGCAGCAGCAGTTCCGCGAGATTTCATCCTGCAGCAATTGCGAAGCCTTTCAGGCACGCCGCATGCAGGCTCGTTGGCGTAACCCCGAGACGGGCAAACCCGAGCCGCTGCATACGCTTAATGGTTCGGGGTTGGCGGTGGGGCGAACGCTGGTTGCTGTGCTGGAGAACTACCAGCAGGCGGATGGCAGCGTCCGTGTGCCCACGGCCTTGCTACCGTATTTTGGTGGCGTCGAGGTGTTGCGCTAACCGCTGCCGCTTGCCGCTACCGGCAGGCGGCAAGCGCTGTGCGTCTGGGCCTCAGTCGTCTGCCGAGGCGAAGCCGAGCAGTTGCAGCAGGCTCAGGAACAGGTTGTACAGACTGATGTACAGCGTGACGGTGGCGCTGATGTAATTGCGCTCGCCGCCGTTGATGATGGCGGAAGTCTGCCAGAGGATCATGCCACCGGAGATGAGCACGAACAGCCCGGAGGCCACTAGCGAACCGGCGCTCCAGTGGAAGAAGAACGCACCCAGCGACAGCAGGAAGGCGGCGATGGCGCCCAGCGCCAAGAAGTTACCCATGAAGCTGAAATCGCGGCGGGTGGTGACCACGTAGGCCGAGAGGCCAACGAAGGTGAGTCCCGTCAGCCCCAGTGCCTGCATCACAAGGCCTGCCCCTTGCGGCAGCCGCAGGTACATCTCCACGATGCCACCCAGCGTGTAGCCGAGCCAACCGGTGAGCGCAAACACGGCCAGGACACCCCAGGCGCTGTTTTCCAGGCGTTTCACCCCAAACAGGATGCCGAAGTAGCCCAACAGCATCAGCCAAGGGTTCATGCGGGGCAGGTCGAAGCTGATGACGCTCCACGACACAGCCGCACTGAACAGCAACGTGACGGAGAGCAGCAAGTAAGTGTTGCGCAGCACGCGCTGGGCGCTGGCCGCGTAGGCACTGGTGCTGGAGGACAGCACTTCGGCGGAAGGACGGTTCATGCGGGGAACTCCTCAAACAAGTAATAGAAGCAGTCTAAGTCATTTGACTGGAAACGGGGAGAGGAGTTCCCTGAAGACGCTTGGCAATCTCCAGGACGGCCAGCACGCTGCTGCCGGTGAGCAGGGCGGCGAGCAGGTTCGGCGCGGACAGCGGGGCGAAGCGGAACACCGCGGTCACCGGCGGGCTCACTTGGGTCAGGGTCAAGACGGCCGTTACCACCAGCAGCACCACGAGCAGCGTGGGGTTGGGTCGACGCAGGATGGCGCTCCAGGCGCGACTGAATGAGCGGTTGACCAGAATGAGGCTGAGGATGCTCATGACCAGCGCGAAGAAACCCAGAGTGCGCAGTGCCGGGCCGTCCATGCCGTGCGCCGCTGCATAGAGCAGCAGGCTGGCGGTGGCGGTCAGCGCGGTGGCGCCTTGTAAAACCGACCAGGCCAGCAGTCGCCGGGAGAAGAGCGGCGCGCGCGGCGATCGCGGCGGGCGTTGCATCAGATCACTTTCTTCCGGTTCGCTTTCGAAGGCCAGCGAACACACCGGGTCGATGATCATTTCCAGAAAGGCGATGTGGATGGGGGTGAAGAGAATGGGTAGGCCGAAGATCAGCGGCAGCAAGGCGAGACCGGCGATGGGAATATGCACGGCGACAATGAAGCCCATGGCCTTGCGCAGGTTGTCGTAGATACGCCGCCCAACGCGCACCGCTCTGGCGATGGAGCCGAAGTCATCATCGAGCAGGACCAGCGAAGCGGCCTCCCGCGCGACGTCCGTGCCACGTCCGCCCATCGCAATGCCGATGTGGGCAGCCTTCAGAGCCGGTGCGTCGTTGACGCCATCGCCTGTCATGGCCACCACTTCACCCGCCGCTTGCAGCGCTTGGACAATGCGCAGTTTTTGTTCTGGCAGGATGCGGGCAAACACGCTCACGTCGGCGGCTTGGGCATTCAGCGCCGGTCCCGCCAAGGCCGCCAGTTGTACGCCGGTGATCACGCCTCCGGTCGCTAGCCCAGCTTGGCCGGCGATGGCCAGCGCCGTCTGTGGATAGTCACCGGTGATCATCACCACGCGGATGCCCGCCGCGCGGCATTCCTTAACGGCCGCCGGCACCGCGGCGCGGAGGGGGTCGGCCAGGCCCACCAACCCACGGAACACAAAGGGAAACGCCTCGGGAGTGTCGGGCAGCGGCGTTGCGGCTGCCCACGTGGCCTCGGCCACGGCAAGTACGCGCAGCCCCGCACCGGCCATGGTATCCACTGCCTGTTCCAGCGCCGTGAGAGCAGCGACGTCCAAGCGGCACAGCGCCGCGATAGCCTCGGGCGCGCCCTTGGCGGCGATCTGCAAGCTGGACTGCGCTGGCGCTTGCCAGACATGGGTCATGGCCAACAAGGCCGGGGACAACGGGTAGCGACGAATAAGCGTGGGTGCCGACGGTGGTGCTTGCGTTTGGTGGGCCATTGCCCAGCTGGTGGCCAGTCGCTGGAACGCCAGTTCCATTGGGTCGGTGGGCTGGGGCGTGCTGGCCAGCACGGCGCAGGCCAGGAGCCGTGCTTCGGCGCTGGCTTCAGTGCACCGCTCGGGCACGTCACGAAGCTGGACCCGTTCCGGTCCATCCGGTAGACCGAGCTGCGCTACGCGCATGCGATTTTCGGTGAGGGTGCCGGTCTTGTCAGTGCACAACACCGTGGCGGCGCCTAAGGTTTCAATGGCGGCGGCTCTTCGGGTGAGCACCCGGGCGTGCGACAGGCGCATGGCGCCCATCGCCATAAAGACGGTCAGCACCACCGGAAATTCTTCCGGTAGCATCGACATGCCAATGGCAATGCCGGCCAGCGCCGCTTCGAGCCAGCTGCCACGTAGCCAGCCGTAAAGGACGACTGAAGCCACGCTTACGAGGCCGCCGATAGCGGCAAACCACAGCACCAGCTGCCGCGTTTGTCGTTGCAGTGCTGGGGCCTCGGTTTCGACTGTGTCGAGTGCCTGACCAATGCGGCCGACTTCCGTGCGAATACCGGTGGCAGCCACTTGGCACACGCCATGCCCGCCGACCACGAGGGTAGCGGCATACACGGACGGTAGCCCATCGCCCCCCGGACGCGGCAAGGCTGCCAGCAGCGGGGCAGCAGTTTTTTGCACCGGCACCGACTCGCCAGTGAGCAGAGATTCGTCCACCAGCAGGTGGTGGCATTCCACCAGCCAACCGTCGGCCGGTACCCGGTCGCCTTCGCCGACCACCATCAGGTCGCCGCGGACCACTTCGCGACCGGCAATGCGCTGCCGCTGTCCGTCACGAATGACCAGGGCGCGGGGGCAGGTCAGATCGCGCAGCGCTTCCAGTGCGCGTTCGGTACGGGTTTCCTGGATGACGGTGATGAGAATGGACAGGCCCGCGAAGGCCACCAGAATGAGGGCCTCCTGCAAATCGCCCAAGATCAGGTAAATGAGGCCGCCCACGAGCAGCAGCGCGAGCATGGGTTCACGCAGCACATCGCGCACAATGCGCCAAGCGTTACGTTGGCCGTGCCGTGGCAGCTCGTTGCCACCCTCCCTGGTTAGGCGAGCGGCGGCAGTCGCCGCGGTAAGGCCCACTGGCGGGGTCAGAGGACCGGCCGCATTCCCTGCGGTGGAGAGGGTCGACGTGGGCATGCACCATCCTGGTTACGCTACCCTGAAATCTACGGCATGCACGGCCGTGTCGACAACCAGAATGAATGGCGGAAGGGGTGGGATTCGAACCCACGGACGGGTTACCCCATCGTCGGTTTTCAAGACCGGTGCCTTAAACCGCTCGGCCACCCTTCCGCGCGGCTCGCATTCTAACGCAGCCTAGAGTGTGACGCGACCCGCGGAATTTCCCGTGTTAAATCAGGGGGGTTTGCGCTGAATTTAACTTAATCAGCGCTTGCTTAGGACGGCAGTCACAGTTTCGACAGCCCCTCGCCCGCGATCATTACAGTGGGGTTATTGTCCATTCCCAAGGGGATAACCCATCCGCACTATGACGTATGTCCTTTGGTATCACACGCAGGTTTAAGGGGTCCGACATGAAGTCCGTTACGCTTCCCAAGAGCACCACCGCTGTCAGGAAAGCACTTTCAGTGCTGCTGGCGTTGGCTGGCAGCCTCATTTTCTTCGGCGCAGCCCACGCAGCACCGACGAAAGCGCCCGTCGTAGGCGAGATTGAGGGCTTCACCATCGACACGCCTACCGACCATTGGTCGGGCGGCACCGTGGTGGTGGGCAGCAAGATCATTATCCTCCCCCGCAACCTGTTGCTGGACCTGCCCGCCAACCGCCTCACCCTGTGGCAGTTGTACGACCAGGCTCCTCCAGCCTGTAAGGCCCTCGGCGAGACCGGCCTTGCCAAGAGTGACAAATGCAACCACAGTGGCTTTGGCGGCATTGCGAGTATCGCAGCCAACAAGACCAACGGCGGCAATGTCATTGCCGGTGACGTGCTGCTCGTCAAGGGCGAGGAAGCGGTCATCGGTCGCGTTACCTACATTAACTACACCGACGGTTACCTCCGGGTGAACGGTGTGGTAGGCGATGCCACCAAGGGCCTGATGGCCCGCATGAACGACCCCACCTCGCGCCACACCGTGCAGCAGGGCCTGGGATGTTCGGTAGACAGCCTGCTGGTGAACTGCAGCGCCGACCCGCGCTTTGCTCTCGACGCCGACAACTACGTGAACGTGTCTACTACCGGCTTCCCGATGTGCCTCCCCAGCACGGTCAGCCGCACCTGGGCCGGCCTGCCGTCGCAGAGCACGGGCGCTAACAACTCGCCTGCCGTCGCTGGTGGCAGCACCGCTTCCGACGCCAATGGCGTAGGTGACGCGCTGTGCCCGTCCACGAACCGCGTCGCTACGGACCTCGCAGCGGACTCGCGCCGCTTCGCGCCCATCAAGGTGGGCGATGACATCGAGCTCGAGGGTAACTTCGAGGACGTCGATGGCGTTCACTTCCTGTCGTTCCATACGTCGAAAACCATGGTCGCTTTGGGCACCAAGACGGCGCTGTCGCAGCCGGACTACCTGTTGCCTGAGGAAGTGTTCGTCGAGGCTCCGGCCTTCCAGAATTCGCGTGCACGCACGCTCATCATCGGTTTCTCTACCCTGCGCCCAGATATTCTGGTGAACAGTATCCACTACGACCCGCAGACCAATACCAAACACGAAAAGCCGCTCGCCTCGACCGCGGGTTGCGACGCCGTAGCGGGAGCTGGCCAATGTGCCGGCACCGGTATCCTTGGGGCGCCGAACCAAGGCGCTGCCGGTGCCAATATCTTCCGCATTCGTTACGATGTGGACTTCGTCATCGGTGCCGACGCGCGCCTCGACCCGTGCAGCCAGCTCCGTGCGGACCCCCGCATGTGGCTAAAAGCGGCGAACGGCACCCCCATGCAGCCCTGCCCGGGTTGGGGTCTGACCGGTAAGGCGTCGCTCTACAACGCGCAGGCCATTGGTGAAAGTTTTGCGGTGCTCAGCCCCATCATGCACGAAGTGCAAATGCGCACCGGCCATTTGCTGGCAGCGAACGCCGCAGGCATTACCCCCACCACGGTGGACGTCATGGGTCGGGCAGCCACTAACGGCCAGTACCTGTACCCCTTCGGCATCAACCTCGGCGGTATTGAAGTTGCCGACTTCCTGGAAATCAACATCGCCCTGTTGCAGGCACCGTATCCGTTCTCTGGCATTCCTTGGAACCTGGACCGTCGCCTGAGCCCCAATGGTTGTCTGGACGGGGTGTGCGAACCCACACCGCAGCCCTTAGAGCCGTTTCCGTTCGAGGACCAAGACCCCCGCACCCAGACGCTCGCCTTGGCAGCCGGTGGCGTAGGTCCCGGTGCGCTACCCAACGTGCTCTATGCCGACCCGACGTTTACGGCTTCTGCATTGTCCACCGTGCGCAACCGCGTGTTGTCCTATGTCACACGTCTGCCGGACACGCTCCCAGAGCGGTTCGACTTCAATGGCAACAGTAGCGTGCTGGCCTGGCCGCCGACGGACCCGGTAGCCCAGGCGATCGTCGCCACCCCGGCGCTGACCTTCTGCGCCTCCAACACGCTTGGCGGCTGCACCGTGAATTCCGGTGTGCTGTTCAGCGCGCCAACCGCGGTGGCTTCGGTGGCATCGCCGGTGTCGCTGAGCGCCGTAGGTACGGCACATACCGTGAATGCGGGCACGCAGGTCACGCTGTCGGCGGCTGGCAGTGTCGACACCAACGACCCGGTGCTGCCGCTGTCTTACGCCTGGTCGCAGGTCTCGGGCCCGGCGGTCGCACTGACTGGTGCGGCCACGGACGCGCCGACGTTCATCGCGCCTATTGCCGCGACGGATTCGGTGCTGGTATTCAGTCTGACCGTGAGCAACGGTCAGGCGAACGCCACTGCAGAGGTGACGGTTAATGTCAACCAAGTGTCTGCGCCGACCGCAGTGGCCACCACCAGCACGGCCACGGTCAACGCCGGTAGCGCCATCAGCCTGTCGGCTGCTGGCAGCGTCGACACCAACTCCCCGGCGGTGTTGGGTCTGACTTACCTGTGGACCAAGCTCAGCCCGGCTAGCCCGGCGGTGACTATCACCAACGCCACCCGCGCCACGCCGACCATCACGGCGCCAGGTGTGGCTACGGCCACGGTGTATACCTTCCAGGTGGCGGTCAGCAATGGCTATAAGACCAGCACGGCGACTGTCACGGTGACGGTGAACCCGTCGCCGCCCACGGTCACAGTGACGAACGCCACGGTGAATGGCCGTTCGTTCAGCACCGTGTCCGCTACGGCCACTGGAACACCTGGCACGACGCTCAGCTACAGCTGGGTGAAGCTCTCGGGCACAGCGGTGACCTTCACTGGTGGCACTACCCGCACCATCTCCTTCACGGCACCGGGCGTCCCGGGTCCGCTGGTGTTCACGGTCACGGTCACGGACAACCTGGGTCTTTCGGCCTCGGCCAACGTCACCATCACGGTGGTGGCAGATGCGCTTCGTGCCCAGGCGTTCTACTACACCGGGCAGAAGAAGGTGACGGTGTGGATGAACTCCAATGCCACCGCGCTGGCTTCTCTAACGGCCAGCTTCCAGGATGGTGACAAGACGTGGACGCAGACCAAGACGGAAGGCCTCAACTTCTCCGGCTTGTTGGGTGCTTCCAGTAACTGCAACACCGGGCTGAGCTCACCGAACGTGACGAAGTGCGCCATTGTCTTGCTGGTCGGTACCTCGGCAGTGCCGACGGCCGGTACCGGCACGGCAGCAGCGCCGGTCGGCACCTGGGTGTCCATCACCTCGCCCGGTGGTGGTGGTGCGATCTCGGTGCCGATGGTCATCAAGCCGTAAGGCAAGCGCTTGGCCGGTGGCAGGTGCCACCGGCCGTTCAGAATTCAGTTTTCAAACGCAGGTTTAAAGAGGTTTTCCCATGAAGTCCTTAACGCCAAGGAAGAGCGCGGTGACGGTCACTCAGGTCGCTGGCGCCTTAGCCGCCGCCCTAGTGGTCAGTCTGGCCGCCGGTCCCGTACAGGCCGCACCCGTTAAAGCACCGCTGTCCGGTGAGATCGAGCGCATTACGCTCAACAACCCCGCCGACTACTGGACCGGCGGCACCGTGGTGGTGGGCGGTCAGACCGTTATCCTGCCGCGGAATTTGCTGCTGGATCTGCCGGCCAACCGGCTCACGCTGTGGCAGTTGGTAGACCAGGCCCCCGAGCCGTGCAAATCGCGCGGTGAAACGGGCCTCGCCAAGGGTGACACTTGTAATCTGTCAGGCACCGGCGCCATCGCCAGCATTGCGGCCAACCGGACCAATGGCAACAACGTCATTGCCGGTGACGTCCTGATCGAGAAGGGCCGCGAGGCCGTGACCGGGGTGGTCACTTACATCAATTACGACCAGGGTTATCTGCGCATTGACGGCGTGCCGGGCAGCGACAGCGCGGGCCTGATGGCGCGCATGAACGACCCCACCTCGCGGCATACCATTCAGGTGGGCGCCGGCTGTGGAGCGGGCCCCAATTGCAGCCCAGACGATCGCTTTGGCCTCGACGCTGACAATTACACGAACACCACCCCGACCGGGTACCCCATGTGTCTTCCGAGCACCATCGCGCGGCCGTGGGCCGGCTTGCCGCAGCAAGACATTGCCACGGCGCTGGGGGGACTGTCGAGCGACCGCTCAGTGGCCGTAGCCGCTGGAACCGCACAGGCAGCGGCAGATGGCACGGGGGATGCCCTGTGTCCTTCGACCAACCGCACGGCAAACTTTACCGTAGCAGACTCGCGCCGCTTCGCCCCTATTTTGGTGGGCGATACCATTACGCTGGAAGGCAGCTTCGAAACTGTGGGGGGGGTGCGTTTCCTGTCGTTCCATACCTCAAGTACAGCACTGGCTTTGGCGACGCGGACGGCTGGAACACAACCCGACTACGTGCTGCCTGAAGAAGTGTTCGTGGAGGCCCCAGCCTTTCAGAACCTGCGCGCACGCACGCTGATTATTGGTTTCTCTACGCTGTTCCCAGACATTCTGGTGCACACGCTGCACTACGATCCCATCACCGGCACCAAGCACGAGAAGCCTTTTGCCACCACCCGCGGCTGTGACAACGCGACAGCGGCCAATAACTGTGCGGGCGTGGGCATCCTGGGTACTCCCAACACCGGGCCGGCCGGTGGCAACGTCTTCCGCATTCGCTACGACATTGACTTCGTCATTGGCGCGCTGGCCGACTTAGACCCTTGTGCGCAGCTCCGTGCGGACCCGCGCATGGGTTCCGGTTTCTGCCCAAACTGGGTGTCTACCGGTAAGCCGGCGCTGTACAGTGCCAATGCCGTGGCCGAGATGTTCGCCATCCTCAGCCCCATCCCGCACGAAGTGCAGATGCGTACCGGCCATTTGCTGGCCGCCCAAGCCAAGAACTTCACGCCGACCACGGTAGACGTGAATGGTCAGCCGGCCACCAATGGCCAGTACCTGTACCCGTTTGGCATCAATCTGGGCGGGATTGAAACGGCGGACTTCCTGGAGATTAATGCGGCGGCCCTCGGCAAACCGTTTCCGTTCTCCGGCATCCCCTGGAACTTGGACCGTCGCCTGAGCCCCAACGGCTGTAAGAAGGACGCAGGCGGCACACCGGTGTGCGAAGGCGCACCGCAGCCGCTCGAGCCGTTCCCCTACGAGGGCCTGGACCCGCGGACGCAAACGGACACCTGTGGTGCGGCTCCCTGCGCGCTGCCCACCGTGCCCTATAACGACTCGAAATTCACGGCGTTGCCGCTGAGCACGGTGCGGAACCGCGTGTTGTCCTACATGACGCGCATTGGCACCACCACGCCGGCCGTGTACGACTTCGCCGGCAATGCCAGCGTGTTGGCCTGGCCACCGACGGACCCCGCGGCGATCGCGGTAGATGTCACGCCGACCGTGGACTACTGCGTCTCGGAGCTGGGCAACTGCTTGCCGCCACGGGTGGCGCCAGTGTGTGGCGCCGGTGAGGTGCCACTGAATGGTGCTTGTGTGGTGCCGGTGCCGGACTGCACGGCCGGTCAGGTGCTGCAGAACAATGTCTGCGTGACACCGGTGCTGGCTTGCGGCACGGGTCAAGTGGCTTCGGGTGGCTTCTGTGTGGCACAGGTACTGACGGTACCCACCTGCACGGCTACTCAGGCGCTGCAGAACAACGTCTGTGTCACCAAGGACATCGTCACTATTCCCCTCGTCACTTGGGTGGCGGCGGGTGGTGGACGTGGTCTGACGGTGGTGGCCAAGAGCAACAATGCGGCGGCTAACCTGGTGGTGACTGCAGCGGCTGGGACGACGAACGTGCTGAGCAGTCGGGCTTTAACCCGCGTGACCACCAACCAAGGGACGGTAGTGTGCACCACGGCCGCTCCTTGCTGGACGTTGGCGCGGACCCGGACGGTGTTGGATACGAAACCCACCTCGGTGGTGGTCACGTCCGACAAGCTGGGGACGGCGACGGCCACCTCAGGCTTCTAAATCCGGGTTGATCGCTTAAGTGGAAACGGGGGCTTCGGCCCCCGTTTTCTTTGGGCGGTGCGCCAGCGCGCCGCATCGGTGGGTGTGTCGAGATCTAAGCCTGCCCGGGGCAGGAGCACGGCCTGGACGTCACGCGCTGCCGGTCGGCCCGCTGCCGGTGCGGTGGTGTTTCCGTTCAGCCACGGCCCAAGCCCCGTATCACCGCGCAGCCGAGCCAGCGCGGTGGGCGTGAGGCCACGTGGCAGCACCACTGGCGCTTGTCGTCGACCGCCTGAACGGGTGCAAGCGGCGGCCAGTTGCCAACGCCCGCCGCCGCGGGCGGCCTTGACCAATGCGCGTAGATCTTCAGCCTCAAGCCAGGCTTGGTCCACCAACAGCACCAGCGCCGCATGCCAGTCCGCGGGCAAGGCGCGCAGGCCATCGCGCAGCGATCCCCCCATCCCTTCACGCCAAGCGTGCGCGTGAATGAGCGTGAGCCGGCGGAACCCGAGCGCGCGCTGGGCGGTGGCGCTCAGCACAGTCCGCAGTCGTGGCGCCGCGGCGCCCAGCACCACGCAAGCCTCGGTAAAGCCGGCGGCGCGCGCCAACTGCAACTGCCGCAGGAGCAGGGGATGCGCGCTGCCGCCGAGGGTGCCCTTCGGGCGGCCGAGGCGACGGCTGCGCCCAGCGGCCAGCAATAACAGACAGGGCATGGGTGGGTGGTGCATCGGCGCTATCATCGCGCACATGCAGCTGAAGAAACATGCCGCCTTGCGCCGTCGCCCGCTCTTGACCCCAGTGTGGTTGTCGGCGCTCGGGGCAATATTGTTCGCAGTGACCTTGAGTTGGGTTTGGCAACATGTGGCCATGACTACCGTGTTTGTCATTCGCCATGCGGAAAAAGTAGCGTCTGGCACGCAGGACCCCGCGCTGTCCGCCGCGGGCGAGGCGCATGCGGCGCGCTATGCGGCTTTGTTTGGCACCGCTGTGCGCGGGCAGCACCTGCAAGTGGTGTACGCCACCGAATTCCGCCGCACGCAGCAAACAGCGGGGTTGGTCGCCCGGCGTCTCGGGATTCCGCTGCGTATCATCCCGGCGGCAGACACGGCCGAACTGGTGGAGCACTTGTTGCGGCACTACCGTGGGCAGCGCGTGCTGGTGGTAGGGCACAGCAACACGGTGCCAGCGCTCATCAGCGCCCTGGGCGGCGACACGGTGCCGGCGCTGGGCGAAGCGGACTACTCCCGCTTGTATGTGGTGTCGGTGGGGTTGTTTTCGCGCACCACTGTGACTGAATTGGCGCTGCCCTGATGGCCGCTAGCCGGTGCCGTCAGGCCGCTGGCCGGTGCCGTCAGGCCGCGCCTGCCGCTAACGCGCTACGGCGCTGAAGTCGGTTTCGAAGACGCTGTAGCCGGCTTCTTTCATCCCGACCTGGAGGTAGGTGTTGCGTGCCGTGTGGTTGTCATGGTCGACGTAAAGGCGCAGCCCACAGACCCCCGGGGTTTGTTGGGCAGCCTCTAGAACCGTGGCATAGAGGGCACGGAAAACGCCTTGGCCGCGCGCCGCGGGCGACACGTACACCGACTGAATCCACCAAAACTCGCCATTCCGCCAGTCGCTCCATTCTTGCGTCAGCATCAAGGTGCCCACGGGGGTGGCCTGTGGACCGGTGCGCGCCATGAAATATCGGCCGCGCTGCGGGTTGGCGAGTGCTGCGGCCACGCCGGCGGTGAGGGTGGCGCGGTCCAGTTCGCGCTGTTCGGTTTCAAGCGCGATGCCCAGGTTGGCCGCGACGAGGTATTCCAGATCCGTCAGCTGCGCAGGTTCGATAGCGAGGCGGAGGGCGGCGGTCTGACGGGTCATCGTTGGTTGCTTCCTGAACGTGGGGGCTTTAGTATGCCCGGTCTTATATGGGGCGGTAGCTCAGCTGGGAGAGCGCTGCGTTCGCAATGCAGAGGTCGGGAGTTCGATCCTCCTCCGCTCCACCATATTGAAGGGCCCGGTTTTACCACCGGGCCCTTTTTTTTGGACCTCACTTAGGGCTCTGGGGGGCATAGGCGGTGTTACGTTTCGTTCTCTTGCTAGATCGGGCAGCCCCATGAACCTCCAGGCGGAAAGCGCGCAATCGTCGAGCCTGGAAGGCGATTACGACTACCTGGTGGTCGGTGGGGGCTCGGCGGGGTGCGTGCTGGCGGCACGCTTGAGTGAAGACCGCAATGTGCGCGTGGCATTGCTGGAGGCCGGGCCGGTAGACCGCAGCGTGCTCATTCATTGTCCGGCAGGCATTGCGGCTCTGGCGCGCACCGGCACTGCCAACTGGCGCTATGCCACCGTGCCCCAGGCCGGTTTGCTGGGGCGATGCGGCTATCAACCGCGCGGCAAGGTACTGGGCGGGTCCAGTTCGCTCAACGCCATGGTTTATATCCGCGGTCATGCCGCGGACTATGACGCTTGGGCGGCGGAGGGTAACCCGGGTTGGTCTTATCACGAGGTGCTGCCTTATTTCAAACGGGCCGAGCACAACGAGCGCGGTGGCGATGCCTGGCACGGTACCGGTGGGCCCTTGAACGTCATGGACCTGCGTTCGCCCAATGGCCTGCTGCCCGATTTCATCGCGGCCGGTGTGGCCGCCGGCTGGCCACGCACGGCGGATTTCAATGGCGCTTCCCAAGGGGGGGTAGGCGCCTATCAGGTGACCCATCGTCAGGGGGAGCGCTGTAGTGCGGCGAAGGCCTACCTCACACCGGTGCTTGGCCGCTCGAACTTAAGCGTGTTCACCGGTGCGCACACCACCCGCATCCTCACCGCGAGCGGCGCGGGCCCCAGGCGTGCCGTGGGCGTCGAGTTTCGCGGCGCAGGTGGCCAGGGACCATTGCAACGCTTGTCGCTGCGCGCTGGCGGCGAAGTGGTGTTGGCCGCGGGCGCTTTTGGTTCGCCGCAGCTGCTGCTGTTGTCTGGTATCGGCCCGGGGGCGCAGTTGCAGCAGCATGGGGTGCCGGTGCTGCATGATTTGCCGGGGGTCGGGGAGCATCTGCACGACCACCCCGACATGATTCTGGTGGTCGACGCGCCCCGGGCGCACGAGGTGCTGGGCTTGTCCTGGCGCGGCCTGGCGCGCGGGCTGCGTGCGGTGGGGGAGTGGCGTCAGCACCGTCGAGGACTGCTCACCACGAACTTTGCAGAAGCCGGTGGCTTCATTCATACCGACCAGAGCGAAGCCTTGCCCGATCTGCAACTGCATTTCGTGGTGGCGAAGCTGGCCGATCACGGGCGACGCACGCTGTTCGGTCAGGGTTATTCCCTGCATGTCTGTTTGTTGCGCCCGCGCAGCCGTGGCAGCGTGCGTCTTGCCGGGCCCGACCCTTTGGTGGCACCACTCATCGATCCGGCCTTCCTACAGGACGCGGACGATCTGCGCCGTCTGGTACGCGGCGTGCACTTGGCTCGGGACTTGCTGGGGCAAGCGCCGCTGGCCCGGCACGGTGGCCAGGAGTCTGCCGCCTCGCGCCACGCCCAGACGGACGCACAGCTGGCCGATTTTGTGCGGCGGAATTCCGACACCAGCTACCACCCGGTCGGTTCCTGCCGCATGGGGTCGGGCCCACTGGATGTGGTGGATGCCACCTTGCGCGTGCATGGCGTGGCGGCTTTGCGCGTGGCAGATGCGTCCATCATGCCGTCCATCGTGGGCGGCAATACCAATGCACCGAGCATCATGATCGGCGAAAAAGCGGCGGATCTGCTGCGCGCGGCACGGGCCACGGCGTAGACTAGCGCCGGCGTTGCCCCGGTAGCTCAGTTGGATAGAGCGCGCCCCTCCTAAGGGCGAGGTCACAGGTTCGACTCCTGTTCGGGGCACCA
>CANIOW010000011.1 GCA_947469285.1 Gammaproteobacteria bacterium
CCGGCCGGTAAGGGCGGCGCTGTCTTCGACTGACGTTTCAGGGTGCGGCGTAGCGCACCAGCTGCTCACCGGTGAAGGCGCCGATATAGAGCCCCTGTCCCAGCTCGACGGCGATGGTGGCGCCGCCGATGACGCCGGCGGGGGCGGTGACGCGCAGGCGGACGGACGCTGGGTCGTCCGCTGGTAGCGTGGGGTCGAGTTCCGCCACGCTGAACGGCGACCGGCAGGCGGCAGCGGCGCCGCCCGCACCGAGGCAGGCGGGCGCAAAGCTGACATCGGGAACCCCGGCGGCCAACACCGTGCCACGGGGCGTCAGGCTGAGATTGTCTGGCGCGAAGCCCAGTGGAATGCGGCGGGTGATGGTTTCTGTGCGAAGGTCATAGGCCATCACGCGGTGTCCGGTCCAGGCCGCAAACCACGCGCGGGTGCCGCTGGCATCGACCACAATGCCGTTGGGCGTGGGGGCCGCAGTGCCAGGCAGGTGTCGGTAATGGCCTGCGGCATCGGCACGCAGCACATCGCCGGTCACTTCGCCGCTCAGCAGTCGTTGCAGGCCATCGGCCGGACCAAAATGCCGTGCATCGCCGATGATGGTGACGAGAAAGCCGCCATCCGGCAGTGGCGCCACATCGTTCGGGCGCAACGGTGCGGGCAGCGGCGCGCAGCCTTGCCAGGTCAGTCGCACCTCGCCGTGGTGTTGCTGCAGCTCGTAAGCTTCGATAGCGATGCGGCTGCCTTGGTTCACGGCCAGCAACCGCCAGCGGCGCTGGCCACCCGGCAGCGTCACTTGCCGCAAACCCATGCCGGAAAACTCTGCCTTCGGGTCGGGCCGGGCACAGTCCGCATCACCCCAGGCGCTGCGTTGACGCGCTCGCATCGCTACCGGACGCACGGTGCGCGAGGCCAAGTTCACCACCACGAAGCGGCTGGGGCGGTCCGTGCCGGGTAGTTGAAACTCGGTTGCCAGCAAGGCTTGGCCCCCCGGTAGCGCCTCCAAGTCCTCCGGGGCATGCACCCCGGCGATGAACTCTGGCATGGCTTGTGCTTGGGCCATCTGCGGCGCTCCGCCCATGGCCAAGAGGGTTAACCAGGCCGCGGGTGCATGTCGCAGGGGGTGGGTGCTGGCCAGCATAAAGTAGGATCCCGGTTGGTCTGGTGACTTTGGCCTACGATGGTGCACGAATTTTCCTCCCGGTGGGTGGTAAGCCCGCTCCCCGCCGCCGTGGTGGCTGGAGTACCCTGTGGGCTTCTATGCGTTGGAGGCTTTATGCGCTGCTATGCCGTTTCGTTTTCCCTGGCCTTCTGCCTGCTCGTTGGCACGGCATCGGCGGCAGCACCGCCTGTGCTCACGCCGCAGCAAACTAAAGCGCGCGAGCTGCTGGCCAAGATCATCAGCTATAAGAGCGCCGTGGGCCCTGACGAAACGCCAGCGCTGGCAGAGTATCTGGCCGGAGAGTTCCGCAGTGCGGGTTTCAAGGAAGAAGACCTGCTGCTGGAGCGCTACAAGGACACAGCTTATTTGGTGGTGCGTTATCGCGGCCAACCAAAGCCAGGGCACAAGGCGCAACCGCCTATTTTGCTGCTGTCCCACTTGGATGTGGTGCCAGCGCTGCGTGAGCACTGGAAGCGCGACCCGTTCCAGCTAGACGAGGCCAATGGTTTTTTCTACGGGCGCGGTACGCTGGACGTGAAGAGCGGCGTGGCCGTGCTAACGCTGTTGTTTCAGCGTCTGAAGCAGGAACATTTTGTACCGACGCGCGATTTGGTGGTGGTGTTCAGTGGCGATGAAGAAACCACCGGCGAGACCACCCAAGAGCTGCTGACCAAGCACCGCGACTGGGTGGACGCCGAGTACGCGCTCAATACCGACGCTGGCGGCGGCACGCTGGCGCCGGATGGCACTGCGCGTTCGTACAATATCCAGACCGCCGAAAAAACCTACGCCAGCTACAAGCTTAGTGTCTACAACACGGGTGGGCACAGTTCACGCCCGCGCCAGGACAATGCCATCTACGAACTGGCGGATGCCCTTAAAGCGGTGCAGGCTTACCGCTTTCCGGTGATGTGGTCGGACACCACTCTCGGTTACTTCAAGGCCATGGGTGCCACCACGGCCGGGCCGGTAGGCGCCGCCATGCAGGCGTTTGCCGCCAAGCCGCAAGATGCCGCTGCGGCAGAAGTGTTGTGGAATGATCCCAATTACGTAGGCCCTACCCGCACCACTTGCATTCCCACCCTGCTGCGCGGCGGCCACGCGGAGAACGCGCTGCCGCAGCAGGCCAGTGCCACGATCAACTGCCGGTTGTTTCCTGGCGTGAAGCCGGACGAAGTGCAGCAAACCTTGCAGTCACTGGTGGGGAAGGCTGTGGAAGTCACGGTGCTCGGCGACCCTCATTACAGTGAAGGTTCGCCCTTGCGTGCGGATGTGATGGCGGCGGTGACCGCTGCGGTGCATGCACGGTTTCCAGGCATTCCGCTAATCCCTATTCAGGAATCGGGTGCCACTGACGGCATTTTCTACCGGGCCGCGGGCATTCCCACCTACGGTATCAGTGAAATCTTCATCAGGCCGCAGGATCAGTTTGCTCACGGCCTGGACGAACGCATTCCGGTACAGAGCTACTACGATGGGCTCGACCACTGGTACCGCATCGTCAAGACGCTGGCGGGGCGCTGAGCGGCACCCGCTGCATGCCGTGCGCTCCTAAAGGCTAGCAACACCGCAATATGCCACCGCAGCCAAGTCTTACTGCGTAAGATTCGACCAACCAGTAACGCATGGGGGCGTGATGGACGCAGAGCGACGCAGATGGCTCGGGCAGGCAATGGCGGCGGGCCTGGTGTTGGCAGCGTTGCCGGGCGAAGGCTGGGCGGGAGCGGACCCGGTGGCGGGCGCGCCGGCTTGGTCACTGCCGCCGCTGGATGCGCTGGATGCGTTCGATGCCACCGGGCTGGCGGCGCTCGTTGCCCGCCGCAAGGTGTCACCGGGCGAGTTACTCGACCGTGCTTTGCGCCGCGCGGCAGCTATCGCACCGCTCAAGGCTTTGAGTGTCATGACGGAGGAAGTGGCTCGCGCCGCCCTCGCCAAGCCTTTGTCCGGTCCGTTCGCCGGCGTGCCCTTTCTGTTGAAGGATCTGGCGGTGGAGCTGCAAGGCACACGCACCACCAATGGCAGTCGTTTCTTCGCTGAACAGGCCGCCGCTACTGCTGACGGCGAACTGGTACAGCGTTTCAAGCGCGCGGGCCTGGTCATCTTCGGCAAGACCACTTGCCCTGAGCTGGGGCTCTCTTCATCCACAGAGTCGGCGCTGCATGGCCCCACGCGCAATCCTTGGAATGTTGCCAGGGTGGCGGGGGGATCTTCAGGCGGTGCGGCGGTCGCGGTGGCCAGCGGGGTGGTGCCCATGGCCCATGCCAGTGATGGTGGTGGCTCTATTCGCATTCCGGCCTCGTGCTGCGGCCTGTTGGGGCTGAAGCCCTCGCGTGCGCGGGTGCCGTTTCCCAACGAGCATTTTAGTGGCTGGGGTGGGTTGTCCACGCAGTTTGCCATCACGCGCAGCGTGCGCGATGCGGCCGGGCTCTTGGATGCAGTGGCTGGCCCGGCACCAGGCGCGCCCGGCCCCGATGCGCCCGCCCAGGGTCGGTTTGTCGCCGCGCTGCGGGCGGCTCCAAGCAAGCTGCGGATCGCGGTGCTGCCGGCGCCGCTCAATGGTGGCCCGGTCGACGCCGCCTGTCAGCAGGCGGTGGCAGCGACCATCCAACTCTGCTCCTCCCTGGGCCACACCGTGCGCGAGGCGCGGCCGGTGATCGATGTGGCGGCGTATCAGGGGGCTTTCGCCACCATGGTCAGCGTGGGCATTGCCCGGTCACTGGATGAACGTGCCAAGGTGCTCGGGCGGCCTTGTACGGAAGCGGATGTGGAACACATGACCTGGTTGGTCGCGATGGGCGGGCGTGCAGTCACGGCCACAGCGTATAGCGCCGCGCTCGACGCCATGGACCGGGCGGCGGCGCAGATGGCGCTGTTTCATCGGGACTACGACCTGTTGCTGTCACCAACGCTGGCGGCACCGCCGCTGCCGTTGGGTGTGCTCCGTCTCGACGCCGACCCGGCTCTGTTCGCTCGCGAATCCACGCGGTTCTCCCCTTACACCTCGCTCGCCAATGTCACCGGGCAGCCAGCGATGTCGGTGCCGCTGCATTGGACGTCGGACGGGTTGCCGGTAGGGGTGATGTTTCAGGGTCGCTACGGCGAGGACGCGTTGCTGTTGGCGCTGGCGGCACAACTCGAACGGGCCCAGCCCTGGGCTACTCGCCGGCCTGGTTGAACACAGTTTTTTTACCGCACGCAGTCTTTCCACTGTGGTGCCTTTTTGCAGGACGCTCTTTGCATGCAACTTGAACCAGGACAGATTGCGGTAGTAACCGGTGCCGCCAGCGGCATTGGTCGGGCCCTGGCCTTGGCGTTCCGGGCTGCCGGGCTGCAGGTGGTTGCGACCGACATGAACGCCAGCGCGCTGCAGGCGCTGCAAACGGCAGCACTCGCGGATGGCCGTGAGGCGCAGTTCGACACGGTGGTGCTCGATGTGCGCGACGCCGCAGCGCTGGAAGCTCTGGCCGCGCAGCTGGAGACGCGTGGTGGTGCGGCAGTGTTGTGCAACAACGCCGGTGTGATGGTGCCCCGCACGCTGTGGGAACACAGCGATGCGGAGTGGCGCTGGCTGATGGATGTCAATGTGAACGGGGTGATGAACGGCTTACGCGCGTTCATCCCTCGTATGTTGGCGCGCGGGACGCCGGCGCATGTGGTGAATACTTGCTCCATGGGTGGCTTCCTGACCTCGCCCATCCTCGGTGGTTATAGCGCCACGAAATTTGCGGTGCGTGCGCTGACGGAATCGCTGCTCTATGACTTGCAGGCCCGCAGCGCCAACATCGGGGTATCGATGTTGGCGCCTGGCGCTGTGAATACCGGTATTTTCGAGCGCCGTGCGGAGGCGCCGGAAACGGAAGATGCCATGACGGCAGGAGCGCGTGAAATGATGCGTCAGGGCGTTGCGAAAACGGGCTCGCCACCGGCAGAGATTGCGAACCTGGTGCTGGCAGCCATCAACGCCGACCGTTATTTTGTGTTCCCGCACCCCTATCTGTCGGCCATCACCGATAACGCCGCGGCCATTGCCAGCCTGCAGAACCCAACGTTCGATTGGGCGGCCACCTGGAAAACAGATCCCTAAGCTCGCTCTTTGGCGAGTGATGCGCTGACGGGCCTGGCTGTCAGTGCGCGGCGCGTCGTGGCCGCACGGTGCGAAACCCGATATGCGAGGTCCCCAGGTCTTCGGTCCCCGGCTGCCGCGCGGCGGGGCGGTAACGCGCACAGAAGTGTTCGGTACAGAGGTAGGACCCGCCCTTGAGAATGCGGGCCGGTTCAGCAGTGGCCACGCCGGTGGCCGCATAGCTGTCGCGGGTCCATTCCCAGACGTTGCCCAGCAGGTCGTAAAGCCCAAGCGGGTTAGCGCCAAAGCAGCCCACTGGCGCGGTGCCTACATAGCCGTCTGCGGCCGTATTGTGGCGTGGGAAATCCCCTTGAAACGTATTGGCGGCAAAGCTGCCATCGGCTTTGCGTGGTGGCTCCAACATGGCCGTGGGGGCTGTGCCATATCGTGCAGCACGCTCCCATTGCGCTTCGGTGGGCAGCTCGCGCCCCGCCCAGTGCGCATAGGCCAGCGCGTCGTCGTAGGTGACGTGCACCACGGGGTGCTGCAGGCGCTGCGCGATGCTGCTCCCCGGGCCTTCCGGATGATGCCAGTTCGCGCCGGGCGTAAATACCCACCAGCTGTCCGCGGGTGCGGCGGGCTGACTGGGTGCGCGAAAGACCACGGAACCAGGTGCTTGCAGGGCAGCGGGAACCTGCGGCCGGTCGGCCCAGCCGCGTTCTGCCTGGGTGCGATAGCCCGTGGCTTTCACGAAGGCGGCGAACTGCGCGTTGGTCACCTCGGTGCGGTCCATGAAAAAGCTGGGCACGTCCACTTCACGGGGGCGGCTCTCTTCCGGTAATACGCGGTCCATGCCCATGGCAAAACGCCCGCCCGGGACGCGCACTTCCCCGGGCGATACCGGGCAGGCCACTACCGGGGTGTTAACCGCAGCAATGGCCGTACCGGGGATTGCCAGACCTAGCACCAACAGCACGGACAGCAGCAGGGGGAATGAACGGGACATCCTTAAATGATACTGCTTGCGAGCGGCCTATGAGCCGCCTATGAGTCGCCTACGAGCCGCCTATGAGTCGCCTACGAGCCGCGTGAGTGCCATGCGCGGCATTCCGGAACGTTATGACGCCGATACGCGAACATCTGTACCCTTCTTATGCTAGTTGGTTATAGTCCGGCCATGAACACGCTGTCTCCGCACTTGCAACGACTCGAAGCTGAGGCCATCCACATCCTGCGCGAGGTCGCCGCGGAGTGTGCTCACCCCGTCATGCTGTATTCCATCGGCAAGGATTCAGGCGTGATGGTGCATTTGGCACTCAAGGCCTTCTTTCCGGCCAAGCCGCCGTTTCCGTTGCTGCATGTGGATACGCAGTGGAAATTTCGCGAGATGATTGAGCATCGCGATGCGCTCGTCGCCCAGCATGGCCTTGAATTGCTGGTGCACACCAATCCGGAAGGCATCGCACGCGGCATCAGCCCGGTGGCTTCCGGGTCTTCGGTGCACACGCAGGTGATGAAGACCGACGCCCTGAAGCAGGCGCTCGACCATTACGGATTTGATGCCGCCTTTGGCGGCGCGCGTCGCGACGAGGAAAAGAGCCGCGCCAAGGAGCGGGTATTTTCCTTCCGCGCGCCGGGCCATGTGTGGGACCCGCGTCGCCAGCGACCGGAACTGTGGAATCTCTACAACTCGCGTATCCGTTTGGGCGAAACCCTGCGCGTGTTTCCGTTATCCAACTGGACGGAAATGGACGTGTGGGAATACACCCGTGCCGAGGGCATTCCCGTGGTGCCGCTGTATTTTGCGGCGCCGCGTCCGGTGGTCAAGCGCGAAGGCCAGTGGATCGTCCGTGATGATGAGCGCCTGCCGCTGCTGGCCGGCGAGCAGCCCGAAATGCGTCGTGTGCGCTTTCGGTCGTTGGGCTGCTACCCGTTGTCGGCGGCCATCGACAGCGATGCGGACACGCTGGATGACATCATTGAAGAAATGCGTGTGTCACGCAGCTCGGAGCGCGCAGGACGGCTGATCGACAGCGACGAAGCCGCTTCCATGGAAAAGAAAAAGCGCGAAGGATATTTCTGATGCAGGCCTTACCCGATTCGCCGCTTGCCAGCGACGCGCCGAAGGCCGGTCGCGGTCTGCTGCGTTTTCTCACCTGCGGTAGCGTGGACGATGGCAAATCCACGCTCATCGGCCGCTTGCTGTATGACTGCGGCAACCTCCCCGACGACCAGTTGGCCGCGCTCGAACGCGACAGCCGCAAGCACGGCACCACTGGCGAAGATCTGGACTTGGCCTTGCTGGTGGATGGCCTTGAGGCCGAGCGTGAGCAGGGCATTACCATCGATGTCGCTTACCGCTATTTTTCCTCGCCACGCCGTGCTTTCATTGTGGCTGATACCCCTGGTCACGAGCAGTACACCCGCAACATGGCTACCGGCGCTTCCAATGCCGATGCCGCGGTGCTGCTGGTGGATGCGCGCAAGGGCTTGCTGGTGCAAACGCGCCGCCATGCGTATCTGTGCTCGCTCCTCGGGCTGCGCCATGTGGTGGTCGCGGTCAACAAGATCGACTTAGTCGCCGATGGCGAGTCGGTGTTTCAGCAGATCGAAGCCGATATCCGTGCGTTTACCGCGTCGTTGGGTTTCATTACCTTGGCCGCGGTGCCGGTGTCTGCACGCTTTGGCGACAACATCTCTACGCCCTCGTCGCGTCTGCCTTGGTATACCGGCCCCACGCTGTTGGGCTGGCTGGAAACGCTGGATATCACGCACGATCGCGACCACTCCCCGTTACGTTTTCCGGTGCAGTACGTCAACCGCCCGAATGTCGACTTCCGCGGCTATGCGGGCACGGTCTCCAGTGGGGTGGTGCGTGCCGGAGACCCGGTGGTGGTGGCCGGCTCTGGCCGCCAGACGGTGGTGACGCGCATTGTGACGGCCGACGGCGATCTGCTGGAGGCGCGCGCGGGTCAAGCCGTGACTCTGACGCTAGAAGACGAGATCGACATTGCACGCGGCGATGTCCTGTCCGCACCCGACACGCGCCCTGAAGTGGCGGACCAGTTCGCGGCCCATCTGTTGTGGATGGCGGAAGAAGAGCTGCTGCCGGGACGCCCCTACCTGATGCGTCTTGGCACGGCTACGGTGCCCGTGCGGGTCACCAGCATTCGGCATAAGGTGGACGTGAATTCGCTAGAACATCTGGCCGCGCGCACCTTGCACCTGAATGAGGTGGGGTTTTGCAACTTGTCGACGCCTACACCGGTAGCGGTAGACCCCTACACAGAATTCCCCGGGACCGGCGCGTTCATTCTGATTGATCGCCAGACCAATGCCACGGTGGGCGCAGGCATGGTGTCGTTCGCACTACGGCGTGCCACGAACGTGCATCGACAAGCACTGACCGTGGACCGTGTGGCACGCGAGCAGCTCAACGCGCATCCGGCCAAAGCCATCTGGTTTACCGGACTGTCGGGTTCTGGAAAATCCACCATCGCCAATGCGCTGGAGCAGCGTTTGCATGCCCAGGGCATTCACACTTATCTACTCGATGGGGACAACGTCCGGCACGGGCTGAACCGCGACCTGGGCTTTACCGATGCGGACCGGGTGGAAAATATCCGCCGCGTCGGCGAGGTGGCCAAACTGATGACGGATGCCGGACTCGTGGTGCTGTGCTCGTTCATCTCGCCCTTCCGCGCCGAGCGACAAATGGTGCGCGAATTGTTCAGTGCCGGCGAGTTCGTTGAAGTGTTTGTCGATACGCCCATTGAAGAATGCATCCAGCGCGACCCGAAGGGGCTGTACGCACGTGCTCAGGCGGGCAAGCTGAAAAACTTCACTGGCATCGACTCACCCTATGAAGCGCCGGAACACCCGGAGCTGAGAATCGACACGCAGGGGCGCACCCCCGAACAGGCGGCAGATCAGTTGCTAGGGGTGCTCGGGCTCTGAGCGGGTGGGGGCAGCAGCTCCAGCAGCGCACGTGCAACGCCGTTGGCGGCGCTGAACCCTTCCGGCATGGGGTGAGCCGCGTTGCTGCTGGCGAGCGCTAATGGCACCGTCGCCAGGTAGCGCTTCGCCAGTTGCTCGGCGAGCGCCGTGTAGCCATAACGCCGCAGGCCAGAGACGGCGATCCAGGCGGTTAACGCCGGTGGGTTCATCGCTGGCGCTGTCGCTGTCGCCTCGCCCACCGCAGCGCTCTGCGCCTCGCCAGTGGCGAGCAGTTCACGTTCCACGGCGCCCGCGATGGCCGTGGCTTCCAGGGTGCTGGCCACGCCGGTGAACAGTGGCGACAGCGTCATGCGGCCTGCTTCTCCGCGGCTGCCACCGCTGTCGCGGGTGGCGAACTCCCAGTCTAGGTAACGCCCGGCCGGCGCGTTCCAGAGATAAGCCCGCATCGCTTCGCGCCGTTGGTCGGCGAAGGCTGTGTACCGCGCGGCGCAAGCCCGATTACCTGCGCCACGACATTGGGTGGCGATGCTGCGCTCAAGGCCATACAGCAGGCTGTTCAGATCTACCGGCACGGTGTCGGGTGTTTCACGGTAGCGGTTCAACACGCGGCCCTCTGGCAGGTGCGCCACACGCTCATCACGCATCCAGAAGGCGTGTTCAGTCCGTAGCGCTTGTAGCCGACGGCGTTGGGTCGCCTGCTCAAGAGTGCTGGACAGCTCTACCATCAGGTACAAAGGCGGTGGCACCCGACTGCGATCGCCCTGCGGGGTGCCGGTGGGGTTTGGTCCATCGCGTTCAACCACGCCCACAAACGCGTCGATCACTGCCTCCACCAGCGCTGTCTCTCCGTCGAGCTGCGCACCGAGCAAAGTGCCGTACGCTTCCCACGAGCCAAGTTCCTGCCACGTACCATCGGCTCGTTGGAAAACGGTGGGTGGCTCAGCGCCATTTTCTGCTGCGGCAACGCTACACAGGTTCATGCCAAGCGCGAGCGCTAGCACCACGCTGTTCCCTACGTGCTTTAGGTAGCGCGCGCGACCCTTTGACCTTGGCATGACTCCGTCTCTCCGCCGTCGATTCGCTTTATAGCCAGTTGATGAAGCAGGTGATCAGCAAGGCGTTGGTGAAGTCGATAAAGAAGGCCCCCACCAAGGGTGCCACCAGATAGGCGCGTGGCGCTGGACCGTACCGAGTGACGAGCGCACCCATCACCGCCATGGCATTGGCGGTGGTGCCCAGCATGAACCCGGTGAAGCCACCGGCCATCACCGCGGCGTCATAGTCGCGTCCCATCAAACGCGGCACCACCCAATAGGCTGCAGCCACTACCAGCGCCACTTGCAGTGTCAGGTTCACCATCAGCGGTGCCGCCAGGCCCAGGAGTTGCCGCAGGTCCAGGGTCATTAAGGCCATCGACAGAAACAGCGCCAGCGCTGCGTTGCCAACGATGTCGATGGTCACGAGCGGCAGACGGCCGCCACCCCAGGCGTCGTCCAGCCCACGCACCGCGGCTGCCATGAGCATGGCACCCACATAAGCCGGCAGCGTCACGCCCACCGCGTGGATACCCGCGCTGACGGACTCCCCGAGCCACATGACGGCCAGCATGACCACCACTGCCGGTAGTGCACGAGCCCCCGCATGGCTGACCTGCCGGTTCTGTGGCATGACCTCAGGCGCTGGTGCTTGACCTGGAGACCGCGTAAACGCTGGTAGGAGCGCACTGGCTTGCGACGCCATGCCGGTCGTACTGCTAGTGGGCCGTGGTGTATTTCGCGAAAGACGGGCAATGATGCGCCCCGCTACCGGCCCACCCACCAGACCGCCGAGCACAATGCCCGCCATCGCGGTGGCAATCCCGATGCTGGCCGCACCGTGGACGCCCGCCTGCTCGAAGGCTGGTGCGAACGCCAGTGCCGTGGCGGGCCCCCCGGCGAGCGTTGCCGTGCCGGTGAGCACACCGAATAACGGTGGCAACCCAAAGGCCACGGCCACGCCAATGCCCAACAAGCCCTGCAGCAAGGCAAACCCCGCGGCCAGTGCTAAAAACCCCAACACCTGCCATCCGCCGGCGCGCAGCAGACGGCCACTGGCGGCAAACCCGAGGCTGGTGAAAAAGGCGATCAGCAGTGGTGGTTGCAGCGTGGTGTCGAACGTGGGGCGCGCCAGTCCGAACGAGGGGAAAGCCAGCACCAGCCCGGCCACCAGCAGCCCCCCAAGCACTGGTGCCGGTAAGTTGAACTGCGCCAGCCGCGGGACTGCCTGGCGTAAACCTTCGCCGACAAACAGGGCGAGACCGGCGAGGGTGAGTGTCTGAATGAGCGTGAAGGTCATGGGCTCAAGGATACCTGCAACCTCAGTGCCCTGCGGTGTGCAGGTCTGTGAGTAAACGTTTACCATCGATCGTGTCATACAGGGATATCGCCATGGATTTCAGTCGCACCGATCGAGAAAACGAGTGGATCAGCCGGGTTCGCGGGTTCATCAACGAACACGTGGTACCCGCGGTCCCGGTGGTGGCGGCGCAGATGGAGGCCTTCGGTAGTCATCGGTGGCAGGTGCCGGCCGTGTTGGGCGAACTCAAGGCCAAGGCCCGCGCTGCGGGGCTGTGGAACCTGTTCATGCCTCCGGTGCATGGGGCGGCGCACGTCGAGACGACTTTCCGCTTTGAGGGCCCGGGACTCAGCAACCTGGAATACGCTGGCTGCGCGGAGGAAATGGGCCGCATCGATTTCGCCTCTGAGGTGTTTAACTGCTCAGCGCCCGACACCGGCAACATGGAAGTGCTAAACCGGTATGGCACGCTCGAGCAAAAAGAGCAGTGGCTACGCCCATTAATGAATGGCGAGCTGCGTTCGGCGTTCCTGATGACCGAGCCGGCCGTGGCTTCTTCCGATGCCACTAACATCCAGACCTCCATTCGACGTGAAGGCGACGAGTACGTCATTAACGGCCACAAGTGGTGGTCGTCGGGCGTGGGTGACCCACGCTGCGGTATTTACATTGTGATGGGCAAGAGCGACGTGACGGCACCTACGTATGCGCAGCAGTCGATGATTCTCGTGCCGGCGGCAACGCCGGGCGTGAAGGTGCTGCGCCATCTGCCGGTGTTTGGTTACGACGACGCGCCACACGGGCACAGCGAAGTGCTGTTGCAGGAAGTGCGCGTGCCCGCCTCGTATTTGTTGCTGGGGGAAGGCCGCGGCTTCGAGATTGCGCAGGGTCGACTCGGCCCAGGCCGCATCCACCATTGCATGCGCAGTATCGGCTCTGCCGAAGTGGCCTTGGAGAAGATGGTGAGACGTTTACTGTCCCGTCATGCTTTCGGTAAGCGTATCGCCGATCAGTCCCTGTGGGAGGAGCGAGTGGCCCGGGCGCGCACGCAAATTGAAATGACGCGTCTGCTGTGCTTAAAGGCTGCGGACGTCATGGATAAAGGCGGCAACAAGGCGGCGCAGGCGGAGATTGCGATGATCAAAGTGGTGGCGCCCAACATGTCGACCCGCATCATTGATGATGCCATCCAAGCTTATGGCGGTGCCGGTGTGTCCAATGAAGCCGGCCTGGCGAAGGCTTACGCCCAGCAGCGCACACTAAGGTTGGCGGATGGCCCAGACGAAGTGCATAACCGCAGCATTGCCAGGTTGGAGTTTAAAAAATATCGCTGATGCGGCTTAGTGCGAGCTGCGCTTACCGGTCAGCGTATTCAATCGCCGCATCAGCAAGCCACGCCGCTACCCACTGCGCAACGCTGCGATCACAGGTCAGCCGGTAGTGTGGCGCGTGGCCTCCCTGCAGCACGTCGATGAGCACATTGGCGTGCTGCAGCAGGGTTTGCGCGCACTGGCCTGGCCCGAACACCTGTCGATGCAGGTCCAGGCTGCATCCCTTGCTAAGCAGGTCGCGGGCTTTGGCACCACGCAGATCAAAGATCACGCGGCCTTCGCTCACTTCGGCGACATGATGCAACGTCGTGCCACAGGCGCGAGCTGCTCGCTGGCGGAGGGCATCTACGGGCAGACCCAGCAGCGCCCACTCGCCGGGAGCCAGCCATAAAATGCGCCCATCGCCCGAGGCCGACACGCTGTTCGGCGCGGTGGGCCAGACGGTAGCAAATTCGCGCGCGAGGGCGGGGAACACTTCGGCGCCGGGGAACTTCAGTCGCAAGATAGCCACGGACGTGGTGGATTGCGAGATCTGGAGCGCCGTGGCGTCCACAAGGAGGGTGGATGCGTTAGCCACGGAGCCGATCTCCTGCCGGGTCATAGCTGCACAGCGGTGCAATGCGTGCTTTGAACGTGCTGCTGCCCGAGACGCCGTTAAGTACTTCGCCTGAACGCGCATAGCCGCCGCGCACCATCGCCATGCCCACCCAGCGACCCAACGCGGCACTGTAGATACCAGAAGTGATGTAACCCTCGCTGCCGCTGGTGACGGCGTCACCGCGCAGGTGTCGACCCGGGCGCAACTCTGCGCCATCGACGGGTTCCAACCCCACCAGTTGGTAGCGGTCGGTAGCCAGATTCGCGGTGCGGGTGAGTGAGCGACGGCCGATAAAATCCACTTCGCGCTTCAACACATGGCCCCAGCCGATGTCTTGTGGTGCGGTGGTGCCGTCGGTGTCGGCGCCGATATGCAGGTAGCCTTTTTCGGTGCGCAGCAGCATCCAGGCTTCGATGCCGACTGGCATGAGTCCGTCGGCGGCACCGACGGCCATGAAGCGCTCCCACAGTCCGCGCACGGCGCTGTTGGCGACATTGATTTCGTAGGACACCTCGCCCGTGAAGCTGACGCGACAGACAAGGGCCGGTATGCCACCTACGTGGCCTTCACGGAAGCTCATGTGCGGGAACTCGGTCGCGCCCACGGGGAAGTCGACGCCCACGGTTTGCAGGAGACTGCGCGCCTTGGGGCCGGTGAGCGTGATGACGGCGATGCTGGTGGTGAGCGGCGCCACCAGCACGCGGAAGGTGGTCCATTCGCACTGCAGCCATTCTTCCATCAGCCCGGCAATACGCGCAGCGCCGCCGGTGGTAGTGGCGACCAGAAAGCGGTCATCCGCCAGGCGCGCGACGACACCGTCGTCGATGATGACACCCAGCTCGTTGAGCATGAGCCCGTAGCGCAGGCGCCCGATGGCCAAGGTGGAGACAGTGTTGGCATAAAAGCGGTCGAGGAAGACAGCCGCGTCGGGCCCGCTCACCTCGATCTTGCCCAGCGGCGAGCCATCGAAGAGGCCGGCGGCAGTCCGCACTGCCAAGGCTTCACGTTGCTCTGCCGCGTGGGGGTGCTCGCCCGGCTGGAGATAGTAGGCCGGCCGCATCCAGCCGCCGTATTCTTCGAGCACTGCGCCATGCGTCGCGTGCCAGTCGTGTAACGGCATGCGGCGGAGGGGGCGGAACAGTTCACCGCGCTGACGGCCGCCGATAGCGCCCACGCTGACTGGGGTAAAGGGGAAGCGGTAGCGCGTGGTGCCCACATCGCCTGGCATGCGACCGGTCAGTTCACCCATGCGCACCAGCGCGTTCACGTTCGAGGTCTTGCCTTGGTCGGGGGCCATCCCCAGCGTGGTGTAGCGCTTAAGATGCTCCACCGAGCGGAAGCTTTCACGCGCCGCCAGGGCAATGTCGGTGGCCGAGACATCGTGCTGGAAATCGACGAAGGCTTTGCCACGGCCTTCAACGTTCCAGAGCGCTGCCACGGGGGTGTCGACGCTAGCGGCATCGCCAATAGACACTTCAGCCTGCACCGAATCGCCGGGCCTGAACTGCAGGCGCGTGTCGTCCCAGACCAGTCGCCCGCCCGATTGCGAGAACAGATGGACGGTGGGACTGTGTCCACCGGACATGGCCAGGACATCGCAGTTGAAAAAGGTGGTGTTGCCGGCAGCATCGCGCACGCGGAGGCTGCTTAGCACGGGGCGCCCGGAGGTGCCGCAGACCACAGCGCCCGTGACGACGGCGAAGCCTGCCGCACGCGCGGCTTGCAGGACCGTGGCGGTGGGCGCTGCGCGGCTGTCGATGACGGCCACCACTGCGCCGCCAGCTGCCTGAAAGGCATGGGCGGTGGCATAGGCATCATCGTTGTTGGTAAACACCACCAGGCGTTCACCAGCGCGCACGGCAAATTCGTGGAGATAGCGCCGCACGGCCGTGGCCAGCATGACGCCCGGGCGGTCGTTACCCGGGAACACCAGTGGCCGTTCGATGGCGCCACTGGCCAGCACCACTTTGCCGGCACGCACTTGCCACAGCCGCTGGCGCGGCAGATGCGCTGGTGCCTGCGGACCGAGATGGTCAGTGACCCGTTCAACGAGCGTGACGGCGTTGTGATCGAAGTAACCAACGGCCGTGGTGCGTGTGGCCACGATGGCATCGCCAGCTGCGGCCAGTGCTGCCACCTGTGCGTCAATCCAGGCGGCGGCAGTAGCACCGTCCAGGGACTGGCCGTTCACCACGCAAGGGTCCCAGCGCAGCCGGCCGCCGAGCTGCGGGTCTTGTTCACACAGAATGACGCGCTGCCCGTCGGCAGCGGCAGCAACGGCGGCGGCCAGGCCGGCCGGGCCGCTACCAACGATCAGCACATCGCAGTGGGCATAGCGGGTTTCGTAGCGTGAGGTGTCCGCTTCCGTGGAGGGGCGACCGAGACCTGCGGCTTTGCGGATATAACGCTCAAACAGGTGCCAGTCGGGCCACATGAAGGTCTTGTAGTAGAAGCCTGCGGTGAGAAAGCGTTCGAGTGGGCGCAGCACGGCCCCCACGTCGAAGCGTGCCGAAGGCCAGCAATTGACGGCGCGCGCGGTCAGGCCGGCGTACAGCTCCACTTCGGTGGCGCGCAAATTGGCTTCGCTGGCGGCCCCTTCACCCACTTGCATCAGCGCATTGGGTTCTTCAACCCCGGCGGCCAGCAGGCCGCGTGGCCGGTGGTATTTAAAGGAGCGGCCGACCACGCGAACGTCGTTCGCCAGTAAGGCAGAAGCCAGCGTGTCACCGGCATAGCCGATGTAGTCGCGGCCGTCGAAAGAAAACGCCAGTGGCTGCTCGCGGTCGATGCGGCCACCGCTGTAGAGACGCCCGGCGCTCATGCGCGGGCTCCGGCGACGGCGTTGGGCACGGGTTCGTCCATGCGGTAGATGGCGAGAATCTCGTGCGTCACGGTGTGGCGCGCCACGTTGAACCACTGGCGACACCCGTGTGCGTGGTGCCAGCGTTCCAGATGCACGCCTTTGGGGTTATCGCGGGTGAACAGGTAATGGCCCCAGGTGGCTTCATCCACCGCATGCCAAGGTTCCGGGCGGACCATGTGCGACTGACCACCGCACACGAATTCCGGTTCATCGCGTGGGCCACACCAAGGACAGTGGAGAAGGAGCATGCAGGCGGTCTCAGTGCGCAATGCCGGAGGCGGCAGCTTCGTCGATGAGGGCGCCGCTGCTGAAACGCGACAGCGCGAATGGCGCCGCGATGTCATGGGCGCGTCCGGTGGCGATATGGTGGGCCAGCATCCAGCCGCCTACCGGGATGCCCTTGAAACCACCCGTGCCCCAGCCGCAGTTGATATAGAGCCCAGGCATGGGCGTTTCACCGAGGATGGGGCTGGAGTCGTGCACCACATCGACAATGCCAGCCCAATGACGCAGCAGATGCACGCGACCGAGGGACGGCAATTGGTCGGCGACAGCACCGATGACATGGCGCAGCAGTGGGGTGTTGCCCCGCTGGGCGTAGGACAAGTAGTGGTCCAATCCCCCGCCAATCACCAGCCCGCCCTTGTCGGACTGGCTGAAATACATGCCGGTGGCAAAGGAGGTCATCACCGTGTCCATGACGGGTTTTAGGGGTTCGGACACGAAGGCTTGCAGGGCGTAGCTGCTGACCGGCAGCCGAAAGCCCGCGAGTTTGGCAATGACGGTGGAGTGGCCGGCGACCGCCATGCCCACCTTGTCTGCGCCGATGGTGCCGAGATTGGTCTCTACGCCAATGACGCGGCCTTCCGTGGAGCGCTTAAAGCCGGTCACTTCGCAGTTCTGTAGCACATCGACACCCAAGGCCGAGGCGGCACGTGCGTAACCCCAGGCCACGGCGTCGTGCCGTGCGGTGCCACCGCGGGGCTGAACGAAGCCGCCGAGCACGGGGTAACGCGCGTCCTTCGCGGTGTTGAGCAGTGGGATGCGTTGCTTCACCTGTTCGGTGGTAAGCATGAAAGCGTCGATGCCATTCAGGTTCATGGCCCCCACCCAGCGCTGACCGGCTTCCATGTCATGGCGGGTGTGCAGGACATTCATGACGCCGCGCTGGCTGAACATGACGTTGTAGTTCAGCTCTTTCGACAGGCCTTCAAACAGGCGCAGCGAGAAGTCGTACAGCGCTGCGCTTTGCGGGTAGTAATAGTTGGAGCGCACGATGGTGGTGTTGCGCCCGGTGTTGCCACCCCCCAGCCAGCCACGTTCCAAGACAGCAACATTGGTGATGCCGTGGACTTTGGCCAGGTAGTAAGCGCAGGCCAGCCCATGGCCGCCGCCGCCAATGATAATGACGTCGTAACGCGGTTTTGGGGCCGGCGAGCGCCAGGCAGGCTCCCATCCGCGGTGACCGGTCAGGCCTTGCCACAACAGGTTCCAGGCGTTGTAACGCTTCATCCGCAGGCAGGCCTTTCGCAGGGTGGATTCAACGGGTTGCGGGGCGCAGATTATCACGCGGGCGACTGGCCACGGTAACCACGAGCTCTATATTTACGGTGTTAGCCCTGAACCCGATGCAGGCCAGCTTAAAAACCGGTAACGTCATTTCTATCTGGTTTTAGGAACTGAAAAGATGCAGGCGATTCTCTGTAAGCAATACGGCCCGCCCGAGTCGCTGGTCTTGGAGGAAGTGCCCTCGCCGGTGGCGGGCAAAGGCCAGGTAGTCATACGGGTGCAGGCCGCGGCGGTGAATTTCCCGGACACGCTCATTATTCAGAATAAATACCAGTTCAAGCCCCCCCTGCCTTTCTCGCCAGGGGGCGAGGTGGCCGGCACGGTGCTGTCGGTGGGTGAGGAGGTCACGACCGTACAGGTGGGCCAGCGGGTGCTGGCGGCGTGCACCTGGGGCGGTTACGCCGAAGAAGTGGTGGTCGCGGCACGCGCGGTCACCCCCTTGCCCGACGGCGTTGCCATGGAGGCGGCAGCATCACTGACCATTGCATATGCCACGACCTACCATGCGCTGAAAGACCGTGCGCAGCTGCAGCCGGGCGAGACGATGCTGGTGCTGGGCGCCGCTGGCGGCACCGGTCTGGCGGCGGTGGAGTTTGGGCGGATGATGGGCGCGCGCGTGATTGCGGCGGCCTCGACCGACGAAAAGCTGGCCGCCTGCCGCGCGGTCGGTGCAGATGAATGCATTAACTACACCACTGAAGACCTGCGCGAGCGGCTCAAAGCGCTCACCGGCGGCCGCGGCGTGGATGTGGTTTACGACCCTGTTGGCGGCATTTATACCGAGCCGGCGGTGCGCAGCCTTGCCTGGAAGGGGCGGCTGCTGGTGATCGGCTTCACCGCTGGCGATATTCCCAAGATTC
This sequence comes from Gammaproteobacteria bacterium, assembly GCA_947469285.1. Taxonomy (GTDB): domain Bacteria; phylum Pseudomonadota; class Gammaproteobacteria; order Steroidobacterales; family Steroidobacteraceae; genus CAIOHZ01. Next base: position 18,729 of record CANIOW010000011.1, read on the forward strand.
CACTGAACCTGATGCTACTGAAGGGGTGTTCGGTGGTGGGCGTGTTCTATGGGGCGTTCACGCAGGCGGAGCCGCAGCTCTGTGCTGCCAATCTGCAGCAGCTGTTGGCCTGGGTGCAGGAAGGCAAGTTGCGCCCGGTGGTGACCGAACGTCATCCGCTCGCTGCAGCGGCGAGCGTGCTGCGCGCTTTTATCGAGCGGCGGGTGGTGGGTAAAGTGGTGCTGGTGCCGTAACCGCAGCATCCTCGGCCTCGGCGGTGAGGTCTGCCACGGCATGGCCCTTTAATGTCTGCATCTTCAGCTGGTGCGCCGCCGCTTCCTGAGCCAAGCAGGCGTCTGCCTGCGACATGGCGAAGGCGGCAGTGATGGCGGCGGCCCAACGGGTAGGAGGTGTCGCGTGTTTCATGGCGTTATTAGTACTACAGCGGTGGCGCAGAAGGGATAAGGAACGCCCTGAATACTACCTGCTATGCGTGACAGTTTTGTGGATTGATGCACATCTACCGCAAGAAAAATGTGCATCCGTGAAGCCTTGGAGCAGAAACTGTCGGGTTCCTGCGACAGTTGCCCCGAACCACGCCAGAGGACGCCCAGCCTGGCCCAGCTGGGGTGGTGCTACGCGACGTTGTAGCCGCCAATGGCCTTCACTTCAAGGAAGTCCTCGAGGCCCCACTGGCCCCACTCGCGCCCGTTGCCGGACTGCTTGTAGCCGCCGAAAGGCGAGCCGATCTCATTGCCGGCGCCATTGAGGTTCACATTGCCGGCCCGCAGCCGCCGCGCCACGCGGCCGGCGTGTTCCACCGACCCGGAATAGACGTAGCCCGCCAGACCATAGGGCGTGTCGTTGGCGATGCGGATGGCCTCTTCTTCGTCGCGGTAACCGATCATCGTCAGCACCGGCCCGAAGATTTCTTCGCGAGCGATGGTCATGTCGTTGGTGGCATGCGCAAACACGGTCGGCTGCACGAAGTAGCCTTTGTCGAACCCCGCCGGACGGCCCGGGCCGCCGATGACGAGGGTGGCGCCCTCGTCGAGGCCTGTTTGGATGAGCGCCTGAATCTTGTTCCACTGAATGTCGGACACCACCGGGCCGATGCGCGTTTCTGGGTCGTGGGGCAGACCGGCACGGACCCGCCCCGCGGCTTGCTGGGCGATAGCGGCGGCCTCGTCCATGCGCGCCAGGGGCACCAGCATGCGGGAGGGGGCGTTACAGCTCTGGCCGCTGTTGCCCATCATGGCCATCACGCCCGTGGTCACCGCTTTTTCCAGATCAGCGTCTTCGAGGATGATGTTCGGCGATTTACCGCCCAGCTCCTGACTGACGCGCTTGACCGTCAGGGCGGCACGCTGCGCGACGTCGATGCCGGCGCGTGTCGAGCCGGTGAACGACACCATGTCCACGTCCGGGTGCCCGCTGAGCGCGGCACCGACCTCGGGCCCGAGGCCATTGATGAGGTTGAACACGCCGGCGGGGACGCCAGCTGCGTGCAACACCTCGGCGAAGATCAGCGCGCAGGTGGGGGTGTACTCCGAAGGCTTCAGGACCATCGTGCAGCCGGCCGCCAACGCCGGCGCCACCTTGCAGACGATCTGGTTCATCGGCCAATTCCACGGCGTGATGAGCGCCGCCACACCGATGGGTTCACGCACCAGCAGCGACTTGCCGAAGGGTTCTTCCCAGTGGTAGTCGCGCATTACCTTGAGCGTGGTCATGAGGTGGCCGAGGCCGGCGGCTGCCTGTGCTTTTTCGGCGAAACCGATGGGTGCCCCCATTTCGTCCGAGATGGCGGCCGCGATCTCCGGCATACGCGCCCGGTAGCCTTCGATGATGCGTTCCAGCAGCGCGGCACGATCGGCCAAGGGCCATTGTGAGTAACTGGCGAAGGCGCGTTTCGCTGCCGCTACGGCGCGGTCCACATCGCCGGCGGAGCCGAGTGCCAGCTCGCAGAGCGGGGCTTCGGTGGCGGGGTTGATGACCATGCGGCGCTTGGCGGTTGCGCCCTGAATGGGGTCGACCCAGGCGCCGTCAATATAGAACTGCTGATGGTGTGACATGGTGACCTCGACAATGCACGGAAGGGGGCGGCGAATTATCGCATGCCGGCGCGGGCTATTGAGCGGTGGCGAGCCATTCATTCAGGGGTGCCCACGGGCGATTCGGTAGCCCACCTAAGTGGTCGCCAGCAAGGCCGCGCATCAGCTCCAGAGGAGGATCTTTTGCCAGGCTTTCATGGGCTGGCAGGCTCCGAGTTAAGTCTTTGTGTTATAATGAAAAAGTACGAATTCAGGGTGGCCTAATACGCGCCCGGCCGGGGTATCCATGAGCACTGCCGACAACGTCGCTGAATCCATCGCCGGAACGCCGGTTCCCGCCATGCCTGCCACAGCCTCTGAAATGAGTTCCCCGGACGACTACAACGCCGACAGTATTCAGGTGCTGGAAGGCTTGGATGCGGTGCGCAAACGCCCCGGTATGTACATCGGCGACACGGACGATGGTTCGGGCCTCCACCACATGGTGTTTGAGGTGGTCGATAACTCCATCGACGAGGCCCTAGCGGGGCATTGCGATCGCATCTCCGTCATCATTCATGCTGACGAGTCGGTCACCGTGCAGGACAACGGGCGCGGTATTCCCACGGACATCCACGCCAAAGAGGGCCGCAGCGCCGCCGAAGTCATCATGACCGTGCTCCACGCCGGCGGCAAGTTCAACCAAAACTCCTACAAAGTCTCCGGTGGACTGCATGGCGTGGGCGTGTCGGTGGTCAATGCGCTCTCGGAAGTGCTGTACCTGACGATTGGCCGCAATGGCCGCCTGTACCGCCAGGAATACCGCGACGGCGTGCCCCAGGCGCCGCTGGCGGAGGCGGGCACGGCAGACTGGCGCGGCACCCGGGTGCGTTTCAAGCCCAGCGTCATTATTTTCCGCAAGACCGTTTTCGACTTCGAGTTGTTGGCGCGTCGCCTGCGGGAACTGTCCTTTCTCAATAGCGGCGTGTGTATCGAACTGACCGACGAGCGTGATGAACGCCACGAGGTGTTCCAGCACGAAGGCGGCGTGAAAGCCTACGTGCAGTACCAGAACCGTTCCCGTCAGTCGCTGCATGACAACGTCTTCTACTTCAACGGTACCGGTGAAGTGCCGACGGGCGGCGTGGCGGTGGAGGTGGCGGCGCAGTGGACCAACGCCATCGCGGAATCCATGTCGGCCTTCACCAACAATATTCCGCAGCGCGATGGCGGCACCCACGTGGGGGGTTTTCGCATGGCGCTGACGCGGGTCATGAAGGCCTACATGGAAGACCAGGGCATCACCAAGCGCGAGAAAGTCGAGCTGGATGGTGACGATTTCCGCGAAGGCCTCACTTGCATCCTGTCGGTGAAAATGCCGGACCCTAAGTTCAGTAGCCAGACCAAGGACAAGCTCATCTCTTCGGACATCCAAGGCGTGGTGAACAGCCTGGTGGGTGAAAAACTGCACAGTTTCCTGATGGAAAACCCGAAGGAAGCCAAGGCGGTGGTGGCGAAGATTGTGCAGGCCGCCAAGGCCCGCATGGCAGCGAAGGCGGCCCGCGAACGCGTGCGCAAAGGCGTACTCGATATCGGTGGCTTGCCCGGCAAGCTGGCGGATTGCCAAGAGAAAGACCCCTCGTTGTGCGAGATGTTTCTGGTCGAGGGTGACTCGGCCGGTGGCTCCGCCAAACAGGGTCGCGACCGCCGCACCCAAGCGGTGTTGCCGCTGAAGGGCAAGATTCTCAATGTGGAGCGGGCGCGTTTCGACAAGATGATCGCCTCTAACGAAGTGGGCACGCTCATCACCGCGTTGGGCACCGGCATTGGCAAGGACGACTTCAATGTCGGGAAGTTGCGCTACCACCGCATCATCATCATGACCGACGCTGACGTGGACGGCAGCCACATCCGCACGCTGCTGCTTACCTTCTTCTTCCGTCAGATGCCGCAGCTGATCGAGCGTGGCCACATCTACATTGCCCAGCCGCCGCTCTACAAGGTGAAGCGCGGCAAGAGCGAAACCTATGTGAAGGATGACATCGAGCTCGACAGCCTGCTGCTGAAGGCGGCTCTGGATGGCGCGGTGTTGCATTGTGCGGCAGTGGACGAACGCGAATCCGCTGGCGCCTTGGCCGCCGTGCTGCCGGTGCTAGAAGGCGAGGCACTGGCGACTTTGGCTGGGCAGTATGTGGAAGTGCAAGCGATCGTGGCGCGCTGGGCACGGCGTTATGACGCGCGCGTGCTGCGGGCCCTGCTAGATGTGCCAGTGTTCAGCGCGGCGCAGTTCGAGGATGAGGCGCTGACGCAGGCCTGGGCCAAGGCCTTGCGGGAGCGGCTCAACGAAGACTTGCGCGCGGGCAGCAGCACCTGGCAAGTGGAGCCTGAGGCCGCAGCGGCCGGTCATGGCGCGCGCTTTAACGTGCTGCGCAATGAGCACGGCGTCAGTGTCGAAAAGCACCTCCAGCGTGAATTTTTCGAGACCGGTGAGTACCGGCGGATTGGCGCACTGGCGGCGGCGCTCGCCGGGCTGCTGGGGGCCGGGGCACATGTCACCCGTGGTGAAGGCGATAGCGCCACCAAGCGCCGCGAGGTAGCGCGCTTTGGCGAGGCCATCGACTGGCTGCTCGAGCAGGCCCGCAAGGGTCAGGCGATTCAGCGCTACAAGGGTCTGGGCGAGATGAACCCCGCGCAGTTGTGGGACACCACCATCAACCCCGCCAGTCGGCGTCTCATTCAGGTGAAAATTGCCGACGCGGCCTCCGCAGCCGGGCTGTTCACCATGCTGATGGGCGAGGAAGTGGAGCCACGCCGCGAATTCATCGAACGCAACGCGCTGGCAGCCTCCAATCTGGATATCTGACGTCGGGGTTGCTCGCTGGCGGCCGCTGGGTGTTGTAGGCTAGCAGCAGCAAAGGAGACCATGGAGTGGATGGACACGTTCCTGCACGGCTGATGTCGCGACGCGATCTCAGTTTCCTGCTCCACGAGTGGCTCGGGGTGGCGGCGCTGACGGCGCGCCCGCGCTACGCTGACCACAGCCGCGAAACCCTAGATGCTGCGCTAGATACCTACGAGCGGGTCGCCGCGGAATGTTTTGCACCCCATCATCGCGCCGCCGATGTCGATGAACCCCGGCTGGTGAATGGCGAGGTGAAGGTACATCCGGCGATAGGGCCGGCCTTGCAGGCCTTCAGCGACTCCGGCCTGATGGCCGCGACGCAGGACGCGGCCCGCGGCGGCATGCAGCTGCCGTTCGTGGTGGAACGCGCCGGCATGGCCTGGCTGTTTGCGGCCAACGTGGGCACGGCCGCCTACCCGATGTTGACCATTGCCAACGTCAATTTGCTGCTGGCGTATGCCGACCCCGCGCTGGTCGAGCGGTATGTGCCCGACATGCTGGCCGGGAAAGTCTTTGGCACCATGTGTTTGTCCGAGCCGCAAGCGGGCTCGTCGTTGTCGGATGTGGCGACCCGCGCCCTCCCGCAGCCAGACGGAACTTACCGTTTACACGGCAACAAGATGTGGATCTCTGCCGGTGACCACGACCTGTCCGCCAATATCGTGCATCTGGTACTGGCCAAGATTCCAGCAGCCGAAGGCGCGTTGCCGGCCGGTACCGACGGGCTGTCGTTATTTCTGGTGCCAAAGTGGTTGCCGGCGCACGGCGGCGCAGCCGCCGAGCGCAACGATGTCACCGTCGCGGGCCTGAACCACAAGCTGGGTTACCGCGGCACCGCCAATTGCGTTCTCAACTTCGGCGAAGGCCGCCACACGCCGCAGGGTCAGGCGGGAGCCGTGGGTTGGCGGGTGGGCGCCGAGGGCCGCGGGTTGGCGTGCATGTTCCACATGATGAACGAAGCGCGTATTGGGGTGGGTACCGGCGCCGTGGCGCTGGGGTACACCGGCTACTTGCATGCGCTCCACTATGCCCGTGAACGGCGGCAGGGTCGCCCCCTAGGCGATCGTCGTCGTCGTGAATTGCCGGTGCCGTTGATCGAACACGCCGATGTTCGGCGCATGCTGCTGGCGCAGAAAGCCTATGTCGAGGGCGGGTTGGCGCTGGTGTTGTACTGCGCTTGGCTCGTTGACGAAGCGGCGACTGGCACGGAGTTCGAACAGGACCGCGCCCACCAGCTGCTGGACTTGCTCACCCCAATCGCCAAGAGCTGGCCATCGCAGTGGTGTCTGGCTGCCAACGACTTGGCGATCCAGGTGTATGGAGGCTACGGCTATACGCGCGACTTCCCGGTAGAGCAGTTCTGGCGTGACAACCGCTTGAACCCTATTCACGAGGGCACTCACGGCATTCAGGCGCTTGACCTGCTGGGCCGCAAGGTGGTGCAGCGCGGTGGTTTTGCTTTCGAAGCGCTCCGTGCGCAAGTGACGGCCACGCTAGACGACATGCAGCGCCGTCCGGGCTGGGCGGGCGACACCGCGCGGCTGCGCAAGGCTTGGGATGCGTTGGTCGAAGTGACGCAAACATTGATCATGATCGACGATGCCGCAGTACGGCTGGCCAACGCCACTCCTTATCTTGAGGCCTTTGGACATGTGGTGGTGGGTTGGCTGTGGCTTGAACAGGCACGCGTGACCTTCACCGCTAAACCTGCTAATGCGGCTGACGAGGCCTTCTACGCCGGCAAGCAGCAGACCGCGCGTTGGTTCCTGCGCTGGGAAATTCCGAAAGTGCATGTTTGGCTGGCAGTGCTCGCTCCTCCGGACCCCAGCGTGCTGGAGATGCAGGATGCTTGGTTCTGAAATACTCCCGCCCACTGCCTGACCTTCGATGCTGACATTTTTCCGTGTGGTTCCATGTACGTTTTGAACACTCCCCGGCTGGCGCTGCGCCATGCCGTGCCCGAAGACGGTGAGTTCCTGCTGGAACTGCTCACGGACCCGGATTTCATTCGTTACATCGGCGACCGCGGCGTGCGCACGCTGGATGACACACCAGCCTATGTCGCCAACGGCCCGCAGGCCAGCTACCGCGAACATGGCTATGGCCTGTATGTGGTGGAGCTGCGGGAGAGCGGTACGCCCATCGGGCTGTGTGGCTTGGTGAAACGTGACTACCTGCAACACGCAGATCTGGGCTTTGCCTTTCTGCGCGCCTATCGTGGTCAGGGCTATGCGCTGGAAGCGGCACGCGCCACGCTGTCGCATGCGCGAGACGATTTCGGCATGACGCGGCTCGCGGCGATCACCTCGCTCGATAACGAGGCGTCCATGTCTTTGCTGCGCAACCTGGGCTTTGAACTGACCGGACCGGTGCAGGCACCCACCGACAGCGCGCCACTGAACCTGTTTGAAGTCGAGCTGTGACTGACCGGGCGCCGTTGCGGGCTGGTCGCATTCGCCTGATCGCCACCTGTCCGGAAGAGGCCAAGGCGGCCTTGGTGCAAGAACTCGAGGCCTTGGGTGCCGAAGACCTCGAGCCTGGGTATCGCGCTGTCACCTTCTCGGCCGATCCGGCTCTGTTCTACACCGCGCACCTCAAGGTGCGTACCGCCAGCCGGCTGCTGCGCGTTATCAAAGAAGTGCCCGCACAGACGCCGCCGATGCTGCGCTCGCAGGTGCGGCGTATTCATTGGCCGGAATGGTTTGATGCCACGCGCGGCTTCATGGTCGAGGCCTTGGGTGCCGAAGGGCGTGACTCGCCCATGTCACCGCTGCAAGTGATCACCCAGGTGCGCGAGGCGATTCGTGAAGTGTTCACGGCGGAGGGGGGCAACATGCCGCCGGTAGACCGCGACGAACCGAAGGTGGTGGTGGTGGCGCATCTGGCGCACGGGCGCTGCATGCTCAGCTTTGATACTTCAGGTAAGTCGCTGCATAAGCGCGGCTATCGGGAGTCGGGTCACCCGGCGCCACTCAAAGAAACACTGGCGGCCACGCTCTTGCAGTACGCCGGCTATGACGGCACCCAGGCCTTTTTGGACCCGATGTGCGGCAGCGGTACGCTCGCCATTGAGGCGGCGATGATCGCCATCCGCAAGGCACCGCAGATTCATCGCGCCAAGGGTGGTTTTCATTTCGAATGGTTGAAGGATTTTGATCGCGCCTTGTGGCGCGAGACCCAAGAGCGCGTGCGTGCGGAAAAGCTGGAGGTGACGCCGGCACCGGTGGTGGCTTCAGATCTGGAACAGCGCTTCGTCGATATGGCACGCAAGAGCGCTTTGTCTGCGCGAGTTGAACGCTACATCACCTTCGGTACCGCTCGCTTTCAGGACGTGGAGCCCCCGGCACCCACCGGGCTATTGGTGACCAACCTGCCGTACGGCGAGCGGATTGGCGGAGCGGCGGAAGATTTACACACTTTGTACGCCGAAATTGGCGACACGCTGAAGCAGCGTTTTTCGGGTTGGCGCGCCGCGCTGTTGGCCGCCGACGGGTCGCCCTACAAGGCCATTGGTCTTAAGCCGGCACGCACGATCCGGCTGGTGAATGGCAGCATTCCCTGCCGCCTGCTCATCTTCGAGCTGTATGCCGGGACGCGGCGGACCAAGCCTGCGGGGCTGGTCACGGAGCCGCCTGCCAATCTCTGAATGGCTTGAGCGCGCGTGACATCCACGCCGCGGCAATAGCGGCGGCGGTGCCACACACCAGACCGATAGACTGGCCCACGCGGGTGGGGTCTGCGAACACGTAATCGGTCACCAGCGCGATGAGGGTGGGCGCCACCGCAAACCCCACCAAGGTCAGCAGGAACACATAGACCGCAACGACCTGACCGCGCATACGCTCAGGCACGATGACCTGCAGCGCCCCGGCCGCCATGGCCTGCGGCAAGCTGTAGCACAGCGCGGCGAAGGCACCAGCGCCGATAGCCACCGGGGCTGAAGGCGCGAACGCCAACACCAGACAGGCGGGCACGAGCAGCATGGCGGCAATGACGCCCACCCGCACCATGGCGTCGCGGTAGCCGCGGGCCTGCAAGCGGGAACCCAGCCACGGCCCGGAGAGCACGCCCACGCATCCGGCCACCAGCACCCAGCCGCCATACCAACGCGCGCCGATGACGCGATCCAGACCAAAGGTGCGCGACAGCGAGGTGGGTAACCAGGCGGGCATGCCGTACAGCGACAGCACCAGCAGTGACATGCCGCCGAAGAAGGGGCCGAAGAAGGCGCGGCGCGCCCACAGGAAGCCGAGCACTTCGCGCAGGGTGTAGTTGCGTGCCGCGTCCGCCGCTAATCCGGGGGAGGGGTTGAAGGCGCCGCGGACCGGTTCGCGTAGCGTTAACAGCAAGGCCGCGGTGATGAGACCGGGTAGTCCGACCAGCACGAAGGTAGCGCCCCAGGTGGGCAATGCACCGATGATGGGCAAGCCCGCCACGGCACCACTCTGCACGGCGCCCAGCGCTGCGCCTCCGCCCAGTAGCGCCAGGCCCTGGCCGAGATAGGCGCCGAGCAAGTAGACCGACAAGGCGCGGGGCAGTTGCTCGCGCGGGAAACTGTCGGCGATGAAAGTCCAGGCCACGGGCGACAGTGCCGCTTCTGCAGCGCCTACGCCGGCACGGGCCAGAAACAGGCTCCAGAAGCCGGTGGCGAGGCCGCACAGCATGGTGCAAATGCTCCATAGCAGCGCCGCAAAGAGCAAAATATTGCGCCGTGTCCCGCGGTCCGCCCAGCGGCCGAACAGCGGCCCGAAGGCAATGTAGGTGCCGGTAAAAGCCAGCCCCTGCAGTAGGCTGATCTGCCAGTCGTGGACGATGCCGAGGTCGGCCTTGATGGGGTCGACCAGCAGCGCCAGTACCTGCCGGTCAATGAAGGCCGACGCGTAGGCGACCAGCAGCAGCCCCACGGCCCACCAGGCACGTACGGGGCGAAACACCGTGGGGATGGCGGACGTCACAGAGAGATCTCCGCCACTTTGGCGTCAACCCAGCGGCGTAACTGTTCGTTCAACTGGCGTGGATCCAGCCCCGCAGCGTCGATGGGCGGCCCGATGACGACACGAATGGTGCCGCGGGACTTGAGCAGGCCGCGTCGACCCCAGAGGTCGCCAGCATTGTGGGCCACGGGGATGGCCTTGCAGCCAGCGCGAGTGGCGAGCAAGGCGCCGGACAATCCCCATTTACGGTCTTCGCCACGTCCGGTGCGGGTGCCTTCCGGAAAGATGAGCACCCACATGCCTGCCTTGAGGCGCGCTATCCCTTGATCCACCACTTGGAAGACGGCGCGGCTGCCAGCCTTGCGATTGATGGCGATGGGTTTCATGAGCCAGGTGGCCTGGCCGATAAAGGGAATCCAGAGAATTTCGCGCTTCAGTACCCAAGCCTGCGGCGGGAACACCAGCACCTGCGCCATGGTCTCCCAGCTGCTGCTGTGTTTCCAGAAGGTGACGTGGGCCCCCTCTTGTGGAATGTTCTCGCGACCTTCGACGATCCAGTGCATGCCGCACAGCCACTTGCCAAGGTGCAGCACCGTCCACGCCCAGGCGTAAGCAATGTGGTAACGGGCGCGCCAGGGCAACCAACTGAACACCAGGATGGTCAGTGCCGCCACCAGCGTGGCCACGAAGAACAGTCCCGTGAACACGATCGACCGCAGATATTGCATCAGCGAGGGCCCCTGAAAAGCATGGTGATGGTACAGCGCCTGTTGCGGCGCGTTTTTAGAGTGTTAGGCGTGACAGATCCGCGACGCGCAGGAACAAGGCGCGTAAGCCGGCGACCAGCGCCAGTCGGTTCTGTCGTATGCGTGGGTCGGTGTCATTGACCATCACGCCATCGAAGAAAGTATCGACGGGCGTGCGTAGCTGCGACAGCGTGGACAGTGCGGCGGCGTATTCACCCCGCGCCAGCTGGGCTTCAACCTCAGGCCGCAAGCGCTCGATACCCGCGTGTAGTGCTTGTTCGGGCGGTAGCTGCAGCAGCGCAGCGTCCACGGTTCCGGCAGCGTCGGTGTCTGCGCTCTTGCGCAGCAGATTAGCGATGCGCTTGTTGGCTGCGGCCAGGGTGGCGGCCTCGGGTCGCTGCAGGAAAGCGACCAGTGCCAGCAAACGCTCCTCAAAATCGAGGGGTGAAGCGGGGCGGTTAACCACTACCGCTTCGAACATCTCACTGTTCGCGCCAGCCACACGACCACTGTCGACCAGTACGCCGCGCAGGCGCTCAAACAGGAAATCTTCGAGGTGGGTGACGACTTCGTCAGCGGCCGCCGGCGTTTTGCCGGTGATCCGTTCTGCATCGTTACGTGCGGCGTTCACGGCCGCGCGTACCAAGGAGTGCAGATCGAGCGGGAGACGCGCTTCAAGAAGGATGCGCAGCAGGCCAAGCGCTGCGCGTCGCAGACCGAAAGGATCTTTGGTCCCACTGGGGCGCTGCCCCAGCGCGAAGATACCAGCGAGGGTGTCGAGCTTGTCAGCCATGGCCAGCACCGTGCCGGTGCGGGTGGCCGGCAGGAAGTCACCGGCGAAGCGCGGTAGGTAGTGTTCGAATACGGCCTCAGCCACTTCAGTAGGCTCACCATCGAGCCGTGCGTAGTCGCGGCCCATTTCACCTTGCAGCTCGGGGAACTCGCCGACCATCTGCGTCAGCAAGTCACATTTGGCGAGCACGGCAGCACGGGCCACATGCACCGTGTCGATGCCGAGGGTGGTGGCAATGACCGTGGCGAGTGCACTCACGCGCACGGTCTTGTCGGCATAGCTGCCCAACTGTGCTTGGTAGGTGACCTTGGCCAATCCCGCCGCATGCGACGCCAGCGTTTGCTTGCGGTCGGTGTCGTGGAAGAACGCCGCATCGGACAGTCGTGGGCGCACCACCCGCTCGTTACCCGCACGCACCTGTAGTGGGTCGCGGCTGTCGATGTTACTGACAGTGATGAACCACGGCGTCAGTTGGCCGTTTGGGCCACGCACTGGAAAGTAACGCTGGTGTTCCATGAGGGTGGAGAGGAGGACCGGTTCGGGCAGGGCCAGAAAGCGCTCTTCAAAACGGCCGGTCACCGGCACGGGCCATTCGACGAGTGCGGTGACTTCCTCGAGAAGTTCTGCGTCGAGAATCGGCACCCCGCCGCAGTCGACGGCGGCCTGCAGCACGCCATGGCGGACGCGCTCCCGACGGGTGTTGAAGTCGGCGACCACCTGGCCGCGGGTGAGCAGCGTGCGCTCATAGGCGGCGGGGGTCGCTAGCGGCAAAGCTTTCGGGGCATGGAAGCGGTGGCCATAAGTGTGGCGACCCGCTGGCAGCTCGAACAAGGTGGCTGGCAGTACGTCCTTGCCCCACAGCATCACCACCCAGTGCACCGGTCGCACGAAGGTGGCTTCTCCCGCGCCCCAGCGCATGCGCTTGGCGATGGGGAGCTTATCGAGGGCCGTCTGTACCAAGGCTGGCAGCAGGCTGGAGACCGCGGCACCGGGTTTGATGCCCGACCAGAACAGGAATTCGCCCTTGGCTTCCTGGATGCGCTGCAGCGCCTCCACGGAGGTCCCGGTGGAGTCGGCAAACGCCAGTGCCGCACGGGTGGGCTGGCCATCCCGGTCGTAGGCGGCGCTGACTGGCGGACCTTTGCGCTGTACCGCTTGGTCGGGCTGATGTTCCGGTACCTTGCGAATGAGCACTGCCAGACGCCGCGGTGTAGCGAAGCGCTGCACCTTACCGTGCTGCACACCTTGCGCTGCCAGACCCGTGGTTATGCCTTCCTCAAAGGCGCGAGACAGCTCAGAGAGCGATAGCGGCGGCAGTTCCTCGGTGCCAATTTCCACCAGGAAATCGCGGGTAGGCGCCTTCATGGCACGGACTCCGGGGTGGTCGCGAGCGTGCTGGTGCCCGTTCGCAGCAAGGGGAACCCGAGTCTTTCGCGACTTTGGTAGTACGCCTCGGCAACGCCACGGGCGAGGGTGCGCACGCGCAGGATGTAACGCTGGCGTTCTGTCACTGAGATGGCGCGGCGTGCGTCGAGCAGGTTAAAGGTGTGGCTGGTCTTGAGCATGCGCTCGTACGCGGGCAAGGCCAGCGGCACCTCCAGCAGTCGCTGGCACTCCTGTTCGTGTTCATCGAATTGGCGGAAGAGCGACTCTACGTTGGCATATTCGAAGTTGTAGGTGCTTTGTTCCACTTCGTTCTGGTGATAGACATCCCCATAGGTGATGACGCCTTGGGGGCCTTCAGCCCAGACCAGGTCGTAAACCGACTCGACGCCTTGCAAGTACATGGCCAGGCGCTCGAGGCCGTAAGTGATCTCACCCATCACCGGACGGCAGTCCAGACCCCCAACCTGCTGGAAATACGTGAACTGCGTGACTTCCATGCCGTTTAACCAGATTTCCCAGCCCAGACCCCAGGCCCCGATGGTGGGGCTCTCCCAGTTGTCCTCGACGAGCCGGATGTCATGCGTCAGCGGGTCAAAGCCCAGCGCGCGCAGCGACCCGAGATACCGCTCGATGAGGTCTGGCGGTGAGGGTTTCATGGCCACTTGGAATTGGTAGTAGTGCTGCAACCGGAAGGGGTTCTCTCCGTAGCGGCCATCGGTGGGACGGCGTGAAGGTTGCACATAGGCCGCGCTCCACGGCTCCGGGCCGATAGAGCGCAGGAAAGTGGCTTGGTGGAAGGTGCCGGCGCCAACTTCCATGTCGTAGGGCTCGACGATGACGCAGCCCTGCGCGGACCAATAGTCCTTGAGCCGGGCAATGAGGGCCTGGAAGGTGCGGGGGCGTACGGGAGCGGGAGGGCGGGCCATGGGATTCCGGGTCGGCTTTCGGTCGTGCCCGCTAGTGTACCGCGCGGGCTAGCGAACGAGTCTGTGCGGTCCTGTGGGTCGGGTTGAGGTATCTTTAGCTACCGTGACCTACCTTGGAGTGCCCCACGATGACTGCCCAGTGGATTGAGATCAAGACGGCCGAGGGTGTCTTTGGCGCTTATCTGGCGCTGCCGCCGCAGGGTCGGGATTCAGGTCCGCAGGGTGGCAAGGGCCCGGGCATCGTGCTCATCCAAGAAATTTTCGGCGTCAATGAGCACATCCGCGCCGTGGCAGAGCAGTACGCACTGGACGGCTATGTGGTGCTGGCGCCGGACCTGTTCTGGCGCAACGGCCACCGGATGGAACTGGGCTATGCGGGCGATGACTTCCAAAAGGGCATCGACCTGATGATGGGGCTGGACTTCGCCAAGGTCGCGACGGATCTGGCCGCCACTGCGCAGGCGCTGCGGGCGCGTCCGGAGGTCACCGGCAAGATTGCCTCGCTGGGCTATTGCCTCGGCGGGCGCCTGTCGTATGTGATGGCGGCACAGGGCGCGGTGGAGGCGGCGGTGTGCTACTACGGTAGCGGTATCGACACCATGCTCGACCAAGTCCCGCAGATCACCTGCCCGATCCAGTTTCACTTCGCGGCGCTCGACCACTACATTCCCTTGCCGGTGGTGGAGGCGGTGCAGGGAGCTTTCGCCGGGCGAGCCCAGGCGGCGGTGCACCTCTATCCAGGGGTCGATCATGGCTTTAATTGCTGGGGTCGGGCCATGTATGACCAGCGGGCTGCCGCGCTAGCGCGTGGCCGCGTGCTGCAGTTTTTGGCTGAAGCGCTCTGAACCGGGGCGCACCAAAACAGTGCGCCTGGGGTGCGGGGCGCCCTTAAGTTGTGCATAGTGGCAGCGGCGGGTGCGAGCCTGCGCTGCTAACTAGATGATTCTACTGACTTCCCAGAGGCGGCATAGTTCATGCACCATCTTGGGTAGTCGTCGATTGGGACCCGCTCTGGTGGACGGGTTCTGGTCTCCACATAGGTTCCGCCAAGTGAGTTCCGGAGGTTGTGATGTCGACGCCTGCTGATGTGATCAAGCTGATCCAGGACAACGAAGTGAAATACGCGGACCTGCGGTTCTGCGACACGCGCGGTAAGGAGCAGCACGTGACTGTGCCGGCCCGCTACGTGACCGAAGACTTCTTTGTCGAAGGCAAGATGTTCGACGGTTCGTCGATCGCCGGCTGGAAGGGCATTAACGAATCCGACATGATCCTCATGCCGGATCCGGACACTGCCGTGCTCGACCCGTTCTTCGAGGACGCGACGGTCATTCTGCGCTGCGACGTTATCGAGCCGGCCACGATGCAGGGCTACGAACGCGACCCGCGTTCGCTCGCCAAGCGTGCTGAGGCCTACTTGAAGGGCGTTGGCTTCGCCGACTCCGCTCTGTTTGGTCCGGAAAACGAATTCTTCATCTTTGACGATGTGCGCTTCGGCAACGACATGCACCAGTCCTACCACCACATCGATTCGGTGCAGGGGGCTTGGAACAGCGGCACGGCGATGGAAGGCGGCAACAAGGGCCACCGGCCTGGCGTGAAGGGCGGGTACTTTCCGGTGCCGCCGGTCGACGCCTATCAGGATATTCGCGCCGCTATGTGCCGCGCCTGCGAGGACATGGGCCTCAAGGTCGAGGTGCATCACCACGAGGTGGCCACGGGCGGTCAGTGCGAACTGGGCATCAACGCCAATACGCTGACCAAGAAAGCGGATGAAGTGCTGATCCTCAAGTACGCACTGCAGAACGTCGGCGCCGCCTACGGCAAGACGGTGACCTTCATGCCCAAGCCGCTCGTTGGCGACAACGGCAGCGGTATGCATGTGCACCAGTCGCTGTCGAAGAACGGCAAAACCATCATGGCAGGCGACAAATACGCCGGTCTGTCGGAAGAGTGCCTGTACTACATCGGCGGCATCATCAAGCATGCCAAGGCACTCAATGCCTTCACGAATGCCAGCACCAACAGCTACAAGCGTCTGGTGCCGGGCTTTGAGGCGCCGGTCATGCTGGCGTACTCGGCACGCAACCGTTCTGCTTCCATCCGCATCCCGTATGTGTCGAGCCCCAAGGCTCGCCGCATCGAAGTGCGGTTCCCGGACAGCACGGCCAATCCGTACCTCGCCTTCGCCGCTATGTTGATGGCGGGCCTAGATGGCATCCAGAACAAGATCCACCCAGGTGAGGCCGCTGACAAGGACCTGTACGACCTGGAGCCGGAAGAGGCGGCGCACATCCCGACCGTGTGCCACTCGCTGGACATGGCGCTGGAGGCTCTCGACCAGGACCGTGAGTTCCTGAAGAAGGGCGGTGTGTTCACCGACGACGTCATCGACTCCTACATCGCCCTCAAGATGCAGGAAGTGACGCGGTTGCGCATGACCACGCATCCGGTCGAGTTCGAGATGTACTACAGCCTGTAAGGCTGCTAGGGAGCACCAAGGGACACGGCACCGTGCGTCTGGAGCATCCAGCGCACGGGCCGCGCTCCACAGGACACGGAGAGAGGCTATGCTCACGTCATGTGCATTCAAACCTCCTCAAGCTGTCCCCCTCAAACACGGCTCGCCCCAGTGGGTGCCCCAGTGTTCGCCCCCGTGCTCGCCCCCGTGCTCGCCGCAATGGCGTGCGTTGTTTTTCTGGCCGGCCTCGTGGTGCCTATTACCTCGGCTGACGCGGCCACCTTATGGCGCAAGCGCGGCGCTAACGGCGAGTGGGTCTACTACGACCGCCCGATGGCAGGAGCTGAGCCCTACGAAATGGCGGTTTATGGTCCGGCCACGGGCAAGCCTGTGCCTGCAGCCACCGGCGCAGCGGCACGCAGCGGCGGTGCCGCCACTGCGCGTGTGGCGGCGGGTGGCCCACCTTCCCGGGTGGAGGTGCTCTTTCCAGCGGACGCGGCCGTTATCCAGTTCCAGGACGTCGCCCATCTGGTCGCCCGAGTCCGCGTTGAACCAGCGCTCAACGGAGGACAAAAGCTGTGGTGGGCGGTAAACGGTCAATGGTTCGAGGGTGCGGGTGCCGAAACCGCGCTGCGCGCCTTGCCGCGTGGTGCGCATACGCTGCAGGCGCGCGTCAGCGATGCGGCGGGCAAACCACTGCTCGATTCGAAAGCAGTCACCTTCACCATTCGCCAGGCCGTGGCTATCACGCCGCCGGTGGGGCCGGCACTGCGCAAACCGACAGCGCCTTAGACGCCGCTAGGCGCGGTGCGGCTGTCCTCGCTGGCTGCTTGAACAGCGATCGCCAGCTAGCTGGTGCCTGCCTTGTTCGCGCGTGGGCCGGCTGATGGCCGCCGACCCTGTGCACTGGGCGCCGTTCCCACCCGACTTGCTGGACGCACTGACGACCGCGGTCTTGATCGTCGATGCGCGTGGTGTCGTGCACTTTCTCAACAACGCCGCCCAGTCGTTGCTGGCGGTAGGCCGTGCGCAGGCCCGCGGCCGCATGCTGGCCGAGCTGGTGCGTGACGCCGGCCCCTTGGAGGCCGTCATCCAGCGCGCGCTGCAACAGGGAGAGCCGATTGCCAATCGCGAAATCCCCCTGATGCCGGTATTGCGCAGCGACGTGCAGTTCACGGTGGACTGCACGGCATCGCCTTACGGCAATGAACTGGCGCTGGTGGAGGTGTCTGACACCACGCGGCAGCAGCGCATTACCCGCGATAATGTGTTGCTGTCGCAGCTCGGGGGCAGTCGGCTCATGGTCCGGCAGTTGGCTCATGAGATTAAAAATCCACTCGGTGGCCTGCGTGGCGCGGCGCAACTACTCGAGCGCGAACTCGTCGATGCGGGCCTACGTGAATACACGCAGGTGATTATCCGCGAGGCAGACCGGCTATGTAGCTTGGTGGACAATCTCCTCGGCCCCCATACACCGCCGCACAAGCAGTCGGTGAACCTGCACGAATTGACGCAGCATGTTTATCATCTGGTGCGCAGTGAAGCGCCGGAAGGCGTTAATGTCGTTCGTGACTACGATCCGAGTCTGCCATCACTGGCGCTGGATCGGGATCAGGTGGTGCAGGCGCTGCTGAATTTGGCGCGGAATGCCGTGCAGATTCTCGGGCAGACGGGGCGGCTGACGATCCGCACACGCGCCATGACTAACGTCACCATTGGAACGCAACGGCACCGCATCGTGGTGGCGATTGCCTTCGAGGACAATGGCCCGGGCGTGCCGCCGGAACTCAAAGACACCCTGTTCTATCCACTGGTGACTGGCCGTGCCGGTGGTACCGGGCTCGGCTTGGCCGTGGCGCAGGACCTGATTACCCGCCATGGCGGCCTGATTGAATTTGAAAGCCGAGCCGGCCGCACCGTGTTTACCGTGCTGCTGCCGCTCGATGGAACTCCAACATGACGACAGGAACTCCTTTGAACGTTTGGCTGGTGGATGATGATGCGTCCATTCGCTGGGTGCTGGAACGCGCGCTAAAACAAGGTGGGATGTGCCCCCGCGCTTTCGACGCCGCCGAAAGTGCCTTGCAGGCCTTGGCAAGCGAAGAGCCGGACGTGCTGATCACCGATATCCGCATGCCGGGCAAGAGCGGGCTGGCGTTGCTGGATGAAGTGCGCGCGCATCACCCACAGTTGCCGGTCATTGTGATGACCGCCCACTCCGACCTCGACAGCGCCGTTGCGGCCTATAAGGGCGGTGCCTTCGAGTATCTTCCCAAACCATTCGATATCGATACTGCCGTGGAGTTGGTACGACGAGCCGCCCAGCAGTCACTGACGGTGCCGGGCGCTGTTGAAGCGGCTGGGCGTATCCCCGAGCTCTTGGGGGCGGCGCCGGCAATGCAGGAAGTCTTTCGCGCCATCGGTCGCCTGTCCCGCAGCAGCATGACGGTGCTCATTACTGGCGAATCTGGCACCGGCAAGGAGCTGGTCGCTCGCGCCTTGCATCGGCACAGCCCGCGCTCCACGCGCCCCTTCATCGCCCTGAACACTTCAGCGTTTACGGCGGAGCTTCTGGAAAGCGAGCTGTTCGGGCATGAACGCGGGTCGTTCACGGGGGCTGACAGTTTACGTCGTGGACGTTTCGAGCAAGCCGATGGCGGGACCTTGTTTCTCGATGAGATCGGCGACATGTCGCCGCAGCTGCAGACGCGCTTGTTGCGCGTGTTAGCGGAAGGTGAATTTTATCGCGTGGGCGGCAACACGCCGATCAAAGTGGACGTCCGGGTCATCGCTGCCACTCACCAGGACCTAGCAGCCCGCGTCGAACAGCGACTGTTCCGTGAAGACCTGCTGCATCGGCTGAATGTCATTCGTATTGAACTGCCGCCGCTCCGGGCGCGCCGTGAAGATATCAGCGAGCTGTTGCGGCACTATCTGAGTGTGGCAGCCAGCGAGCTGAGTGTGGAAGCCAAGACGCTGTCGATGGAAGCGGACCTGGCGCTGCGCGCTTTCGAATGGCCAGGCAACGTACGTCAGCTGGTGAATGCTTGTCGCCGACTCACCGTTAGTGCGCCGGGCCGGGAAGTGGCCGTCCAAGACATTCCCGCAGAGTTCGGCGGGCAGGTGGCTGTGCGTGGCGAGGACTGGCTGCGGGCGCTGGAAAGCTGGGGCCAACAAGCGGCGCTCTTGGCCCAGCAGGGCAGCCACGCCCCGTTGTTAGAGGTGGCGGTTCCGGAATTTGAACGCACCATGATCCGTGTGGCCTTGCAACGCTGCGAGGGCCGCCGGCAGGAGGCGGCGAAGTTGCTCGGTTGGGGCCGCAATACCCTGACGCGAAAACTCAAGGAACTGGGGATCGAGTAGCGGGTGCTGTCGTTCAGTTGGCACTGGCCAGCATTTCGAGCAAGGACTCGGTGGTGATGGGGCGCGAAAACAGATAGCCCTGTCCTTCATCACAACCTACTTTAGCTAAATAACTGGCCTGCTCTGCCGTTTCTATGCCTTCGGCGATGATGTGTAGCCCAAGACTTCTGCACAGTGCCACTACCGCATCGATCACGGCCTGCGCCGAACTGTCGTCACGTACCTCTTGCACGAACGACTGGTCGATCTTGATGATGTCCAGCGGCAGCTGTCGTAGCTGGGCCAGCGATGAATGGCCGGTGCCGAAATCATCGAGTGCGATGCGGACACCGAGCTGACGGAGAGCCGCCAGCACTTCACGTGCCTGTTCTGGTGCGTCCATGAGCGCGCTTTCGGTGACTTCCAACTCCAAGTTTTGCGGGTGGATGCCCCAGTGGGTTAGTAGCTGGCGAACCAGCGGCACCAGCGAGTGGTCTTCCAATTGATGCGTCGACAAGTTCACGGAGACCTGAAAGTTCCCGCCATGTGCTGCTGCTAATGCGGGTAGCTGGTGGCAGGCCGCTTCGAGGACCCACGCGCCCAGTTCGCGGATGACACCACATTCCTCTGCCAGCGGGATGAATTCGCTAGGCGACAGATAACCCAACGTGGGGTGTTGCCAGCGTACCAGCGCTTCAGCACCTGCAATACGCCGGTCGGACAGAGTGACGCGTGGCTGAAACAGCAACTCTAGCTCGCCGCGTGCGGCCGCCCCGTGGAGTTCGTTTTCGAGCATCAGGCGCCGGGCTGCACGGGCTTGCGTGTCGTGCGAGAAAAACACCGCCGGTCCTTCTGCCAGCGCTTGATGCGCAGCGGCGCGAGCGCTCCAGAGCAGGGCTTCCGCTTGCGACCCTGCCTCAGGCCATAAGGCCATGCCAAGGGTGGTCACTGGGTGTAGCTGGTAAGTGCCGAGACTGAGTGGCTGGCGCAACTGTTCGAGTAGCCAGTGACCCGCTGCCGTCAGCGTGCTGCCGTGAACTTCATCGTCGAACAGCACCGCAAATTCGCCATTGCCCAGATAAGAGACGAGTCGGTTCGTGCTGCTGCTCGGCTGCTGCTGTTGCCACTGGCGTAGCGACGCGGTCAATGCGGCGGCAAATGCTGCCGTATAGCGGCCGCTCAGCGCCTCGTCATGCGAGCCTTCGAGCGTGGCAAGGTTTGCCAGATGAAATACCAGTATGCCGATATCGTGACGGCCATACGGGCGCCGCACGACCTTGCGCAATTGCGCGAGAAAATGGTGGTGATTGGTGAGGCCGGTGATGCCGTCAAAAAACGCCAGCTGGTGGAGCTGCTCCTCGCGCTGGCGAGCAGCCGTGATGTCCCTTACGGCGAGCAGGATGCCACGGCGTCCGCCAGGCAGTGTGCCGGGCAGTGTGCTGGAGAGAGGTTCACCGCTGATCTGCAATACGCGCAAACCAACGCCGATGCGGACGTCGTTGGTGAAGCGGATACCACCGAGGGCACAGTCACCGAGCGTGAGCGCCATACCGGCACGGTCGTCCGCATGCAGCCGTGCCAGCAAAGCCTCAATGTCCCAAAGATCCGTGACACTACAGCCGAGCCATCCCGCCAGACGCGGCGATACCTCGCGAGTGGTGCCGGCAGCGTTGAAGACCCAGTACCCCACCCCGGCAATGCGCAGGGCCGCGCGTGAGAACTCAAGTTCACCCATGGCGGCAGTGTGGCTGGAGCAAGCGGTGGCTTGCACTCGTGGAAAGCCGCAGCGGCGTGTATTTCCCCGAGGGTAGCGGAGCTCAGGTAGCGGTTTCGGCCAGTCTGCGCAGGGCTAAACACAGCGCACTATGCGCAGCCTGCACGCCTGGCCACAGCAAGGCCACCGTTCGTGCATCGTGTTGCCGCGCCGCGGCTTCAGCTTCACCGCTCCAGTGCACCAATTGGTCGCCGCCGAGACTCGCCGCCGAGGACCGCAGGGCATGTAGCGCGCGCTCCGTACCTTCGTGGTCGCCAGCGGCCACAGCAGCACCAATCTCCTGCAGTTGCACCTGGGAGTGTTCAAGAAACAAGGTCGCCATGCGCGTGACCAGGCCGGGGCGACCCAGTGCCGCGAGTTCATCGAGTTGCTGCGGGTCCAGCACCAGTATTGGTGCAGCGGCGCGGTCCGTCTGGCCGCTGTCCGATGCACCGCTGCTGGTAGTGCTGCCAACGCTGGCTTGCCCTGGTTTGCTGGTGGTCTCCGACGGCGTCCCTAGCGAGCGGTGCGCCGCATCGAGTGCCGTTTGTAAGTGGCCTAGTGTGAAAGGTTTGCTGATGAAATCCGTCATGCCGGCGGCGAGGCATTTTTCCCGATCGCCCTGCAGGGCATTGGCGGTCAGGGCAACGATGAATACTGGGGGCTTGCCGGCGGCCTGTTCTGCCTGGCGGATGCGGCGCGTGGCTTCGTAGCCATCCATGCCCGGCATCTGGCAGTCCATGAAAATAACGTCGAAATGGCTGTTGGCGGCCGCCGTGACGGCATCGAAGCCTTGACTGACGGAGGTCGCGGTCATGCCGAGGACCTCGAGCATGCCCAGCGCGACCTCCTGATTCACGAGGCTGTCCTCGACGAGCAGCACCCGCAACGGTTGTTTGACGGTGTGGGGCGTTGCCTCTGGCAGAGCTTTGGTAGGCGGCGCCTCTAGGCCGCCAGCTCGTCCAAGCACCCGCGCCAAGCAGGCATAAAGACGCGCTTGGCGGACCGGTTTGGTTAACCAGTCGTCCACGCCGCCGTGAATGTCGCGCTGTGTGCTGAGCGTCATGTCGATGGAGGACAGCAGCACGGCCGGAGTTTTGGCGAAGCTCGGGTTGGCGCGGAGTTTGCGTGCCACTTCCTGGCCATCCAGACCTGGCATGCGGTGGTCTAGTAACAGCAGTTCGTACGGACGGCCGCGCGTTTGCCCCAGCTCGGCTTCGATGATGGCCGCCGGCCCGTCAGCGACGGTGGTCACGGCCATGCGCCAACTGGCCAAGACGGTGGCGAGAAATTCACGGTTGGTGGTGTTGTCATCGGCGATGAGGACGCGCACATCGGTGAGCAGGTCACGCTCCTGCGCGATGTTCTGCGTTGGCACTTGAGTGGCGACATCAAACGCCAGGTCCACACGGAACACGGACCCGTGGCCGAATTCGCTGGTGACACTGATATGGCCCCCCATCAGGCGAACCAGTTGGCGTGAGATGGCCAGTCCAAGGCCGGTGCCGCTGTGAGCGCGGGTGGCGAAGCTGTCGAGCTGCGTAAAGGCATCGAAGACTTGTTGTAACTGATCCGGTGGAATACCGGGCCCGGTGTCGCGCACTTCAAAGGCGACACGGGTGACGGCGCCGCTGGCGGCTTCGGTGGCCGCTGGGCGGGCGGTGATCACGACTTCACCCTGCGTGGTGAACTTCACCGCGTTGCCGGCTAGGTTCATCAATACTTGACGTATGCGTCCGGCATCGCCTTTGACCCAGGTCGGTAACCTGGGGTCGAGCTGGCAGATCAGCTCGACGCCTTTAGCTTGTGCGCGCTGTGCCAGCAGTTCGCCGACTTCCTCCACCACATCGGCGAGGCAGAAGTTGTCGGAGTTGATGTCCAGATGGCCCGCTTCGATTTTTGAGAAATCGAGGATGTCGTTGATGATGTCCAGCAACGATTCGCCGCTGCTGCGGATGGTGCCCAGCAAGCGACGCTGGCGAGCGTCGATACGGGTGCTCTCTAGCAGTTCCGCCATCCCCAGCACGCCATTCATGGGCGTGCGGATCTCATGACTCATTCGCGCCAGGAAATCGCTTTTGGCGCGGCTGGCAGATTCTGCATCTGCCAAAGCACGTGCCAGATAAGAGGTGCGTTCAGCGACTTGTTCTTCCAGCCAGCGGCGCTGGCCGGACAAACGTTCGTCGCGTGAATCGAGCGCTTCGAGCATTTCGTTGAACCGATGGTAAACGCGGCGTATTTCCGGGCTGCCGGTGGCTTGCAGACGCAGGGTATAGGCCGCGTCACGTTCTACTTGGTCCATGGCGTCCGCTAGCTGGTGCAGCGGGGTGGTGATCGACCGTTGCAGACGTGCGGTGACGAGTAGCACCAGCAGCGTGGCGAGAACCACGGCGCCACCCAGGACGAGCAGCAAGGCGTTGGTGACACCCCAGGCCTCGTCGCTGGCAGCGACAATATGCAAATCCCCCAGCGCGGTGCCCTGGGACAGAATGGGCACGTCGAGTTTTAGCAGGTGGTCATCCGGCGCCGACGGCTGGCTCCGTGAGACAGACTCCACTCGCGCGAGGGTTCGCCCGCTCAAGTCGCGCAATTCCACCAGCAGGATCGCGGGCTCGACCGCGAACGCAGCCAGCAATTTTCGGGCGGCGTCGGGATCGGCATATTCGAGCGCGGGGATGGCGTTTACCGCCACGACATGCGCCATGGCGGTCGTGTGTTCCACGAACGCCAGCCGTGCATTGCTATATTCCCGCCAGCCCAGCAAGGCGGCCGCTATGAGCAGGATGGCGCCTGCGGTGAGTGCGATGAGCAAGCGGATGCGCAGCGCGATGGACAGCCCACCGCTCAAGTCACTCGTGCTATTCCTCGCTGCCCGCGTCAAATGGGTGCTCCCCTACAACACCAGCGACCCCGTGAGTTCGCCTACCGAGGCCAGCCCGGCTCCGGCCAGATAGTGCGCTATTCCGGCGTTGATACGCCGGCAACTGAAGGGGTCGTAGAACAGCGATGTTCCCACGCCGACACAGGTGGCGCCTGCGATCAGGAATTCCAGCGCGTCGGTGGCGTTGCAGATGCCGCCCTGGCCGATGATGGGGACTCCATGCGCCTTGGTCACTTCGTAGACCTGTTTGACCTTCAGCAGCGCGATGGGCTTGATGGCGGGTCCCGACAGGCCGCCTTGTACGTTACCGATGACCGGCCGACGGGTGGTTACGTCGATGGCCATGCCCATGACCGTGTTGATGACCGCAAACGCATCCGCGCCGGCTTCCAGACACTGCCGCGCATTTTCTTTGATGTCTGTCTGGTTGGGCGAGAGTTTGATGATGAGCGGCTTTTGGGTCACGGCCCGACAGGCGGCCACTACCTTGGCGCTCATTTCCGGATAGTTGCCGAACTGCACCCCGCCTTCCTTGACGTTTGGGCAGGAGATATTGATCTCCATCGCGTCGATGGGGCTGTCATCGAAGCGCCGAGTGACCTCCACGTACTCTTCGATGGTGCTGCCCGAGACATTGGCAAAAAAGCGCGTTTCCGCAAAATCCAGCGTCGGCAGGATCTGGCGCACCACGTGGTCGACGCCTGGGTTTTGTAAGCCGATGGCATTGAGCATGCCTTGCGCGGTTTCATAAACGCGGTGGGGCGGATTGCCAAGGCGCGCCTGGCCGGTGGTGCCTTTGAGCACGACGGCGCCGACGTCGCAGTTCGAGAAGCCCTCGATGCGGGTGTATTCCTCGCCGAAACCGACGCAGCCCGACAGCAGCACGATGGGGGAGGCGAGCTCCAGCCCGCAAAAGCGCAGGCGAAGGGACGCGGGCGGGGCGCCGGGCGGGGTGAGCGCCGGCGCGGGAGAGGGGTGGGCAGCCATAGCCCATTATAGTAGCCCCATGTTCCATATCGTTCTGCTGCAGCCGCAAATCCCGCCGAACACCGGCAATGCCATCCGGCTGTGTGCCAACACGGGCTGCACGCTGCATCTGGTGCACCCTCTCGGTTTTTCAATGCAGAGCCCGCAGGTGCGCCGCGCGGGGCTGGATTACCACGAACTGGCCCGGGTCCACGAGCATGTCGATCTGGCAGCTTGCTGGCGCTGGTTGGACGCGGCGCGGGCCGGGCGTCGGTTTGCGGTGGAAACGGGCGGCGCCCGGCGCTATACGGAGGTGGCCTTTCAGCCCGGTGATGTGCTGGTATTTGGCGCCGAGGGGCCGGGCATTGCCGCGGCGGATCTGGCGCAGTTTGCGCCCGAAGAGGTCTTGCAGCTGCCGATGCTGCCCGGGAACCGCAGCGTGAACCTGTCGAACACGGTCGCGGTGGTGGTCTACGAGGCTTGGCGACAGCAGGGTTTTGCAGGTGTTGCTTTATAGCCACGAGTTTATCCCGCAGTGCAAAATATACCTCGTGGTTTTTTGCCTCTCATCCATACGTATTGACTGGTAGTATAAAAACCATACTAATAGTAGCTTACCGACAGGCGCCGCTCCGGCGCCGGGCTGCTGAGGGAAAACCACACCATGTCCATGCCCACCCAGAACACTGTGACCCGCACGCTGCGGGGCGTTGTGACCGCTACCTTGTTGCTGGCTTCTGCCGGCGCGTCCGCGCAACAGGCAGCGGCTAGCGAGGGTCTCGAAGAGATCATCGTTACCGCGACGAAGAAGGCCAATGCCATCATCGACACGCCGGCTGCCATTTCCGCCATCACTGCCGAGCAGATGGGCGCGGGCGGCATTGAAGACGTGTCCGACCTGGCCACCGCGGTGCCCAGCTTGTCGGTTGGTGACCAGTTCGGCGTCAACCGCACCTTCATCCGCGGCGTCGGCATGACCAGCATCGACCTCGGCGCTGACGGCGCGGTGGCCTTCCTGCAGGACGGCGCGATGATCGCCCGCCCGTCGGCCCAGCTGTCCGGCTTCTATGACCTGGAACAGGTGGAAGTGCTGCGGGGCCCGCAGGGCACCACCTACGGCCGCGGCGCCACGGCCGGTGTCATCAACCTGGTCACGCGGAAGCCCGGTAAAGAACTGAACGGCTATGCCCGCTTGACGGGCGGCAACTACTCGGCCAAGACCTTTGAAGGCGCGGTCGGTGGTCCGGTCTCCGACACGGTGGGCGCGCGCCTGGCCGTGAAATGGGACCAGCGTGACGGCTACGGCAAGAATCTGTTCACTGGCAGCCAGATCGACAACCGCGACGCCATTGCGGTGCGCGGCATGGTGTCGTTTGCGCCCAGCGACGATGTGTCGGCCACCCTCATCGCCGACTATTTCAAGGAAGACGACAACAACTACGCCTTCCACTACTTCGGCACCACGGCCACGCCGGAAAACTTCCTGGCGCACAATATTCTCGGCGGCAAGACCATTTTCGACTACTACGCCGACCGCAACCAGACGCCGGATTTGCGCAATATCTATTCTGACCAAGACCCCGTCAACACCCGTCACGGTACCGGCGTCACGGCGCTGGTCGACTTCACGCTCGGCGAGTGGGATGTCAAGTCGGTCACCGCCTGGCGCGACTTCACGCGCTACACCCGTGACGATCTTGACGTCTCGGACGTCAACATGTTCGGCCAGAATAATTATGACGAGCAGAGCACGGCGCTGAGCCAGGAGTTCACCTTCAGCCGCACCGCCGGTAAGTGGGAACTGCTCGGCGGCGCCATGTTCTTCCACGAGAAGCTGTTCGGCTCGGTGAAGGTGCCGCTGACCAACTTTGCGGCTTTGGTGAACGTGCTGAATGCAGACACACTAGGCTGGGTGAACCTGCCAAACGGTGCTTTGAACAGCTTGAATTACTGGCAGCTGGGCACTGTGAAGACGGACGCCTACGGCGCCTTCTTGCAGGGCACGTATGCGATCAACGAGCAGCTGAAGCTCACCGTGGGCGGGCGTTACAACCGTGAAAAGCGCGTCGGCACCGGCTCGTTCATTTTCGACGCCCTGCCCTTGAACGTAGCCACGGACAAAGGCCGGACCTGGGACGCTCTCACGCCGAAATTCCTGCTCGAGTACAACACTGCTGGTGGACAGCTGTGGTACGGCAGCCTGACGCGCGGCTTTAAGTCGGGCGTCATCAATGTTGGCAGCCAGAACGACGTGATCGACCCAGAGTATGTCTGGAGCACCGAAGTGGGCGTGAAGGGCAAGGCGGCTAACGGTAATGTGGAATACCGCGTGGCGGGCTTTTACTACAAGTACACCAACCTGCAGGTGGGGTTTGTGGATGCTAACAGCGTCGTGAGCACGGTGAACGCCGCTTCGGCGCGCAACTATGGGCTGGAAGTGGAGCTGCGGGCGCGGCTGGCGGAAGGCCTGACGGCGGACTTCTACGCCACCCTGCTGGACGCCACGTATCAGGAATTCACCACCGGCGACTACCGCAACGGCTTTGCGCAGGTGGATGTGTCCGGTAACCGCCTGCAGAACGCACCGCCCGCCACTGCCTTTGCGGGTCTGACCTACGAGACGGCGCTGGGCAGCGGCACGCTGGCCTTGCGCGCGGAAGCGTCCTACCAGGGCAAGGTGTATTTCACCGAGTTCAACAATGCGGACGCGGTGCAAGACAGCTACACCATCGGCAATGTGTCGGCGGTGTACACCGACGGCAGCGGCCATTGGAGCGTGGGTGGTTGGGTGAAGAATGTGGGTGATGAATACATCATCAGCAACAACATCATCACCGCACCGCTGTATGGCAGCATCCGGGTGGGCTCGGTGGCGCCGCCGCGTACTTACGGCGTGACGGTCGGTTACAAGTTCTGACCAACGGGGTCCTGTTATGAGCACTGGCGTGGCCGAAGACTTTTACCGCTTCGACCCCGCTGACCAAGCGCTCGTTCGGGACCCGTACCCTACCTACCGTCGCATGCAGGCCCAGCCGGGTCTGCATGCGGCGGCCGGGGGCTACCATGTGGCCACTCGCTACCTAGACGTGCGTCAGGTGCTGGCCAGCCCGGCCTTTGGTCAGGGCGATTTCATCAAAAATATCCAGCTGTTCTACGGGCCCGACTTCGACGTGCTGGCGCAGCCGGCGTATCGCTGGTTGTCGGAGGTGTTCTTGATGCAGGACCCGCCGCACCACACCCGCTTGCGCAAACTGGTGAGTTTTGCGCTGACACCTAAGCGTATTGCCGATATGGCGCCGCGCATCGAAGCGCTCCAGCAAGGCCTGATCGACACGTGGCTGGCCCAAGGCGGACAGGGCGATGTGGTCTACGACCTCGCTTATCCATTGCCGGTGCTGGTGATGTTCGACATGCTGGGCGTGGAGGAAAGTGAACGGACGCCAGAAGCGATGGCCAAATTGACGCGCGCGATCGCCGAGGCTTTCTTGGTGTTCGAGACGCGCGTGCTAACGCCGGCGGAGCTGGCCTTGGCCAACCGGCAGATGGACTATCTGTACGCTTTTTTCGGTGCGCTGTTTGATCGCCGCCAGCGGGACCCGCGCGACGACCTGACCTCTGCGCTGGCCAGTGTGCGTGATGAAACCGGCGATGCACTTTCGCACCGGGAGATGGTGACGATTGTGATCGCCATGTTTGGTGCGGGGTTTGAAACCACCGCGCATTTGATCAGCAATGGCTTGTATACGCTCCAGCGTTACCCGGAACAATGGGCGCAATTGGTCGCCAACCCGGCGTTGGCGGCGGGGGTGGTAGAAGAAGTGTTGCGGTTTGAATCCTCGCTGCAAGCCACCTACCGCACGGCCCTGGAAGACACGCTGGTGGATGGCACCTACGTGAAGGGTGGCGAGCGCGTGCTGTGCATTGTGGCGGCAGCGAATCGCGACGCGAGCGTGTTTGCCGACCCGGAGCGCTTTGACCTGACCCGCAAGGACATTCGCGGGCTGAGCTTTGGCGGTGGCATTCACCACTGCATTGGTCAGGCCTTGGCGCGCCTGGAAGGGCGCATCGCGTTCGAGTCGTTTGCGAAGCGGCTACCGCAATTGCAGGTCGAAACGCTGAATCCACCCTGGCGGCCAGGGTTTTTGTTCCGTGGACTCGAACATCTGCCGGGGCGCACCGCCCGCTGAGCGCTGTGGCGTGTCTGCGCGGGACGGGCGGTCAAACGGCGGTGGTGGTCTGTGTCAGCCGACGCGCGGCGCCGACGATGTCTTCGAGTGTCGAGCCGGGCGGGTAGACTTCAACCTCCAGCGCCTTCAGGCGCTTCACGGCCCAGGGCGCGATAACGCCACCGCAGAAGATGGGCAGCTCCGGACGCGCAGCGCGCAGTTCGGCAATGCAACGTTCGGCCACGCCCACATGCCCGCCGATATTCAAGCCCACGAGGTCGACGTCTTCGTCGATGGCGGCGCGCACGATCTCGGCGCCGGTGATCATGCCACCCAAAATGACGTGGAAGCCGCCATCACGCAGCGCACGTGCCACCACGGAGATGCCGCGCCAGTGGCCATCCAGCGCTGTTTTGACCAGCAGGATGCGTGGCGCATGCGCTGGTGGCGTTACTTCCGTGAGGGCGCTGTTCATACCACCTCCGGTGTTTGCCAGTCGCCCCAGGCCTCGCGGTAGACCGCACCGATCTCGCCCAAGGTCACTTCCGCATCCAGCGCTGCCATCATGGCGGGCATGATGTTGTCTTGGTTGCGACAAGTGGCGGCGAGTGTTTTCAGTGCGTCGGTGGCTGCGCGCTCATGGCGTTCGCGACGCACTGCGGCGAGACGCTCTTGGGCTACTTCGTAGGCGTCGTTGACGCCTTCGAAACCCTCGACCTCGAAGGTGCCTACGTCATCCTTGAACGCGGTCACCCCCACCACGGGGCGGGTGCCATCCATTTCCTGCTGGAACCAGCCGACCTGGTTTTCACGTGCGCGCTGGTGCAGCCAGCCGCTGTCGAGGGTGGCCAGAAACCCGGCATGCTGCTGGATCTGTTCGCAGAACTCCCAGCCGCGTTGTTCCAGTTCGGCCGTCATGGCCTCGATGTAGTACGAGCCGCCAAGCGGGTCCGCCACGGCGTGCAGGTTGGTCTCGTGGGCCAGTACTTGCTGGATGCGCACGGACATTTGGTGGGCGTGTTCGCTGGGAATGCTGATGGCCTCGTCATAGCCCGACACGCCAAGTGACTGCGTGCCGCCGAGCACCGCCGACAAGGCCATGAGCGTGCCGCGGACGATGTTGTTGAACGGCTGCTGGTAGGTCATGGCCGCGCCGCTGGTGACGATGTGGATGCGCATGCGCAGTGCACGTTCGTCGGTGATGCCGTAGCGCGTGGACAGCAGGTGATGCCACATCTTGCGCGCCGCACGCAGCTTGGCGGCGTCCTCGAAGATTTCCATGGTGGTGCGGAAGTTCACGCCACCGCAGCGGTAGGCGGCGCTGGTGAGGTCCATGCGGCCGCGACGCTGGATCTCGTCGAGGTATTCGATGGCATTGGCCATGACCGCGCCAAGCTCTTGCCAGGCATTCAGGCCAGTGTCGCCGCCGTTATAGCCGGCGATGGACACGGGGACCCACTTGGGCAGGTGTTCACCGCAGAACTCGATGATGTCTGCGTTGAGCCGCAGCCCTGGCGCCGTGGGGATTTGCTGCTTGGTCACGCAGCCCAGATAGGTGAGGAAGAAATCGCTCTGGCCGGTGCCGCCCAGATTTTGCAAGGCGATGCCACGGCGCTTGGCGACGGTCCAGTAGGCCGCTAGGGCGAAGGGTGCATGTTGCACCACCGCGCCGCCGGCATGGCCATAGGTGTTTTCAATCGGCAGACCGTCTAGGCAAATGGCGACATCGCGAACGCTTTGCATCACGGCGCCGGTCATGCCCACGTCTTCACGCCGCGCCACCACTTCGGGATGGTCAACGTTGTAGAGATGGTCGGCGGTATTGCGGTCATGCTCCATCAGGAAGCCGGTCTCGCCGTTCTTCAGCAGGAACTTGATGCGCTCGTTCTCGTCTTCGGGTTTACCGAAGCCCGACAATTGGAAGATGCGCCAGGGCTTGGTGCGGTAGCCTTGGGGGAAGCAGCCGCGATGATAGGGAGCTTCCCCCGGGCGCCCGCCCATCACCTCGCGGTGGGCGCTGGGGACATCTTCCGGGCCATAGCTGGGCTTCAGCGCAATGCCGGAGCGGGTGGTGAACAGGGGTGGTGTCGCGGGCGTCCTTTCCATATCGTTCAGAATATACTCACCATATAAAAAATCTACCACTGGTATTTTGTGTTGCTGAGTGGTTAATTTCCAGTTCAGAATGCGTTTTGGTTGCTGAGGACTCTGTATGCCCATCCCTGTTTCGGCTCCGCCTGACCTGTCCCGGCTGTTTTCGGTGGCGGGTAAAAACGTATTGATCACCGGTGGGACCGGCGGCTTGGGCGGAATGCTGGCGAGCGCCTTCCTCGCCGCCGGTGCGCGGGTGTGGATTACCGGGCGCAAGGCGCAAGCGCTGGCCGCGGCCAAAGCAACGCTGGCGGCACTGGGGCCGGTGGAGACGCTCGAAGGCGATCTCGGCAACAGCGAGGGCGTGAAGTCCATCATCGCTGGCTTCCAGGCGCAGGCCGACCAGCTGCATGTGCTGATCAACAATGCCGGCCAGACCTGGGGCGCACCGCTGGAACGGTTCCCGGAGCAGGCCTGGGACAGCGTTCAGGCCGTGAATGTGAAAGCGCCCTTCATGCTGGTGCAGGGGTTGCTGCCGCAGTTGTGCGCGGCCGCCAGCGACGCTGATCCGGCGCGCATCATCAATATTGGGTCGGTCTATGGCGTCACCACCGACGTGCAGCAGGCCTATTCGTATACGGCGAGCAAGGCGGCCATCCACCAGCTGACGGCCGTGTTGGCACGTGAGCTGGCGCCAAAGCGCATCCTCGTCAATGCCATTGCGCCGGGTTTGTTTCACACCAAGATGACCAATTTCTGGCTGGAAAATGCCGCGCTGCGCGAGACCATGCTGGCGGCAGTGCCGTTGAATCGGCTTGGTACGGTGGAAGATATCGGTGGCCTAGCGCTGTTTTTATGCTCGCGCGCCGGGGCCTATCTCACCGGCAATATTTTGCCCCTCGATGGCGGCATCCTCGCCGCGCGCTGAGGGGTTTGCATCGCAGGGTTAGAGGAGCGCAGTCCATGGATCTGAGCCATTACCAAACGCTGGCACTGGAGACTCGCGGGGCGGCGTTGTGGGTAACGCTCAACCGTCCGGAGTCGCTGAATGCTTTCGATTCACTGATGATCGACGAGTTGCTCCGGCTGTTCACGGGTCTGGAGGCAGAACGCGAACTGCGGGTGGTGGTGCTGCGGGGTGCCGGGCGGGCTTTCTGCGCGGGGCTGGACCTCAAAGACATTCTGCCGCGGCTCGACGAGATGAACGCGCTGGCGGTGTTCGATGAACAGCGTCGCCTCAGTCGCATCATTCTGGCCATGCGCCGCTGCCCGCAGCCTATCGTCTGCCTGTGGCACGGAGCGGCCTCGGGGGGTGGCTTTGTGCTCGGCCTTGCGGCGGATATTCGCTACTGCACCCCGGAAGTGCGCCTCAACGCGGCGTTCATCTTGGTGGGCCTGACCGGGTGCGATGTGGGCGTGAGCTGGTTGCTGCCGCGGCTGGTAGGCGCTTCGGTGGCCACCGAGCTGTTGCTGACCGGTCGCACCATTGGTGCCGCCCGTGCGCAGGCCATCGGCCTGGTCGCGGACGTCATCGACCAGGCGGATCTCGAAGCCACGGCGGAGCGCACGGTGGCCGAATTACTGCACGCCACGCCGCTGGCGCTGATGCTGACCAAGCAAGCCTTGCAGGCCAATTTGTCGGCACCCAGCCTCGAGGCTGCCATCGATCTGGAAGACCGGCAGCAGGCCTTGTTGGCCTTACAGCCCGACTTCAGCCAGCGCATGCGTGCGTTCGCCGCCCGGAAGACAGAACGCAAATAGAGTTCCTGCCGCTACAATGGTCGCGGGGGGGCACCTTGCAAGTAGCGAATCGCCGGCGAGTGGAGTGGCTGACGACTCTCGGAGTTGTCGGGTATCTCTTGTTATGCACGGCCCTAGAATGGGGCGGTGATCCGCTATGGGGCGGCACGCACCGGCCGCTGTTCGTCGAAGCGCTGGTGCTGCCGGTGCGCTTGGGGTTGCTGGGTGTGCTGGCGCTAGCGCTGCTGCGGCAGTGGCCGACGCCGCTGCGTAAGACGGTGTGGTTCCTGCTGCTCGCTACGGTGCTCGAGGCCGTGGCGGCGTGGTGGTTTGCCCTGCCGGTGGTGCCGGTGGTGCTGCTTGTCGCGCCGGTGGCGATACCGGCGCACCCACCGCTGTTCCCGTGGGCAGATTTCGCGTTGTTGGCAGCCTATATCTGCCAGTTGGCGGCGCTGGCGACGCTGCCGGTGCGGGCTGATGTGATGCGTTCAGAACTGGCGCGTCGGGACGGGACGCACCAGTTCTCGATCGCTTCCATCGATTTTGCGGTGGCGATCGCGGCGGCGGTATTGCTGGTGTGGTTTTACCTGCTCGAACCGGCCTCGCTGGCGGCGTATCGCGGCTGGGGCCGGTTGGCAGAGGTGGGTTATCCGGCGCTGAATTTTGCTTTGCTGCTGACGGTGGTGCTGCAGTTTAAAATAGCCTTTCATGGCCACTTGCAGCGTGTGTTTCGCCCGCTAGCCGTGGCCGCGCTGCTGGTGTTTTGTGGCGATGCGCTGATCGGCTTGAGCCTTTACGTCGGTCACTTTGCGCCGGTGCTGCTGCTGTCGATGGTGGCGCATCGCTTGGCCGTGGCCGCGGTACTGTTGGCAGGCTTACGGCTCATGCATCCCGCCGAGCACTGGACGGCGGCGCCGCGGGCGGAACTGGAGCCCACCCTCTCGCCTATCAGCGCCACTGCCGTGGCACTGGTCATGGCGGCCCTGTTGACCGAGGCGTTAGGTCACGGTTTGCACCGTGGTCTGGTGCTCATGGCGGGCGCTGCGGTGTTGGTGCTGCTGGTGCTGGTGCGACAGGTGTTGTCGGCGCGTCGGAACCAGCAGTGGATGGACGGCCAGCGGCAGCATCTGGAGGCGCTGGTGCAGGAACGCACCGAACAGTTGCGCGCCAGTAATGCGCAACTGGAGCTGCTGGCGCGGCAAGACCCGCTCACAGGCCTCGCTAACCGTCGCGAGTTCGACACGCGGCTGGCGCAGGCCTGGCCGGCTTCGGTACGCGCCCACCAACCGCTGGCGGTGGCTTTGCTCGATGTCGACTTGTTCAAAGCCTATAACGATCGTCATGGTCATCCTGCCGGGGATGACTGCCTGCGCCAAGTGGCTCAAGTACTGCAACAGGTGGTGCTACGCCGGACCGATCTGGTGGCGCGCTATGGCGGTGAAGAGTTTCTGGTGTTGATGCAGCAAACAGACACCGCCGGTGCCACGTTATTTGCTGAGAAGATTCGTGCCGCCATTGAAGCTGCGGCCATTCCCCATGGGGCGTCTACGGTCGCACCGTGGATCACGGTCAGTATCGGCGTGGTCTCGGTGGTGCCTGAATCGGTGTCGTTGCCGGAAAGCCTGTTTTTTGCCGCCGATGCCGCCTTGTACGCGGCAAAACACGATGGCCGTAACTGTGTACGGGTGGGTCGCACCTAGGCCAGGCTGGCGAGCAGCGCATCGCGAGCGGCATGCAGACCCTGCTGCCCCTCGCGGACGCCAGCCACGGCTGCCGCAAACGCTGGGCTGCGCGCCAGGCTGGCGACACGCTCTTCCAGGGCCCGGACCAGCAAGGCGCGCAGCGCCATGGCTAGAAAGCGTTCGCGCCAGGCTGCTAGGCCGCCGGTGGCGGCCAAATGGGCGCGGTGGGCCTGAATGGCTCCCCACACCGCTTCCATCCCCTGGGCTTCATGCGCCACGGTGAGCACGACCGGCGGGCGCCAGCGTCCTGGCACTATCGGTCCGAGCAGTAGTTCCAAATCGCGCTGGGTGTCCTCGGCGCCTGGGCGGTCCGCTTTATTCAACACGAAGATATCGGCCACTTCCATCAGGCCGGCCTTGGCCGCTTGGACCTCGTCACCCCAGCCGGGGTTGAGCACCACCACGGTGGTGGCGGCGGCCTCCGCCACATCCAACTCCACCTGGCCGACCCCGACCGTCTCCAGCAGCATCCACGGCCAGCCACCGGCATCCAGAGCACGCAGCACCAGGGGCGTCAGCAGCGACAGACCGCCGCCGTGCGCATCGGCGGTCATGGAACGGACAAATACCCGGGGGTCGGCGGTGATGTGCTCCATGCGCAGGCGATCGCCGAGAATGGCGCCGCGCGACAATGGCGACACCGGGTCGAGTGCCAACACCGCCACGCGTTCATTTCGCTCCACGGCGGCGCGCAGCAAGGCCCCGACCAGCGTGCTCTTGCCGGCCCCTGGCGCGCCGGTGATACCCACCGTGTAGCCGCGACCGGCGTGTTGTCCGAGCCCCGCGTCGAGTAACGCAGCCTGCGCCGGCTGCCGCTCCAGCCAGGTAATAGCACGCGCCAGCGCTGCGCGGTCCCCGGCCACCACCCGGGCCACGAGCGCCGCGGCGTCTGGCGTGCTGGGGAGGCTCAGAGTGCGGGCCGCAGCACGTCGATGAGTGAGGCGGCATCCGGCACTGGGCGAGGATTGGTGCCGCACCAGATGTCTTGGAAGATGTACCCGGCCAGGGCGGGTAAGTCTTTCTCGAACACCCCGACGTCCTTCAGGCTGCGCGGCATGCCAAGGCTGCGGATCAGCCGGTCCGCCAGCACACTGGCGGGCGTGCCCGCCTCGCCGAGGGCCTGACTGATGAGTTGCTGCCGGTGCCCGTTGACCGGCGCGTTGAAGGCCAAGGCGAACGGCGCCATCACGCACGAGGTATAGCCGTGCGGCACATCGTAGGAGCCGCCCAGCGCATGGCCAGTGGCGTGGCTGATGCCCATGGGCAGACCGGCGACGATGGCGACCATCGAACACCAGGCGCCGATCTGGGCCTGTTGGCGTGCTTCGAGATCCCCGGGGTGCGCTTTCACCCGAGTGAGGCCTTGCGACAGCAGGCGCAGGCCATTGAGCGCCTCTCCGTCCCAGTAATCATTGGAGCCCAGCGATCCGAGCGTCTCGAAGCAATGGTCGAG
Organism: Gammaproteobacteria bacterium; assembly: GCA_947469285.1. Taxonomy (GTDB): domain Bacteria; phylum Pseudomonadota; class Gammaproteobacteria; order Steroidobacterales; family Steroidobacteraceae; genus CAIOHZ01. The sequence goes on from CANIOW010000011.1 coordinate 55,023, forward strand.
CGAACGCACGCCGGTCGACAGCCAGATCCACTCTGGTGTGTGCACGGTGACCGCCGGGTCGAGGATGATGGCGCGCGGCGTCATTTGTGGGTGGACGTAGCCCTGCTTAACGTTGATTTTCTTGTCGGTGGAGCCGGACAGGGCGTTGAATTCGCCGCCGGAAAGGGTGGTGGGGATGATCACCACCGGAATGTCCGGCCCCGCGAAGACCGGCACGGTCACGGTGTGGTCTGGGTTGACCACGAGATGGAAGGGCTCCATGCCTTCAACCGTCCGGACGCCGTGTTTCAGCAGTAAAGCGACGATCTTGGTGCAGTCGGTGACCGAACCGCCGCCGAGCGAGGCCAGTAGGTCGGGGCCGGCTTTTTCGGCGGCCAGCGTGGCGGCAATGACATCTTCGCGGGGCCCATGCGAGCGCACGCTGTCATAAATGCCGACCAGCTTGCTGCCGAGGGCGCGTTCAATCTTCTGTACTTCGTCGGTCTGGTGGCGCAGGGTGTGGCTGCAGATGAGGAACACCCGCTTTGCACCGAGGCGTTCAGCCTCGGCGGCCAGCGCTTCGGCGCACGGGCGTCCACTGTGGACGAACTGGAGTGGGCTCAGAGCAATCGAAGTCTGGTACATGGCGCAGGTCTCCGTGGCCGGGCAGGCCGGATTGTGATGCAGCTACCAATCGTGTACAAATAATTACCAATAGGCAACTGTTAACGCCTTTGGTAATTTTTTGCAATGCGGCGGGCTGCTTGGCCGCCGGCCTCTATCCCTTCTGCGGAGCCTGCCATGAGTCTACCGGTGACCGCTACCCCGCCCCGTGATCCGCGCGTGCCGTCGCGGGAGGTATGCGTGGTGCGCTACCTGATCGATCGCTGGGCGCAGGAGCGCGGCGAGCAGGTGTATGCCTTGTTCGATGCCGGCGTCACCCTTACCTATGCGCAGTTACGTGAGCGGGTGGTGGCGGTGGCGGCGGGTTTGCAGGCGCAGGGTGTGCGCCGCGGTGAGCATGTATTGGCCTGGCAACCGAACCTGCCGGAGATGCTGCTGACCTTTTTCGCCATCAATTATCTCGGCGCGGTCTACGTCCCCATCAATACCGCCTATAAGGGCGGCGTGCTCGAACACGTCATCGACAATTCGGATGCCGTGGTGGCCGTGGTGCATGCCGATCTGCTTCCCCGGCTGCAAGGTACGCGGCTGGCACGCTTGCAGCGTCTGGTGGTGACTGGCACTGCCGCCGTAGCGGGGGAGCCAGCGCGGCGCATCGACGCACCGCTGCCTTGGGTGGCCTTTGAAACCCTCACCGGCACCGCCGCCGAGCTGCTGCCGCTGGAACGCCCCATTGAACCTTGGGATACGCAGTCGGTGATCTACACCTCGGGCACCACGGGGCCGTCGAAGGGTGTGCTCTCGTCCTATCTGCACATGTACACCAACCCGGGCCCGGAAGCCTGGCCCTGCATCACTGGCGCAGATCGCTTTTTGGTGAACATGCCGATGTTCCATATTGGTGGCCTGGGGTTGTCGTTTGCCATGCTGGCGCGCGGCGGTTCCATCGTGCTGCCCGAACGGTTTTCGACCGACCGCTTCTGGCCGTTGGTGCGTGACACCGAGGCCACGGCGGTGTTCTTGTTGGGCGTGATGGCGACGTTCTTGCTGAAAGCACCGCCGGCGGCCACGGACCGCGAGCACCGCGTGACCAAATGCTTCATCGTGCCGTTGGCTGAAGGTGCGGCAGAGTTTCACCGTCGCTTTGGGCCGGATGTCTACACTATCTTCAACATGACCGAGATTTCCTCGCCGATTGTTTCGGCCCCCAACCCGACCGCCAGTGGCACCTGTGGCCAAGTGCGGGCGGGTGTCGAGGTGCGGCTGGTGGATGACAACGACTGCGAAGTGCCGGAGGGGACGGTGGGCGAGATGATTTTGCGCACGGACCGCCCTTGGGCGATGAATCATGGCTATTACAAGAATGCCGAAGCCACCGCCCGTGCCTGGCGCAATGGCTGGTTCCACACCGGCGATGCTTTTCGTCGCGACGCCACGGGCCACTATTTCTTTGTCGATCGCATGAAAGATGCGATCCGTAGACGTGGCGAGAATATTTCCTCGTTCGAGGTGGAAGTCGAGCTGTTAGCTTACCCAGCAGTACGTGAGGCTGCAGCGATCGCCGTGCCCAGTGAATTGGGCGAAGATGAAGTGATGGCAGTGGTGGCGCCAGCGCCTGGGCAGACCATCGACCCGGCCGCGCTGCTGGAATTTCTGCGCGACCGACTCGCCTATTTCATGATTCCACGATACGTTCGGGTGTTGGCGGAATTGCCGAAGACGCCCACGGCCAAGGTCTTAAAAACCGAGTTGCGTGCTATCGGTATTACCGCGGACACCTGGGATCGAGAAAGCGCCGGTGTCAATATTCGCCGCGACCGGATTGGTCAGTAAAGGACTCTGTCATGGTGAAACCTGCAGCCTCAAAGCCCCGCCGTCCACTGAAAGCGCTGCCACGCAGTGCGGAGAAGACCGCCGAGCTGAAGGCCGAAGTGCAGGCCTTCAAGCGCCGGCGCATTCTCGAGGAGGCGCGTGAGCTGTTTTTTGCCCACGGCTATGAGGCCACCACGCTCGATGCCATTGCGGAGTCGCTACAGGTCACCAAGCCATTTCTTTATTCCTATTTTCGCAATAAAAGCGAAATCCTGAATGCCATTTGCGAGGTGGGCATTCTCAGCTCGCTCGAGGCCTTGGAGACGGCGCTGACCATGGAGCTCGGACCGCGCGAGAAGCTGCGGCTGATCGTCGAACGGGTGACCGCCATTGTGATCGAGGACCAGAAGTACATTGTGGTCTACGAACGCGAAGAGAAAAATCTGCCAGCGGAAGAGTCCCGGGCGCTCATGCGGCTACGTAAGCAATTTGACCAGCGCCTGGCGGAACTGCTGGAGGCTGGTACGCAGGCGGGTGAGTTTGATGTCGAGGATGCGCCACTCACGGCCCTGTCCATTGGCGGCATGATCACCTGGGTGGCCTCGTGGTATCGGCCGCTGGGTCGCTGGTCGCAGACCGACGTCATCATGCAGATGATCCACAACGTGACCCGCATGGTGTCGCGCCGCTCCGGCCCCGCCCGGGAGGCGGCATGAGCCGCAAGTGAAGTAGCAAAGCCGGTCAATTCCCCCGCGGGCGGGTGGACGCGGCCGTGTTCCCTCGGCACACTAAACGCCGCGCATTTCTATCGTCTTTTTTCAGGGAACCCCCCCATGGCTGATGCTCTGATTTTCGATCATGTCCGGACGCCGCGCGGTCGTGGCCGCCCGGATGGCGCTCTCCACGAGGTGCCGGCCATCGGGCTGGCCACGCAGGTGCTGGAGGCGCTGCGTGACCGTCACGCCTTGGATACCGCCGCCATCGACGATGTGGTGCTGGGCTGTGTCGCACCAGTGGGCGAGCAGGGCAGCTGTATTGGACGGGTAGCCGCACTCAATGCGGGGTACGCGCAGAGCGTCGCCGGCCTGCAGCTCAACCGCTTTTGCGCCTCCGGCCTTGAAGCCGTGAACCACGCGGCGGCCCAGGTGATGTCCGGCCAGTCGGATCTGGTGGTGGGCGGTGGCGTTGAAGCCATGTCCCGCGTGCCGATCTCTTCGGACGGCGGCGCCTGGTATGGCGACCCGACGGTGGGCTGGAATACCTACTTCGTGCCGCAGGGCGTGGGCGCGGACCTGATCGCCACGCTCGACGGCTATTCCCGCGAGGACGTTGACGCCTACGCTATCGAAAGCCAGCGACGGGCGGCGGTAGCACAGGCAGAGGGTCGCTTCACGCGCTCGCTGGTACCGGTCAAAGATGTCATTGGACAGATCTTGCTGGCCCAAGATGAATACCCGCGACCGAAAACGACCCTAGCGGACCTCGGTGCGCTGAAGGCGGCCTTCCAGTCGATGGGCGAAGACCACGGGTTCGATGCCGTGGCGCAATTGCGCTACCCGCAAGTGGAGGCGATCCGCCACGTGCATACCGCCGGCAATTCCAGCGGTATTGTGGACGGCGCGGCGGCGGTGCTCATTGGCAGTGCGCGCATCGGCAAGCGGTTGGGCTTGAAGCCGCGGGCACGTATTCGCGCTTTTACCAGTATTGGTAGTGAACCGACCATCATGCTGACCGGTCCGGCACTCGCCACCCGTAAGGTGCTCAAACGCGCCGGCATGTCGTTCGGCGATATTGACCTGTTCGAAGTGAACGAGGCCTTCGCTGCGGTAGTAATGCGTTTTATGCGCGATACCGGTGTGTCACACGACAAGGTGAATGTGAACGGTGGCGCGATCGCTCTGGGTCATCCGCTGGGGGCTACCGGCGCCATGATCCTCGGCACCGTGCTGGACGAACTGGAGCGCCGCGACCTCGGCACGGCGCTCATCACGCTGTGTGTGGGCGCCGGCATGGGCACCGCCACCATCATTGAACGCTGCTGAGCGCAAGGAATCCACATGTACCAGAACCTGCGTTATGCGGTTGACGCCGATGGCATTGCCACCCTGACACTCGATGTGGCCGGCAAGCCGATGAATGTGCTCGATCCGACGGTGAACGGCGAACTCGCCGCCGCTGTCAGCGCCGCTGTGGCAGACTCGGCTGTAAAAGGACTCCTGATCACCTCCGGTAAAGTGGCGTTCGTGGCTGGCGCGGACATCAAGGAAATGGTGGATGCCTATGATCGCGGCATCACACCGGCTGAAGCCTATGCCAAGAGCCAGGCGCTCAGCCAGCTGTTCCGACGCATAGAAACCTGCGGCAAACCCGTGGCGGCGGCCATCAATGGTCTGGCCCTCGGTGGCGGTCTTGAGCTGGCGCTGGCCTGCCACTACCGTGTGCTGTCGGAGGACCCGAAAGCCGTCGTCGGACTGCCTGAAGTGAAGATCGGTTTGTTGCCCGGCGCGGGCGGCACCCAACGCGTTCCGCGCCTTATCGGGGTGATGGCCGCAGCCAAGCTCATGACGGACGGCAACCCGGTGGCGCCGGCAGAGGCGAAGCAGCTGGGGTTGGTACATGAACTGGCGCCCGCAGCCGAGGTTGTCGCACGGGCTCGCGCTTGGTTGCTAGGCACGCCGGAGGCCGTGGCGCCTTGGGATAAAAAGGGCTTCAAGGTTCCGGGTGGCGGCACCCTCATGAGCCCAGGGGTAACGCAGACGATGATGGGCGGTACCGCCCTCATCGCCAAGCTGACCCTCCGCAACTACCCAGCGCCGCAGGCGATTTTGGCGGCGATCTACGAAGGCTGCTCGGTGCCGTTCGACACCGGCTTGCGGGTAGAGTCGAAGCACTTCGCCAAACTGTTGGCCGGGCCGGTGTCACGCAATCTCATGCGCACCATGTTCGTCAATAAAGGTCTGCTGGATAAATTATCGCGCCGTCCAGCGGACGTGCCCAAGTGGCAGGTCCAGAAGCTCGGGGTCCTCGGTGCCGGCATGATGGGCGCGGGTATCGCGCATGTTTCAGCGTTAGCCGGGATGCAGGTAGTGCTCATCGACGCCACCGATGCCGCGGCACAGCACGGTAAAGCGTACTCAGCGAAGCTGCTGCAGAAGGAGATTGATCGTGGCCGCCGCACGCCAGAGAGCCGCGACGCGGTGCTGGCGCGCATTACCCCCACCACCGATTACGCTTTACTCAAAGGCTGTGAACTGGTGATCGAAGCCGTGTTCGAGGACCGCGCTATCAAGGCGGACGTGACGGCAAAAACGGAAGCCGTGATCGGTCGCGATGCGGTGTTTGCCAGCAACACCTCCACACTGCCCATCACCGGGTTGGCCAAGGCGTCGAAGCGTCCGGCGAACTTCATCGGTATCCACTTTTTCTCGCCGGTGGAGAAGATGCCGCTGGTAGAAATCATCAAAGGCAAACGCACTTCTGCCCAGACCGTGGCGCGAGCGCTGGATTACGTGGGGCAGCTGAAGAAAACGCCGATGGTCGTGAATGACAGTCGTGGCTTCTTCACCAGCCGGGTTTTTTCCACTTACTGCAGCGAAGGTCAGCACATGCTGGCCGAAGGCATCACGCCGGCGCTCATCGAAAATGCCGGGCGCATGGCCGGCATGCCTGTAGGGCCGCTGGCCGTGTCTGACGAAGTCTCGATTGAGCTGCAATACAAGGTGATGCGGCAGACGGCGGTGGATCTCGGTGAACAACACGAACTGCCGATTGCCTGGCCGGTGGTGCGGCATTTCGTTGAGGATCTGAAACGCTTGGGCCGTAAGTCCGGCGGCGGCTTCTACGACTATCCGACGGGGGGTGGACCCAAGCGACTGTGGAGCGGGTTGGCGACCGAGTATCCGCCGGCAGCCGTGCAGCCGACGGTTGACGAGTTGCGCCAGCGACTGTTGCACCGCCAGGCCATTGAGGCCGCGCGTTGCATGGAAGAGGGCGTGCTGGAAAGCGCGATGGAAGGAGATCTGGGTTCTATCTTAGGGATTGGCTTCCCGGCCTGGGCAGGCGGTGCGTTGTCCTACATCGACACGGTGGGGATTGCGCCGTTCGTGGCGGAGTGCGAGAAGCTCGCCAAGCAACATGGCAAGCGCTTCAAACCGTCGAAGTGGCTGAAGGACAAGGCTGCCCGTGGTGAAGGTTTCTACCCGAAGCCGGTCTAACGCCGGCTTAACCCATATTTTCCCTCGCGGCTTTTTTGAGACAAACGCATGGCTTATCCCCGCTTTCACCTAGAACCCGAGCACGAACAGTTTCGTGATACTTGTATTCGCTTCCTGCAACAAGAAGCGGCGCCGCACGTCGACCGCTGGCGTGATCAAGGCATGGTGGATCGCGATATCTACCGCAAAGCCGGGGATGCCGGCTTGCTGCTGATGTGGGCGCCAGAGCAGTATGGCGGCGCTGGCATCACCGACTTCCGCTACGACCAGATGCTGATGGAAGAAGTGATTCGCCACGCGGATATCGGCTTGTTCTTTGGGCTGCATTCACGGCTGGTTGCGCCTTATCTTGGGCATCTAGGTACCGCTGAGCAGAAAGCCCGCTGGCTGCCACCGGCAGCGCGTGGCGAGATCATTTTGGGGGTTGCCATGACCGAGCCGGCCGCGGGTAGCGACCTGGCGGGCATGAAAACCCACGCAGAAGAGCAGGACGATCACTGGGTGCTGAATGGTTCGAAAACCTATATCTCCAATGGCATCTTGGGCGATCTGTTCATTGTGGCTGCGCGCACCGTTCCTAACCAAAAGCATGGCATCGGACTGTTTGTGGTCGAGCGCGGCATGTTGGGCTTCGAACGCGGACGCCGTTTGAAGAAGCTGGGTCTGCATGCGCAGGATACGGCAGAGCTGTTCTTCAACAACGTGAAGGTGCCAAAGCACAATGTGTTGGGGGACCCGACCCTGGGCTTTAAATACCTGACGCATTTCCTCGCCGAGGAACGGCTGGCGAATGCAGTGCAGTCCATTACTGGTGCGCAGGTGGCGTGGGACCTCACGCTGGAGTTCGTCAAGGAGCGTCGCATCTTCGGCAAGCCACTGGGCGCCTTTCAGAACACGCGCTTCAAACTGGCGGAGCTGCGTACGCAGATCGATACCGTGCAGTGTTTTGTCGACCAGTCGGTGACGCTGCTGAATGCCGGAAAGCTGACCGCGGAGTTCGCCGCCGAGGCCAAGCTGGTGGCCAGCGAAGTGGAAGGCCGGGTGGTAGACGAATGCCTGCAGTTGTTTGGTGGCGCAGGCTATATGGATGAATATCGCATCAGCCGGCTGTATGCGGATGCGCGTATCGGGCGCATCTATGCCGGCACGTCGGAAATCATGAAGGAAATTATTGCGCGCGGCTGTGGTTTGGACGAACGCAAGATGGTCTGAGGAGGTCTTTCCGGGCAGGAATGATCACCGCGTTGCTAGGCTCAAAGGCCGCTGCTACCGCCTTGTCGGAGGTGGTTCCAGCCAGCCCAGCCCAGTGCGCGTAGCCGGCGCTGGTTGGCGGCCGTCACGCTGGTGGTGTCCCCGAAAGCACTGATGGCTCGCGTGACGCTGTCCTCACGCAGCAGATGCAACAGCGGCACCGGAGCGCGATTCACACAGTTCTCGACATCCTCGGTCTCGCTGCCGGCAAACACCCACTGTGGATGGAAGGCGGCGACCTGAAAGATGCGGTCGTAGTCCAGGCGGCGCAGCAGTGCGGCGACTTCACCTTGGAAAAAATGGAAGTCTAAAAAATTGTCAAACATGAGCGGCACGGCCAGCAGCGTCGTGTCGGTTTGGGTGGGCGCGGTTGCCGCCAGCTGCTGCAGCTCCGCTTCCAGCGCGGCGAGTAAGGCGTCGGGGTTGCGCGCAGCGCTAACGGCGATGCGCACGCGCCCCTTGCTATAGACGGCTTTGGCGAACGGACACAGGTTCAGGCCGATGACGACCTGTTCCAGCCAGCGAAGAATGGACGCTTCCACTGGCTCTGCGGAGGCGATGACCGTGGAGGGCTTCAAGAGGGCCTTACCCCGCGCGGCGCTGCAGGAATGTCGCGGCGGTATCGCCCAGGGCGCGTTCGAGTTGGGTGCGAGAAAACAGTCCATGCACCTCGCGGCCGCCCAGCGCGTCCGGTTGCATGACCAGTAAATGGGTCAGACCCTCCAGCTGCATCAGCGTCAAGATATCGCTGACCGTAGAGCGTTCAGCTGCACCCTGATCGAGCAAGGTCAGCTTCGCTAACGGCGTCATCACATCGCCGACATGCACGTCGCTGTGCCGGCACGGGTAGGCATCGCAAAACCCGCTTTGCTGAAACTGGATGGGCCGCTCACCTTGCAGGTCGTTGGCGGTGACCAGCCCGAGCAGGCGGCCATCTTCCACCACTAGCAAAGCCCGAACTCCGCCGACGATCATGTCCTGCAAGGCAGCATCCACCTGCTGTTCGGGCGCTACGGTGAGTGGGACGGTGCGGTTGAAGTCGGTCATGACCGCGAGGGCGGCAGTGTCCGGGCGTGCCTGGCAAGACGCCAAGGTGGCGCGTGGTGCGCGAACCGGGGTGGTCATGCCGCTAACGGTACGAAGGCTGGCGTTCATAGGATAGGCCTCTCAAATGACTGGACGGGATGCACGTCTAGACGCTACCACCCTCCCACTGCTCCGGACGGTCCGTGGACTGTCCCCAAGTGGCGACGAGGGGGACCTAGTTCACATTTCCCGTGTGTGCCAGCCGGTCGTAGCGGTCGAAATACTGGCGCGCGAAAGCCACCAGTTGTCCGTCGGTCGGGTGGTCCACGGTTTCCCAGCCCACCACTTGCTTCGACACGGCAGGGCGATGTTTTTCGACATAGTGGCGAAAATCCGCCAGTGAGGTGTTTGAGCCAGTCACGACCACTTCGGTGATGCCACGGAGTGCATCGCACAGTTCGCTAAAGAAATCGTGTTCGGCCCGTACCTGACTGCCGTGCTGGCGGGTTTGGGTGAGGTGCGCTTTGACCTTGTGGCCTTCGACATGCTCGCGGTCAAACTGGAGTACTTGCGCATGTTGGTGGTCGGTCCAGACCACGGCGTGAAAATAAGTCATGAGGGGGCTCCTTGCCGGCCGTGCCCGCGGCACGCAACTGTGCCGTGGCTGACTCCATGCTAGGCCCGTGCCCTACCAGACGGCATGACGGACTATGCGTATTTCAGGCCTCGAATATGCGTATTTTCAGGCCTTAGTGTTCTTGCTTCAGTGCTCGGCCCATGAGCTGCCGAACGGCCGCATCGAGAGGAAGGTCTTCGTGCAGGATGCGGTACACGACGTCGATGATGGGCATGTCGACGCCCTCGCGGAGTGCCACGGTATGGACAGCACGCGCAGCGCTCACGCCTTCTACCACCTGCCCGATCGCGGCGGCCGCGGCGGCGGGGGATTCACCTGCCGCCAGCAACAAACCGAAACGACGATTGCGTGACTGGTTGTCGGTACAGGTGAGGACCAGGTCACCGAGGGCGGCCAGTCCCATGAAGGTGGCGGGTTGCGCGCCCAAGCGGATGCCCAGACGACTCATTTCCGCCAAGCCACGGGTAATGAGGGCAATGCGCGTGTTGGCGCCAAAACCCATGCCATCGGCAATGCCGGTGCCAATGGCAATGGCATTCTTCACGGCGCCGCCCACCTCGACCCCGATGAGGTCCGGCGAGGTGTAGGCGCGGAATTGTGGGCTGGACAAGCTACGCGCCAGTGCTGCGGCGAAGGCCCCGTCGGTGGAGGCCACGGTCATAGCGGTCGGCAGGCCGGCGCCGACTTCGCGCGCGAAGGTGGGTCCGGAGAGGACGGCGACTGGTACCTGTGCGCCTAAGACTTCGCGTGCTACTTGGTGAGGCAGCAAGCCGGTGGCGACCTCGAAGCCCTTGGTGGCCCAGGCGATACGGTGATCGGTGGCTGGGGCCGTACGCTGGCTGGCGATCTGCTCCAGCGTGCTCCGAAAAGCGTGGCTGGGGACCGCAATGAGCAGGTCGCGCGCCACGGCCATGGCCCGGGTGAGGTCCGGTTCGACGATGAGGCTGGCCGGAAAAACCGCTTCGGGGAGGTAGCGTTCGTTGCGGCGCGCAGCGGCGCAGACGGCGAGCTGCGCTGGATCCCGGCCCCACAGGAGGACCGGTCGCCCCGCACGCGCCAATTGGATGGCGAGTGCGGTGCCCCAAGAGCCGGCCCCGAGGACTGCGATGGGCGAGGTGTCCATGCGCGGGCCGTCGGTGACCGGATCAGACACGCTGTCAGTTCAGCGCAATGATGTCGCTGGTCGGCGGCGCGTCGCCGTTTTCGGCCCGCTGTTGCGCGATGGCCTGTTCGAGCAGCGAATCGAAGTTCACCGGGGGCAACAGGAACGGCGGGAAGCCGCCCTTTACTACGAGATCCGACACCGTCTGGCGCGCGTAGGGCAGCAGGATGGTGGGGCAGAACGAGGCGAGCACGCTGCGCAGCTGCGTCTGGTCCAAGCCACGCACCACGAACAGGCCTGCTTGCTTCACTTCGCAGAGGTAGAAGGTGTTCTCACCGGCCTTGGCGCTGACGGTCACCGCCAGCACGACTTCGTGCAGGTCCGGCGCGAGCTGGTTCCCGGTGGTGTTCAGGCTCAGGCTCACCTCAGGCTGTGCCTGCGAGTTGCCAGCGGCGAGTGGGCCGAGGGGCGACTCGAAAGACACGTCTTTCAGGTAGATGGCTTGCAGAGCGACCTGCGGGGAATTCGCGTCGGCGGCCGGCGCGGCGGGGGTGGTCTCGTCAGTCATGGCGTTGCCTTTGCTCTTGTTGCGCTTAGCCAGCCCGGCCAAGCAAGGGATCCAGATGGGCTGCCGCTTCTAGAGCGTACAGGTCGTCGCAACCACCGACGTGGTGATCGCCAATGAAAATCTGTGGCACCGTGCGACGCCCACCGGCTCGGGCGAGCATCTCCTCGCGCCGTCCGGGGTCTGATTCGATGTCGATGACGGTATACGTGACGCCTTTGCGGTCCAGCAACGCGATAGCGCGAGTGCAATAGGGGCACCAGCGGGTCACGTACAACGTCACCATCGGCGGGTTCACGCCTTGATCACCGGCAGGTTGTCGGCTTTCCACGCGGTCACGCCGCCCCGCAGGTTCTTGACTTCGGTGAAGCCCAGACGCTGCAGATGGCGTGCTGCGGCTCCCGAGGTCAGGCCGGAGTCGCAGTACACCACGATCGGTTTGGTCTTCCATTTTTCAAGCTGCTGGGCGCCATTTGCGATAGCGCCGCTTGGCAGGTTGCGCGCGCCGGCCAGATGGCCCGCGGCGTAAGCTTCGACCGCTCGGACATCGAGCAGCAGGGCCCCCGCGTTAGCCAAACGTACCGCTTCGAGCGGCCCGACGGCGGCAAAGGCCTGGGCCGACAGCCGAAATTCGACCACGGCGACCACCACCAAGGCCAGCAGGGCGGCGCCGACGAGGTAGGGGTGAGCGGCAAGGTGGGTGAGCAGCGCGTTCATGCAGGGCCTGAGCAATCAACAAGGGGCGGCAGTATATCAGTCGGGGGTTGGGTAGACTTGTGGCGTGTTACGCACCTTGCCTCCTCTCTTGTCGGGTTTGGCCCGTGGTTCTGCGGGCCGCTGGTTTGCCCGGGCGTGCGTGGTCGGCTGTGCGCTAGCGGTCGTGGTCGGACTGGCGGTCGGTGGGGCTGCGCCGGCGTTGGCTGCGGATGCGGCGCCCGCGGAGGCTGAGCGTGACCTCGCCCGGGTCCGTGAGCGGATCCGCGAGGTGGCCGCCGCGTTCGCGCAGGAGGTGGAGGCGCGCGACCAGGCCGTTCTGGCGCTACGGGAGGCTGAGCGGGGGGTCTTTGGCGCGCGCGGTCGTTTGAGTGATGTGCGCGGGCGCTTGGATGGGGCGGAGCGCCGCCGGGACCAGTTGCGCGCTCAGCGCCGGCAGGAAGAGGCACATTTGGAAGGACAACGTCTAGCCTTGGCCGGCCAGTTGCGGGCCGCTTATGCCACGGGCCATGCCGAGTCCGCCCGTTTGTTGCTGCATACCGACGATCCAGGCGCCTTGCCGCGGCTGCTGGCTTGGTATGGCTATTTCGGTCGTGCACGGGCGGCAAAAATTGCGGAAATTCGCGGCGCACTGGAGCGCCTAGATGCGCTCGATGCCGCTTTGGCCACGCAGGAAGAAACGCTGCGCGGCCTGTTGGCTGAGCGTGCCGGTGAAGTCCGCGCGCTGGAAACGGCGCGCCGGTCGCGCGACCAGGTATTGGCGGCGGCACGGGTGCAGGTGGCTTCGCGGGATGCGCAGCTGAAAGGCTTGCGGCGGCAGGAGGCGCGCGTCACGCGCTTGGTCGAGCGGCTGCAGCGTGCCGTGGAAGATCATCCCTTCGAAATCCCACCCGGCGGACGGGCGTTCGCGCGGCTGCGTGGCCAGCTGCCCTGGCCGGTGTCGGGCAATGTGCTGGCCCGTTATGGTCAGGCGCGTGCCGCCGGGCTCAAGTGGAGTGGTTTACTCATCGGGGCCCCTGAAGGGACGCCGGTACGTGCACCCTACGCCGGCCGCGTGCTGTATGCCGACTGGCTGCAGGGGCTGGGTAACCTGCTGATCGTCGACCACGGCGGCGGCTGGTTGACCTTATATGCGCACAATGCGGTGTTGTTTAAGGCGGCGGGCGAACGCCTGGAGGCTGGCGATGTGATCGCTCAGGTCGGCGACACGGGGGGTGAAGGCCGTCCGGCGCTGTATTTCGAGATTCGGCAGGGCAGCGGCCGCGCCAGCCGAGCCGTTGACCCCCGTCTCTTCCTTCGTTAACCGCGTCACGGACACCGGCTGGCTGACTGCGTAGTCTGGGGACCTAGGTTGTGTCAACAGCATGGCGCTGCTGACCGCAGAAGGAAGCACGAAGATGCCTGTAGAAACTCCAATAGTCCCAGCCGCCGCGGAACCCACGGCGGATCAAGCGCAAGCCTTGTTGGCACTGGCCACGGCGCCGCTGGATCCCCATGCGCAGCTGCTGAAGATGATGCTGCCGCGAGCGCGGCATCTGTGTATCTACTCTCCTGAGCTGGATCTGTTGTGGCAGGGCGAGGGGATGGAACCGACCGAGATGCGCTCGGCAGCGCACACGGTATTGTCCGGCCCTCTTGGTCATGCGCTCAGTTTCGATGGTGCGGCGGAGCCGGCCAACGACGCGATGATCTACACTTTTTGTCTGCGTGAAGAAACCGGGCGCCCCTTGGCGGCCGTGTGCTTCTTCGTGCCGGGCACGCGCGAGGCGCGGCCGTTCTCGCTGGTACTGAGCTTGGTGCGCCCTGCGCTCGAAGTGCTGCAACGTGAATTGTTGTTGCGATCGGCGGTACAGCGTATGTCGAGTGAACGCCCCGGCGAAGCGCCAGAGAGCGACGCCTTGGTGGAACTGGCCACTTTAGAAGGCCAGGTGGATGACCTCGCCGGCTTGGTCGAGGCCGCTTTACGGCCGCTGGGTGCGCATATCGGTGCGCTCGTGGTACCCGATAAAGGCTTGGCGCTGCTGCGCACCGCCCGTGTCGCCGAAGGCGAAGAAATTACCGGATCGCCAGACGCGCCGCGCTTGGTCAGTGCCTTGCACCGTCACTTATTGAACTACGCACGCATGAACCAGCAGGCGCTGGTGGGCTCGACGCGTGCGGACGACCCAGGCGGGTCGCATCGCGTGCTCAGCTTGCCGATCCGCCGTCGTGGTCAGCGGGTGGTGGGTTTCTTGGCGTTCTTCGCCTTGCCCGGAGCTCCGGCCTTTGGTGTGCGCGCCTTGCGCGTTGGCGAATGGGTGGCACGGCGGGTTTGCGAATTGCTGGATCAGCGCTATGACGCTAACACTGGGTTGCCGCTGCGCGTTGAATTTGAACGTCAGGCAGAACTGGTCTGCTCGGCGGTTGGCGTACACCAGTTGCTGTTCGTGGACGTCGATCACCTGCAAGCCATCAACGAAGCCTTTGGCCTGCATGTCGGTGACGAGGTCTTGCTCCGCGTTGCCGAAGTGGCGCGACGCCGCACACCGCGTAGCGGTGTCTGCGCACGCCTAGATGGCGATCGCATGGTCATCTGCTTGCCGCTCACTACGGCGGCGGCCGCAGAAACAGCGGCACAAGAGCTCTGTGCCTCAGTGGCGGAACTGAGCTATGTGCGTGGCGAGGGCAAAGTGAACATTGGTGTCAGCATCGGTGTCGCCAGTCTGACCATGCACGAAGGTAGCAGTGGTGGCTGGCATGAGGGACTGGCGCGCGCGCTGGCTTTCGCCGAAGCAGCCTGCCGTCAGGCCAAGGCTGCAGGCTGCGGTCGCTTTCACCGTTGGCTGGAAACCACACCGCCTATCGCCATGCACGCGGTAGCGGCGATCGACGCGCCCATTCTCGAACGCTTGCGGCGCGTAATTGCCAGTGAGTCACCAACCTTTCTCGCGCAGTCGTTGTTGCCCTTACAAGGCTATGGTGACCCGCGCTTCGAATTGCTGCTGCGCCTGCCCATGGGGGAAGGCGAATTGCTGGTGCCAGACAAATTCCTACCGCTGGCCGCGCGCGCTGGTTTGTTACCAGCGGTGGACCGCTGGGTCATCCGAAATGTAATCAAGCTGCTAGCGGGCCAGTCGGAAGTCATGCACCGCCGCGTGGCGCGCTTCTCTGTGAATCTCTCGGCGGCCACCCTCGCCACTCCGACGGCGGCCGGTGCCTTGTTGGAAGATCTGGAAGAGCTGCTGGTGTCCACCGGGCTACCGCCCGACGTCCTGGTGTTCGACATCCCGATCAGCGAACTCGCGCCCGGCTCCTCGGCTTGGACGGCGGCACTGCCAACTCTGCAGCGCCTGCGCATGCTCGGTTGTGGAGTGGCGCTAGACAACTGCACTGGAGCGGACGCGGAAGCGCTCGGCACACATGCGCTGCCGCTGACGGAACTGAAGCTGGATGGTAACCGTGTGCGCGCCATGTTGGATGATGCACACATGGACAGTGACGTCCGTGCCGCCCTGCAGTGGGCAGCTTCGCGGGGACTGGACACGGTGGCCAAGTGTGTTGAGACCGAAGCCTTGCGCCTACGGGTGCAGGAGCTTGGTTGCGTCTACGGACAGGGCTTCGAGATGGGGCGGCCGCTGCCGCTGGCCCATGTACTGGAAGACTTGTCGATGTACGACATGCTTGCCACAGTCCCAGACGTTGCCCTCGACGCCTGAGGTAACGTTACTGGTGGTTATATGAGTCTGCGCGGCTATGCGGCGTTCATCGAACTGCCGGTGCCGCCGGAAGTCGTCTGGCAATGGTTCACTGAACCGTCATTGCTGTTGCGCTGGTATGCACAGTCCGTGCAAGTAGAACTGCGCGCAGGTGGAAGATTCACTGCGCGGTTTGTCAATGGCAGCTGCCGCAGTGCATTGATCGATCAAGTTACGGTGGGACGTCGATTACGGCTGCTGCTGGACCCCGAGCCAACCTGGCCGGGTTCAGCGGTGCTCAGCGAAGACTGGTTGGTTGACGCGCGCCCGGGCCGTGTCATCGCTCGGGTGCTCGGTGAAGGCGTGCCTGATGTTGCCGCCTGGCGCGCCGTGCAGCGACAACAACAAGCAGGCTGGACGGTCGCCCTCGCGCGCTTGCGCAGTGCCTTGCTGCTCGTGCCAGCCACTCCACGTGTCATCCCACCCGTCACCCCACCGGTTAACTCATCGGCAGGGTCGCGGCCCGTGGGTCACGGGCAGCTCAAGTGATGCCTGCGCCGGCCGGCAAGATGGCCTGGCGAGACGCCGCGCGTTTATGGGCGGAACGCTGGTGTCTCTGCTGGCTGGGGGCCTGGTTGCTCAGCCCTGTGGTGGCCCTGGCGGCGACCCAATCCGCTAGCCCCTTGTTGGCGCTGGTGGGGGGAACCGTGTGGACGGGCACCGCGGCACCGCCGATCACGGATGGGGTGGTACTGATCGACGCTGACCGGATTGTGGCGGTCGGTCCCGCCGCCACCACCCCGGTGCCGGCTGAAGCGGTGGTGGTCAGCACCGAAGGCATGACAGTACTCCCGGGGCTCATGGATTTGGCGGTACAGAACTGGCGCCTGGGTCATGGGCAACCCGCGCTCGCCGACCCGCTGTTACGTCCGCTCGCGGAGCGGGTGATCATGCCGTGGACGCTGCTCGCTACCACGGCGGCGGGCATCACCACCGTGACCGAATGGGGCACACCGGCGGGTGTGGCCACCGAATTGCGCGAACGCGTGGCGGCCAGACGGCTGCCGGGGCCGCGAGTCCGCGTGGCCGGGCCAGTGCTGGAACGCCAGACACGTAGCATGGGCGATGCCGCTTGGCGGTGGCCGGTACACTCTTTGATAGATGCCCGCGACAAGGTGCGGCGTTTGCTGCGACTGGGCGTGGACCAAGTGCTGATTGCCGCGCCGGAAGAATGGCCAGCTGACGAATTGGCCGTGGTGGTGTCGGAAGCGCGGGCCGCGCAACGCCCTGTCTGGGCAGAAGTGCGCCGGTCCGCGGGTATTGTGTTGGCGCTCGAAGCGGGCGTGGACGGTCTGCTCGGACTGGGTCTGGATACCGCCCCTGAGTGGCCGCCCGAGGTATTGCTGGCGGTGCATGCGCGGGCCGTGGCGGGGCATCCGGTGGCATGGGCGGTCCAGCTGGCACCGCTGGTCGTTGACGTTCGCTGGCGCCAAAATGCCGAAGCCTTGGATGATCCGCAGCTCTACGCAGGTTTGCCCTTGCTGCTGGCGCAGGATTTGCGCGCCTCTTGGAAACCCTATGCGCAGGTGCCAGCGATGGAGTTTGCTGCCTTGCGTCTGCAGGTGGCTGGCGCGCGCGTGCGGGCTTTGCGCGCTGCCGGTGCGCGGATTGTGCTCGCCAGTGGCGCTGGGAAACCCGGACTGCCGCAGTGGCTGGCCTTGCAGGTAGAGGCCGCGGCGCTGGTGCGGGAAGCGGGCTTCAGTCCGGACGAGGTGTTGCGCGCCGCGACGGTTGATGCGGCGTGGGCCAGCGGTCTGCCCGAGGCTTGGCTGGCCAAGCCAGTGGTGGGCCAGCTGGTGGTGGGCGCTGCGGCGGATGTGATTGCGGTTCGCGGAGCCGTGCTGGAGGATATTGGGCGGTTGCGGGAGGTGGCGGTGGTGGTAGTGGCCGGGAGGAGAATGAAATGACGGCGTTCGTATTAAGGGCGGTCTTTGCGGCCCTTGGCTTGTGGTTGGCCACCCAATGGGTGCATGGCATCCGTGTTGACAGTTCGGCTACCTTGCTCATGGCGGGGCTGCTGCTGGGAGTCGTGAATGCCACGGTGCGTCCGTTATTGATGCTGCTGACGCTGCCGCTGGCCTTGGTCACGCTAGGTTTTTTTCTGTTAGTCATTAATGCGTGGATGGTGGCGTTGGTAGCCTGGATGCTGGATGGCATGAGCGTGACCGGCTTCTGGCCCGCCTTGTGGACTTCGCTGCTCATCAGCTTGGCCAGTACGCTGGGCGCGGCCTTGTTTGGTCAGCCTGGGGGAGTGAACGTGCAGGTGCGGCGTGGCCCCCCGCGCGACTAGGCTGGGTTGCGGGATTTGGTTGAGTGGGCCGGCAGGTTAATCACCGCAACGCTTGCCAGAATGACAATGCCGCCGATCCATTGCGCTGGCGCCAAGGCTTCATTGAGCAGCCACCAACCCATGAGCGTGGCCACTAGCGGGTTGACGTAAGCATAGGTGCTCAATTGCGCCGGCGAGACACGCGTCATGAGGTAAGTGAAGGCGCTGTAGCCAATACACGAACTGCAGATGGTCAGAAAACCCAGCGAAGCCACGCCGGTGGCCGTCCAGTGGAAATGGGGTGACTCGCCCGCCAGCAGTCCGATCGGCAGCAACACCAGCCCACCGCAGCCCAGTTGCAGGGCGTTGAACATGAGCGGGTTCGTGCGTGGACGCGTGTTGCGGAAATAGGCGGTGGCCAGCGCCCACGAGACACAAGCCAGCAATACCACCAGCATCCACAGCATCGGCGATTCATGTTCGTCGCCGCGTGGCAGCAACAACATGGCCACGCCTCCGAAACCGAGCGCAATGCTTCCCCAGGCGCGTTTGCCTAGGCGGGTGCCATGGAGGCCGAAAGCGCCGAACAGCACGATCCAGAAGGCGGCACTGGCATTGAGCAAGGCCAGTTCGTTGCTCGCCACATGTTTGGCCGCAAGCACATTGAGTGTGGTGCTTTGGACAATGGCCAGCACCGCCATGACCACTACATGGCGCCATTGCAGCCAATCTTTGGGCCAGGTGTGACCTTGCCAGCTGCCGATGACCAGCAGGATGAACCCGGCGCTGGCGCAGCGAAAAGACACCGACAGGATGGGCGGTAGTTCGCCGACCATGATCTTGGTGGCGACGAAACTGGAGCCCCAGAGAAACCACACGGCGGCGAAGGCAGCAATCAGCCGCAGGCGATCGCTGGGCTTGGACGTGGCGGAGGGAGTGCTCACGGGGTGAGTATAACGAGTGCGGCGTGCCGGCCCGAGCAAGGATTTTTGCCGATCAGTCAGTGGGAGCCGCGCGTGTCGCCACGCGGTACAGCCACCCGCCGAGGGTAGCCAGCACGGCCAGTCCCAGCCACTGGCCCAGTGGCGCGCCGGGCTGCCAGGCGGCCGGCACCGCTAACGCGTCTGGGTTGCTGGTGTAGGCAATGGGGATGGCCATGAGGATACCGATGAGGGCCTCGCCGGTAATGAGGCCGGCGGCGAACAGCATGCCATTGCGTTGCAGCGTTTCGTTGTCCCCGTCCGGGTGACGCTGGGCATGCCACCGCGTGGCGATCTCGGTGATCAGGCCGCCCGCCAAGATGGGTAGGGAGACATCGAGTGGCAGGTAGACGCCCACCGCCACCGCGAGCACCGGCGCACTCCAGCGCGAGCCGCGCCGCTTCAGCCACAGATCAAACGCGATGATACTGGCGCCCACCACCACGCCGAGTCCGATCATGTCCCAGGGCAGATGGCCGCCGAACATGCCTTCCGCCACGCTTTTCACCAGCGTGGCTTGCGGCGCTGAGAGCGCGCGGACCCCCGCTCGCACCGGCTCTCCAATGCCATAGGCGTCTTGCAGTAAGTTGAGTACTGGCGCCATCACCGCGGCGCTTGCCAGGACGCCAACGCCGAGCATGACCTGCTGTCGCCACGGGGTGGCGCCGAGCAGTTGGCCCGCTTTCAGGTCCTGCAGGTTGTCGCCGGCGACGGCTGCCGCATTGCACACCACCGCACCGATGAACACCACGGCCACCGCGCCGCGACTGAGGTCGTCTCCCAGCAAGGCCAGTAGCACCAGCGAGGCAAACAGGATGGTGGAGATGGTGATGCCGGACACCGGGTTGTTGGACGAGCCGACGAGGCCGGCCATATATCCGCTGACGGAGCTGAACAGGAACCCGGCCACGACCATGATGATGGCCATGGCCAATGCGATGCCCAGGGTGCCCACCACAAAATAGTAAAGGACGAACAGCGGCAGCACGAACAGAGCAATGCAGGCCATGACGAGCGGCATGGGAATATCTTGCTCGGTATGCAGTACGGGACCGCTCGCTATGTTGTTACGCGACAGGCCGCTGCGGATGCCCGTGGCCAGCGAGGTGCGCAGCGACCATAGCGCCCACAGCCCACCAATGACCATGCAGCCCACGCCGATATAGCGGATGCGTAGCTTCCAGAGCGTAAACGCCACGGCTTCTGGATCTGTCAGACCTGCGAGGGCAGCGATGATCTGTGGGTCGTGGGTAGCAAAGAAGACGTTGTAGATGGGGATGGCGATCCACCAGCTGAACGCGCCGCCGGCGGCCACGAGGATACCGACGTTCAGGCCCACGATATAACCGACGGCCAGCAAGGCGGGTGAGAAGCCATAGCCAAAAAAGGCGATGCCACGCTCGCCAACTGCGCGCGACAGGCTGAATACTTCCGGTGCGAGTCGCAGGCCGGAGGTGGCCAGTTTGAACAAGCCGCCGGCGGCGGCGGCCAGCCCGAGCCATTTCATGCCCTGCCCGCCGTCGGTGCCCAGGCGGGCACCGGCTTTGAGTACTTCGGCGGCCGCGACGCCTTCTGGGAACTGCAGTTTTTGTTCGAGGATGAGCGTTCGTCGTAGCGGCACACTGAACAGGACACCGAGCAGGCCACCCAAGCCCACGATGGAAAATGTCCACAGATAGTCAAAGTGTTGCCAATGGCCAAGCAGGATGAGTGCCGGCATGGTGAAGATGGCGCCGGCGGCGATGCTGCTGCCGGCGGAGGCGCCGGTAGCGACGATGTTGTTCTCCAGTACGTTTGGCGGGCCAAACAAACGCAGCACCGCCATGGAAATGACAGCAGCGGGGATAGCGGTGGCGACGGTGAGACCGGCAAACAAACCGAGATAGGCGTTCGCGGCAGCCAGAATGACGGTGAGAAAGAGGGACAGAATGACGGCCTTCACCGTCAGCTGAGCCGGGGGGTGAGTGGCGTCATGCATGGCGAGCGTTCCCTTAGCTGGTGGTGTCGTCCGTTGGCGTTTGACGTGACCGGCCCATCAGCCGCGACATTAGAATGCCAGCTTCATAGAGAATGTACATCGGCAGGGCCATCGCGCATTGCGAGACGGCGTCTGGCGGCGTGAGGATGGCTGCAATGATGAAGATACCGATGATGACATAGCCACGGTTCTCGGTCAGCTTCTCGTGTTTAACCATGCCGGTGTGCACCAGTAGCACCACCGCCACGGGAATCTCGAAGGCAGCGCCAAAGCACAAAAACAGCACGAGCACGAAATCCAAGTATTCCGTGATATCCGTCATCATCGTCACGCCCTTCGGTGAGGCGGTCGCAAAGAACTGGAACATGAGCGGGAAGACGACGAAGTAGGCGAAGGCGACACCGGCGTAGAACAGCACCACGCTCGACAGTAGTAGCGGCATGGCGAAGCGACGTTCGTTCTTGTACAGCCCAGGGGCGACAAAGGCCCACACCTGGTAGATGACCACCGGCATGGACAAGAACAGCGCCACATAGAGCGACAGTTTGAAGGGCGCCATGAACGGCGACACCACGCTGGTAGCGATGAGATGGCTGCCCGCAGGCAACTGGCTGATGAGCGGTTGCGCCACCAGCGTGAAGAGCTCGTTCGAGAAATAGATGCAGGGCACCGCGAACAGCACCACCACATAGAGCGCCCGGACGAGGCGGTCGCGCAGTTCCAGCAAGTGCGAGATCAGCGAGCCTTCCACCAGTGTCGAAAGATTAGGTGACGGGTCGGTCATGGTCGGTGGTTGCCGTGGTCTCTGGGGCGAGGTCTGGCTCGAGGCCTGACGCGAGATGGGGTGGTGTGGCGGGCTCCAGCGAAGCGCTCACGTCTGCTGGGTCGGCGGCAGGGGCGGGTGTCGTGGTGGCGGCGTCGATGGCGGCAGGATAAGGCCGAGGCAGGCTGGCATCGGCGATGTCGGGGATGAGCGGTGCATTGCGTAGGGCATGCTCGCGGCGTTTGTCTTCTAGCGTCCATTCCGCCATGCGCGATTCTTGGTCGAGCTGGTCGGTGAGCTGGCGGGCCATCTGTCGGGCACGGCCCATCCAGCGTCCGACATCGCGTGCCAGTTTCGGCAGCTTGTCAGGACCGAGTACTAGCAGTGCGATCACCAAGATCAGCACCAGTTCGCTGAAGCCCACTTCAAACATGCCGTCTTGCTCCGCGCCAGGCCTGCATTAGGCCTTGCGGTTGTCTTCAGCGGGTTTTTCCGTCACGGCAGGTGTGGACTTGTCGCCAGCGGCAGCCTTGTCATCCGCGGTCTTGTCGGCGTCTTCGGACATGCCTTGTTTGAAGCCTTTGACGGCCGCGCCGAGGTCAGTGCCGATGGTGCGCAGCTTCTTGGCGCCGAACACCAGCAGAGCAATGGCGAGGATGACCAGAAGTTCACGAAAACCGATACCCATGAGCGTGCTCCATAGCAATGTCGGCACTGTGCCGGTAAGGGAGGGATATTACTGCAAACCCGCGCGATGCCCACGCTGTCGTGGCCGTTACGTGACGTAGGTCTTGAGTGCAGGAATCATTTCAGACCACGGGCGGGACTTCGAGCCAGAACGTTACAGGTCCGTCATTGACGAGCGCTACTTGCATGTCGGCGCCGAACCGCCCGGTGGCCACGCGGGCCATGCCCAACCGCGACTGCGCCAGCGCTACCAGTGCGTGAAAACGCAGTGCTCCGTCGGCCGGTGCAGCGGCCGGGCTGAAGCCGGGTCGGGTGCCCTGACGCGTGTCGGCGGCTAGCGTGAACTGCGGTACCAGCAGCAGGCTACCGCCGGTGTCTTCCAGGCTGTGATTCATGCGGCCCGTGGCATCGGCGAACACCCGGTAAGTGACCAAGCGCTGGAGCAGACGCTCGCCTTGCGCGGCGGTATCGCCAGCCTGCACGCCGACCAGCACCAGCAAGCCAGGGCCCACGGCGCCGATCGTGGCGCCATCCACGCTGACGCTGGCTGAGGTCACGCGCTGTAGGAGTCCGATCATGCCGCTAGTTTAACGTCTACCCGGAGCAGCACGCGTGTGGAACAATCCGTTCAGGCACTCTCGCTCGCTTAAGGACCGGCTGCATGCATCGTCGAACTCTCGTGAAAAGCCTCGGTTTGGCCGGTGTCATGGCTGCTACGGCGGCTTGTGGGAAGAAAGAAGTGGCGGGTGCCGGCGTGGCCTTGGCCGGCGAGCGGCATCGCTGGAAGATGGTCACCACCTGGCCGCCCAATTTTCCTGGACTGGGCACGGGCGCTGCCAATTTGGCAAAAATGATCGAGGACTGCAGCGGTGGGCGCATCACTATTAAAGTGTATGGCGCGGGGGAGTTAGTGCCGGCATTGGAGGTGTTCGACGCAGTTTCCAGTGGGACGGCGGAGATGGGCCATGGTGGTGCCTATTATTGGAAGGGCAAGATTCCCTCCGCGCCGCTGTTTAATGCCGTGCCATTCGGCATGACCGCGCAAGAGGTGAATGGCTGGCTTTACTTTGGCGGCGGCCTCGAATTGTGGCGTGAAGCCTACGCGCCCTTCGGCGTGCTGCCGGCTCCGGCGGGTAACAGCGGCACCCAGATGGGGGGTTGGTTCAACAAGGAAATTCTGAGCGTCGCTGACCTGAAGGGTTTGAAGATGCGCATTCCCGGGCTGGGTGGCGAAGTGCTGGCGCGTGCGGGTGGCACGCCGATAACGCTGCCAGGGCAGGAGATTTTCACTGCCCTGCAGACCGGCGCCATCGATGCCACGGAGTGGGTGGGGCCTTATAACGACCTGGCCTTTGGGCTGCACAAGGTAGCGAAGTACTACTATTATCCGGGTTGGCACGAGCCAGGCTCGATGCTGGAGGCGCTGTTTAATCAGGCGGCATTCGCCCAGTTAACGCCGGATCTGCAGGCAATTGTGATGACCTGCTGCAAGGCCGTGAACGACACGATGCTGGCCGAATTTGCCGCGCGTAACCACGATTCGCTGCAGACGCTGGTGGAGAAAAATGGCGTGCAGTTACGGCGTTTTCCGGACGAGGTCCTGCGCGCGCTGCGCACTGCAACGCGGGCAGTGATGGCGGAGCAATCGAAGGCCAACGCGATGTTTGCCCGTGTTTGGGCGTCTTATGACGCTTTTGCGACCCGGAGTGCCGCGTTTACCGCAGTGGCTGAGCAGGCCATGCTCGATACCCGGAGACTGTGACATGAGTACGGCGCTGTCCAACCGGGTTTTCTACCGCCGCGTGGTAGCGGTGGCGACAGCCGCGGTGCTGGCAGTCCTGTTGTGGCGCATCGTCACGCCGTTTCTCGGGCCGCTGGTGTGGGCGCTGTTTCTGGCTTTCTTGCTGCAACCACTGCAAGGTCATCTGACGCGGCGTCTGGGCAACCGCCCCTCGCTCGCCGCCACGGCGCTGACCCTGCTGACGTTGGTGTTGTTTGTCGGTCCACTGAGCCTGCTCGGTGCCGTGTTTGCGGCGCAGGCGGCCGAACTGGCCGTGCAGCTACAGCAGCGTGCCTTGACGCTGGAAATGCGCAGCTTCGACGATCTGCTGCACCTGCCCTGGTTGCGCGCCAGCTTCGGTTGGATGGAGCAGCATTTGGCCATTTCCACCGACCAGCTGCAGGTCTGGGCCCTAGCCGGGGCCCAAAAGGTCTTGCAGCCGCTGGTGGCGATGGGAGGCGCCTTGTTCATGGGAGCCGTGGGTACCCTCATCAGCTTCTTGTTCATGCTCATGTTGTTGTTTTTTCTGGTACGCGATGGCCACGACATGACCACCGCCTTGACGCGGCTCCTGCCGATGGACGAATCCCATCAGCAGCGGCTGTTTGAACGTTTGGCGGCGGTCACGCGGGCGGTGGTCTATGGCACCGTGGTCACGGCCATCGTGCAGGGGTTGTTGGTGGGCTTGGCTTTCGCCTTGGTGGGCCTGCCCTCGCCAGTGGTGTTCGGGGTGCTGGGTGCCGTGCTCTCGGTGGTGCCCTTTGGCGGCACGGCACTGGTCTGGGGTCCGGGTGCGGTGGTGTTACTGGCGCAAGGCCATTACGGCGCGGCCACTTTCTTGCTCCTCTTTGGTATGGGGCTGATTGGCACGATTGATAACTTCCTGCGCCCGCTCCTGATCTCGGGCCGTTCAGCAGTGCCGACGCTCGCTATTTTCATCGGTGTCCTGGGCGGGCTGGCGGCGTTCGGTCTCGTGGGCCTGTTTCTCGGTCCGGTGGTCATTGCGCTGGCGCTCGAGTTGCTCGAGTTCCTCGGTGAACAGGCGCCCTCTGCTGCTGGCCGGTAGAATAGGCAGATGACCTCTGACCTTTTGACTGATCCCTTGCTCGCCCGCCTCAACGCCGAGCAGGCCGCGGCCGTTTCGGCTCCCTTACAGCCTTGTCTGGTGCTCGCCGGTGCCGGTAGCGGCAAGACTCGCGTGCTGGTCCACCGCATCGGCTGGCTCGCCGAACGGCAGGGGGCGTCGCTGTGGTCCATCCTCGCCGTGACCTTTACCAACAAGGCGGCGGCGGAGATGCGCTCAAGGGTGGAGTCGCTGCTCCAGGTGTCGGTACAGAACCTGTGGATCGGCACCTTCCACGGCCTTGCGCATCGCTTGCTACGTATCCACTGGCGCGAAGCGGATCTGCCACAGACCTTTCAGATCCTCGATGCGGATGACCAGCAGCGGTTGGTGAAGAAACTGCTCAAGGGCATGGGCCTTGACGAGACCCGGTGGGTACCACGCGAAGTGACCTGGTTCATTAATGGCCGCAAGGACGAGGGTCAGCGACCCAAGCACCTGAAAGATGACGGTGACCCGACGCGCCGCCAGTTGATCAAGATCTATGAAGAATACGAGGCGCACTGTCGGCGTACTGGCGTGGTCGACTTTGCCGAACTATTGCTGCGCAGTTACGAAGTACTGCGGGACCATGCGGACGTGCTGGAGCATTATCGGCATCGCTTTGCGCACGTTCTGGTCGATGAATTCCAAGACACCAACACGCTGCAGTATCAGTGGCTGCGCTTGTTGTCGGGCCCAGACGGCACGCCCTTTGTGGTGGGTGATGACGACCAGAGCATCTATGGTTGGCGTGGCGCCAAAGTGGAGAACCTCCACCAGTTTCGTCGCGATTTCCCCGCGGTGCTCATGGTGCGTCTCGAGGAAAACTACCGCTCTACGGGCAATATTCTGGCGCTAGCCAACGGCATTATCGAGCACAACACGGGGCGGTTGGGTAAGACGCTGCGTACGGCGGGAGCCCCGGGTGAGCCGATCCGGGTCTATGCGGCGTTTAACGAGCGCGATGAAGCCGATTTTGTGGTGAACCGAGTGCGCGACTGGGTGGCACAGGGTGGCCGGCGTGACGGGATTGCGGTGCTGTACCGCTCGAATGCGCAGTCGCGTGTGCTTGAAGAAAGCTTCATGAACGCGCGCATTCCTTATCGCGTCTATGGCGGCCTGCGGTTCTTTGAACGCGCTGAAGTCAAGGATGCGCTGGCATACCTGCGGTTGCTGTCCAATCGTGCCGAGGACGCGGCGTTCGAGCGCGTGGTGAACTTGCCGACGCGCGGCATCGGTGCGCGTACCCTCGATCTGGTTCGCACGGCGGCGCGTGAGCGCAGCCTGTCGTTGTGGCATGCGGCGCAGGGTGTGCTGCAGTCTGGTTTGCTCGGTGCGAAGGGTAATCAGTCTTTGGCAGGGTTCCTGCTGCTGATTGACCGGTTTGCGGCGGAGGCGGGCGGTTTGCCGCTGCACGAGCAGGTCGATCATGTCATTTCACAATCGGGTTTGCGCGAACACTATAAGAAGGAAAAAGACGGCAAGGGCGAAACCCGGGTCGAAAACCTGGACGAACTGGTCTCTGCAGCCCGCGCCTTTGAACCGGACAACGTCCCCGCCGAAAGCGGCGAGGCGATGTCGCCGCTCGACTCGTTCTTGGCGCATGCCGTGCTTGAAAGCGGCGAGATGCAGGCAGATGAATGGGAAGATTCGGTGCAGATGATGACGCTGCATTCGGCCAAGGGTTTGGAATTCCCGATGGTCTTTCTGTGTGGGCTGGAAGAGGGTTTGTTTCCACACCAGCGCTCTATCGCCGATCTGAACGGGCTCGAAGAGGAGCGGCGCTTGTGTTACGTGGGCATTACCCGTGCCATGAAGCATCTCTACCTCACGCATGCCGAATCGCGTCGCTTGCATGGGCAGGACCAAATGGCGGCACCCTCCCGTTTTCTGGGCGAGATGCCCGAGGAATTGCTGGAAGAGGTGCGGCCACGGCTCAAGGTGTCGCGGCCCTTCGACGGCGGCCGTCGTCGTTGGTCGGACGAGGGTGATGGCTGGGAGCAGGGTGGCAGTCGGCCGTCGGGGCGTGAATTCGCACGCACCACTTACCCCGCTGGTCGTGGGGTGAGTGGCGCCTCTCGTAGTGGTGGCGGTGGCCTCGCTGCGGGGCCCTCTGAAGAGCGAGTAGCGGTAGTGCGCGCCACCGCGCGCATTGATCAGGCCGCGGCATTTGGCGGGCTGAAGCTCGGCAGTCGCGTGCGGCATACGCGTTTTGGCGACGGGGTGGTGGTGCGTTTGGAAGGTCAGGGGGCTCAGGCCCAAGTCGAGGTCCACTTCGAACGGCTGGGCCCCAAGCAGCTCATGCTCAGCATGGCCAAACTCGAGGTAATTGGCGCCTGAGGCGGCTGGAGTGGGCAGCTGCGAGACGCTGCCCCGCTGGGCGGGGGCGGCGTATTCACTAAATTTTCACTTTTTAGACTGGGGACGGTGATGGGCGCGCTAGACTGAGCGCCAGCCCCAAGGAGGGGCGTCCATGCCCAGGTCCGTCGCCACCTATCTGTCCACCCGCCAAGCCGCCAAGGTGCTCGGCGTGTCGCTGCGTTCGGTGCAGCTGTGGGTGGAAAGTGGCGTCCTGCGGGCCTGGAAGACCGCCGGTGGCCATCGGCGTATTCCGCTCAGCTGTCTCGAAGAGGTGCTGCGTACTCGCGAGCAAGCTATGCGCCCTGACACGGCTGCCACGCCAGGCGGCTTCAAAGTCCTGCTGATCGAAGATGACCTGCTGCAGACCGAGCTTATAGCGGCGCGCTTGGCGGGGCTGGTACTGCCGCAGCCCGTCGAGCTCCAGATTGCGCTGGACGGGTATCTTGGGTTGTTGGCACTGGGCGAAAATCTCCCCGACCTGCTGCTGCTAGACCTCGGCCTGCCGCGTTTTGACGGGTTTGCGTTGCTGCGTGCACTGCGTGCTGCCGAGGCCTACCAGACGCTGCCGGTGATTGTCATTAGCAGTCTGTCAGTGCCAGAGCTAGCGGCTCGCGGTGGCTTGCCGCCGGGGGTCGAGTTCATGCGCAAGCCGCTGGACTTTACCGCGCTCGCCGACCGGCTGGCTACCCTGATGCAACGGCTGCCCACTGCTCTTTAGGCCCGCCCACGCTGGCTGAATCTGCTGCTTTCCCTGCAGAGGCGATACACTCTGCACTTGGGCGCGCCATTCGGTGCGGTGCAGGAAATAACGCTCCCGTGAAGATCATCATCTTGGGCGCCGGACAAGTGGGCCGTACGGCGGCCTATCACTTGTCTCGCGAAGCGGACAACGAGGTCACGGTCGTCGACCACGACGATGAGGTGCTGCGTGAATTGCAGGACCGGCTCGACATCCGGACGGTCCTTGGCAATGCCGGTAGTCCCGCGGTGCTGGCCGCGGCGGGTGGTGCCGCGGCGGACATGCTGGTGGCGCTGACCAATAGCGATGAGGTGAACATGGTGGCCTGCCAGGTCGCCTGGACCCTCTATCGCACGCCGACCAAGATTGCCCGCATTCGCTCCTCTGACTACCTTGGGCTCGATCGTTTCTTTGGCGAGGCTGGCGCATTTGCGGTGGACGTGCCTATCAGTCCGGAACAACTGGTGGTGGACTACGTCGAGCGGCTGATCCGTTATCCGGGTGCGTTGCAGGTGGTGGACTTCGCTGACGGGCGCGTTCGCCTCGTCGGTGTTCGCGCTGTTCAGGGCAGTCCCTTGGTGGGCAGTGAGCTGCGCAGTCTGCGCGAGCACATTCCCAAAACCGACGTGCGTGTGGCTGCCATCTACCGCAATGGCCGCAGCATCATTCCTGACGGCGACACGGTGGTCGAGCCGAACGACGAAGTGTTCTTTGTCGCGGCCACGGAAGACATTAAGACGATGATGAAAGAATTGCGGCGCAACGAAGACCCGGTCAAGCGGGTGCTCATCGCCGGCGGTGGCCATATCGGTCTGCGTCTGGCTCAGGCACTCGAAGTCAAAAACCAGGTCAAGCTGATCGAGCGGGATCCGCGCCGCGCGCGCCGTGCCGCAGAACTGCTGCGCAGCGCTACGGTGCTGACGGGCGATGCGGCCGACCAGACCTTGCTGGTAGAAGAGAACATTGACGACATGGATGTGTTTTGCGCAGTCACCAACGCCGAGGAAGCGAACATCCTGTCCTCGTTGCTGGCGCGCAAGCTCGGCGCGAAAAAGGTGATGGCGCTGATCAACCGGCCGGCCTACGCCGAGATGATGGAAAACGACCGTATCGATGTGGCCATCTCGCCGCAGACCATTACGATTGGTTCGTTGCTGGCACATGTGCGGCGTGGCGATGTGGTGAAGGTGCACAGTCTGCGTCGAGGGGCCGCCGAGGCCATCGAAGCCATCGTACATGGCGATCCGCGCACTTCGCGCGTGGTTGGGCGCACCATTGAGCAAGTACCACTACCCTCCGGGACCAGCATCAGTGCCGTGGTGCGCGGTGCCGAAGTCATCATGGCGCATCACGACACACGCCTGGAGGAAGGTGACCACGTCATCTTGTTCCTCACGGATCGCCGGCATGTCGAAGCCGTGGAAAAGCTGTTTCAGAAGCAGCAGAGCTTCTTCTAGGATGTTGCGATGAACCATAATGTGGTGCGCAGGATCCTCGGCCTGATCCTCATGATCTACAGCCTCACGTTGCTGCCGCCTATCGCTGTGTCGCTGTTCTATGCCGACGGCCACAGCCTGGCGTTCCTCAATTCTCTGTTCGTGGTGCTGTCTGCTGGCTTTGTGCTGTGGTGGCCGGCGCGCAGTGAAACGCGGGATATGCGGTTGCGCGAAGGGTTTATGGTGGTGTCGCTCTTCTGGGTCATGCTCAGTATCGCCGGCGCTATTCCGCTGCTCATCACCGACCGTCCAGATCTGTCGTTCACCGACGCCGTGTTTGAGTCGGTGTCCGGTTTTACCACCACCGGTGCCACCATCATCACCGGTCTTGATGGTCTGCCGCGGTCGGTGTTGTGGTATCGCCAACAGATCCAGTGGTTGGGCGGCGGCGGCATCATTGTGTTGGCCATTGCCTTGCTGCCCGTGCTGGGAGTGGGCGGCATGCAGCTTTATAAAGCGGAAGCGCCAGGCGCGGTGAAGGACCAGAAACTGGCGCCACGTATTACTCAAACAGCCAAGCTACTCTGGCTGGTGTACTCGGCACTCACGGTGGCTTGTGCCTTCGCCTACTGGGGTGTGGGCATGTCGCCATTCGATGCCATGGCACATGCCTTCTCCACCTTGTCGACGGGTGGGTTTTCCACGTATGACGCTAGCCTGGGTCATTTCCACAGCCCCAACATCGAATGGGTCGCCATCCTGTTCATGTTTCTCGGTGGTGTGAATTTCACCCTGCACTTCGTGGCTTTCCGCAACCTCTCGCCGCGCCATTACTGGACAGATCCGGAATTTCGCGGCTATCTGGCAGTGCTGACGCTGATGGTGGCGTTCATCACCGTCTATTTGTGGACTGCCGGCGTCTACACGGCACCGGGAGCCACTTTCCGCCATGCGGCCTTTGCCTGGGTGTCCATGCAGACCAGCACGGGGTTTCTCAGCGAACACTTCAGTCTCTGGCCCGGTCCGCTCCCCCCACTGTTGTTGCTGGCCACCTTCATCGGTGGCTGCGCCGGCAGTTCTGCTGGCGGCATGAAGGTAATCCGCTGGCAACTGGTGGCCCGCGAAGGTCAGGCAGAGATGCGTCGACTGGTGCATCCACGCGCTGAGGTGCTCATCAAGTACGCCGGTAGACTGGTGTCGCCACGGGTATTGTCGGCAGTGGGTGGCTTCTTTGCGATCTATCTGCTGCTATTTGGCGTGTTGATGCTGCTGCTGATGATGACCGGGTTGGATCAAGTATCGGCCTGGTCCGCGGTAGCAACTACGCTCAACAACAGCGGGCCAGGGCTGGGTAGTGTGTCGATGAATTTCCAGGCGCTGTCCGATGCCGGCAAGTGGATCTCGGTGGTGGCTATGTTGCTCGGGCGGCTGGAGGTATTTACCTTGCTGGTTATTTTCACGCCGGCCTTTTGGCGGTCCTGAACGACATGGCGGTGACCTCCCCAGAAGCTGCAGGCACGGCAGCACCGAGTGATAGCGGGTTGGTGACGCCGCCAGGTCACCCATGGGTGACAAAGCTTGAGAGCGTGGCGGATGCCGCTGGGGCCTTGGTCGCCTGGCTGACCGTCGGCATGGTGCTCGGGACCTTTGCCGTGGCCGTGCTACGTTATTTTCTCGACATTGGCGCTACCTGGCTGCAGGAGGCGGTCACCTGGATGCATGCCATGGTATTCCTCGGCGGCGCTAGCTATGCGTTGCGCCATGACGAGCATGTACGCGTGGATGTGTTTTATCGTCACTTTTCAGCGCGTAGCCGGGCTTGGGTGACGATGGTGGGCGTGGTGGTGCTGCTGTGGCCTTTCTGTGGCTACCTATTGGCGGAAAGCTGGCATTACGTGGCGCAGAGCCTGCGCATGGGTGAGGGGTCACGCGAAGCCAACGGCTTACCCGCGGTTTATGTGTTGAAGGCCGTCATTCCACTGTCGGCACTGCTGCTGTCGCTGCAGGGCCTGGCCATGGTGTTGCGCGCTGTCGCCCTGCTGCGCCAACCAGCGTCTGCAAGCTCCGCGGCTGCCGCGGGCGCTAGCCGCGGCACGGGTTAAGGAGCACACCATGCAGTGGGCGTCGCTGTTGTTGTTTGCGGTGGTGGTGGCCGCTCTGATGGCGGGTTTCCCGGTGGCCTTCACGCTGGCTGGCGTGTCGCTCGCCTTCGCTACCGTGATGTCGATGCTGGCCCTGGTGGGGATCGGCACCTTCGATGCCAGCTATCTCGAAGCCATCCCAAGCCGGGTGTTTGGCACCATGACCAATGAGACGCTGGTGGCGGTGCCGCTGTTTGTGTTCATGGGCTTCATGCTTGAACGCGCGCATATTGCCGAAGCCTTGCTAGAAACCATGGGGCAGCTGTTTGGGCGTGTACGCGGTGGCCTGGCGCTGAGCGTGATGGTGGTCGGCGGGTTGCTCGCCGCCAGCACGGGCATCGTCGGCGCCACGGTGGTCACCATGGGTTTGTTGTCGCTGCCCACTATGCTACGTCGCGGCTACGATCCAAAAGTAGCTACCGGCACCTTGTGTGCGGCCGGTACGTTGGGGCAGATCATTCCACCCAGCATCATTCTGGTGCTGCTGGGCGATGTGCTGTCATCGGCTTACAGTCAGGCGCAGCTGCGGCTGGGTAACTACGCGCCGGATACCGTCAGCGTTGGTGACTTGTTCGCCGGCGCACTCATTCCAGGCTTGGTGTTGGTGGCGTTGTACATGGCCTATCTGGTGCTCAAGGGCGTGCTGGAGCCTGAGTCCATGCCGCCCATGCCACCCGATACCTCCGGGAGCGCCTTGCTGCCACGCCTGCTGAAGGCGCTGGTGGCGCCGCTGGCGCTCATCCTCGCGGTGCTCGGCAGCATTATCGCCGGCGTGGCCACGCCCACGGAAGCCGCCTCGTTTGGTGCGCTGGGTGCCATGGTGCTTGCCGTGCTGCGTGGCGCGCTGAGTCTGCAGCGGTTACGCGAGGTGATGCACGGCACCGTCAAGATGTCGTCGATGGTGTTCATGATCCTCATTGGCGCCAGTGTGTTTTCGTTGGTGTTCCGTGGGCTGGGTGGCGACGATCTGGTGCATGAGCTGCTCACCAATGTGCCCGGTGGCCTGATCGGAGCACTCATCGCGGTGAACTTGGCCATGTTCCTGTTGGGCTTCATTATCGATTTCATCGAGATCATTTACGTGGTGGTGCCACTGACCGCGCCTACGTTGTTCACGATGGGGGTGGACCCGGTGTGGCTCGGCGTGTTGCTGGCGATGAACCTGCAAACGTCCTTCCTGACGCCACCCTTTGGCTTTGCGTTGTTTTATCTCCGCGGTGTGGCGCCCCCTGAAGTCAAGACTTCCGATATCTATCGCGGCGTGGTGCCATTTGTGGCCATCCAGCTGTTGATGCTGGTGGTATTGGTGGTATTTCCGTCACTCGCCACCTGGTTGCCGGGGCGGCTATATGGCCACTAACAGCCTGCGCGCTGAGGTGGCCATTGTGGGCATAGCGGATACCGCAGTGGGCGTGTTGCCAGGTAGCGATGCCAATGTTCTGTGCCGCGAGGCGCTACGCGCAGCGGTGGCGGATGCTGGCCTGCAGTTGCGGGATGTCGATGGGCTGGTGACCTTCAATCCGGTATCCGCGCCCTTCACTTACCACGCCGAAGCAATGGCAGAAATGCTCGGGCTGCAGCCGCGTTACTGCATGACGGTTGCCACGGGCGGCGCCACCACCTTCACGGCGGTGGTGCAGGCGGCGGCCATGATCGCAGCGGGGCATTGCCATACCGTGGTGGTGGCGATGGCGGATTGTCTGCGTTCCGGGCTGACCCGTGAACAGGCGGTGGCCATGCAGGCCTCTACCGGCCATCCACAGTTCGAACGTTTGTGGGGTGCGCCGGTAGCTGCCCACTATGCACTGGTGGCTCGGGCGTACATGGCGGCCTACGGAGTCACGGCAGAGCAGTTGGCGGCCGTGGCAGTCAGTGCCCGGCAGCATGCCGCACGGCACCCCGGTGCGCAGATGCGTCAGCCGTTGACGGTCGCCGAGGTGTTGGCTTCACGAATGATTGCAGATCCGCTGCATGCGCTGGATTGTTCGCTGGTGTCCGATGGTGGCGCGGCGCTAGTGCTGACGCGCGCCGACCGCGCGCGGGACCTGCGGCAGCCACCGGTATGGCTGCTCGGTGCGGGTGAGGGGCATCGCTATGAACATTTGAGCGCGGCGCAAAGTCTGACCACGACCGCTGCGGTGGAATCTGGTCAGCGTGCCTGCGCGATGGCGGGCGTGCGACCTGCGGACATGGATGTCGTTGGCTTGTATGACTGCTTCACACCTTGCGTGTTGCTGCAATTGGAAGACCTGGGGTTCTGCGCCAAAGGCGCAGCCGGGGCATTCGTTGCCAGCGGGGCGATTGCGCCACACGGCGCGCTGCCGGTGAACACGCACGGTGGTCTGCTGGCCCATGCGCACTGTGGACATCCGGCTTCGCTGTTTACGCTGACCGAAGCGGTGACCCAGCTGCGTGGCACAGCAACAGGTCGGCAAATAAAGGACGCGGAGCTGGCATTGGTGCATGCCATGGGCGGTGTGCTGTCCAGTCACGCCACGCTCATCCTCGGGCGTGAGCGCACGGCATGAACCCTGCGTCACCCACCCCCGACACGGTCGAATACTGGGCTGGATTGCGGCGCCACGAGTTGCTACTGCAATGCTGCGCTAGCTGCGGCGCGTTGCAGTGTCCGCCACGCCCTGGCTGTGGTGCCTGTGCCGGCGCTACATTTACCTGGCAGCGCGCAGCGGGGCTTGGACGGCTGGAAAGCTATACGCTAGTGCAGCGCGCGGTGTCCGCCGCCTATGCGGTGCCGTTCATGCTGGTGCTGGTGCGGCTGCAGGAGGGGCCGATGATCATGAGCACGTTGATCCTGCCCGCTGCGCTCATGGATCCACGGCTACCGCAGACCGTGGCCGTAAGTGTCGGCGTGCCGGTGGAGGTGGTGTTCGAGGACCGGAGTGACACACTGACCGTGCCGCGCTTCCAGCTCAAGGTGCCGTAGCTGCCGGCGCCATATCACCACCCTGCCGGGCGAATAGGCGCTGACTAACGCAGGGCTTCACGCCATTGGCTGGCCTGCGCCTCGAGGGTTGCCGGGTCAGCGCGGTGCCGGCCATGGGCGCCGTCGGGGCGGTCTGTCCAGCGCGGAATGACGTGGAAGTGCAGGTGAAACACGGTCTGCCCGGCAGCGGCGCCGTTGAACTGCGCCACCATCACGCCTGGGCAGCCGAAGGCGGCGTGCGCTGCACGCGCAAGCCGCTGTACTACCTGCATGGCGGCGGCGATGGAAGCGGGCGGGGTGTCGAGGAGGTTTTCGCCAGCCACCTTGGGCACCACCAGCGTGTGGCCTTCGCTCTGCGGCATGATGTCCATGAAAGCGATCACGTGGTCGTCTTCGTAGACTTTCACACAGGGCAGTTCGTTGCGAATGATACGCATGAACAAATTGTCGGGATCGTACGCCATACCCTGAATTTAACCCTTCTGATGCCCGTTTTGGGCTTGGAAAGCGCAGTATAGAGCCCAATACGAGTGGCAGGAGGCCCCAAATGAGCCAGCAAGTAACGACGGAAAAACTGATGGAAGATCTGCGGGTGGTGCTGCAGGACGCAGAATCACTTCTCAAAGCCACGGCCGGACAGGCGGGCGAACGCATTCAGGAAGCCCGGACGCGTGCCGAGGAGTCTGTCCGCCAAGCCCGCGAGCGGCTGCGGGCGGTAGAACAAGACTTGACCTCGCAGGCCAAGGCGGCGGTGAAGGAAGCGGACCATTACGTCCGTGAAAATCCTTGGCAGTCGGTGGGCATTGCCGCAGGTGCGGCCTTCCTGATCGGCCTGCTGGTGGGCCGTAAGTGACTGACCCGGTGGACAGTGAGCCGGGCTCGGTAGCGGGAGCGGGCGGCTTGCTCGACTCCCTGCGCCGTATGCTGGGAACACTGCTCGCCTTGGCCTCCACGCGCCTCGAGCTACTGACCACGGAGCTGGAGGAGGAAATGCACCGTTTGGCGCGTTTGCTCCTGTGGGCCTTGGCCACGCTATTTTGCGTCACGTTAGCGGTGCTCATGGGCGCCGTCAGTCTGCTGATCGTGTTTTGGGACACCCACCGGGTGGCCGTGGCTGGTAGTTTGACCGCCATGTTCACGGTAGCGGCGCTGCTGGCTTGGAGGTGTCTGCGTCAGCAGTTGGCCGAACGGCCTGCGCTGCTGTCGGCCACTACCGCGGAGCTGGCGCGCGACACGGCTATTTTGCGTGGCGACGGATGAACCGCGCGACTGCCCTGCAGCTGCGGCGCGAGGCGCTATTGGCGCGTAGTGCCCACTTGCGTCTTGGGCTCGTGGAAGAGGGTCAGGCACTTCGCGATCAGTTGGCAGGGTTCGACCGCGGCCTGGGCTGGGTGCGCTACGCCACCCGTCGGCCGGTGCTATTGGCCGCGGCAGGTGCGGCACTACTGATCTTCAAGCCCACTCGGGCGTTGAGCCTCATTGCGCGTGGTGCCATGGTGGTGTCCTTGGCACGACGTGCGTTAGGCTTGCTCGACCGAACCCCCAGTCCCTGATCGGTTCTCCGGTCCGTCCCCCGAATCACTCCCCTGTGCGCGTTGCGAGAGGCCCGATGACTGCTGCTACCAGCCCCTTGGGCGTTGCCATCCTGCCCGTCACGCCTTTCCAGCAGAACTGCTCGCTGGTGTGGTGCACCCGCACCCTGCAGGCGGCGCTGGTAGACCCAGGCGGCGAGATCGACAGCTTGCTAGCGCAGGTGGCGCAGCGCGGCTTGACGCTGGAGCGCATCCTCATCACGCATGGTCATCTGGACCACTGCGGCGGCACCGCAGCGCTACAAGAACGCACGGGCGTACCGGTGGAAGGCCCGCATCGCGATGACCAATTCTGGATCGACCAGCTGCCCGAGAACGCGCGCAGTTATGGTTTTCCGCCCACGCAGGTATTCACGCCCAGCCGCTGGCTGGAAGATGGCGACACGGTGACGGTAGGCGAGCTGACCTTCGACGTGGTGCATTGTCCAGGCCACACGCCGGGCCACGTGGTGTTTATCCACGCACCGACAGAGGTGGCCTTTGTGGGTGATGTGCTGTTCGCTGGCTCCATCGGCCGCACCGACTTCCCACGCGGCAACCACGCCGACTTGCTGCGCTCGATTCGCACCAAGCTGTTTCCGCGTGGGGATGGCATTCGCTTCGTGCCGGGGCATGGCCCGACTTCCACCTTCGGCGCGGAACGGCGCACCAATCCGTTCGTGGGTGACACCGCCGGGACTTAAAGCCGACGGGGCGACGCTGCGCCGTTAACGCAGGTAGTGGTCCAGCAGCAGCGCCGCAAACAGGAGCATCAGGTAAGTGATGCTGTAGCGGAAGGTGGCCATCGGCAGGTCAGGTTGTACGGGTGGCCGCCATAGGCGCCAGGCATAGCGCAGAAACACCGCGTTGAGCGGTACCAGCGCGGCGAGATACAGCAGGCCACACATTCCGGTCAGGTAGGGCAGCAGTGTCACGATGACCAGCAGAATGGTGTACAGCCAGACGTGCAGGCGGGTGAAGGCCACCCCATGCGTGACCGGCAGCATGGGAATGTTCACCTTCGCGTAGTCATCCCGCCGCGCAATGGCCAGTGCCCAGAAGTGCGGCGGTGTCCATACGAAGATGATCAGCACCAGCAGCAGCGCATTGGGATGCACTTCGCCAGTGACAGCCGTCCAGCCGAGCAGTGGCGGTGCTGCACCCGCAAGACCACCGATGACAATGTTTTGGGGTGTCGCGCGTTTCAGCCACAAGGTATAGACGATGGCATAGCCGATGAGCGAGAGGAAGGTGAGTACCGCGGTGAGGGTATTGACCAGCAGTACCAACACCAGCATCGACAGTACGCCGATACCAATGGCAAACAGCAGCGCGGCACGCGCGGTTAAGGACCCGGTGGGCAACGGCCGGTTCATGGTGCGACCCATGTCGGCGTCAATGGTGGCATCAATCACGTGGTTGATGGCCGCCGCAGAGGCTGCCGCTAACCAGATGCCGGCCGTGCCGAACACGAGCGGCTGCCAAGGGACCATGCCTGGCACCGCCAGAAACATGCCGACGACGGCGGTGAAGGCGATCAGGAGCACCACTTTGGGTTTGGTTAACTCCCAATACTCGCGCCACACGGCGCGTCGTGCGCTGGGCATAGGCGTGGCCGCATTCATGGCGGGTCTCGATAGCAAAGGGTGGCTTGCTTCATACGCTGCTTCCCGCCCGTGGCCAGAGATAGCGGGCCAGTGTCACCATCGACAACAGCAGCACAGCAGCACCGGCGTTGTGGCTGGTGCCGAGCCAGAGTGGGAACCCTTGCAGAATGAGATTGGCGCCAATTAGCCATTGCAGGCACACGGCGGCGGCCACGCCAGCGGCGGCCAGACGGACGGCCGGTGTTTTGCCGCGCCGCCAAGCCAGTCCGGCCAATAGCCACAACATGGCGGCAACCAGCACTGCCCCCAGGCGGTGCGTGTGATGGATGGCAGTGCGCGCGGGGCTGGACAGCACACCGCCCTCGTAGTCGATGCCAAGCCCGCGCCATAGGACGAAGGCTTCGCGGTAGTTTCGCTCGGGCCACCAACTGCCCTGACAGGTTGGCAGGTCGGGGCAGGCGACGGCGGCATAGTTGGTGCTGGTCCAGCCACCAAGGAACAGTTGCAGCACCAGCATGGCGAAGCCAGCCAGCCACCAACGGCGCAGTGCGCGCTCGGGCGCTGCCATGGCGCGTTGCTCTGGTGGCAATGACAACCACCACAGTAACGACAGCGTGGTCAGGCCGCCCAGCAGGTGGATGGTGACGATGATGGGTTTAACCTTCCACAGCACAGTGAGCGCACCAAAGACGCCTTGTCCGATCACGATGGCCAGTACCATCCACGGCAAGACACGCGGCTGTGCGGGGTCACGACGATGGCGCCACGCGTAGACGGCCAGACCCAAGATGAGGGCGCCCAGCAGGGTAGCGATGTAGCGATGCACCATTTCGTGCAGGGCCTTGGCGTAGTCAAAGGGCTTGTGCGGTGAGGCGGCATTGATGCTCGCGATGTCAGCGACCTGCGCCGGGTGGAGTTGGCCATAGCAACCCGGCCAGTCCGGACAGCCGAGGCCAGCATCCGTGAGCCGCACCCAAGCACCCACTACCACGACCACCAGCGCGAGCAGGGCAGCGCAGCCAGCGGCGCGACGGAACCAGCGCAGTCGGTCGGTGGCTGGGAGGTGCCGCTGGGCACCGGAGTTCGCGCGCGCGCCAGTCATGCTCCTCTCCTCACCCGATCGACGACAGTTGGAGCAGTTTTTTCAGGTCTGCTAGCAACCCGGTGTTCTCGAAGCTACCACGGTAGCTCATCACCAGATTGCCAAGCGGGTCGACCAGATACAGCCCGTTGCCCGCGGCACCTGGCACCGCACGGTCGAGCGCAGCGCGCAGCGCAAGGGCGGCGGGTTGCGCGCCATCGATAATGCGCAGATCTGGCTGTTGACCACGGCTGGTGCCGGGCAGCGGGGCCGTGCCCGGCACGACTAAAAAGCGCTGAACACGCTCGGCTTCCCGGTTCAGCAAGGTGCGTACCTGCCGGGTGCGGTAGAGCGTGTCCAGGCAGTCTGCCGCGCACTGGTTCGCCACGATGAGCAAGGTCCAGTGGCCCACGAGTAGGTTCGTGGTGGCGGTGTCGGCGCCGCTGGCCGCCGTGGCCGCCGTGGCCGCGGGCAGTGCCGGCAGCGGGCGGGCCGGGTTGAGCAGTTCACCATGGTTGACGCGGCCGGTGGGGCCGAGGCCGGTCTGATAAAGCGCGGTGGCGAGCAGAATGGGCCCGAAAAACAGGCAGGCCAGCAGCACCAACAGGCGTCTTGAACGAGCGCGGGCCACCGGGTCGACAGGCGAGGAGGGGATCATGTCAGAAACTCTCTGGTGGCTTGGCAGGGCTGGCTAAGGTGGCGGCGGTCGGCTTGAACGCAGTGATCACCCAGAGCACTAGGAGTGTCAGCGCTAGACCGAACCACTGGATGGCATAGCCCAGATGCCGTTCTGGACCGAAAGACACGGTGGGTGCGTCCACCCGCAGGAAGCCGTCCGGAGCCGTCGGTGCTAACAGCAGGACGCGAGGATACACCGGCAGGCCAATGACGGCCTCGACTGTCGCTGCATCGGGATAGTTCAGCACCTGGGGTGGGCCGTCGGCACGCGACTGCGCTCCAGAGGCCATCGGGACGGCAAAGGCGGCGGCGCGGAACAGGTCCAGCCGACCACGCACGATGCGTTGCGCGGCAGGCACGGACACGTTGGGTAAGACGTCACGCGCGTTGCCGGGGAGCGGCACCCAACCACGGTCCACCATGAGCGTGCTGCCGTCGGCGAGCAACAGTGGCGTGAGGACGCGGTAGCCGGCCTGGCCGTTGTGGATTTGGTTGTCCAGCAAGATCTGTCGGCCGGAAAGGTAGTGACCGGCAACCTCCACCTGCAGGAACCGCGGGGCCGCCGCTGGGGTCGATGGCAGCGCCACGCTACTGCTGCTGCTGTTGGCGTAGGCATCAAGCAGCGCCTGTTTTTCGCCCGCGCGCTGTAATTGCCACTGGCCCAGCCACACCAGCAGCACCAGCAGGGGCAAGGCGACCAAAGTGGGTATCAGTCCGGGCCTGAAGGCCCGGCCGCGGAAAGGGCGGCGCACTATACTATTGCCTCGTGTCATGGTCAGCAGCGGCGGCGTTGCCGCTGTGGGGGTGTTTGTGGAGTTGTTTCGTTTCGTCGTCGTCGGCCTGTTGTTAGCGATTGTCTACAATCTGGGCGCCGCACTGTTTTCCCTGAGCCGCAGTCAGCGCGACCCGGAGATCGATGGCCGCAAGATGGTGCGCTCGCTCACCTGGCGCATTGGTTTGTCGGTGGCGCTGTTCGCCTTGATGTTCGTCGCCTGGCGGCTCGGCTGGATCCATCCGCACGCTTTAGGCGGCCGCTAATACGCGCCTAGAGTTCGCTAACGCTGCACGTCATGTTCATCGGCCGGCTGGCTCGCGATGTTATCGAACATCACGAGCCAGCGGGCTTCTAGGCGGCGTGGGTTTTACAGCCAGTAGACGAAGATGAACAGGCCGAGCCAGACGACGTCCACGAAGTGCCAATACCAAGCCACTGCCTCGAAGGCAAAGTGGCGCTTGGGGGTGAAGTGGCCATTCATGGTGCGCAGCCAAATGACCAACAGCATGATGGCGCCGATGGTCACATGCAGGCCGTGGAAACCGGTGAGCATGAAGAAGGTGCTGCCATACACGCCGGTGGACAGCTGGAGCCCAAGCTCCGTGTAGGCGTGGTGGTATTCCTCGGCCTGCAGCCCCACGAACAGGAAGCCGAGCAGGAAAGTCGCTGCCAGGAACACCTTCAGCACGCCACGTTTGCCCGCCTGGAGGGCGTGGTGCGCGATGGTGAGCGTGACGCCCGAAGTGAGCAGAATGAGCGTGTTCGCCGCTGGCAGGCCCAGCGCCGGGATAATCTCGTAGCTGCCATCTGCACGGGGCCCCAGCGCTCCGGGACCGTTTGTTGGCCAACCACCAGCGTAATCTTTAAACAGCAGCAACTGGCCAACAGCGCCTTTGACGCCCTCGCCCGACAGCCAGGGCACGCTAATCTGCCGCGCGTAGAGCAGCGCACCGAAGAAGGCGGCAAAGAACATCACTTCAGAGAAGATGAACCACATCATTCCCATGCGGAAGCTCTTGTCTACCTGCAGGTTAAAGGTGCCGGCCTCGCTCTCGCGGATGACAGTACCGAACCAGCCGGTGAACAGCGTGACCAGCAGCGCGAAGCCTGCGGCGAGAATGAACGGCCCCACGCCGATGCCTTCCATGGTGCTGACAGCGCCGATCATCACCGTAAACAGCGTGACGGAACCGAACAGCGGCCAGGGGCTGCCGTGGGGGATGTAGTACTTGTCGCCTTGCGGCGCGTGGACATTGGCCATCGTCAGGGACTCCCTCTCGATATCGCTTACTGGCGAACGGCAGCCAGCGCTGGCTGCTCGAACATCGCATAACTCAAGGTCACCCGGTCGACATCGGCCGGCAGATCCCGGTCGACGATAAACCGCACGGGCATGTCGCGGCCCTCATCCTTGCGGAAGGGCTGCGGCGTGAAACAAAAACATTCGGTCTTGCGAAAATGCTGTGCGGCTACCGAGGGCGCAACGCTGGGCACGGCCTGACCCACGGTGTCGTGACCGGACAGATTCTGCGCGTGGAACTGCGCTGAATACAGCTGGCCTGGGTGAACCTGCAAGGCTGCCACCAGCGGGCGGAACTCCCAACGGCCGTTGTTGGGCACGCTGGTCATGAATTCGACGGTCACCAGTCGGTCGGCTTGCG
The DNA here is from genome assembly GCA_947469285.1 of Gammaproteobacteria bacterium. Lineage (GTDB taxonomy): Bacteria > Pseudomonadota > Gammaproteobacteria > Steroidobacterales > Steroidobacteraceae > CAIOHZ01. The sequence goes on from CANIOW010000011.1 coordinate 97,237, forward strand.
GGTGTTCAACCACGGCCACGGCTTTTTCGCCGGTCCAACGGTTGCCCACTTCCCACACCGAACAGAGCACGTCGTACAGCGGTACCAGCGCGAAGCCAAACGCAAAGCTGCCTGCAGCAAATAGGAATAGCCGCCCGGCGAGGCTGCGGTTGGTGACTTTGGGTGGTTCGCCGGGGGTGTTCATGGATCAGCGGTTGAGGAAGGTCATGCCGATGAACAGCGCGAAGATCGCCAGCGCCAGCACCGCAAGGGTGATGGCGCTGCGACGGATGCGCTGGCGTTGATCGGCGTCTTGGAGAGCCATGACCTGCGCCGCGGGTTACTTGATCACTGGCGGGGTATCGAAGGTGTGGTGCGGCGCCGGCGAGGGCACCGTCCATTCCAGCCCTTCGGAGACGGTGTCATCCCAGACCCGTGCTGAGGCCTTGACCCCGCCACCACGAACCGACTTGACGACGATCCATACGAACATGATCTGCGACAGGCCGAAGGCAAAGCCGCCGAGCGAGGCCACCATGTTCCAGTCGGCGAACTGCACGTTGTAGTCTGGGATGCGGCGCGGCATGCCGGCCAAGCCCAAGAAGTGCATCGGGAAGAACAGCACGTTCACCGAGATGGTCGACAGCCAGAAGTGCCAGTTGGCCAGCTTCATGTTGTACATGTAGCCGGTCCACTTCGGCAGCCAGTAGTACACGCCCGCCATGATGCCGAACACGGCGCCTGGCACGAGCACGTAATGGAAATGGGCCACCACGAAGTAGGTGTCGTGGTACTGGAAGTCCGCCGGCACGATGGCGAGCATGAGCCCGGAGAAACCACCGATGGTGAACAGGAACAGGAAGGCCAGCGCGAACAACATGGGAGGTTCGAAGCTGATGGAGCCGCGCCACAGGGTGGTGGTCCAGTTGAAGACCTTCACGCCGGTGGGGATGGCGATGAGCATGGTGGACAGCATGAAGAACAGCTGTCCTGCCAGCGGCATGCCCACCGTGAACATGTGGTGGGCCCAGACGATGAAGGACAGGAAAGCGATGGAGCCAGTGGCGTAGACCATCGATTCGTAGCCGAACAGCGGCTTGCGCGAGAAGGTGGGGATGATCTCGCTCACGATCCCGAAGGCGGGCAGGATGAGGATGTAGACCTCGGGGTGACCGAAGAACCAGAAGATGTGCTGGAACATCACCGGGTCACCGCCACCGGCCGGGTTGAAGAAGGCAGTGCCGAAGTAGTGGTCGGTCAACAGCATGGTCACTGCGCCGGCGAGCACCGGCATGACTGCGATGAGCAGGTAGGCGGTGATGAGCCACGTCCAGCAGAACAGCGGCATCTTCAGCAAGGTCATGCCCGGAGCACGCATGTTGAGGATGGTGACGATGACGTTGATGGCCCCCATGATCGACGACGCGCCCATCATGTGGATGGCGAAGATGGTCAGACCAAAGCTGTCACCGGCCTGCAGCGACAGGGGCGGATACAGCGTCCAGCCGCCGGCGGGCGCACCACCTGGCAGGAACAGCGAGGACAGTAGTAACGTGAATGCAAAGGGCAGGATCCAGAAGCTGTAGTTGTTCATGCGCGGCAGTGCCATGTCTGGCGCCCCGACTTGCAGCGGGATCATCCAGTTGGCCAGGCCCACCCACGCCGGCATGACGCCGCCGAAGATCATGACCAGCGCATGCATGGTGGTCATGCTGTTGAAGAAGCCGGGGTCGACGAACTGCAGGCCCGGCTGGAACAGCTCCAGGCGGATGACCATGGCCATGGCGCCGCCAATAAAGAACATGGTGAGCGCGAACACCAGGTACATCGTGCCGATGTCCTTGTGGTTCGTCGCGAACAGCCAGCGGCCAATGCCGGAGGGCGCGTGACCGTGAGCGTCATGGCCGTCGTCGGCATGAGCGTGGGCGTGGGCGTGGGTATCTGCGTGTGCCATGGAATGAAACTCCAACCGGAACTGTTACAGCGCTGCCGTCGTGGCGGCAGTGGTGGCGGTCGCCGTGGCTTGCTGCTGCGCAGCGAGCCAGACGTCGAAGTCCTTGCGTGACTTCACTTCAACCACCACTGGCATGAAGCCGTGGTCGCGGCCGCAAAGCTCAACGCAGTTGCCGCGATAGGTGCCTTCCTTGCCTTCGTCCACCTGAATCCAGATTTCGTTGACGAAGCCTGGAATGGCGTCACGCTTCATACCGAACTGTGGCACCCACCAGGCATGGATAACGTCGTTGGCAGTGAGCAGCAAACGCACCTTGATACCGCTCGGAATGACCAGCGGGTGGTCGACGTTGAGCAGGTAGTTGGGCACGTTCTTCGGGTCGAGGCCGCTGCCCAGCTGCCGCGTGAAGTTCGAGTCTTCCGCCAACGCTGAGAAGAAGCTGACGCCGGTGACCGCCTTTTCGGCGCTGCCTTCGGTGCGGCTGAGGTATTCGTACTGCCATTTCCACTGGTAGCCGGTGGCTTTGATGGTCAGCTGGCTGTGGCGGGTGTCCTCAATCATGATGAGTGTGCGGGTGGCCGGTACGGCCATCGCCACCAGAATGATGACCGGGATAATCGTCCAGATGATCTCCGCTTTCGTGCTGTGCACGATGCTGGTGTCCGCCACGGCGCCGACCGATTTACGGTACTTCACCAGCGAGTAGATCATCGCGCCGAACACCACCACGGAGATGGCCACGCATACCCAAAAGATGAGCATGTGAAGGCC
>CANIOW010000012.1 GCA_947469285.1 Gammaproteobacteria bacterium
CACCACCGGGTAGTCGATAAACTCCCCATCGATGCGCAAGGCCGCAATACCCGCTGCCTGTGCCACCGCAAACTCAGCGACGATACGCTGCGCACGGGCAAGCTCCGCCGCACTGGGCGTGAAGGCGGCATGACAGAGCGGCACTTGATCGGGATGGATCAGCAGTTTGCCGGTCAGCCCGAACTGGCGCGCACGAGCGGCGGAGGCACTAAAGCGCGCTGCATCCTTCACCTGCACCGTGACGGTGTCGATCGGCGCCTCTAGGCCCGCTGCCCGCGACACGTGTACCAAGCGGGAACGCAGGTAGTCCAGCTCCTGCTCGCCCGCCGTCCATTGCAAGCCCAGATCGAGGGTGTAGTCCGCGCCGCCAAACGCCAAGCGGCGCACGCGGGGCGTGGCCCGCGCCAAGGCTGGCAATTGTTCTGCGCCTAAGGCGGTTTCAATAATGGGCAACAGGTCGAGGCTACCCACCGGCAGTCCACGAGCACGTTCCAGCTGGGTGAGCACCCAGTCTAGTGTCTGCAGCTGCTCGGGGCGTTCGACCTTCGGCAGCATCACGCCATCGAGCCTGGGACCGACGATCGCCTGCAGGTCGTCCCAACACCAGGCAGTATCGAAGCCATTCACCCGCACATAGCCAAGACATGAACGTGGTACCTGCAGTGCCGCCACCACCAAGGCCCGCGCCGCCAGCTTTTCTGTCGTAGCCACCGCATCTTCGAGATCCAGAATGGCGACATCGGCCCCGCTCTGGAAGACCTTGGCCGCACGGCGTTCGTGGTTACCAGGAGCGAACAAAAAACTACGCATTTAGGTACTCCAATGACTGGGGCCATCAGCGCCAGACTGCCAGCCGCGCCGCAACTGGATCGAATAGGTATATCGCTCCGCCGGGTGTTCCGACACGCTCACTTCAAACACTTTGCGGTCCTCGCCATAGTAGCGACGCACCACTTGCAGCGACGGCGAACCAGGTAGCACGTCGAGCACACCCGAGAGCGACTCGGGGATCAGCCCCGCGCGGATCTCCACGCGCACATCACTCACGCGATGGCCAAAGCGCTGCTCGATCATTTCGTAAACCGGCTGCAGGCGCTTCCCCATGAGCTCCGCCACCTCGGCAAACTCAGGTAACAAATACAGATCAAGGTGGCAAATAGGCAGATGACTGTGACGGATGCGGCGTAGCGCACTCACGCGCACCCACTGCGACCCCACGGTGCAGCCGATAAGGCGCGCCAGCTTGCGGTTGGCACGCACCGGCTCGACCTGCAGCACCGTGAGCTGGCTCTCCGGCGGATAACGCAGCAATTCTTCAGGACTGCGCACCGACTGCACATAGCTTTGCAAGGGCTCGCGCGCCTTCACCACGGTACCGATACCCTGATGCCGGCCGATGAGCCCCAAACCTTCCAGGCGCCGCAAAGCTTCACGCACGGTGTGCCGACTGACACCAAAACGCGTGACCAATTCTAGTTCGCCAGGCATGGTCTCACCCACGGCCAGTGCACCGCTGCGGATAAGGTCAATCAGGGCTTCCGCCACCTGTTCGTAACGCTTTCGACCCACGGTGGGTACCGTGATCGCCAGCTCCGCCTTGCGCTTCACCATGCGCCCCCTCCTGTCAGTTGACACCCTCTGCGCACGGACCTAGTATGCCACAAGAACTCAAATGTCCGTACATTTAGCCGCGCCACCAGGCGCCCACCTACTGGAGCTTCCATGGTGCAGAACGTCAAGCAGATCGGCCCACAGCGCTATCGCGAAACTTTTGGTCGTTACTACGAAGAATTTACCGTGGGCGATGTCTATGAACACCGCCCGGGACGCACCATCAGCGAAGCCGACAACACCTGGTTCACGCTGTTGACCATGAACACCCACCCGCTGCATTTCGACCACGAGTACGCCAAGGCCACCGAATTTGGTCGCCCGCTCGTCTGTAGCCCGCTCACGGTCGCCCTCCTGGTCGGCATGAGTGTCACGGATGTGAGCCAAAAGGCCATCGCCAACCTCGGCTGGAAAGAAATCCGCATGCCCGCGCCGGTATTTCATGGCGACACCCTCTATGGCGAAAGCGAGGTCCTGGGCAAGCGCGAAAGCGCCAAGCGCCCAGGCGCCGGCATCGTCACGGTCAGCACCACCGGTCGTAACCAGCATGGCACGGTAGTGTGTGTATTCGAACGCACCATCCTGGTCGCCAAGCGCGGCCATGGCGTAGAAGACAAAATCAACTACTGACGCACCCCTGGCACCAGCCCGACACCACCAGCGAGCTTTCTATGACTTCCAACATTGCCAGCAACCGCCCCACCGCCGATGACGAGGCCCAGCTACTCGACGCCATCGAGCGCTGGGTGGAAAAAGAAGTACGCCCCATCGCCCGCCAGTTCGACCAGGCCGATGAATATCCGCACGACCTCGTTGAGCAGATGAAAGAGCTGGGTTTGTTTGGTGCCACCATCTCACCGGAGTACGGCGGCCTGGGCTTGTCGGCCACGGGCTATGCACGCATCGTCACGGCCATCTCCAAGGTCTGGATGGCGCCGACGGGCATCTTTAACTCGCACCTCATCATGGCGCAGTGCGTCGAACGCTCGGGTACCCCCGAGCAAAAAGCCTGGTTCCTCCCGAAATTTGCCACTGGTGAATGGCGCGGCGGCATCGGCCTGACGGAGCCAAACGCGGGCACCGACTTACAAGGCATTCGCATGCTGGCGCGCCGCGACGACGCCGGCTACGTCATCAACGGCACCAAAACCTGGATCAGTAATGGCGTCTACGGCAACTGCTTCGCCGTGCTCACCAAAACCAACCCGGAGGCCAACCCGCGGCATCAGGGCATGAGCATGTTCCTGTGCGAGAAAGGCGAAGGCTTCACGGTAGGACGCAAGCTGAAGAAACTGGGTTACCGCTGCATTGACAGCGCCGAGCTGGTGTTCGACAACTTCCGTGTCGGCACGGACCGTCTCATCAGCGGCCAGGAAGGTCATGGCTTCCATCATGCGGTGGGGGGCTTGGAGCTGGGGCGCATCAACGTCGCTGCGCGTGGCGTTGGGCTGGCGCAAGGTGCGCTGGAGTTATCGCTGAAGTATGCGCAGGAGCGGCAGACCTTTGGCAAGCCTATCGTGCAACATCAGGCCATACAGTTGAAGCTAGGCGACATGGCCACGCGCGCCGAGGCGGCGCGGCTGCTGGTAGAGCAAGCCGCGCGCAAATACGACACCGGCGAGCGCTGCGATATGGAAGCCGGCATGGCCAAGCTGTTCGCGAGCGAAGCAGCCGTTGCCAACAGCATGGACGGTATGCGCATTTTTGGCGGCTATAGCTACAGCACCGACTATGACATCGAGCGTTTCTTCCGCGATTCGCCACTGATGTGCATTGGCGAAGGCACCAATGAAATGCAACGTATCATCATCGCGCGCCAGCTGGCGGCCCGGAATCCGCTGTGAACCGCCAGCCGCTCCGCGGGTACCGCGTACTCACCTTCGAGAACTTCGGTGCGGGTCCTTTCGGTTCGCTGTATCTGGCGAATCTTGGCGCCGAGGTCATCAAGATTGAAAACCGCGAAGCCGGCGGCGATGCCACACGCGGCATGGGTCCCTATTTTTTGGGCCCGAACGATAGCCACTTCTTCCAGACGTTCAATATGAACAAGAAGAGCGTGGTGCTGAATCTGAAGACCACTGAAGGTCAGGCGGCGTTTCGACAGCTGGTGGACAGCGCTCACGTGGTCCTTAACAACCTACGCGGCGACCAGCCAGAGAAGCTGGGGCTGGACTATGCTTCCCTGAAAACCGCCAACCCGCGCATTCTGTGTGCACATCTTTCCGCCTATGGGCGCGACAATGAACGCAAAGGCTGGCCGGGATACGACTACCTGATGCAAGCCGAGGCCGGCTATCTGCATCTGACGGGCGAGCCTGGCACACCTCCGTCGCGGATGGGCCTGTCGATCATCGACTACATGACCGGCATGACCACGGCGGTCGGCATTCTCGCGGCCTTGCTCGGCGTGGCGCGTGACGGCGAGGGCGGCGACATCGATGTATCACTGTTTGATGTAGCGCTGCATCAGCTGAGCTACCCCGGCAGCTGGTACCTGAACGAAGGTCTGGTCACTGGCAGGGTGGCGCGCAGCGCGCATCCCACGGCCACGCCGGTGCAGCTGTTCAAGACCTTGGACGGCTGGATTTTTATCATGTGCATGACCGACAAGTTCTGGCAGGTGCTGTGCACGCTCTTGAACCGACCCGACCTAACTTCCCACGCCGACTATGCCACCGTCACCGCAAGACGTGAGCATCGCGCTGCCCTCACGCAGGTGCTCGATGTCGTCTTTACTCAGAAAACCACCGCGCAGTGGCTCGCCCAACTGAACGGTCAGTTACCGGCCGCCCCCGTCTATGACCTGCCGCAGGCACTGGACAATCCCTACCTGGAAACGCTAGGCATGATCCAGCCGGTACCCCACCCGCTGAAACCCGACTTCCGCGCGCTATCGAATCCGATCAAACTCGACGGCGAACGCCTCGAGAACCGTCGTGCACCAGCGCTGGGCGAGCACTCGGTGGAAATCTTCACCGCACTTGGCTACTCCGCGGAGAAAATAGAGCGTCTGGTCCACGGATGATGCTGGCCAGTCGAACGCAAGCTCGTGAGCAAGCGCGTTGTTGCCCTCGCTGCACTACCATGACTATAGGAGCGAGCGTACTCGCGACTGGAGCTTTTCTATGAAACTCGAAGGCCTGAAAGTCCTGGATCTGTCGATGTTTTTGCCAGGTCCCTACCTGTCGCTGATGCTCAGCGACCACGGCGCGGAGGTGATAAAAATTGAAGCCCCCGGCGAAGGCGACCCGGGACGGCATCTCGGGCTAGGCCAAGGCGGTCACACCACGTTTTTTCGTAACCTGAACCGTGGCAAGCAGAGCGTCACTCTCAATCTCAAACACGCCGCTGGTCGTGAAACCCTCCTGCGCCTTGCCGAGCAGGCCGATGTCTTCATCGAAGGCTTTCGCCCCGGGGTGGTAAAGCGCCTCGGCGTCGACTATGCCGCCGTGGCGGCACGCAATCCGAAGATTGTCTACGTCAGCATCAGCGCCTTTGGGCAAGACGGCCCCCTCTCCTCCATCCCCGCGCATGACCTGGCCACCGAAGCCTTGGCTGGAGCGGTGAGCGTCAATCTCGGTAACGACGGGCAACCCACGATGCCGCATCTGCCAGTCGCCGATATCAACGCCTCCCTGATGGCCTTGTCCGGCGTGCTGATGGCACTGTTACGCCGCACGCAAACGGGCCTTGGCGACTACCTCGACCTGTCGATGCATGACGCGGTCATCGCCGCCATGCCCAATATCCTCGGCCCGGTGTTTGTAGAACGGCGCCCGCCGGACTGCAAAAATGAGCGCACCTGGGGTGGCGCGGCTTTTTACCGCATTTACCGGACGGCCGATGGGCGACACGTGGTGCTTGGCGCCCAGGAAATAAAGTTTGTCCGCAACCTGCTCGGCGAAATCGGTCGCTTGGATCTCGTACCGTTGGCAGAGCGGGGACCGGGCGCTCACCAGGCGCCGCTGGTGGCAGTGCTCGCCGATTGGTTTGCCACCAAAACCCAGGCCGCTTGGATCGACTGGTTCGCTGGCAAGGACATTGGCTTCGCGCCGGTACGCAACCTCCGCGAAGCCTTCGATGAGCCCCACCTGCAACACCGGCACATGCTGCTCAAAGACACGGAGGGCTATGAGCATGTCGGCATTCCTATCAAATTTGCGCAGGAGCCCGGACGCGTTGTCTTCGAAGTACCGGCTCACGGCGCGCACACGGCTGCGGTACTGGCTGCGGCTGGCCTGTCGGTCGCGGAGATTAACGCACTCCACGCCGACGGTGCCGTCGGCTGATCGCTGTCAGTCAACGGAGGCCGCGGCACGAAAATCCGCGGTAATTTCCCCAGCCGCTGCGATCCACTGTTCATGCTGTGGCTCACGCCACGGCTCGGCGAGCGCCGCCGCTTCCCACTCCAGCAACACTGGATGCGCCAACAAGCGCCCAGCGTAGGCCGCAGCCGGAACGTTCAACACCAGCCCATAGCTGCGCACGCGGAACGCCACCGGCGCATAAAAGGCGTCCACGGCAGTGAACACCGGCCCCGCCAGATAAGGGCCACCAAAGCGCCGCAAGCCTTCGGCCCACAGGGACTGCAAGCGATCGAGATCGGCCTGCAGCGCTGGCGACACCTGCCGCAGACGCACCCGCTGCCCGACGGTCATGGAGCAGTCATGGCGCAAGACACCAAAACCAGCGTGCATCTCCGCGGCGGCACAGCGCGCCCAGGCGCGCGCCAGCGGATCCGTCGGCCAGACACCGGGGTAGCGCTCCGCCAGAAACTCCACAATCGCCAGGGAGTCCCAAATGACCGCACCTTCCGCGTGGAGACAGGGCACCTTGGCGGTGGGTGAAAACGCGCTGAACACCGCGGCATTCGAGCCATCGGCAAACCGCATGAGCCGTTCCTCAAACGGGATCTCCAGCGCACGCAATAAGGCCCACGGTCGCAGCGACCACGACGAATAGTTCTTGTTGGCGATGTATAGGACTGGCTTGGTCATCCGGGGAAAAACTCAATTGTTTTACGTGCCACCAGCGGCTCCACGTCCTTGGCCGAAAACTGGAACCCTTTGATACGCGACAACAGCTTGCGTTCCAGCTCGCTGTCGCCCAGTTCACTGGAGAGCAACTTCACCGCCGTCACCGCCCCTGAGGGCGCGATTTCCAATTGCACCACCAACTTGCCTTGTAAAGCTGGGTTGTCACGCAGCGCGCGATTGTAAAGCGCATACAGCGCACTCTTGTTACGGTCGAACATCAGTTCAACCTCCTCACGGCTGCGTGCGGCCTTGCCGCTCTGGCCGTCACGTTTGACGGACGTCTGCCGCGCAAAACTATCACCAAACGACGCCACCGCCTGCGTTGCACCCGCCCCCTTCAAGGAGCCCGCGCCACCGCCAAAGCCGCGGCTGGAAGGTGCATTGGACACACCGCCACTGGCTGCGCCAGCGTTGGAGGTAATGATCGAACGTTCCGCGCGCGACGGGCCGTCCACCTTGGCAGACAGATTCCGGGTGTTGGTCGGCGAGGGTTCAAAAGCCTCACGCAAGTCTTTTAGTTCATCCTGCAGGGCGATCAAGCCTGCCGATTTCGCCTGCCGTCGTGCCTGCTGCACGCGGTCCACGGGCAGTGACACTGGCCGCTGCACTGGCTGCGCCTTGACCACCGGCGTTTTCTTTTCAGGTGGTGGCTGCTTGGGTGGTGGCGGCGGCGGCTCCAGCACCAATTGCACCACGGCATCGGGCAGTGCCGGTGGTTTGGCCGCTTCCTTGACCGTCACCAACGGCAGGACAATGGCCAGGCCTGCGAACAGCAGCAAGGCACTGCCGAGCAAGCGGCGGAAGCGGCGTTGCTGCACCGGATCCGGCGTCCAAGGCAACTCGAATTTACGGTAGGGCGCTTCCAGCGCCAACAGCCCAGCGTCGGAAGGATTCATGGTGCCGGACCCCGGGCAGCCGTTTCCTTGGCCACCACTGCCAGCGACAGCTTGGCGAATTGTGCGGCAGAACAGGTGGTCATGATGCGCTTGAGCACCGTATAGGGGAGCGTTTTGTCCGCCATCACCGTCACTTCGGCTTTGCTCAACCCGCTGTTGTCGCCGGGCAGCTTGCGCGAAGCTAGCCGCAACGCCGACTGCAACGGCTCGACCGCACCCTCAGGCGCTGCCCGCAAGGCGGCCACCGACATCACTTTGGCGCCGTTGACGAATAAATCGTCACGCGTCACCAGCACCGTCACCGTTTCGCGGGGTGCTGTTTCCGCGGTCGACATCGGAATGGCAATGTTCTTGGTGTTCGGCAAGATCTCGTAGTCGGCCGTATGCACCAACAAATACACCACCATGATCATCAGCATGTCGATCATCGGGATCAGCGCGGGCATCCCATGCCCCCCGCCGCCGCCCTTTTTTGCCAGCCGGCGCAGGCGCAGCTTCATCATTTCGGGGCATCTCCCAGGGACACCAGCGGGAACAATTCCCCGCGGGCCGGTTGGCCGTCCTGCATGCCTTCATAAATCCGCACTGCGTCCATGACCTGGACGATCGTGTCGTAGGGCACGTCGGCTTCGAGCAGCACGGTGGCGTCTTTCTTCTCCGGAAAACGCGCCTTCACCCGTGCCAGATAGTCTGACAGAGAGTGGTAGTCATAGCCGCCCGCTGTTGCTGGAAACGCCTGCAACAGACCGGAGTTACGATCCGCCACCTCAAGGCCCGTTGGGCGCACGATGATCTCCAGCTCTAGCGTCTTGATGGGCAGCAGCTCCTGCGGCACGTTCGCCGGCAGGTTCAGCTCCAAAATGCGCGTCTTGGAAAAAACCGCCGTAAAGATCAGGAAAAAAATCAGAATGACCATCACGTCCAGCATCGGAACGATGTTCAGGTCATTTCGGCCGCGTCGGCGCGCATGCGAGCGCGCCTGCCGGCGAGCAATGCGCGATCCACTCATGCACGCGTACCGGCAACAGGCGCCGGCGCCGCCGCCTGTTGCGCCAGCTGCTGTTCATACAAAGCATTCATCACCTTGACAGTCGCCACCTCAAGGCTGTCCGTTAGCTCTGTGGTTTTGGTTTCCAGATACATGTGAGACAGCAGCAAGGTAATCGCCACAATCAGGCCCAGGGCGGTGTTATTCATCGCCACTGAGATGGATGCCGCCAGCAGGCTGGCCTTCTCTGCCGGATTGGACTGGGCCACGGCGGCAAACGCGTGAATCAGCCCGATCACCGTGCCGAGCAAGCCCATCAACATGCCGATATTGGCCATGGTAGCGAGGTAATGCGTCCGCTGCTCAAGCCGCGGAATGACTTCGATCAAACTTTCTTCCATCGCTTTTTCAACGTCGTCACGGCGACGCGAATGGGGAATGCGACTGAGCCCATAGCGCATCACCTGCGCCAGTGCGGTTTCAGATTGCGTGGCGATCTGATGCGCCTCGCGGAAGCGGCCACCCTCCAGCAGTGGCTGCAAATCAAACCAAAACGCTTTGTTGCCGCCACCTACCTTGTGCAGATAAATGAAACGTTCAATGGCGATGCCAAGGCCGACGACCCACACCAGGGCAATCGGGTAGAGAAAGAGCCCGCCCTGCTTGAAAAAGTTGGCAATGACGTTAAGGGATTCCATCGCTGATGCTCCAGTAATTGGGTGTCGCCGGGCTGCTCGCCCGTGACACCAGTTGAATCAATTTTCCAAATACAAACTGTGTCTTAAGTCACGCACTCTAAGGACGACCTGGCGCCGTGGTTGCCGCCGGCGCCGGCAGCAGCGCCTCGTGGTAGCGCACCTCACGCCGGAACTCCTCACGGTCCAGCGGCGCCAGCGCCTCGTCCACCAAACTGCGCCCGGGACCGCCCAGCAGGTCCCCTGGGTCCGCCGGCTTCCACGGCACAATGACCATCACATTGGGCAGCTCGCGGTTACCCGTGATGGTGGTGCGCTCGAGTTCGACGCTATCGACGGATTGACTGCGGCCACGTTTGGTACCGACCGCGGGTAACGCGGTACGCGGCGGCACCGCCGATGCAGCTGTCGTTGGCGCCGCCGCGAGGCGGGCGGGTGAGCCTGCCGCCGGGGCAATGGGTGGGCCCGCGGGGACAGTGGTTGGGCGATTGGCTGAGCCAGTCGCCGCCAGTTCCGGGGGGGCAGCCAAGGCCGTGCCTGCAAGAGCATTCAGCAGCAGGCAAGACAGCGCCCAGCCAACTCGTTGGAGAGGGGTCATGGATGTTTCTCCGTCATCAATGGGCTACCGATGGTGGTCGCCGCTGGCTTGGCTTGCAGGCGGTTGCGCAACTCGGCGATCCAGCCATTGAGCAGCTTGTCGTCGCCCTCACCAGCCGCACTACGGGCGGCCTGGACACGTTCGAACAAGGCCAGCGCCTCCACCGGACGCTGGCGATAGACATCGAGAAACACCGCCACATTGCGCTGCACACGCACATCTTTTGGCCGCAACGCCAGTGCATGACGGTAGGCCGCCTCAGCGTCCACCAGCTGCCCCTGACGGCGCAGCACCGAGCCATATTCCAGCAAAGCCAGCGCATTGGCCGGGTCGGCGCGCAGCACGCTCTCCAGACGCGTCTGCGCTGCCGCAGGCTCCACCGCACCCGTAGCCACGCTGAAGAAAGTTGTGTCTTCTACCTTGCCGTAGCGGCCCGCCTTAAGCGTTGCCAATACCTCTAGGGTGCGCTGTACCGCGCGGTCGTAAAAACCGTCAGCGAGGCGGGCGATATTCAATTCGAACACGCTAATGGCCTTCTCCTCAAAGGGATAGGCCTGCTCCTCCAGCAACAGATCGTATTGCTCACGCGCTTCACGATCGAGTCCCCTCGGGCGCTCGGACTTCAGCAGCTCCTGGCCTAACTGACGGTACAGTTCGCCGATCTCAAAGGTAGCGGCGGTAGTCACTTCCGCCACTGCATAGTCGGCAGCGGCAGTATAGGCTTTCAATGCCCGCTCTAGCGCCACTCGCTTGCTGGCTAACGACTTCTTCAGTGGCACAACCAGATGCACAGCGTTATAGGCATCACGCAGCGGCACGGCCAGCTCCAAAGCGGCCGCCGCGGCCAGAGAGCGACTGCGCTCCGTACGCGCAGCACCCGCGTCTCGATCCGCGCTGATCAGCTCACCCAGCCAGCGCGCCCGCCGCTTATCATCGTGCGCCGCCGATGCACGGTCCGCCAATTGCTGTCGCGCTTCCATGGCCAGCACTATGTCCGTGGAATAGCGTTTGATGTACAGCTCCAACGCCGCTTCCGCTGCTGCCGATGGGCCAGCCGTTGCCTGCAAGCCGGCCGCGCGCCACAAGGCCTCGCGCCGCGCATCGGCGGGCTCGGCCGCGTTATCGGCGATCCGCAAAAATTCCCGCGCGGCAGCGCCTGACTGACCACTTTCCAGATACGCCGTCGCCAGATTGCGCGTCACTTGCAACTGCAGCCCATCAGTGGGGAATTCACGCCGAAACCGCTCCAGTACCACAATGGCGGGAAGCCACTCTTGCCTGCGCAACAACAAGGCGCCGGCATCATAATCGGCCGTGAGACGTGCCTTGGCCGAAGGCGCCACGTCACGCACCCGCAACCACTCGGCCGTGGCACCCGCCAAATCACCGGCAGCTTGCTTCGCTTCACCCTGACGATACACCGCTACCGCCAGCCGTTCGATCACCGTCGCATGGTCGGCATCAGTGGTCGGCACTAGCGGTAACCACTGGAGCAGCGACCCTTCGGCGTTGACCCAATCGCCCGCATCGAACTGCGCATTGGCGATGACGCCCCAGGCAAGACGCCGCTGGCTGTCATCCACTGCCGGTTGACGCGCCAGCAACAAACGCGCCACGGCCACTGCCTGCGCAAACTGGTGCCGGTCATACAGATCGCTCGCACTACGCGCCAGCACCACCGGCGTTTCGGGATGCGCGGGGAACTGGTTCGCGAAACGTAAGCCCGCTGCCAGCGCCGTGTCGTGCCAGGCCACCTTGGCGTCGCCACTCAGCTGGGCTTCCTCGCGGTCATAGGCCACCACCGCCGCATAGGCCGCGGCTGCCGCCTGCGGATCATCGAGATACCCATAGGCCACTTGCTCGTATTCACTGGCGGCCTGTGCAAAGCGACCACTATCGACCAGCGTTTCGGCCAATAGCATGCGGGTTTGCGGCGCGTCCGCGGCAGAGGGAAATTGCTGCAGTGACTCGCGGTACCAACGCGCCGCCTCGAGATATTCCTCTGGACGTTTCTCGCGCTGCGCAAGTGCATGGTGATACTGCGCCAGATCGCGCAAGTTGCTGTTCAGCTCGCGCACTACCGCCGGTTGACTCTCGAGAGTCCGTCCATTCCAGTAAGGCTTACCAAGACTGTAGCGCTCCACAAATTCGCGCTTGCCTTCCACCACCAACTGCAGGAACCCGCCCTTGGTATAAGCCGCCAGCGCTTGCTGCTGCAGCAATGGCGCCGGGTCGCTATCGGGCGCACGCTGCACATAGGCACGATAAGTGTCGGCAGCATCCGTATAACGCTCTTTGAGCATGTACAAGTCGCCCAGCTGTGCGTACAACAAATGCCTATAAACCGGGGGTATGGGCCGGTTTGCCAGCACTGCATCAATACTCTTGGCGCCCTCCAGATAGCTGAAATCCAAGCTCAAGGCACGGAAGGTATCTTCCACCAGTTCACGTTCCGCGCGGGGCAGCGTATCCGGCGGTCGCAGACCCCCCTTCGCATCCACCAATTGACGATCGAGAACCCGCAGGAAACTGGCGGCACTGGCTTCATGTTCGCCTTGTTTGAACAGTGCCCAACCCTCTTTGTATAAGGATTGCTCGAAAAAGACGCCCGCGGTGCCATGCGCGATGACCGCGCGATAGCCAAGCTCCGCCTCCTGCCAGCGCTGTGCGCTAAACAAAGATTCGGCGCGACGGAAGTTTGCTTCGTCTACCCGACGGCTTTGCGGATAGTCCTGCACCAGCCGATCCAGCGTCAGCTGCGCTGCTTCCACCTGGCCATCGGCGTCGAGTGCACGAGCCAGCTGATACAACACGCCATCATTGTGTTCATAGCCTGGAAATGCCGCCAGCAGTTGTTGATACAGCGCAATAGCATCCCGCGTCTCCAGCGGCGACCCGCTGGCAAGGTCCTGCTCGATACGGCTAAACTCGCCGTCCTCGAGCTTCAGGTCGCCCAACCGGCGCAACGCTTCAGCACGCAGTGCCGCATCGCCTGGTTCCAGCTGGAGGAATTGCTCATAGTAACGGCGCGTTTGCGCCGGGTCGGCTGGAACCGTCGCATGGCGACGGATCTCCACCTGCCGCCCTTTGAGATCGCCAATAGTAGGTGACTGTGGCGTAGCGGCGCCGGCCAGGAGTGCCGTGGAAACGGCGAGCACTGCGCCGACACGCGCGGACCAGCGGCGCAAGTACGCCGCACCGAGAACCTGTTTGCTGCCGATGGTGACCAGTGCCACGCTCATGGCTGCTTTCTCGGCGTTGCGCGATCATAAATGGCTGCTAACGCGAACCGCGCCTGCACTTCGTAGGTGGCCAGCCGCCCTTGCTCCAGCTGCAGCTCGGCCACGGCGAGCGTGGCCAGAAACTGTTCTTGCTGCGCCTTCATGGCCAGCAGCTGTTGCCGGGCAGCTGCCACGCGCGGTTGCAGGGCGTCCAGCCGACGGCGATAGTCCACCAAGCGCGCTGGCATTTGCTCGCGGGCTTCCGCCACATGTGCCCAAGCACTGTTAGTGTCCTCCAAGGCGCCCCGGGTCTTGTTCAAATCGCGGCTGATGCCGGCAGCACGTGCCTTCATCGTCGAAGACAATCGCCAGGCCATCACGCCCTGGAGCAGCCGATATTTGTCGCGGGCCTCGAGGAGATCGTGGTCATCCGGCCGGGCAGTAAACGTGGCCTCCATACGCTCGAGTTTTTCCCACACCGCATGTTCGCTGGCGGTCGCCAGTGCCGCACCATCACGTTCTGCTTCAGCACGGGTGAGTGCGGCCCGCATTACGGTTTGTCGCTGCCGCAAGCCATCGACCTGGATCCCATCAAGCTTGGCCAGCGCCGCTGGCAACCACTCGGCAAAGCGCCGCTGACGCTGCGCCACCAGATCGTCAAAAGCACCCAGACTGGTCTGCCACGCGGCCAGATTGCGTTCCATTACCAGCAAGGCACGGTAGTTCTTCAGCGCCTCCTGAAACTCGTGACTGGCCAGCAAGTGCACCAAATAGCGGCTCTCAGGCACCTCGGGCAGCTTGCGGATTTGCCACAGCCAGCCCTCGAGGTCACGGCCTTCGTGGTCGACAATGGTATGCATGAGCTGACCCTTACGCAGGGCCGCGATCGACTCATCGAGCCGCACCCGTTCGGCAGCGAACGCGTGCAAGGCCGCCTCGTACTGTTCCACCGCTTGCGCATCCGCACCCAGCTTCGCATACGCCATGGGGACGGCCAGGTAGCTCTCCTGAACGGCCGCATCCAGCAGGCTGCGTCCTTGTAGCTCCAGCCATGGCACTAGCGCCTGCTCATGCTGACCCAGCGCCGCCAGCGCCCAACCCTCACCGAGCAAGGCTTTGGTAGACAATGGCCCTTCGAGCCGAACCCGCTCCAGCGCCAGCTGCGCCCGTGCCGGTTGGCCTGTCTGCAACAGCGCATAGCCCAAGGCCAGATTGGCTTTGTCCCGCAGGGCCGCGGTTTCTTGACCCGCAGTCGGCAGCGTGCCCACGGCTTCCAGCTGTGTCACCCCCTCTTCCAAGCGCTGCGCACGCACCAGTGCCACTCCCAGGTTGAACTGCGCATAGCCGCGCCATTGGGAAGGCGCACTCCAACTCGAGAGCAGGGCAATCGCTGGCTCAAGCTTGCCTTGATGCAGTAAGGCCTGTGCCAGCAGTGCACGACGCTCTGCGTCCATCTCGGGCGGTAGGCTGCTGCCCATCGCGGCAAAGATACTTTCGGCACGCTCATGGTAGCCACGCTGGTACCAGACTTTGGCCAGATAAAAACGCGCGCGGTCGCGCACGCTCTGCGGCACTCGCGGTTGATCGAGCACCTGCTGGAAAATCCGTCCCGCCTCTAGGTGCTGACCCAGCGACAGATACAAACCTCCCAGCAACAACTCGGCATCCTCGGCATGGGCTGTCAAATGGCCTTGCGCACGATAGGCATTGAGCTTGATCAGCGCGTCAAACGGGTCATCGCGGTAGAACTCAAACAGGACGTCACCGTAATGCAGGTCAAGCACCTGCACTGCCGGCAATGCGCTCGGATCGGTGGGCAGCACCAGCGACTGCGCGTCGAAGCCAGCCGCCAACGCGTCCGGCAGCGCCGTTGACAGCGCCACGACGCCGAGCACCACCGCCGCCCAGCGAACCGGACCACGAGCGCGGGGTAGCGGCAACACCCTCACCCCGTTACTCCCATTCCCGGATCACGAATTCTGGTTGCAACTGGCGCTGGCGGTCACTAACACGTAACTCGATATATTTGGCGCCCACCCCCTTGGGGAAGGTGAGCGTGGCACCACGTCGATAGTCACGGTCGTGCGGGCCTTTGCCGGTGAAGAACGCCACGATCTCGTGCTGGCCCACCTTGAGGTTGCCTAGAAACAGACGCTGCACGCCACCCCGGTTGAGGGCCTCTATTTCACGCTCCGTGTAGAGATAGTTAGCGACCTGCTTGTCATCCACCCGCAGCTGCACACTGTCGAGCGCGAAATACGCACTGACATCCAGCGACAGAAACACCGCTACCTGGGTGTTCGCCGGGAACAACAGCTCTTCTTCGAGGTTGAACAGATCACGGTTCAGATCGATCACTTCCTGCTTCAGGTCCTGCACTTGGGTGTCGAGCGCCTGAAACGCGGGTGGGGCCGGTAAAACCGCCACCGCAGCGGGTGCCGGTGCCGGTGCCTCTGTCTGTGCCGCAGCAACAGCAGTACCGGCCAGAAAGACAACAGCGCTGACAGCGACCAACAGGGAACGCATGCGGGCAAGGACAGGAATGGGTTTCATGATGGGCTATTCGTCCAGCAAATGACGGATTTCAGTGACCAATGCCTGCTGCTGCTGCCGCGTGACACGACCGTAGACCCGGCGCACCTCGCCGGCACGATCAACCAGCACCAGCGTCGGCAAATTAACCAGCGCAAACCGTCGACTAACGCGACGGGTAGTATCGCGCAGCACGGGGAAGGCCACCCCGGCACTGCGCGCGAAGTCGCGGCCTTCCACCGCCGAGTCATCGAGGCTGATGCCGAGCACAACGAGGCCAGCAGCGGCATAGGTGGTATGTAAGGCCTGCAACTGTTCCAGTTCTGCCTGACAATCGCTGCACCAGCTGGCCCAGAACCCCAGCAGCATCACTTCGCCGACGAATTCGCTGCTACGCAAATTGGGACCGTCCAGGCCTGGCCCCTGAAAGACCGGCAGGTGCCGCCCGATCCAGTCCTCGGGTGCTGGCGGCGCAGCCGCAGGACCGGCCAGAGCAGGCGCCGTCCACAGCGCCGCG
The DNA here is from genome assembly GCA_947469285.1 of Gammaproteobacteria bacterium. Classification (GTDB taxonomy): domain Bacteria; phylum Pseudomonadota; class Gammaproteobacteria; order Steroidobacterales; family Steroidobacteraceae; genus CAIOHZ01. The sequence continues at coordinate 16,095 of CANIOW010000012.1, forward strand.
GCCAAAGCTGCAGCCAAAGCCCATGCCAAACCGCGGGCCAAACCGCGGGCCAAGCCGCGGGCCCAAGCGCGAGCCAGCAGCGCGGTCAAAGCAGCGGTTCGACGTTCCGTCAACATATCGCCGCCTCCCAAGGATGGCGAAAGTGCCCTCCGGGCACCCTGTTCGGTCAACTTGGCACGCAAGGGCATGGGGGTCAAGATAAGCCGCTGCAATTCATCACCCGATGGTAGGGGGCCGCCCCTCGCTTGTCCCCACCGGTTTCGTCGCCGGATGGCGACATTCCGCTACTGTCGGGCGCAAGGGTATGCTGCCTGAACCCACCGGTTGAACTGCTGTTCCCCGACAGGGTCCAAGTGTTTACCATGGTCGACTGACGGTACTTAGGCGCCAAGGAGCGAGGGACTTGATGGCCAGGACAGCATCTGCGGACACTCTGCCCCGCTGCGCCTCCCAGTGGGTGCGCGGGTGGCTCGTGGCCGTATTCGCCGTGACCGGTCTGTGGCCCCTGGTCAGTAGCGCGCGCGACGCCGCCACACCGGTCACCGTGACCGACCCCTTTCTGGAATTACATACGGGCCCGGGGCGCGGCTACCCTGTGACTCAGGTGGTTCCTCGCGGCGAAATCGTCGAAATCCACAAACGCCACACCGACTGGTATCTGGTACGCGATGACCATCGCCATGAAGGCTGGGTGCACCACCGGCAGTTGGTCAACACCCTGCTAGGCACACCCCCGGCGGCGGCTCCGTCCCCGACGGATCGCGCCACCGCCCCGGCGCGTAGCGACTCGCCCACGACCGAACAGCCCCCCCCTCCGGCACCCACGTTCAGCGACCCAGGCTACCTCGACGACGACAGCGAACATCGGTTAGAAGCGGGCATCACGACGGGCCGGAACGGCGCAGAGAATGTCATCCGCATCAGCGGCGCCTACCTTCTCAACGACAGTTTGTCTGCCGATCTGGCGTTCTCACACGTCATGGGGCGCAGCGTGAACAAGGCGACTGCCTTGTTCGGGCTCACGCACCACATTCACCCGGAATGGCGCGTTTCGCCTTACGTTTCGCTCGGCGTTGGCGCCGTTTACCTGCGGCCCAAAACCCGCGCGCTCGAACCAGGCGAACGCATCAGCCAGACTGGCTATGTGGGCCTTGGCCTGCAAACACTCTTCGCACGCCGTTTCATGCTGCGTGCTGACTACCGCAGCTTCATGGCCTTTTCAGGCCACAGTGACAATCAGGAAGTGAATGAATGGACCGTTGGCTTCGCGTTCTTCTTCTGAGCGGCCTCTGCGCACTGGCTACCGGCTGTGCCAGTTTGCATCTGCCGTCTTTCCACCTGCCCTTCATGAAGGATCAGGTCGTCGAAACACCCGAGCCGCTGGATGGCCCGGAAACAGCACTGCCGACTGAGGCCACCAATGCGGAAGGCGGGACACCCGCCGTCATTCACCCCGTAGTGCAGCGGACCGCCGTGCGTCCCATCCAAATCGACAGCCAGGATTTTGAGGTCGGCCCTTATGTGGGGGTGATCAGCATTCAGGACTTTGGTGTCACCGCCTTGTACGGCGCACGCGCCGCCTACCATATCTCAGAAGATTTCTTCGCCGAAGCGAGCATCGGCCACACCACGACCGGCCGCACTAGCTATGAACGCTTGACCGGCGTGGCCCTCTACACGCCGCAGCAGCGCGATTTCACCTATTACGATCTCGGGCTGTCGTACAACCTGTTACCGGGTGAAATCTTCCTCGGCCGGCGTCGCGCGCTCAACAGCATGCTCTACCTCAGTGGTGGCGTCGGTGCCGTGCGTTTCGCCAACGACGACCGTTTCTCAGTGTCAGTGGGTGCCGGCTACCGCGTCATGCTGAACAACTGGTTATCGGTACGCGCCGACCTGCGTGACCGGGTCATGAAATCCCCCATCGGCGGTCTCGGGCGCCCGGCGCACAATGTGGAAAGCTATGTCGGCTTCACCGTGTTTTTCTAATGCTGCGACGCAACGCTAGGCTGGAATCACGCCGCGAAGTCCTGCGCCAACTGTCGGCGGCCACCGCCTTGTTGGCACTCCCAGCACTCGCCGGTGCCGGCCAAAAAATTACACCGCGGCCCGCCACCGACTTCACCCTCACTGTAGAGGGCAAGCCCGGACAGACACAAAGCCTGTCAGCTTTGCGTGGTCAAGTGGTGATGCTGAACTTCTGGGCCACCTGGTGTGGGCCCTGCCGTCAGGAAATGCCCCTGCTCGACGCCATGGCCCATGAATTCGCTCCCCGTGGCTTCACGCTGCTCGGTGTAAACGTTGAGGCGGCAGACGCCAAGCTCAAACCCTTTCTGAAAAAAGTAAAACTTGGCTTCCCGATTCTGCGTGACTTCGACAACAAGGTTGCCCACGCCTACAACGTTCAGGCCATGCCCACCACCTTGCTCATCGACCGCCGCGGCCAATGGCGCTGGCAGCACCGCGCCTATTTGCCAGGTGATGAAGCACAGTACCTCGAGATGGTGCGCGCCCTGCTCGCTGAAGCTCCCTGAGGACTTTCACCATGTCTTTTCTGCCCCTGCTGACACGACGCGCCCTCGTGGTGATGCTGCCGGTGTTGTTGCTCGAGGGTTGTAGCCATCTGCGTTTACCCACGGTGCGGCCCTATGAGCGCACGTCGTTGGCTGCCTCGCACGCCCGTCTCGCTCCATCGCCACTGGCCCTCGCCGCGGTCGTCCGCTCTCAGGCATGGAGTGAGGCGGCTCATGGCGCCACCCAGCTGCCCTCCCCTCCGCGGCTGGAGGCACAGGCGGAGCTGGGCTATGCCTATGACAACAACGATACCCGCACCGTGCAGGGACCAGCGCTGCTGGTACGGCGGGACTTCGGTCGTCACTATTCGGCCAGCGCTGAGGTGAGCCATGAGCAAGTGAATGACGACTCAGTGGATCTCCTGACATTGGCGGGCGGGCCTTATCATGAGACCCGCACGCGCTATGCGTTCGATCTGGGATTGCGTGACGGCAAGAGCCGTTATGGGGTCGGCTACGCGCGCCACAGCGCCGACGACGCCGAGGGCAATACGCTCCGCCTTGTCTTCTCTGAAAGCTTGTTTGGCGATCTAACGCGATTCACCCTTGCCCATGAGCGCAGCAAAGAGCGCTACACGCGCCGTGGCGACGCCAGCTTCACCGGCGACGCTACCCGACGCAGCTACCAGTTGGCGGTCTCCCACCTGCTAACCCCGCACTTGCTGCTGGGGGCTACGTTCGAGGCGGACAGTGCCGCCGGCTATCTGGCCGACCCGTACCGTACCGTGCGCTATCGCGATGTAGCCACCGCCGACGGCTATGCACGCCAGCCAGAACAGCTACCTACCCTACGCAGCAGCGACGCACTAGCGCTGCGCGCGCACTACACCCTGCCATGGCAGGCGATAGCGGGGCTGGACTATCGCTATTTCAAGGACAACTGGGGGATCCACGCGCACACCACCCGCGCCACCTATGTCCATTATTTTGGCGACGCGCTGTCGGTCGATGCCAACCTGCGCCACTACCGGCAGGACAGGGCCTACTTCCAGCAAGATCTGTACCGCCAGCGGAACGCACAGGAATTCCTGAGCCGCGACCCAGCTCTGGCGCAGTTCAGCAGTCTCGGTGGTGGCCTGGGTGTCACCTGGCATTTCCTGCGCTCACGACTCGGCTTCGTGACTGGCAGTACACTGCATGCGAGTATCGAACACCACCGTCGTCGCTACGACGACTACCATGACGCCAGCCGCTTGGGCCTAGCCCTCGGCAGCGAACCGCTTTACCAGTCCAACACCACCCTGCTACAAGTATCGGTGTCGGCGTCTTTCTGACATGCAAGGAGTCCTCATGTCTCGTTCTACCGTATTTACCCACGCGCATCCTTGGCGCGCACTCGTTCTGGCAACCGCGGCCACGCTGGCACTGGTCACTGCTATGCCAGCCAGGGCAGAAACGGCAGCTCCACCCGGTGCGCCCGCAGAAGAAGCACGCGCACTGCTAGCCGTCGACGTGTTAAACGAAATGCAGTCGCTGCCGGAACTGCGTATTCCGGAAGTACTGCTGCGGCGCGCGCAGGGAATCGCCATCATTCCAGGCATGGCGCGCGGCGCACTGCTGCTCGGCGGGCGTGGCGGCAAGGGCGTGGTGCTGGTCCGCGATGCGCAAGGCCAATGGAGCAACCCGGCGTTCATCACGGTGGGCGGCGTGAGTTTTGGCTGGCAATTCGGCGTGCAAACGGTCGATGTGGTGCTGGTATTCACCACGCGTCAAAGCATTGAAGGCGTGACCGGCGGCAAATTAACACTCGGCGCCGACGCTTCCATCGCCGTCGGCCCACTCGGCCGACAGGCTTCGGGCTCGACGGACAGCACCTTTCAGGCCGAGGTCTATGCCTACTCGCGCGCGAAAGGCCTGTTCGCCGGCATAGCGCTGGACGGTGGCATCATCAGCATCGACCGCAAAGCGAACGCTCGCTTCTACCAAAAGCCCGGCGTGCTCGCCTCCGAGATCTTTGCCGCTGGTGCGCCACTGCCGCCATACAGCGGTCAGCGGGTAACCATCGCTGTCAGTCATCTCACTGAAAACGCTCGCAACCCCCCGCCGCCGTTGCCGCCACTCGCGCCGCCCATGCCACCCGCAGCAGACACTGCCGCTGCGCCCGCACCGGCGGGTGAAGCCCCGCCCCCAGCGAACACCGCAGCACTGGAGTCGGCGCCAGCGCAGACCACGCCGTTACCGCCGCAGCGGTAACCTTGGCGATTACCGCCACAGCGGTAACTAGGGTCGCGGCTAGCGGTCGGCAGTGAGCACAGCAGGAACGATGGGGCAGGTAATACCCGTGCCCCCCATGCCGCAGTAGCCGTTCGGATTCTTCGCGAGGTACTGCTGGTGGTAGTCCTCGGCGTAATAGAACACCGGCGCGGGCAGCACTTCGGTGGTGATTTCACCAGCCAATCCAGCCGCCCGGAGCGCCGCTTGATAGGCGGCGCACACCGCCGCTGCGACATCGGCTTGCGCGGCGTCAAAGGGGTAAATACCCGAGCGGTACTGTGTGCCTACATCATTACCCTGACGCATCCCTTGCGTTGGGTGGTGGCTTTCAAAGAACACCCGCAGTAGCTCCGCGTAAGTGACGCGCAACGGGTCAAAGACCACCAGCACCACCTCGTTGTGTCCGGTCAGGCCCGAACACACCTCCTCGTAGCTGGGGTTTGGCGTTAGCCCCGCCGCATAGCCCACGGCCGTGGTGTACACCCCGGGAATCTGCCAGAACTTTCGTTCAGCGCCCCAAAAGCAGCCCAGACCAAACAGAGCCGTCGCATAGCCTGCTGGGAAAGGCCCAACGAGCGGCCGGCCGTGAACAAAGTGCCCGGCTGGCACCGGCAGTGCCGTAGCACGACCAGGCAGTGCCACCTCCGCGCTGGGCAAACCCGTTAATTTTTCCCGACGCATGAACATACTTTTTTCTCCCATCATCCACCGCGTATCTTAAAGCCTAAGACCCACACTACAACACGGTATCCACACCGGGAATATGGGCCGCTAGGCGGACCCACCAGCGGCGCCAGCGGGAGGTGTCCGGCTCCACCGCCTGCATCACCGGCACACCCTGCTCGCTGCCCAGCCAAATGACCTGCCAGCGGTGCTGCCCCAAGGGCGCTGCCGCCGATGCCAGCGGCCGCAGCTCCACTTGCCAGGCGTGTTCAGGCGCGGTATCCCGGGCAAATACGGCCGCTAAACGCTCGGCCAATGGCGCACTACGCACCATCAGGCCGACCTCGGTGTTGAGCAAGAAGCTACGCGGATCGAAGTTGAAGCTACCGACCCAACACACTTTGCGGTCGAAGACTGCCAGCTTGGTGTGCAAGGAGACCTCGCGCGGTCGGTATCCGGGCACTGCACTGACGGGATCCTGCCAACGTCTGAATTCGAACAGACGCGCGCCCAACGCCAGCAAACGCCGCCGGTAGCGTGCATAGCCGGCATGCACCAAGGCCACATCATTGGAGGCCAGCGAGTTGGTGAGCACGCTCACCTGCACACCCCGCCGCACGGCTTCACGCGTCAGGCGTAGACCCAGCCGGCGTGGCACAAAATAGGCCGACACGAGCAGCACCTCGGTGTGCGCCGCATGCCATTCACGCAGCAGCGCCGCGCCCACCACCGAAGTGCGGCGAGCAAACACATGGACCTTTTGCACCGGGTCATGCAGGAACCGCGCCTCACCCCAGACCAGTGCCTCCGCGTCTTCTGCCAATGTGCGCAGAAACCGCGTCTGTGCCGCAGGCGTCGGCCGCGGTCGAGTGGCTGGTGAGTGGTCCGCAGCCAGTTGCGTCACCAGTCGCTGCACAGCGATGCGCGCTGGTCGATTCTGCAGGAAATCTTCTGGCCGCACGGCGTAAGGACTGTTCCAGAACTCGTCGAAACTACTGATAGCCTCACGGACCACCGGCCCCACCGCCAGCAAGTCGACATCCGTAAAATTACGGACCGGGTCAGCATCGAAATAGTCATCGCCGACGTTGCGACCACCAACCACCGCCACGCAGCCATCCACGGCAAAGAGTTTGTTGTGCATGCGGCGGTTAAGGCGCTTCAGGCGCAACAGACCTTCAAAGATCCGCAACCAGCGTACCCGGCCAGCAAACGGATTAAAGACTCGCACGTCGATATTCGGGTGGGTGGCCAACTGGGCGGCCACCACGTCCGACACCGCCAAATTGCTGTCATCCACCAGCAACCGCACCTTGACCCCGCGGTCAGCCGCAGCGGCCAGACGAGACAACAAGTCCAAACCGCTCCGATCAGCGGCATAAAGGTAGTACTGCAGGTCGATCGTGTGGTCGGCGTAATCCGCCAGCGCCGTGCGCGACAGCCAGGCTTCAGTGCCTTCACCCAGCACCGCAAAGCCACTGCGCCCTGCATGCGCCCCCACGGCCGCGGCAAACCACCGGCCGAGGCGCGAATCACTCATGGGCTCACGGCCTCACCGGGCCGACACTCACCACCAGCTCGGTAATGCCGTTAATGCCAAACTGCACGCCGATACAAATGAGCAAGAAACCCATGATGCGCGACACCGCATCGACCCCATTAACGCCCAGTACCCGCGACAGCGCCGTGGCGCCGTGCAGCACCAGATAACAGATGAGCGCGCTGATAAAAATACCGACCACGACCGCCGCGTGCTCGAACGTTTCCAGATAGCCGCTGGTACCTGCACCGCGAATGGTGGAACTCATGGTAATGACCGTGGCGATCGCGCCGGGGCCAGACAAGCTGGGCATCGCCAACGGGGTAAAGGAGATATCCGCCTTGCTCTCCGCTTCACGGCGCGCCGCGTCGTCCGCCACCACCGCCTGCGGGAACAGCATTTTGAAGCCGCTGAAAGCGATGATGAGACCACCGGCAATGCGCAACCCCGGCAACGACAGGCCAAAGAACTTCATGATGAAGGTGCCCAGCACCAAAAACACCACCAAAATCCCGGTCATGTACCAACACGCCCGACGTACCTGCTGCTCAAGCTCCTGCTCGCCAAGGTGAGCACCGATACCCAGCAGCAGCGCGGCGGTGCCCACCGGGTTGATGATCGGCAGCAGGGTCACCAAGGTGAGGCCGATGTAGCGGAAAAAATCAGCGGAGAGAGTGGCGGGGTCCATGGGTCACATCGTACAATGTTGCCATGGCCATCGCGAACGAACACAACCTGCACCAGCCGCTCCCACCGGCCCACCAGCCCTATGGCATTCGTGTCCGGCTGCCCGCTGGCGATTCCTTCAGCGCCCTGCTGGGCAATGAATGGCAGAGAGAGCACTGGTACGCTTCGGCCACGGAAAGGGACGCCGCCATCCTCGAGATGGGACGCAAGCACGAGTTTTCGCGGCCCGGCGACCGTCCAACCCTGCGTTGCGAGCGCATCCAGAAACTCTGAAGTGCCGTGATGGTTTCCCAGAACGGCGCCCGACGCCGCCATGCCCCGCGGGCCGCACTGCTCACCGCCTTGCTGCCCGCACTGTGGCAGGGGTTTGCGCCAATCGCTTTGAGCCAACCCGCCGTAGAGCCCGTCTCGTTGGACGAAGTGCTTATCCAAGCCACCCGCACCCGCATCGCGGCCTTTGACTACCCCGGCAGCGTCAGCAGCGTCAGCATGGATGCACTGCAGACCATTGGCGCGACCCACTCCAGCGAAGCCTTAAACCGGGTCCCGGGGGCATTTTTGCAACGCGGCAGTGGCCAGGAGGTGCTGGTCGCCCTGCGTTCACCGGTGCTCACCGGCCCAGGCGCCTGCGGCGCCTTTCTGCTCATGGAAGACGGCCTGCCGCTGCGTCCCGTGGGTAGCTGCAACGTCAACGAGTTGTTTGAGGTCAACCTTGAACAGGCGGCCAGCGTAGAGGTGCTACGCGGCCCAGGGCTCGGCCCGCAGGGAGCCAATGCGCTACACGGCTTGGTCAACGTGCGCAGTGTGGCCCTGGACACGCCGTGGCGCGCCGGCCTTGAACTGGGTCAGAACGACTACACCCGCTTGAAATTGCAAGGCAGTACCGTGCTCGGCGGTGGGCGCTTGGCGTTTGCCGGCCACACCACCCATGACGGTGGCTGGCGCACTGACACGGGGATCGACGAGCAAAAATTGAACCTGAAATGGGGCGCACGCCTCGGCGATGGGCAGCTGACGCTGTCACTCGCCGGCACCACGCTGGACCAAGACACGGGCGGTTTCATCAACGGCCTAGATAGCTACCGCGACCCCGCCCTCGCCCGGGCCAATGCCAACCCTGAAGCTTTCCGGCAGGCAAGCGCCCTGCGCTTGCTCGCACGCTGGGAAGCAGAGGCCCCCACGGGCTGGCAGGCCACCGTCTTTGCACGCGCCTCGCGTATGCGTTTTCTGCAGCACTTCTTGCTTGGCAAGCCCCTCGAGCGCAACGGCCAGCAGGGCGCAGGCTTCACCCTCAGCCGGGGTCTGGATTTCGGGGGTAGCCGTTGGCGGCTTGGCCTCGATGCCGAACAGGCAGACAGTTATCTCATCGAGGCGCAAAGCGGCCCCACTTTGGAAGGGTCGGCAGCAGCGCGTGGCATCCGTCCCGCCGGTCGGCACTATGACTACCAGGTCCGCATGCACGCGCTTGCGCCATGGCTGACTGTCGAGCGCGAACTGGGCCCCCACTGGACCTTGCTTGGCAGCGTGCGCATGGACCGCACCACCTACCGCTATGACAACCAGATGAGCGACGGCAACACCGCCGAAAATGGCACGGTGTGCGGCTTTGGTGGCTGCCTTTACGCGCGCCCAGCGGACCGTCGTGATCGTTTCAGCGAAGTAGCACCACGGCTGGGACTGACTTGGCACCCCAGCGCCGCTCTGGCGCTGTGGACTAGCCTAGCGCGTGGTTTTCGCCCGCCCGAAGCCACCGAACTTTACCGCCTGCAAAAACAGCAGCGGGTGGCTGACCTGCAACCCGAAACTGCGCGCTCACTAGAAGTGGGTGCGCGTGGGCGCAATGCCCAGTTCCACTGGTCGGTGGCTGCGTTCAGCATGGAAAAGCAGCAGGTCATCCTGCGCGATGCCAATGCCTTCAATGTCAGTGATGGACGTACTCGCCATCGTGGCGTGGAAATGGAAGCGCATTGGCAACCCATTACGTGGCTGGCACTGTCTGGTGAAGCCACGCTTGCACGGCACACCTACCGCTTCGACCGCGCGGTGGAACAAGGCGAGCGCATCATCGCTGGCAATGACGTGGACACCGCTCCGCGCCGCTTACACACGCTACGCGCGACTCTCGAGCCTCTGCCTCACACCCGCATGGAACTGGAATGGGTGGCGGTAGGCCCTTACTACGCCGACGCCGCGAACACGGCGCGCTATCCCGGGCACGACCTGCTGAACCTGCGCGCCATGTGGACACCCACACCGACTTGGTCGTTCGCGCTGCGGGTAACCAATTTGACAGACCGCGCCTATGCCGACCGCGCCGACCTCAGTTTCGGCAACTGGCGCTATTTCCCCGGCCGCGGCCGCGCCGCCTTCCTCGAACTGGCCTGGCAGCCCTAGGCCACGCTGCGGGCCTGCGGTACTTGCTGCGTAATGCAGTGAATATTGCCACCCCCCAGCAAAATTTCACGCGCCGGAACGCCCACCACCTGGCGGCTTGGGAAGCAGCGTTTCAGCACCGCTGCCGCCGCCGCATCGCGCTTCGCGTCCAACAGCGGCATGACCACCTGCCGGTTAGCAATGTAAAAATTCACATAGCTGCCCGCCAGTCGTTCACCGGCACAACGTGGCTTGGTACCGTCGGCACGGTCAATGCCACTCGCTTCCTCTGCCGTCATATACAGCGGCCCGGGCTGCACCAACTTGTGTACTTTCAACCGACGGCCGCGCGAATCACGCGCCTCACGTAACCGCGCCTCCGCGTCGCGCACCACGGCGTACATCAGATCGCGCCGGTCTTCCGTCCAGCTCAAAGCCACTTCGCCGGGGGCGGTGAAGCAGGCCAGATTGTCTACATGCCCGCCGGTTTCATCCATGCACACGCCCTGACCAAGCCAAACGACAGTGTCAATCCCAAGCCAGTCGCGCAAGCGCGCTTCAAGGTCGCTGCGGCTCAGACCAGGATTACGGTTTGGATTCAACAGGCACTCTTCCGTGGTCAGTAGCGTGCCCTGCCCATCCACATGGAAAGCGCCGCCCTCCAGCACGAAGGGAGCGCGGTGACGATCCACACCCTCCAACTCGCAGACTTTCTGCGCCACGGCATCGTCCAAGTCCCAGGGGAAGTACAAGCCATCTTGGAGCCCGCCCCAAGCGTTGAAGCGCCAGTCAATACCACGGCGGCGACCTTTGGCATCGACCACGAAAGTCGGGCCGACATCGCGCATCCAAGCATCATTCGCGGACATTTCCACCACGCGCACGGCTGCCGGTAGCAGCGCTCTGGCATGGGCGTACTGGCGGACGGAAACGCCTACGCGTACCGTCTCGCTGGCCGCAATGGCCGCGGCCACCGCCGCGAAGGCCACCTGTGCCGGTTTTGCTCCCAAGCGCCAGTTGTCAGGGCGTTCCGGCCACAACATCCAGCACCCGTCGTGGCGCGAAAATTCCGCCGGCATACGAAACCCAGTGCGGGCAGGCGGGGTTTGACGGGTCGCAGACATCCCAACACTCCTAGGCGAAGGCCATAGTTTAACGCGCCCAACGCCGTCAATTGTACGACCCTAACCTAAACGGGCTAGAATGGAAGCATGCGCATGCTGCTTGTTGAAGACCAACCAGACCTCGCCGCCAACATTGCCGACCATCTTTCCAGTCTCGGCCATTGGGTGCAGGTCTGTGAGGATGGAGAATCCGCTCTCGCTGCTGTCCGTGGCGGCCAGTTTGATATTGTCGTCCTCGATGTAATGCTGCCGAAACTGGACGGCTTGGACGTCTGTCGCGGGCTACGTCAGGCAGGCCTTGAGCAATTGCCGGTCCTCATGTTAACCGCCAAGGACTCGGTTGCCGACCGGGTGGCGGGCCTGGATGCTGGTGCCGACGACTACCTGGTGAAACCCTTCGCCCTGGCTGAACTGGAAGCCCGCGTCCGTGCCCTGCTGCGCCGCGCTCAACCGGCTAGCGCGCCTGAAGTACTGCAGGTGGCCGACCTCCGTTTCGATCCAGCCACCCTCGTCGTAGAGCGTGCCGGTCAGACCTTGCGCTTAAACCCCAGCACCCGACGCATCCTGCATATCTTGTTACAGAACAGCCACCGGGTGGTCACGCGTCAGGAATTGGAAGTGGCGCTGTGGGGCGACACTCCCCCGACGGGCGATGTCCTGCGCGCCCACATGTACGCGCTGCGCGTTGCCGTCGACAAGCCTTTCGAGCGCAAGTTGCTGCACACCGTCCATGGCGAAGGCTACCGACTGGCCCCGCTGGACAATTTTGCCGGCTAAATCCTTGCCAGCCAGCCGTCACCAGCGCGCGCTTTGGCCTGCCCACCCCGGCTGCGGCAGGCCCTGACGCCGGGCGCAGGCAGTTCTGCTAGCATTCCCCCTTCTTTCCCCTACCTTGAAGAGAGCCTCTGGATGTCATTCCAAGTCACCGTTCCGGTTAGCGGCGCCAAGATCACCATTCTCAACGGCGCGCTCCATGTGCCGCCGAACCCCATCATTCCGTACATCGAAGGCGATGGCACCGGCCCCGATATCTGGCGCGCCACGGTGCGGGTCTTAGATGCCGCGGTAGCGAAGGCCTACGCCGGCACCCGCAAAATTCACTGGATGGAAGTACTGGCCGGTGGCAAAGCCAACGAGCTGGCCAACACTTGGCTGCCCGACGAAACCGTCGACGCCTGCCGCGAGTATTTGGTGTCCATCAAGGGACCGCTTACCACCCCCATCGGTGGCGGCATCCGTAGCCTGAACGTGGCCCTGCGCCAGATGCTGGACCTATATGTCTGCCTGCGCCCGGTGCGTTGGTTTAAGGGCGTTCCCTCGCCGGTCAAGGCGCCGGAAAAAGTGGACATGGTCATTTTCCGTGAGAACACCGAGGACATCTACACCGGCATTGAATTCGAAGCTGGCAGTGCCGAGTGCGAGAAGTTCAAAGCGCTGTTCAAGGAAGCCTTCCCGAAGGCCTACGGCAAAATCCGCTTCCCGGACACCTCCGGAATCGGCATCAAGCCGGTCTCGCGCGAGGGTAGCGAACGCCTGTTTGCAGCGGCGATCGACTATGCCATCGCCAACCGCCGTAAGAGCGTGACGATTGTCCACAAGGGCAACATCATGAAGTTCACGGAAGGCGCCTTCCGTAACTGGTGCTATGCGCTCGCAGAGCGCGACTACCCGGAACAGACCTACACCTGGGAGCAATGGGAACGCACCAAGGCGGCAAACGGTGAAAAGGCAGCCAATGCGGAGCAAGAGGCGGCCAAAGCAGCGGGCAAGATCATCATCAAGGACGCCATTGCCGATATCACGCTACAGCAGGTACTGACGCGTCCTGAGGATTTCGACGTCATTGCTACGCTGAACCTGAATGGCGACTACCTCTCCGACGCACTAGCGGCTCAGGTGGGTGGTATCGGCATCGCACCAGGCGGTAACGTCAACTATGCGACCGGTCATGCCGTGTTTGAAGCCACGCACGGCACCGCGCCGAAATACGCCGACCTCGACAAGGTAAACCCGGGCTCACTGATCCTCTCCGGCGAAATGATGCTGCGTTACATGGGCTGGACCGAAGCGGCTGATGCGCTCATCACCGCTATGGACCGTGCCATTGCGCAGAAAAAGGTCACCTATGACTTCGCGCGCCTGATGGATGGCGCCACCGAGGTGAAGTGCAGTGAATTCGGTGACGCCTTAATTCGGAACCTGTAACTCAGCCGGGGCGGCGCGCCGTGAACACGACTCCTGCCCCGACCGATCACCTGCTCGCCGAGACCTGTGCGGCAGATGTAATCGATGCCTTCGACGGCTATAACAGCGCCTTTCGGGCTGTGACCCGCCGCGCGTTACAGCGTTTTGACACCCGCGACTGGAATGGCAGCCAGCGGGACGCCGTAGAGCGCATTGAGCTTTATGAACGGTACGTCGACCGCTGTGTCGCCGAGTTACGTTTAAAACTCGGTACCACCGCCACCGACCGTGGACTGTGGCAGGCGCTGAAGGCGCACTTCGCCCACCTCATCGCCACCCGGGCCGACGGCGAGTTTCGCAAGACCTTCTTCAACTCGGCCACGCGACGCTTCTTCGGTACCGTGGGCGTTGATGCCCAGATCGAATTTGTGGCGCTGGACCTCGACCCGCTTGCTGGCGCCTCGGGCGAAGTCATGACCACCGCGTACGCCAACCGCGGAAACCTCGCCTTGCTGTTTGAAGACGTCCTCGGCGATTTTCGTACCCGTTCACCGTGGCGAGACTTCAACGCCAGCGTGAAACACGTGGCAGGTGAAGTGCAGGCGTTACTGGACGCAGAAGGCGTCGAGCTGAGCCAGCTGGAAGTGATTCGTCCAGTGTTCTGGCAAACCACCCGTGCCTATCTCGTCGGAAGGCTCGATTGCGGCACTTTCGTGGCGCCCCTGGCCATCGCACTACGCAACTCGGAAAAAGGCGTCCATGTCGACGCCGTGCTGCTGCGCGAGGCAGACGTCTCCATCCTGTTTAGCTTCACGCGCTCGTATTTCCATGTCGACTTGGAACGGGTTGGCGAGGCAGTACTATTTTTAAAACGCCTGTTGCCGCGCAAGCCCGTGTCCGAACTATTCACCGTGCTGGGCCGCGCACGCCAGGGCAAGACAGAACGTTTCCGTGAACTGTTCCATCACCTCGAGCAAACTGATGACTTGTTCGACCTTGCTCCCGGGGAGCGCGGACTGGTGATGGTCTGCTTCACTCTCCCGTCGTTTGATGTGGTATTCAAACTAATCCGCGACAAATTCCCGGTACAGAAGAATATTCTGCGTGAAGACGTCTTACGCAAATACGACTTCGTGTTTAAGCACGACCGCGCCGGACGGCTGGTCGATGCGCAGGAATTCAAACGCCTGCGTTTCCCGCGCGCGCGATTCTCCGCCGCACTGCTGCAAGAACTGCTGAGTGAAACCGCCGCCACCGTCCATGAAGACGGCACCGACCTGATCATCGATCACTGCTACATCGAGCGGCGCATGGTGCCACTTAACCTCTACCTGCAAACGGCAGCGCCGGAGGACGCCGCCGCAGCGGTGGTTGATTACGGACAGTGCATCCGCGACTTGGCATACACCAATATCTTCGCCGGGGATTTGCTACTGAAGAATTTTGGCGTAACGCGCCACCACCGGGTCATCTTCTATGACTATGACGAGCTCTGCCTACTGACGGAGTGCCGCTTCCGCGACCTGCCGACGGCCTCGACGCACGAAGATGAAATGAGCGCCGACGCCTGGTTTTACGTGGCCGACAATGACGTCTTCCCCGAAACCTTCCTGAAGTTCTTAAGTTTTAGCGCGAGCACGCGGGAAGTTTTCCTGCAACACCACGGCGAAATCCTCACTGCGCAGTGGTGGCGACAGCTACAGGTGCGGCATGGCGGCGGGGAGGTACTGGAGGTACTGCCTTACGGACCGCACCGGGTACGCGTGGCGTCTTCACTATAGGCCCCCAAGCGGCTAGTGCATTACTCTGCGGCGACAGCCGCCAGCGCCTGGGCCAAATCTTGTTTGAGGTCCGTGACATCTTCCAGACCGAAAGACAGGCGAACCGTGCCACTAGTGATGCCCGACTGGATGGCCAGGGCCGGGCTCAGGTCGCCCGGCTGCAGCAACTGCGGCGGCATCACCAAGCTGTCCACGCTCCCTAAGCTCGCGGCCATGCCGAACAGCTGCAGCGCCTCGACAAAACGCGCGGCAGCGGTCATTCCACCGGCCAGCTGTAAACACACCACCGTGCCCATATCACGTTGCTGCCGCTGGGCCAACGCGTGATCGGGGTGGGAAACCAGGCCCGGATAACGCACCGCTTCCACACCAGGCTGCGCCTCGAGCCAGGCGGCTAGCTCATGGGCCGTCGCGCACTGGGCGGTGTAACGCACAAAGTAAGTCTTCAGCCCGCGTTGCACCAAAAACGCCGCATGCGGATCGAGGGTCGTACCGATCAGCACGTGTTCCGAACGCAGACGTTTGATATGCGCGGCACTACCGATGACCGCACCGGCCAGTACATCGCCGTGGCCACCGGCATATTTAGTGAGCGAATGCACGAACAGATCTACTGCATATTCGCCATGCTGGTGAAAACCCGCAAAGGTATTATCCATCATCGACAGTGCGCCATAGCGCTTGCACAGCGTTGTCACCGCCGCCACATCGGCAATGCGCAGCATGGGATTGGTGGGACTTTCAAAGACCACCAGCTTGACCGCCCGCGAGGCGAGCGCGGTTTCCAGTGCGAGCAGATCTCCAACCGGCAGCAGCGTGTGGGTCACGCCGTAGCGAGCCAAGGGGCCCTTGAGGAGCTGCCGCGTCGGCGCATAACTTTCGATAAAGGTAATCACATGGTCGCCGGCGGCGAGCAGGCCATACAACGGCAGGGAAACCGCCGCCATCCCCGACCCCACCACCACGGCCTCCTCACGGCCTTGCAGGGCAGCGAGGGTGAGCTCCAGCTGGCGAGTGGTGGGGTTCTGGCCACGGCTGTAGAAAAACCCGGGTTGCTCCCCCCGCAGTATGGCCAGCGTGTCCTCCACCCGTTCGCTCTCGAACTTCACCGACTGGTAGATGGGCGCCACCAAAGGGCGGTTACCCGCCGGCAGCTCAACCTGGGGCGGGTGCGTCACCAGGGTGCGCGGCTGGCGGGGAGTCGTCATCGAAGCAGCATACAACGGGAGCGCCGCCGTCAGGGGCAGACTTAGGGAGCCAGTCCTTCAGCGGCCGCGAGCGCCGCGCCGATGACCCCCGCGTGCTGACGGCACTCCGCCGGCACCACCGAACACGGCACACGTAATAAGTGCCCAAATTGTTCCCACTGGTCCGACAGCCCGCCACCCAGGACGATAAGCTCCGGCCAGAACAGTGCATGGTAAGTGGTCAACACCCGCGAGGCTTCTGTCGCCCAAGCGGCCCAGTCGAGCCCGCGTTCACGACGCGCACGACCGGAAGCCAGATGCTCCGCCTCCGCACCACCGACCTCCAAATGGCCGAGTTCCGTATTCGGTAGCAGGTGACCGTTAATAAACAGGGCACTGCCGATGCCGGTCCCGAAAGTCAGACACAACACCGTTCCGTGCTCACCACGGCAGGCACCTAACCGCATCTCCGCCATCCCCGCCGCATCGCCATCATTGAGCAGCACCACCGGTCGACCCACCGCGTAGGCGAGCGCACTGCGGGCATCGGCGCCCACCCAGTCGAGATCGATATTCGACGCCGTATAGGTGATGCCGTGGCGGACCACCGAGGGCACCGCAATGCCTACCGGCAAACTGCCGGGCGTATAGCCCGTGCCAGCTTCCAGTGTCAGCACCAGCCCTGCGATGACAGCACCGACTGCCGCCAGTGTCGCGGGTGCTGGCGTGGGGCACGCAGTCGACTCGCCGACCAATACACCCGTCTCCAAATCCACCACCGCCGCCTTGATCGCTGACCCGCCCACGTCAATGCCGATCGCCGCGCTCATGCGCCTCCCTGATTGGTCGCCAGCGCCATCTGCACGTCCCGTTGACGTCGTCGCTCCTGCCGTTGCATCCAGACTCCGGCGACGACCACCAACGAGGCCACCACCGCGACCATGACGGTAGCCAGGGCATTGATGGACGGATTCACGCCCAGGCGAACCTTCGAGAAGATGAGCTGCGGCAGCGTGGTGGAACCCGGGCCCGACACGAAGCTGGTAATCACCAGGTCGTCCCACGAGAGCGTGAACGCCAGCAGCCAGCCAGAGAGAATGGCCGGGAAGATGATCGGCAGCGTAATCACGAAGAAGACCTTGGCTGGACGCGCCCCCAGATCCATGGCTGCTTCCTCGAGCGACTCGTCTAGCGTCAGCAAGCGTGACTGGATGACCACCGTGACATAGGCCATCGAAAAGGTAATGTGCGCGATGGTGATCGTGGTGACACCCCGGCCCGCCGGCCAGCCGACGAGGGTTTGCATGGCCACAAACAGCAGCAGCATCGCCAGACCCGTAATGACCTCTGGCATTACCATGGGGGCGGTGGTCAGCCCAGTGAGCAAAGTGCGGCCTTTGAAGCGGCCAAAACGCGCCAACGCAAGGCCCGCCAGCGTACCGAGGATCACCGCACCGGTGGCATTGATAGCGGCAATTCGCAGGCTGAGTTTGGCGGCGTTCAGCACCTGCTCATCCGCCAGCAAGGCTGTGTACCATTTCAGCGTCGGTGAATTGGCAGTATCCCAGACGGTGACCAGCTTCGAATAGTTAAACGAATACACCACCATGGATAGAATGGGGATATAGAGAAAAGCAAAGCCGAAAGCCATGGCTGTCAGCACAAAGAATGAACGCCGCTGATTCATCGATGCACCCCGCCAGCCGCTTGCTGCGCACGCTGAAACAGCATGATGGGGCCCACTAACAGCAACAGCAGCACAATCGCGACAGCGCTGGCCACCGGCCAGTCGCGGTTGTTGAAGAACTCTTCCCACAACACCCGACCGATCATCAGCGAATCGGGGCCACCGAGTAGTGACGGAATGACGAATTCACCCGTGGCCGGGATAAATACCAGCATGCAGCCGGCCACGATCCCTTCACGGGTGAGCGGCAAGGTGATGCTCAGGAATGCCCTCGTTGGCCGACAACCCAAGTCCGACGCCGCTTCCAGCAGCGTCATGTCCAGCTTCTCAATCGCCGTGTACAAGGGCAGCACCATGAACGGCAGGTAGCTATAGACAATGCCGATATAGACCGCCCAGTCGGTCTGCAGCAGCGAGCCCGGCTCGTCGATCAGCCCCAACCACACCAGCAGCTGGTTAACTGGACTGTTGCGCCCAAGCAGGCCGATCCAGGCGTAGACGCGGAGCAGGAAACTGGTCCAGAACGGCAGCATGACCAGCATCAGCAAGATATTGCGCCAATGCCGTTCGCTGCGCGCAATGCCGTAGGCCATCGGGTACCCAATGAGCAAAGCCAGCATCGTGGAGACCGCCGCCATCTTCAGCGAATTCAGCAACGCCGACAGATACAGCGAGTCTTCCCAGAGGAACATGAAATTCCCGAGGTTCAGCCGCACGAGCATCACTTTGTCGCTGGCCCACTGCACCAAAGGCGCAAACGGCGGCATGGCGATTTCGACCGAGGAAAAAGAAATCTTGAGGACGATCAGGAACGGCGCCAGAAAGAACACCAGCAACCAAAGATAAGGCACCGCCGTGACGGCCACGCGCCCCGTGAGGCCCCACTCCTTGAGGCGGCTCTGCGCTGCGCGCACTGGCCCCCAGCCCAGTAACGCTGACAAGGCTGCCGTGAACTGCTCGCCCAAGGTCAGATAGGCCGGCCGGGACACTACTGGGTCACGACCACGTTGGCAGACGGGCTCCACGATAACCACACCCGTTCTTCCCAAGTCACCCGGTCATCGCGGCGGTCGGTATTCGGCTGAGTGACCCGCACCAGCTTGCCGCTGTCTAGCGCCACCAAGTAACGGGAGACATCACCCAAGTAAGCAATTTCCTTTACCGTTCCGGCGAACACGTTGTCCAACTGGTCCGGGCGCTCGCGGTCGATACGCACTTTTTCCGGCCGAACCGCTACCCAGACAGTGGCGTCGGGGGCACTGGAAACACCATGGTCCACATAGACGGTGCCGCCGAGCTCAGCCGATTCGATGCGGACATGGGCCGGCTCGTCCTCCACCAGACGACCCTCGAACATATTCACCGAGCCGATGAAGTCGGCGACGTACTTGGACGTCGGGTATTCGTAAATATCCGTAGGCGTACCGGTCTGCAGAATCTCCCCTTGATTCATCACACCGATGCGTGAGGCCAGGGTCATAGCCTCTTCCTGGTCATGGGTGACAATGACAAAGGTGACACCGAGCGTTTCTTGGATATTGATCAACTCGAACTGCGTGTGTTCACGCAACTTCTTGTCGAGTGCGCCGAGCGGCTCGTCCAGCAGTAACAGCTTCGGTCGTTTCACCAGCGAACGCGCCAGCGCCACGCGTTGGCGCTGCCCTCCCGACAACTGGTGCGGCTTGCGCTGATCAAAGCCCGTCAGCCGTACCAACTGCAGGATCTCTGCCACCCGTGCTTCACGCTCGGCCTTCGGTATGCCATCCTGACGCAGACCAAAGCCCACATTTTCCACCACCGTCATGTGTGGAAAGAGCGCATACGACTGGAACATCATGTTCACTGGGCGTTCATACGGCGGAATAGCGGTCATGTCCTGGCCGTCAATGAACAAGCGACCCTCGGTGGGCTGCTCAAAGCCCGCCAACATGCGCAACAAGGTGGTCTTGCCACAGCCCGAGGGCCCCAGCAGACAGAAAGCCTCGCCCTTGTAGATATCGAGGCTCACCTGATTCACGGCCACGAAGTCGCCAAAACGCTTGGTCACGCGTTCAATACGGACATACGGCACCGCCGCAGGGTCCGTCCAGGGCTTCAGTTTTTCCTGCGGTCGGAGAGCCGACATGTCACTTGCCGGTACGGACGCGCGTCCAGACGCGATTGGCATCACGGCTGTAGTCTTGGCTTTCTGCTAAGTGGGCGTGAAGCTTGGCGCGCATTGCCTCGTCGGGGTAGATGCCCGGGTCATTTTTCACGGTGTCACTGACCAGCGGCAGCGAGGCACTGTTGCCATTGGCGTAGTTCACGGTGTTAGACACGGCGGCAATAACGGCCGGCTCCATCGCATTGTTAATCCACAGGTGAGCGTTGCGTGTGTGCTTGGCGTCCGCCGGGATAGCCATCATGTCAAACCACATAATGGCGCCTTCCTTGGGCACCATGTACGCCACGTCCACGCCCTTTTTGGCCTCAGCGGCACGGTCACGGGCCTGCAGGATGTCACCTGACCAACCGAGCGACACGCAGACTTCACCATTGGCCAGATCGTTAATGTACTGCGAGGAGTGGAAGTATTTGATGTACGGACGCACCGCCATCAACACTTCAGCGGCCGCCTTCAGGTCTTCCGGTTTTTCGCTGTTCGGGTCGCGCCCGAGGTAGATAAGCACCGAGTCAATGACCTCGGAAGGGGCATCCAGCAGGGTAATGCCGCAGCCCTTGAGCTTGGCCGCCAGCTTGGGGTCGAACACCATGGCCCAAGAATTGGCAGGCACGTCGCCCAGAGCCGCCTTCACCTTGGCCACGTTGTAGCCCAGTCCCGTGGTACCCCACAGCCAGGGCACGGCGTACTGGTTACCCGGATCGTGCAGGGCGAGCACGCTCATGACCTGTGGGTCGAGATTCTTGAAATTGGGCAACTGGGCTTTGTCGAGCTTGGCAAACACGCCAGCCTTGATTTGACGCTCTAGAAACGAGGCAGACGGCACCACCACGTCATAGCCGGTGCTACCGGCGAGCAGCTTGCTCTCGAGCACTTCGTTATTGTCGAAGACGTCGTAGTTCACCTTAATGCCCGTCGCTTTCTCGAAGTTCGCCTGCGTGTCGGGGGCGATGTAATCCGACCAGTTATAGACGTTCAGCACCTTCTCTTCAGGAGCAGGGGCTGCCGGTGTCGTGCTGGCGGACTTGGGCTCACCACCGCCACAAGCGGCTAGCACGAACGTGACGGCGGCAGCCAGTAACGGGCGAAAAACGGCAGGGGTCGGCATGGGGGCAACTCCGAAAGAGGAATGGGCGACCCCTCCTTTATAGCGCAGTGTCCGGCAACTGTGTAGCCGAAACCGTCCGACCTAGCCCGGACCCCGCCCTGCTTTGAGGTCGGCGAGGGTCAGGTCGAGGCAACGGTGAGCCTTGGCCACCAACTCGTCCACCTGCCCATGGCTGAGCATCAGGGGGGGCGAGATAATCATGGTGTCCCGCACGGCCCGCATCACCAAACCCTCGCGGAAGCAGTGGTCCCGGCAGAGGGTACCGACGGTACCGCGCTCTGGGAAAAAGCGGCGTGAAGCCTTGTCGGCCACCAATTCGAGAGCCCCGATCATGCCAATGCCACGGGCCTCACCTACCAGTGGATGCTCTGCCAAGGTCCGCCAACGCTGCTGCAGATAGGGCCCGATGTCCTCGCGGCAACGGTCCACCAGGTGCTCATCCCGCAAGATCGCAATATTTGCCAGCGCCACCGCACAGCTCACCGGGTGACCGGAATAGGTATAGCCGTGGGCAAATTCGCCGCCGTGTTCGATCAGCACTTCCGCCACCGAATCGGCCACCATGACCGCGCCGAGCGGGAGGTAACCAGAGGTGATGGCCTTGGCGAGCGTCATGAGATCTGGCTGGAAACCGAAGTGCTCTTGCCCAAACCAACGGCCGGTCCGGCCGAATCCGCAGACCACCTCGTCGGCGATCAGCAGCACGCCGTATTCGCGGCAGATGCGCTGCACTTCGGGCCA
This sequence comes from Gammaproteobacteria bacterium, assembly GCA_947469285.1. GTDB lineage: Bacteria > Pseudomonadota > Gammaproteobacteria > Steroidobacterales > Steroidobacteraceae > CAIOHZ01. Next base: position 38,118 of record CANIOW010000012.1, read on the forward strand.
GTAAGTGTCCGGCGGAATGATGACGCCACCAGCACCCTGGAGGGGCTCGCCGATGAAGGCGGCCACCTTTTCCGCCCCTAGCTCAAGAATCTTGCGTTCCACGGCGCGGGCCGCATGAATGCCGTAATCATCGGGCGAAAGCTCACCGCCATTCTGGTACCAGTAGGGCTGCTCGACGTGCACAATGCCCGGAATGGGCAGGCCGCCTTGCTCGTGCATGGCGCTCATGCCACCGAGCGAAGCACCGGCCATGGTGCTGCCGTGATAAGCATTGTCACGACTGATAATGACCTGCCGCTCCGGCTGGCCGCGCAGGTCCCAGTAACGCCGGACCATGCGGACGATCGTGTCGTTGGCCTCCGAGCCAGAACCGGTAAAGAACACGCGATTGAACTGCGGGGGACTGAGTTCCGCCAGTACCCGCGCCAGCTCAATGGCGGGTGGGTTGGCGCTCTTGAAAAAGCTGTTGTAGTACGGCAGCTCCAGCATCTGACGATACGCAGCCTCTGCCGGTTCACGCCGACCGTAGCCAATATTGACGCACCACAAGCCGGCCATTGCATCTAGCAGCTGCCGCCCCTCCGAGTCGTACAGGTAGGCGCCCTCGGCACGCACGATAATGCGTGAACCTTCCTTGGCCAAGGCTTTGAAATCGGTGAACGGATGGAGGTAGTGTTCTGCATCCAACTGCTGCCATTCGGCGGTGGTATGCAAACCAGCCAAGGAAGTGCCCGGCGTGGGGTAGACAGGAGCGTTCATGGCGGGCCTTTGTCAGACGTTCAACAGGAGGTGTTCGCGTTCCCAGGCAGAAATGACCTGCAGGTAAGCGTCATATTCAGCCTCCTTAACCGCGGCATATGCCTTCACGAAGTGATCGCCGATCGCTTCGTTCAGGGGTTTGCTGTCGCGCAACAGGCTGAGCCCTTCCGCCAGCGTACGCGGCAGGCCAAAAGGCAGATCGTAGGCACTGCCAATGATGGGCTCAGTGGGTTTCAGTGCCTCCACCATGCCCAGATAGCCGCAAGCCAGCGACGCGGCAATGGCCAGGTAAGGGTTGGCATCAGCGCCGCCCAGCCGGTTTTCCACGCGACGGTTGGCCACGCTCGCCACCGGCACACGCAGACCGGCCGTGCGGTTGTCATAGCCCCATTGCACGTTAATGGGCGCGCTGTTGTAGCGAGTGACGCGACGGTAACTATTCACGTTTGGCGCGAACAGCGGCATGGCGGCTGGCAGGTACTTTTGCAGACCGGCGATATGCGCGAAGAACAGCGGCGAAGGCGTGCCATCGGGCTGGCTAAACACGTTCTGACCGGTTTTCACGTCCAACACGCTCTGGTGGATATGCATGGCGCTGCCGGGTTCTTTCGCCATAGGCTTGGCCATGAACGTCGCGTACATCTTGTGACGTAGGGCAGCTTCACGCGCCGTGCGTTTAAACAGGAACGCCTGATCCGCCAGGCTCATCGCATTGCCGTGGAGCAGGTTGATCTCCATCTGCGCCGCACCGGCTTCATGGATGAGCGTGTCGATAGCGATGTCCTGCGCCTCACAATAAGCGTAGACATCGTCAAACAGCGGGTCGAACTCGTTGACCGCCGAGATGCTATAGCTTTGCCGACCATTTTCTGGCCGACCTGAACGGCCCACCGGCGGTTTAAGCGGGTAGTCCGGGTCTAGATTCGGTTCCACCAGAAAAAACTCCAGCTCTGGCGCCACCACCGGTTCCCACCCATGCGCGGCATACAGGTCCAACACCCGCCGCAGCACATAGCGGGGCGACATGGTCACCGGACGCCCGTCGCTGTAGTAACAGTCGTGGATCACCTGCGCCGTGGGCTCCGCAGCCCACGGGACCACCCGGATGGTGCTCGGATCCGCCTTGAGGACGATATCAATCTCGGAGGGGTCGATGGCACTGTCATCGGCCGGGTATTCACCCGTCACGGTTTGCAGAAAGATGGATTCCGGTAGGCGCATGCCCTCCTCTTCCACATATTTTTCTGCTGGCACCAACTTGCCTCGGGCCACACCCGCCATGTCCGGCACCACCGCCTCGACCTCACCGATCCGGTGATCGCGTAGGAAACGGCGAATAACGCTGACGGGTTCGCCGGCCACCGGCTCATGTTTTTTTCTAGTATTCATCACCACTACTCCTTGTGGCCCGCCGCGGCGCGGCAAGCCTCGCCAAACGCACCAAACAGTGCGCGCGAAAACGGGTTTTCCATCGCCTGCCATTCGGGGTGCCATTGCGTGCCCACCACGAACCGCTTGCCTGCCAGGGACACCCCTTCCACCAGACCATCCGGCGCGCGTGCTTCTACCCATAGCCCATCACCGAGGCGGTCTATGCCCTGCTGATGGAGGGAATTCACCATGAGCGGACTGACACCCGCTGCCCAGGTCAGAAAGCGGCCACCAGGCATCAACTGCAGCGCATGCGCAGGGCCGTACTGCACCTCCAGTGGGGCGTTGGGGTCCTCACGATGGTCCAGCAAACCTGGGACCGCTTGCACCTTCTGGTGCAGGCTGCCACCCAGCGCCACATTCAGCTCTTGAAAGCCACGGCAGACACACAGAACCGGGACATCGCGGGCAATGGCCAGCCGCAACAGTGGCAGCGTGGTGGCATCCCGGTGTGCGTCGTGCAGCGTACCTGGCGCGCTCGGCGCACCGGCATAATGGTGTGGCTCTACGTTGGATGGGCTGCCAGTAAACAGCAGGCCGTCGACCGAGGCGAGTATCGCCTCGAGGTCGAGTTCCTCCCCGAGCACCGGGATAAGGAAGGGCGTAACGCCGCCAGCCTGGTGCACCGCCCTGAGGTACTTCTCACCAACACAGTGGAAGGGGTGATGACCGAGCCACCGACGGTCCGCAGGGATGCCGACTACAGGCGCGCGCATGTTTAGGATTTTGAACAGTTGCTCCGGGCCCCAATGGCACCGGAACTGCTTTATTAAACCACAGAAGCCGCCTTCCCGGCGTACAAACTGGCCGCAGTTTGCATTTTTGCAGCGCGAAAAAAGTAGGCTCCTGAGCGATCCGGAGGTCGAATGAGGTAACCTGTGACTCATCCCGCGTTGCAATGTTCACCAAATCTTAAACGCGCCGTTCGAGACCCCCATGCCCCCCGACACCGCAGCCCCTGTGACCGAAGCCACGGACTTTCTCGCGCGGCACCCGGCAGTGCGCGCCATTGATGTGCTGCTGACCGACACCAGCGGCGTCTTGCGCGGCAAGCGTGTCGAACGCGAGGGTCTCGCGGCCGTTTATGAGCGCGGACTGTTCCTCCCCGGCTCGATGTTTGCGTTAGACATACAAGGCGGCACCATCCAGGCCACAGGCCTCGGCTTTGATGAGGGCGACGCCGACCGCCCTTGCCTGCCCATCGTGGGCAGCCTCGTGCCCACCCCGTGGCTCGGCGAGGGGGTGGCCCAGGTTCAGGTCAGCATGTACGAGGCGGATGCCATCACGCCGTTCTATGGCGATTGCCGGCATTTACTCGCGCAGGTGCTACAGCGCTTCGAGGCGCTCGGACTCACACCCGTGGTAGCGGTAGAGCTGGAATTTTATCTGGTGGATACCGCGCGAACAGCCGCCGGTCTAGCCCAGCCACCACGTTCACCGAAGACCGGGCGACGTGAGTACCGTACCCAGATCAATGCCATGGCGGACCTCGATGAATGGTCGGCGTTCCTCGAGGAGGTCGATCGTGTTGCGGCCCTGCAAAACGTTCCAGCCACTGGCTCGCTGGCCGAATACGGCCCCGGCCAGATGGAAGTCAACCTACGCCACGGCAACGATGCGGTGCGCGCCTGTGATGAGGCGCTGCGTCTGAAGCGACTGATCAAAGGGCTGGCGCTAAACCACGGCGCCGAGGCCACCTTCTTGGCCAAGCCCTACGCCGACATGGCCGGCAGCGGCACGCACCTGCACGTGAGCCTACTCGACCGCCACGGGCACAACGTATTTTCCAGCGCGGCGGCTGACGGCTCACCACTGCTACATCAGGCCGTGGGCGGCTTACTAGAGACGATGGCCGATGGCATGGCGCTGTTCGCACCCAACGCCAACAGTTACCGCCGTTTTCAGCGCGAAAGCTATGTGCCGCTGCAGCCCTCGTGGGGCGTCAACAACCGCGGCGTGGCCGTGCGTGTGCCGTACTCGGGCCCAACCGACCGGCGGGTAGAACACCGCGTGGCGGGGGCCGATGCCAACCCCTATCTGCTCATGGCCTATGTGCTGGCGGGCATCCATCACGGACTGGTGCGGCAGATCACTCCCGGTACCCGTACCGACGGCAATGCCTACCGCGATGAACGACCCGAACTCACGCTGCCCCACCACTGGCCGGTAGCCATCGACCGCTTTGCCCGCAGCACGTTCGTGCGTGAGGCACTGGGCGAGCGCTTCCAACGCCTCTACGCGATCACGCGTGAAGGCGAGATGGACAATTACAACGCGCAGGTACAGGCACTCGACCACGCTTGGTATCTCCAGCCGCTTTGAGCCCACCCGCATGCTCAGCTTCAACCAGCCCACCGACTCTTGGTATCACGTCTCCGCCGGGCCGGGCGTAGCACGACCTGCCCTTGATGGCGATCTAAGTTGCGACGTGGCCGTGGTCGGCGGCGGACTCACCGGGTGTTCCACCGCACTGCATCTGGCGCAGCGTGGTTATCGCGTGGTGCTCCTGGAAGGCGCCACCGTCGGCTACGGCGCCTCGGGCCGCAGTGGTGCACAGCTGTTGCCGGGTTTCGCGAGCGGTCAGGGAGTGCTGCGCGCCGCTCTCGGCGCAGCAGGCGCGCGCGCGGCCTTCAACCTGAGCATCGAAGGCATGGCACTGTCACAGCGGCTGATCCGCGACCATGCCATCGAGTGCGACTACCGTGTCGGTCAGGCACACGTGGCGGTCAAACCCCGCCAGGCCCTAGAACTGCTGGCGATGCAACGTGAATTGGAAGCCCTAGACTACCCGCATACGCGGCTGCTGGAACAGGAAGAGCTCGGGCAGCTGCTGGCCACCACGCGTTACCGTCGCGGCCTGTTCGACAGCCACAGTGCGCACTTGCATCCGCTGAAATATGTGCGGGGCCTGGCCGCCGCGGCCGAGCGCGCAGGTGCGCGCATTTTCGAGCACACCCCGGCGCTCCAGTTACAGCATGGCGAGCCTGCACGACTGGTCACCGCTACCGGCACGGTCACCGCAAGACACGTCGCGCTGTGCGGCAATGCGTATCTGCAGGGGCTGGCGCCCACACTGCGCGCCCGCATCATGCCGGTGAGCACCTACATCATCGCCACCGAGCCACTCGGCGAAGCCCGCGCCGCCACGCTTATCCGTAACGACATGGCGGTGACCGACCTCAACTTCGTGCTCGACTACTACCGACGCTCTGCAGACCACCGACTGCTGTTCGGGGGTCGGGTGTCATACTCGGGCTATGACCCACTCGGGACCACACGCGCCACCCGTGCGCGCATGCTCGCGGTCTACCCACAACTGGCCGACGTGCGCATCGACCACGCCTGGGGCGGGTATGTCGACATTTCCATGAACCGCGCCCCCGATTTCAACCGTCTGGCGCCGAACATCTATTACGCCCAAGGGTTTTCAGGCCACGGCATGATCTTGACCGTGATGGCCGGCCAGTTGATGGCCGAGGCGATCGCCGGTCAGGCGGAGCGCTTCGACGTGTTCACCCGGTTGCGGCACCGGCCGTTCCCCGGCGGCGCCTTACTGCGCCGTCCGGCCCTGGTGCTGGGCATGCTCTGGTACCGCCTGCGCGACCTGCTCTGAGGCACGCTTACAAGGTAGGGAACGCGTCCGCCTGCCGGATGAGAAAGCAGGCGTGGATGCGCGCGTTGCGCGCAAAGTCTTTTGGCACACTGCGCGCGCTGACATCCTCGAGCTTCAAGTCCGCCAGCGCCGCCGTATCAAGGCGGAACTTCGTGGCATTGGTAGAGAACACCAGCAACCCGCCCGGCGCCAGCAAGGCCGCCACATCGCGTACCAGCGCCACATGGTCACGCTGCACGTCCCAGGTGCCCTGCATGCGCTTGCTGTTCGAGAACGTCGGCGGATCGAGAAAAATAAGATCCCAGCCACCCGTCCGTCCCGCGGACTGCGCCGCGCGCGCCTCGTTCGCCTGCTCCGCCACCCACTGCAAGCAATCGGCGTGAATGAAGGCGTGGGCCGGACCGTCGAGACCATTCACCCGGAAATTCTCACGCGCCCAGTCCAAATAGGTGTGCGACAGATCGATGGTGGTAGTCTGTGCCCCCGCTGCCGCGGCATAAACGCTTGCCGCCCCTGTATAGGCAAACAGGTTCAGAAAGCGCACCACTGGGCGCCGACCGGGATTGGCCAGCAACTGTTCGCGCTGTTCACGCACCCAGTCGCGCAGCCAACCACGCACGGGGCGATGGTCTAAAAACAGCCCCGTATCTAGGTAGTCCGTGAAGTTCACCTGGAACTTCAGACCGCCCTCTTCTACGGTGTGATACTCATGCTGCTCTGCCACCTTGGTGTACTGCTGCGAACCACTTTGCGGACGACGGGTGCGAAAATACAGTTGCGATACCGGCAGACCGAGCACTTCTGGCAACACTGCCAGCACTTCTTCGCGCCGGGTCTTGGCGCGCGCCGCATCCACCGTGCGGGGCGCTGCATATTCCTGCACACAGGCGGCCGCTGGCGTGGTGCCATACCAGTCAATGGCAAAGGCATATTCAGGCATGTCAGCGTCATAGACGCGGTAGCACTGCACCCGTTCGCGCGCAGCCCAGCTACGTCGCTCCACCAGGTTCTTACGCAGCCGGTTGGCAAACATCTGCGCACCCGGGCGCTCTGCCGCACCGGCATCTACCGTAGGTGGGCGACCTGGTTCACGGTCGCGATGAAAATGTTCTGGCTGTACATCGAAGCGCAACAACTTGCACTCCAACGGCCCGTTATGCAGCGAATGGGTGCGCCGCGCTTCGATGCGTAACAGCTTACCCAGTGGGGGATTACCGGTGAATACGCCGGCCTTCCAGCCAACATAGCGTTCACGCAGCACCTGTCCAAGCTCCGAGTACAGGCCGCGCAACGACTCCACTTCACCGAGGCGTTCGCCATAAGGTGGGTTCGTCAGTAGCAGGCCCGTCGGCTGGCGTGGCTTCATCAACTGCGACAGCTCACCTGGCTGTAGGTCGATGAGCTCCGCAACTCCTGCCCGCTCAGCATTTTCGCGTGCCGCACGCACCGCCTGACCATCGCGGTCACGCCCAAAAATACGTCCTGCCGCCAGCGGGCTACGCGCCCGGGCAGCATCGGCTTCTGCCCGCAACTGGCTCCACAGCGGTGCATCATGCAGCACCCAGCGTTCGAAGCCAAAACGCTGCCGTAGCAGCCCCGGCGCAATATCCGCGGCGATGAGCGCCGCTTCGATGACCAGCGTGCCGGACCCGCACAACGGGTCGACAAAGCCACCGCCCTCAGCAGCGATGGCCGGCCAGCCGCTACGCAGCAACAAGCCAGCGGCCAGATTTTCCTTCATCGGCGCCGCCACACCACGCGCGCGATAGCCGCGACGGTGTAAGGGCTCACCCGCCAGATCCAGAGCGATAGTGGCCACGTCCTTAGACAGACGCACATGCAGGCGTAGATCGGGCGCCAGCGGATCGATATTGGGGCGTTCGCCACGCGCGGCACGCAACTGGTCCACCACCGCGTCTTTGGCCTTGAGGGTGATGAACTGGGTATGGGTGAGCTGGGAAGCAGTCGCCTTGGCGTCGATAGCGAAGGTGGCGCCGGGCGTTAACACGCCGCTCCAGTCCACCGACAACATGCCGGCATACAACTCTTCGGCAGTAGCGGCTGGCACACGCGCCAGCACCAGCAATACACGGCTGGCGATCCGCGACTGCAGACACATGCGGTAAGCCGTTTCCAGCGAAGCCATGCAACGAGCGCCGTAGGTGCGCTCCTCCACTGCTTCGCCGCCGGCAGCGCGCAGCTCGCCCACCAGCAAATCACCAAACCCTCCCGGGGCAGTGACCATCCACTCGTGATGCACGGGCAGGCTCTCTAAGTCAGCGTCAGTCATAACGGGATCACAAGGTGTTTAGGAAGGGCACGCACCAGCAGGCGGTAGAGGTCAGGGTCGAACGGCGGCAGCGGTGCATGGCGCAGCACGTCGAGCTCCTCGTCAGTGTACGCGGTTCCCAGATGCCTCCAATGCTCACAGACATGGGCGGCGGTTTGGCCACGCCAATCGCGCTCCTGAAGGATCACCCGGCCTGCATAGGGCCATGGCTGTAGCTGCTGCGATGCCAGCGCCAACCGCGTCCGCACCTGATGTAAAGCCACCGGCTCGCGTCCCACGCAGGTTCCTTTGCACCGCCCCACCTGGTAACCGAAGCAGCTGCCCTCACGGCCACCCGCAGGCTCATGCCCCAGCACCTGCAGACATAAACCTTTGCCTCGCGCCAGCGCTTCCATGGCCTTGCGCGCATCAGCGGCGCTGCGATACAGGCCGTAAACCGGTTCTCCGCTCGGTGCCGCCTCAAACTCCACCACCTCCACACGGCCGGTGCCTGTTTCAGGCAGGATCAGCGTCCACACAGTCTCCCTGCGTCGCAGCCGGCGGTTATGCAGCGGTTGCAGTGTTTTCACTTGGTGTGCTTCCAGCAGCAGCGCCCCCAGTTCGCCTGCCGTTTCCGTCCATTCGACGCGTTGTACCTGCTGCGTCAGCTGCCGTTCCTGGGTATCGGTATGCTCGCGGGAAAAATGTTCCAGCACCCGGTCGCGCAGGCGCTTGCTCTTGCCAACATACAACAAGGCATCCTGCTCGCCGTAGAACCGGTAGACCCCGGGCCCATCGGGCAGATCGTCGAGCAGGTCGGCCGGCAACTGCGGTGGGAGCACCGTCTGTTTGAGCAGGCTGCCCACGACTGAGTCCAGTTCCTCGGGCGCAAAGCGCTGGCGCATTTGCGCTAAAAAGTCGGCCAGCACCTCGGCATCACCCAGCGCCCGGTGGCGCGCCGTGCAGACCAGACCGTGACGAGCAATGACCGCGTCGAGGTTGTGGCGGTGCTCGGTGGGAAACAACCGCCGCGACAACTTCACCGTACAAAGTACCGAGAGCTGCAAGCGCAGACCCAAACGACGAAACTCGGCGCGCAGGAAACCGTAGTCGAACCGCGCGTTGTGCGCCACGAACAGCCGCCCCTGCAGTCGCGCCATCACCTCCGCGGCGATGCGCTCGAACGGCGGCGCCTGAGCCACTGCCTCGTTGGTAATGCCGGTAAACGCCTCGATAAGCGCGGGGATGCGACTGCCCGGCTGGACCAAGGAACTCCAGCGCTCCGTGGTGCCATCCGGCGCCACCGCCACCAGCCCCACCTCGATAATGCGGTGCTGCAAGGCATTGCCGCCGGTGGTCTCGAGGTCGACGCAGACATAGCCTTGTTCCAGCATGGCGCTATTGTACCGGTGCAGGCTTGCAGGAACCCAACAGCGGCGTACAGTACAGCTGTCTTATAACAAAGGAAGAGACCATGGCGGACGTCAACGAACTGCTGACACGGCTGGCAGCACTGGAACTAGAACAAGCACGGCACCGTGACCTGTGGGCCATCCACGACCTGCTCACCCGTTATTCCCGCGCTCTGGACTGGCTGGACGCCCCGATGCTTGAGGCCGTGTTCTACGACGATGCCGATATCGACTACGGATTCTTTAAGGGCAGTGGACGGGACTTCAAGCCTTTGCTCATGTCTATCGAACGCGCTGCCGGTCGTCGCTGGCACTTCACCGCGCAACTGGCCATCGACCTGCAAGGCGAAGTGGCCCACGTGGATTCCTACAACCTCAGTGTGGCCACTGAGGCCGCCAGCTCGCTGCCACCGGCAGAGCTGGGGCATTTCTACGGTTACTACCAAGATCGCTTGCTGAAGCGTGACGGTCGCTGGGGCATCATTGCGCGGCGGCACCTGCTGGTGGGCGCTGAATCTCTGCGCGAGGTGCCGCCAGAAGGCGCCTTGAGCACGCTCAACACCATCGGCTATGCGGCGCCTGACCACGCCTGTTTCCGACGCCTGGGTGACGCTACCCCACTGAAATCTGCCTAAGGACTTCCCCATGACGCTCGAAGAACTGCTTGCCAAGTATGAAGTTGCCGAACTGCGCCTGGCCTACTCTGCGTACATTGACTGCGGCGACTTTGAGCGCCTGGCGAACCTGTTCACCGAAGACGCCGTCTGCGACTTCGGGCCGGAATACGGCCGCTGGGAAGGTCGCGCCACCATCCGCACCAACTATGAGGCGGCCATGAAACCGGTGGGCGGGCCATTCGATGCCCTGCACATCGTTACCAACCCCTTTGTGACCTTAACCGGGCCGGACACGGCGCATGCCCGCTGGTATCTCATCGACTGCCTCACGCGGCAGGCACCGGTGACAGGCTTGTCCACCCGTGGTGGACACGGCAGCCCGTTTCTGTGGCTTGGCATGTATGAAGACCAGTGCGTGCGCCGTGATGGCGTCTGGCGCATTCAACACACCCAACTGCACTTTCTGTGGCCAGAGCGGCCGGGTGACCGCATCGAAGCCACGGCAGAGCGCCTGCGCGGGATGTAATCAGCGGCGAGTGTGGCCGTCGAGCGTGGTCAGCGGCGCGTACAGTTCCGGCCGCCGGTCGCGGAACACGCCCCAGTGGCGGCGATAATCGCCGACCGCATCGAGGTCAAAGGTGTGCAACAGCACCGCTTCGCCGTCTCGTGCGGCCACCTGAACCAGCGCGCCGGTGTGGTCGGCAATGAAGCTTGAGCCGTAAAAGTTAAGGCTGTTTTGCTGCCCCTGTTCACGGCCCGTGCGGTTGCTAGCCACCAGTGGCAACAAGTTGGCCGCGGCATGGCCCTGCATGGCGCGGGTCCAATGGTCTTTGCTGTCGAGGCTGGCATCCTGCGGCTCGCTGCCAATCGCCGTGGGGTAGAGCAGCAGCTCTGCACCTTGTAGCGCCATCACCCGCGCCGCCTCGGGAAACCACTGATCCCAGCAGATGGCTGCCCCAACGACCCCGTACCGCGTATTCCAGACCTTGAACCCCGTATCGCCCGGAGCAAAGTAGAATTTCTCGTGGTAGCCCGGGCTTTCCGGAATATGGGATTTCCGGTAATGGCCGAGCACTGCGCCATCGGCGTCTACCATCACCAGCGTGTTGTAGAGCAAGTTGCCGTCACGCTCGTAGACCGACACCGGCAGCACGACGGCAAGTTCCGCGGCTAAACGGCGAAACAGTGCCACGGCCGGATTCTGCTCCAACGGCACGGCCAGCGACTGATACTCGTAGCGATGATCAACACAAAAATACGGCGTCTCAAATAGCTCTTGTACCAGCACCAGCTGGGCGCCTTGCGCAGCCGCCTGCCGAATCAGTCGTTCGGCCGTAGCGAGATTGGCTGCGCGGTCCCAGGAACAGGCCATTTGGGTAGCCGCCACAGTGAGCAAACGAGACATCACAACTCCAAGGAGGCCGCCGATGGCAGCGAAAGTGGGGGACTGGGCCCGACTAGAAAGTGGGCGGGGTGCTGGCGGAAATAATCTCACACTCTTCCCGCCCGGGATTACGAAAGCGGTGCGGCACGGAACTCGAGAAATAATAGGCATCGCCGGCATTTAGCACCCGACTGGCAGCCCCTACCGTCAGCTCGACACAGCCGCGCACCACCACACCACCCTCCTCGCCCTTGTGGGTGATCATCTCTTCGCCGGTGTCGGACGCAGGCGCGTAGCGTTCATGCAAAATAGCCATCGCGCGCCCCGGTCGGCGTGCGGCCACTAGGCGCAGCGACACGCTGTCGCTACCCAGGTCGGTCAGCTCATCCCGACCGAAAAAGACCTGCGGGGCCTGCGCCAGGTCGAGGGTAAAGAACTCCGCCAACGACATAGGAATGCCATCGAGCACTTTTTTCAGCGAACTGACGGACGGGCTCACCCGGTTTTGTTCAATCAGGGAAATCATCCCGTTGGTCACGCCGGCGCGTTTTGCCAGCTCGCGCTGTGACAAGCCGTACATTTGGCGCACAGCGCGCAAGTGCGCCCCGACATCCAGCGTCATATCCGCACCCCCGCAGGCTAATCCAGCAGGCCGGACCCCGGCCGCTGTTGAGGATTTTAAACATCCAGGCCTTTTTTTGTCTACTTCTCGCACATTGTGTCGAATTTTCTTATCATTCACCCTCCACCGTCCCTTAACTTCAGGACCCGCCATGAGCGTCAACCCCATTGCTGCTGCCCACCTCCCCCTGTCCCGCGAGGACATGGAGGCACTGTGGATGCCCTTTACCGCCAACCGGCAGTTCAAGAACAACCCCCGCCTGCTCACCAAGAGCCGCGGCATGCATTATTGGACGCAGGAGGGTCGCGAGATCCTCGACGGCGTCGCTGGTCTGTGGTGCGTCAACGCCGGCCATGGCCGGACCGAGATTAGCCAGGCCGTGGCCGAACAGATTGCCGAGATGGACTATGCGCCGCCCTTCCAGATGGGCCATCCACTCGCATTTCGCCTCGCCAACGAACTGATCAAGCTGGCCCCGGCTGGCATGACTCACGCGTTTTTCGTCAACTCCGGTAGCGAAGCGGTCGACACCGCCTTAAAGATCGCCTTGGCTTACCAGCGCATTCGTGGCGAAGGCACCCGCACCCGCCTGATCGGCCGTGAACGCGGCTACCACGGCGTTGGCTTTGGCGGCATCTCCGTCGGCGGCATGGTGAATAACCGCAAGGCCTTTGGCGTACAGCTGCCCGGCGTCGACCACCTGCCGCACACCTTCAACCTGTCGGAAAATGCCTTTAGCCGCGGCCTGCCGAAGTGGGGCGCACATCTGGCGGACGAACTCGACCGTTTGGTGGCCCTGCACGACGCCTCCAACATCGCCGCCGTGATTGTGGAGCCCATCGCTGGGTCCACCGGCGTGGTGCTACCGCCAGTCGGTTACCTACAGCGGCTGCGCGAAGCCTGTGACCGCCACGGCATTCTGCTGATTTTCGACGAGGTCATCACCGGCTTCGGGCGCACCGGTTCGCCATTTGCTGCGCAGGAATTTGGGGTCGTGCCGGACATGATCGTTTGCGCGAAGGGGCTGACCAATGGCGCACTGCCCATGGGCGCCGTGATCGTCAAGCAGGGTATTTATGACGCCTTCATGCACGGACCCGAGGCTGCCATTGAACTGTTCCATGGCTATACCTATTCGGCGCATCCGGTGGCTTGCGCTGCGGGCCTGGCGACGCTCGACATCTACGCGCGCGAAGGCTTGCTGACCCGCGCCAAGGAACTGGCCAGCTACTGGGAGGACGCGGCACAACAACTCGCCGACCTGCCGGCGGTCATCGATGTGCGCACCTACGGCCTGATCGCCGGCATCGAACTGGCACCGCTGGCCGGCAAACCGGGGGCCAGAGCATTTGCCGCGTTCACTGAGTGCTTCGCTCGTGGTCAGTTGGTGCGCACCACCGGCGACATCATCGCCCTGTCGCCCCCGCTGATCATCGAAAAATCACATATCGACCAGCTGTTCGGCACGCTGCGTGAAGTACTGAAAACGGTCTGACGCAAGCGGCGGAGAGGCCATCCTCTCCGCCATTTCCCGGCCCGTTGCCAGCCGGATCAATCCTTCCAGGGGAAGGTAGTGACCAGCGACACGATCACGCGGTCTGCATAAGTATCCGAGAAGGCGTATTTCACGCTGGCCGTGAAGTGACCGACAGGCTTGGACACCGCGATGCCATAGTCCTCGTAAGCGCCACCGGCCGCCGTCCAATAATCGCCCCCGCTCTTGCCAGCATGCACGCTCAGCGCGAAGTCCTTGGGCAGCGGCTGCGTGTAGTTAGCCTCCAAGTAATACGCACTCAGGCCACTGCTACTAAAGTCGTCGGAGTAATAATACTTCGTGCCGAAATTCTTATAACCACCACCCACCGCCAGTTCGAAGTTATTCACGTGATCGCCGCCGGGATGATAGGTGTAATAGATGAACCCAGCGTTCCAAGTGAAGCCGTTGTCATAGGATTTGGTATAACCGCCATACACATCGGCCTCCACGTTGGAATCCGTTCCCGGCCCGAAATCGACGTTGGATGCCCAGGCACCTAAGGTGAAGCCTTCCCCAAAGGCGTAGTCTAGGCTGGCCTGCAGTGCCGGGTCTTCCGACGTCTGGGTGACGCCACGGAAATCGTAGTCACTGGTGAGCGTCACGGTGCTGCTCAGGTCACCGGCATGGCCGGTCGTGGTGCCCGCCACCAGTAGAACAGCCGTCAGCAGCGTTTTCAGCGTTGTCGTCATCGAAGATCCCCTTTATCCGGCCTGTTGCCGGCGTTTGCCTGGCCATGCAGCCCTCCTGCATGCCTGCTTACTGCAATGCACTAGGCGTGCCAACCCAGGCCCCCCACGCTGAATACCGCGCCAATGGCGGATTCATTCCGGAAATAACGGGCACAGCCACACTTTTCACGGACCCGGAGCCCGAGAGGAACAACGCTGGCCGGGTAGCGCGCCCACCGACAGCACCATCGTGGGGCGAGGTGGAGCGAGGCGCGCACTCGCGCAGCGCAGCGCTAAGCCGTTGGCACTGGGGGTAAAACCCCGTTTTCACCCAGTGCTGTCTGAGTTTGCGCACTGCTCCACGGTTTGCGTCACCCCCCCCCCCTACACTGGCGGTGATGCAATCGATGAGACTCGGAGCCGACCCATGCCCTTATTTCCCAGCGTCCTCAAACGCCCATTCCGACCACTGATCTGGCAGGCGACCTTGCTGGGGATACTGGCGCCCGCCGCGTACGCAAGCACGACGCCCACCGACGCCGCCCCTGCTGCGCATGCGGCCCACACGGCCCACACGGCGCAGGCGACCGTACCGACCAGCACTGCCAGCGAACCCTTGCCGGCGGCCACCGCCCTGCCGCATAGCCACAGCCATGTTTCCTCAGGACTGAACCTGGTGGGCTTCCTGACGGCGGCCTACTCTCGTGACGGCTCAGGCACGGCTCAGTATTTAGGTGGCAAGGAAGGTCATCTCGAAGGTGCTTTGCTCGTGACCTATGGACAAGGCCCGTTTCGTTTCCTGAGTGAAGCGGTACTCACCACGAAAGAACAAGAGATCGAGCGACTGCAAGTGGGCATCGAAGCGCGCCCCGGCACCATGGTGTGGCTAGGCCGGGTCCACCAGCCCAGCAGTTACTGGAACACCGAATTTCACCACGGCCAGTATCTGCAAAACAGCATCACCCGCCCCGCCATCGAGGCCTGGGAGGACGACGGCGGCATTCTCACCCAACATGTCGCCGGCCTGCTGTTTGAAACCGAACACAGCCTACACAACGGCAGCACCGTGCGCCTAGCGACCAGCGCCGGACTAGCGCCCGCGATCGAGCATGGGACGTTGCAACCCTTTAGCGTGACCGGCAGCCCTAATGGCCTGCGCCGCGCCGCGTTCGCCCTGCGTCTGGATTTCCTACCGGATGGTATCGGCGAACAAGCCTTCGGCTTGATGAGCGGCTTCAGCGGCCTCAAAGCACGCAATGCCGGCCTGACTGACCTCGATCATATCGACCAGACTACCTTTGGTGTCTACGGCGACGTGCATGTGGGTGAAACCCGTTGGTTGGCGTCGGTCTATCGCATTCGCAATCGCTTTGACTATGGCCAACGTCTGGTCTCCGAACATGCTACCTCGTGGTTTCTGCATGGCGAATGGCGCCTCAATGAACAATGGATGACCTACGCCCGACATGAGTCCACATTGGGCACCCGCGGGAGCGCCTATTTCCAGCTATATCCCGGCTTTATCAGCGAGCGCAGCATCGTCGGCGCACGCCGCGAACTCGGCACCCATCAAGCCCTGAGTGTAGAAGCCGGTGGTGCACGCGCCAACGAACACCGTTTCACCGAGCTAAGACTCCAATGGAGCGCGCTGTTTCATTGATGCGGCGCCTCCTCGCACCTCTGCTGCTGTTCCTGCTAGCGGTCGGGCCCACCCAGGCGCGAGATCTCGTGCTCGTCGTGCGTACCGATAGTCCCGTCATCGAGATGGACTCGCTGACCGTACGCAAGCTCTTCATGGGGTTCGCCGTGGCGGCGAACACCCACTCTTTACATGCCTTGCGTCAGGAAGGCGATGTCAACCTCGACCGAGCGTTCCTGCAAGCTGTAGTCGGCATGTCCGAAGACCAATACGGCCGCCGACTACTACGTATGGCGATCAAACAAGGCCGGGAACCGCCCCGCACAGTGACGTCTACTGCCGAAATGCTGCTCGCACTACATGAAGATCCACTGGCCATCGGCTGCATGTGGGCAGACCAAATCCTTGGAAACGCCGACGTGCGTGTCGTGAGACTCCTATGGCGCGACTAACTGAAACCTTGGGTGGGCGCGTACTGCTAGGCGTACTAGTAGCGCACTTCCTGCTGCTGCCGCCGCTGTTTTTCAGCCTTCAGCGCATCGTCAATGGCAGCCACTCCGAAATCTTCATCAACGAAGTGCGCGCCTATTCACGCTTCATCGGCGACGAACTAGAGCGTGATGGCACCACCATGTCCACCGACCGGAAACTTTCGCTGCTGGATAGCGTCGTGCTGTCTGGTCATGCCATGTACGCAGAACTGGAAATCGACGGAAACCACTTACGTAGCCGGGCGAATGACGACGGCAATGCGGTGTTCCCGGGGCAAGATTTCACGCTAAATTCCGGTGGCGATGAGGTTTACTACCTTGCCCTGCCGGTAGAACTCGGAGCGACGAGCGGCATGCTGCGACTTGGCTTTGATGAACGTTCCGTGCTGGATGAATCCAATCGAGCCAAGACCCGCATCTGGTACGTTCTTGCCGCTTATTTATTATTCTCCACCATCGGCGCTATCTTTACTATTCGCTGGCTGACGCGCCCTCTTGGCGAACTGCGTGAAGCATCACGCGCCGTCGCGGGCGGCGCCTATGAAACCCCCTTATCCACCACCAGCACCTTGCACGAGGTGCAGGGACTGGCAGAGGACCTCGAGTTCATGCGTGACCGTCTTGCGGCTGCGAATGTCCAGCTTAAGCGTGAGATTCGTGAACGCGAAGCCAGTGATCAGGGACGCGTAAAGCTCGAGCAACAACTACGCCAACAGCAGAAACTGCGCGAACTGGGCACCCTCGCTGGCGGCATCGCTCACGAGTTCAATAACGTCTTAGTACCCATCCTGCTCTACACCGAATCGGCGATCGACGAACTGCCTGAAAGCAGCCCGATCCGCGAAGACCTGCAGGCCGCCTTGCTGGCGGCCCAGCGCGCACGCGCAGTGGTACGACAGATCTTACTGTTTGCACGCCACATGGATGATGGTGAGCGGACCACCTTGGATTTGAGCGGCGCCGTGAAAGAAACAGTCGGCCTATTGCGCGCACTCATGCCCGCCCAATTGATGCTCATCGAGGATTACGCCACTGAACGCCTCGAGATCAACGCCAACGCTGCGTTGCTGGGGCAGGTGGTCATGAATCTTTGTACCAATGCACGCCAGGCAATGCGCGAGAAAGGCGGCACCCTCACGCTGCGTACTTGGAGCGAAATTGGGCCGAACGACCTACCAAAGGGCTGTTTATCGGTCAGCGACGAAGGCCACGGCATGAGCCCTGAGGTGATAGCACGCATTTTTGAGCCGTTTTTCACCACGCGCGAGGTAGGTGAAGGTACCGGCCTTGGCCTCCCCGTGGTGCACGGCATCGTCGAGTCATTACGCGGTACCATAGTCGTGGAAAGCACGCTTGGAGTCGGCAGTACCTTCACGATGCGCTGGCCATTGGTGGCCACTAACAGCGTAGATACACAGGCCCTAGGAGCCAGTTCATGAGTCGCATTCTGATTATTGACGATGAACCAAGCGTCCGCCGCGCGTTGCGTCGAGTGCTGGAGAAATTCGGCCATGAAGTGGACGAGGCGGGCGATGGCGCAGCAGGCGCCATTCTCTGCGCGAGTGTGCACCCAGATTTGGTTATCACTGACGTGATCATGCCAAAGATGAATGGTATTGATGCCACCAAACTCATTCGCGAATCAAACCCGAACGTCCGCATTTTAGCCATCTCGGGCGGTGGCAATTTCGAAGAACAATCCTACAAACCAGAAGCGATCACCACCAGCGCCTACTTGGCAGCCGCGGAACGCGCTGGCGCAGACAGCGTCATGACCAAACCGTTTGATCGAGCGGAATTGATGGAACGCGTCGACGCATTACTGGCACTCAAGCGTTAAACCGCGTCAGGGATGCGACGCACCCGGCAGTTTGAAGGTCACGCTTGACCCCACACCACCTGGCAACGGGCTACCGGCAGCAGGCTTTCGCTGACCGGCTGCCACCGGCACCGGCACGTACACAAACCGCCAATCACAGTAACAACCGGCATTCGCAAATGCACGGTCCTGCTCCGTAAAGCCTTGCTGCTTCATCGGAACGCCCGTGGAGCGACTGGCCACGCCTAGCAACTCACCATCCACGCCACGAATCATCTGCCACTCACCGCCGGTCATGGGATCAAGGTAGGCCCGCCGCAGGTGCCGCACCAGCAACGGTCCACGGCGATCCTCGACTAGATCCTCTAGAGTGCGTGGAAATATTTTAATTCCTGCGGGGCCAGCCTGTTGATAGTGCGCGATGGCCCGGCGGATCTCGCCACCCGTCCACAGCAATTGCTGCTCACGGTCGCGTTTTTTACTCACTGACCAGAGGGTACCAGCCGCGCCCAGCGCCAGCCCAATGACGACGAGGGCAAACAACAGCCCTAAATAGGTAAAGCCGCGCGTTAATCCCCGCAACTTCAGAATTCCGCGTACAAGCGACCATCCGCCGCCGCGCCAGTTGCACCGCTATGAATATCGCGAATGCCGGGCGCGTCTGCGTCCAGACTCGGCGTGGTCACCCAAGTGTCCACGGATTTGGTGAGCGGGTCCTCGGGGACCGACCGCAGGTATTGCTTTTCAACCAGTTCCGCAATGTTCTGCGGGTAGTGCCCGGTATCACCAGAAAATTTATCAATAGCCTCGCGCATCACCGACAAATCCTGACGGAGCGTCGCCTCCTTTGCGCGCTGTAGGCTGCCGAAATAACGCGGCATCGCAATGGCAAGCAGCATGGCGACAATCGCCATGACCACTAACAGCTCGATCAGCGTAAAGCCTTGGAGTCGGCGATGGCATCTAGGTTCGATCATGGGCAGTTTTACCATTCAGCGTAGGCCACGCCGTTCAGGCCCACGCCGGGGTGCAGCGAGCGGACATCGTAGACGTCGTTGCCCGGTAGCGGCGCCTCCGGCGGACTGGCGTAGCTACGCAGCCCCCAGGTCTCTTCCGCCGGCACTGCCGTGTCAGGAAACATTGGGTCACGCGGCAGACGGCGCAGGAAGTAGATTTTTCTACCGGCGGGGTCTTTGGCATCTACCACGCCCTCGACCAGCACGGTCAGGTCAGGCGGGTAGCCCGAATCGCCGGCCTCTAGCAGCACGTGTCCGTTGACTGTGGCCTCATGATAGGCATCGATAGCGCCCCGCAAAGTTCGCAAGGCCGCAGACAATTCCTGTTCACGCGCACGCTTGAAGGCCAACTGCGCCACCGGCATTGCCGCGGTCGCCAGCAAGGCAACAATAGCTACCGTCACGATCAACTCAATGAGCGTGAAGCCGCGCAAGGTACGCGATCGAATCACTGGGCGACCATCACCTTGAGTGGCCGTGGCGCCAGCACTGGCACCGGCGAGCCATCAGGTGCGTTGGCGGCAAATTGCTGCACCGTGATCGACGACGCAGGGCGCGCCGACAAGGCACGAAAATGCAACACCACCAAGGTCCCTTCGCCCTGAACAGCCGGCGCAGGCACGTCAAATTGGACCCTACCACCGCGTGGATCTAATACCGGATGCAGACCATCGCGGGCGTCAGCAGGAATCAGCGAACCAGGCTCGGTGCCCACCAGCTCAAATACCGCGGGCTCGAACCGCACTGCCGAACGCACATTGGTGATCAACTCCTTGGCGGAGATACGCAGCGCCACGTCAAAACTCTCTCCCATTTTCACCTGGGACGGACTGTCCCAAGTGAGCGTCGGGCGGGATCTGGCGGCCGCCCCAGGATCTGGGGCTTGAGCAGCGGGGGTGACATTATCGGCAGCCGGAGCGGCTACCACCGCTTCGCCAGCGCCGTCTTCGACTACTACGGGCGCAGTAGCTACAGGTTCGGACGTGGGGGCAGCAACAGCTGCACGCGCGGGTACAGCGACGGCCGGCGCTGGGCTTTGAGCCAAGGGAGCGCTTCTGATGGAGCTTTCCGTGCCATACCAAAACTCTGTGTTCTCGGAGGAGCCACGCGGCTGAGCCCGAATAATACGCGGCGTGATCGATAAGACAATTTCAGTCTTCTCGCCATCATTTTTCTTGCTGCCAAACAGTCGCCCGATGATCGGCATATCGCCAAGCCCGGGAACGCGGTCCGAGGTGGTGCGCTCCGTGTCATTGATCAGGCCAGCCAAAATTTGCGTCTCACCGTCCTTCAGCCGCAATAACGTCGACGCATTGCGGGTGCCGATTTGGTAGGCCAGCGTGCCAGAGGCACCAGCGGTCACTTCCTTGATGATCGAACTGACTTCGAGGTTCACTTTGATGGCAACGTCGTTGTCCATGTAGACGGTGGGTTCAACATCTAGGCTAAGACCCACATCGACGTACTGCACGCTACCGGTGGTAATCGGCTGCCCCGCCGTCTGTTGCACGGTGTTGGTGATCACCGGGACACGCTGGCCGATGAGGATCTTGGCGCGTTCGTGATTGCGCGCGCGGATACGCGGACTGGCCAACACATTGCCGCTCGTCAAGGTGCGCTTAATGTCAAGCGTTAGCGGCGTATTACTGACCTTGAGGGTACTGGAATTCTGGTTACGCAGGTCCGATAGCACCAGCGAGTCGCCGGACAGGGCCGTGGGCGACACTGTCACCGATTCTGGATAACGGATACCGAGCTGCTGCAAGCGGCTGCGCGTAATCTCCAGCACCTCCACTTCCATCATGACTTCCGCTTCCGGAACGTCGACCGACGCGATGAGGCGTTCGGCCATGCGAATCACTTCCGGCGTGTCACGCATCATGATGGCCGAGGCATGCTCATCAACGTACAAGGTGCGCGCGTTCAGCACCGTCTTGAGCATCTCCATGGTCTTTTTGGGGTCGGTATTCGTCAGGTAGAAGGTGTGCACCACCTGGTCCTGATATTCCCGCTGCTTGGCGGTGTTGTTCGGGTAGATCAGCACCATGTTGTCGGCGAGCACTTGGCGTGCCAGCTGGTTCTGTCCAAGGACAAGATCGATGGCGGCTTCCACCGGCACTTGCTGGACAAAGATCGTGGTGCGGCCATCATTGCGCACATCGCGATCGAAGATAAAGTTGATCCCGGTCTGGCGTGCCAGCACTTCAAACACCATCTTGGTGTTGGCCTCACGAAACTGCAGAGTCACTGGGCTGTTATCTTTGGTCTTTAGGCGCGGCGCCACATTACGTGGGCCTCGGTCAAGTTCGATGCGCGTGCGTAGCGTGTTCGCCGCGGTGTTGCCTGGGTTCTCAGCGAGGATACGTGCAAGCCGCGCATCGGCTTCTGCGCTACGTCCCTGTGCAATTTCGCGTTTGGCCAGATCCAGCTCTTCCGTGTGCCGCTGGTCGCGAGCGACCAATTCCAGCCCGCGCTGCGCACGGTCGTTGCCCGGCGAGATAGCGAGAACGCGTTGGTACAGGCTCTCCGCTTCCGCGTATTTTCCAGCTGAGCGCTGACGGTCCGCACCAGAGACCAGCAACTGGGTGGCTTCCTCTTTCTTGCCTTTCAGATCAAGGCGGAACATGGTGTTGGACGGTTCCTGATGTACCGCCTGCTCGAGCTTGCGGATCCCGGATTCATACTGCCCCGACTCTATTTCGCGCATCCCTTCCCCGTGGATGCGGCTGCCAGCGCAGGCGGTTAACAGCAAGGCGGCGCATAGGAACGTGGAGACGCGACGAAAGACGACGACGGTGGGCTGGTGCATGCGAATTGTCACTGGGGGCTCCCGACGGATAACCATTGGTCCTGCTTCAATGGCAGGTAAGTGAGTTGCAACTGGCCACGCGACACAGTACCAACAGCGTAAGTATTTTCCACCACATCTCCCGGACGTACGTCATAAACCCGATCACCACGCACCAAGAAATAGACCGGCTTGTCGCCGGATTTCACATAGCTGCCAAGGAAAGTGTACGGCAGTGGCGGGGCGCTGGGGGCCACCGCGACAGGCGGCGGCGGGGGTGGGGGTGGCGGTGGGGCAATGTACCAGGAACGGGATTCAAACAAATTCACGCCAGCCTTAGCGGTGGCACGGGGTGCAAAGGCCACGTTAGCCGGCGAATTTTCACCAGCCGCCGTGCTAGCCGCACCTGCGGCCGTTGCGCGCGAGCTCGATGGTTCCACGACACCGCTGTCTTCAGGAGCGGCGTACCAGAGCACGCCCACCAGCAGCAAGCCGCCGGCCATGAGCCATCCCAGACGGTTGCCGCCCGATTTGAAAACGCTGTGGCCAGGGGCAGGCAAAGCTTTCATGACAGTGCTCATGGGTTCCCTCGCACATAGACTTTAAAGCGCAAAGTAGCTGCCACGCTGCCGTCGGCCACTTGTGCGCGCTCAAGCCGCAGACTATCCAGTGCCGCCGCCGGCACGGCGATCAAAGCGCCATCAATGAACTGACGTACCGCCGGATAGGAGCCCGTCACTGGAAAATTGACGTTGTAATGCGCCAACGCGGCGCCTTTCGGTGCCTCATAGGTGTAGCTGCCTTCCGCCAACTCGACACCAGAGGCGGTGGCGCTGGCGCCAAACGCAGCGAGCACCGTCGGCAGCTCGGCTCGCGTCGGAAAGCGACCAATGAAGTCCCCCGCACGGGAATTTGATTGGCCATGGCGCTGATCGCGCATGGCCGATCGGGCAGTGTCCAGCGCCGATAATTGTGCACGCAGGCTGTCCGCCTGGCGTTGTGCCGGCGCGATGACCCCCACCGTCAGCGCTACCGCGATGACGAGCAACCCCAGCCCCCCCATACCAGTGGCCCCGAGGCGACGCGCGGTCATGACCGAACGCGGCACCAGATCTCGCAAGCCGGAGACAACCAGCTGAGTAGCACGCTCCCATGACACAGGATGACCGAATGTTGAGGTTAGCGCACCAGACTCCGCCTTAGAGGCTCCCGAGTCCTCCGGCGCTGCATGCCGATGGCCTGTCAAAATCACTTCGCCAGTCATGTGGTGATTCTCCAATTAGCAACGATCTGCACACGAACCGGCCGCTCAGCGACATCGGTGCGTATCTCGTGGCTTTCCAGCAAAGCATCATGTAGCGACGGATGCTGTTGCAGGCTCTGCACATACTGCAGCGCCGCCGGCAACGAACGGGCCTCAGCGGTTAATTTAAGCCGCTGCCGCACACGGTCCGGCTCTACCGTTAGCAAGGCCACTTCGCCATGCGTACCGGCCGTAGCGGTCTCCAGATCATTCAGCATCGCCGCCCAGGGTGTTTGCAGTTCCAGCGCTACATGCTGCGCTTCTGCCACCAAACGGCTGTTGTTAGCCGCTGCCGCTGGCCCAGTGTGGCCGGACGCCACCCCTAGGCGCAGCTCAAGACCCGCCACCACGTCGGTAGATTGTTGGTAGGTCCAGCCTGCCCACACGGCCGCCGTTACCCCGGCCACCATCAGCGTCATCGCCAGTAATCCAGGCCGCCGCGAGGGGGCCGCGAAATTCAGATCGATTAACGCCGGCTTCATGCGTACATTCCTCGTGCGCGCACCACATTGTGCAAGGCACTGCGATGCGGGCGTTCATCTTCCAACCATTCCAGACCGTCCTCCTGGACCGGTAGCGCCACCGCCCGCAGCCACCGCGGGGCATCCACGAAGACACGTTGTGTGCTGGCTCCAGCAGTCAACCGACCAAAGGCACGCAAACGGCGCAGCTCAGCCGACCAGTCAGCACCGATCCGCACCGTGTGGACGCGCTCCCATCCATGCGGTGCCAACTGCGCCGCTGCCAGGCAGCCTTCATCCAGGGTGACGAGCCAGCCACTGTCCGGCAAGCGGCTACGCCAGCGGTTATAAGCCACGACCAGCTGCGGCTGCACCGACAGCAACGGCACGCCGGTAGCCGCCGCCAGCTCAGCCAAGCCAGCCACCAATGCCGTCGGCAAGGCAGACGCCACAAATGGCCGACTCGGGAGACTTTCGCCCAACGCCACCTGCCAGTCATCGCCCAATTCGCCATAGGTCTGTGCCAACCAATGGCGGGCATAAACCTGCCGTTCATGCGTACGGTCCAGACCCGCCACGGCGGGAACCACCGACTGTCGCACCCAGTGGTCAGCGACTGCAATCCGCAGGCCAGCGCCAGTCCACTCGCTGTCCGCCAGCCGCTGGTGTAGGGCCTCCAGTGCAGGCCGCCACTGTGTCAGCGAGGCACTCTCGACCGGGAAGCAGGCTTCGAGCACGCATCGCGGACGCAGCCCGCGCTGCATACGCACCAAAACAATACGTCGCGGCGACAAGTAGACGCCGACTTCATCACGCCATGGCAGTGACACGGTTCACCTCCTCAAGAGTGGTTAAACCCTGCTTCACCAACGCCATGGCACCAACGCGCATGAAGCGTGAACCGGACTTGAGTGCCAGCTCCTTCAGTTGCCGCACCGGCGCACGGGCGACGATAGCCTCGCGCAGTTCATCATTCATGACCAACAATTCCCCGATGGCCCTGCGGCCCCGATATCCGCTGCCGCGACAGTGCTTGCATCCACGACCCGCATGAAAGTGGTAGTCACCCGCAGCGGCGAGTGGAATGCCAGATTCTTCGAGCAAGGCGCGATCTGGCGTCACTGGCTCCGCACACTGTGTGCAAACCACGCGAATGAGTCGCTGCGCGAGGATGCCATTGAGTGCAGAACACAAGGCGTAGGGATCCACGCCCATGTGCAAAAAACGGCTTAAAACATCGAACACGCTGTTGGCGTGTACGGTAGTAAATACCAAGTGGCCCGTGAGCGCCGACTGAATGGCGATCTGGGCGGTTTCAGGGTCACGGATTTCACCCACCATGATCTTGTCCGGATCGTGACGCAGAATGCTGCGCAGACCACGGGCGAAGGTCAGCCCCTTCTTTTCATTGACAGGAATTTGTAGCACTCCCGACAACTGGTATTCCACCGGGTCTTCGATGGTTACTACCTTCTCGGCTCCCGTACTGCCCTCAGACAAGGCGGCGTACAGGGTCGTGGTCTTGCCGCTGCCGGTGGGACCGGTGACCAGCAACATGCCATGCGGCAAAGTGCTCAGGCGCCGCAGTCGCTCCACGATGCGCGCATCGAATCCAAGCGCGTCCAGACGCAAACCCTGCATCTGATCGGTGATGGCCTGCTTGTCGAGGATACGCAGTACCGCATCCTCGCCATGCACGCTCGGCATGATGGAAACGCGGAAGTCGATCGCCCGACCGTCAATGGATACCTTGAAACGACCATCCTGCGGCACGCGACGTTCAGCGATGTCCAGCTCCGACATCACCTTGATGCGCGAAACCACTTGTTCGGAAACTTCAATGCCATTAACCGCACCCACCTGCATGAGTACGCCATCGATTCGGTAGCGAATCACCAGACCCGCCGGCGTCGTTTCCAGATGGATGTCGCTGGCACCACCCCGCAGGGCGTCGAACAGGGTCGAATGCACCAGCTTAACGACGGGGCTGGCGTCCTGACTGATGGAGACCAGACTGAGCGCTTCCATGTCATGGCGGTTTTCGGCGGGCCCTTGGGCTCCTTCCAGGGCCGAATCAATCGCCCGCATCGACTGTTCATGCCGGGAAATGAACCCGATGACATCGCCACGCGCGGCCATCACCCAGTCGAAGGCTTCGGTGACGCGCGCTTCGAGCCAAGGACGCAGCGTAGTCTCTAGCGGATCTGTAATCACTGCCACCAGTGCACCGTGACGCCGCACCATTACGCAACCACGACGCTGCGCCTCTGCGGTCGACAGGCGGTCGAAAGCGGGCTCAGCGGTGAACAACTCGTCGGTTGACCAGTAGCGGTAGTCGAAGGCTGCGGCCAAGGCCATGGCTAGTTCGTTGGCCTCTAACCCGGTCGACTGTTCGAGGGCATCGAGCGCGCTGCTGCCATCACGCGCAGCGGTGGCCAGTGCGGCGGCCAACGTCACCTGATCCAGTCGTCCAGCGACCCGCTCCGTGCTTGCGCCGCGACCCTGGGTAAAATTCGCTAGCGCACTCATTGGAGGCTTCCGGCAAGCTCAAAGATGGGAAAATACATGAGTACGACAATCATCCCGATGATGAGGCCAATGACGGTCATGAGCAGCGGTTCGATGAGCCGGGTGAGGACATCCACTGCCCGAGCCAGTTCTTCATCGTAGAATGCGGCAATTCGCTCCATCATTTCGCCCATATTGCCGGTGCGCTCACCCACGCGCAGCATGCGCACCGCCACTGGGGTGGTCAGACCATGCCGCTCGAGTGCATTGGCCAACGACTGTCCTTCAGAAATAATGCGCGTCGCCGCCACCAGATTTGGTCGCAGGCCATCGCCCAGCAAGCCATCGGACATGCGCAAAGCGGTCACCGCCGGGGTGCCACCGCGCAATAACATACCCACCGTCCGGTAGAGTCGTGCGAGCTGATAGGTCTGGAACTGCCGTCCGAGGGCCGGGACGCGCAGCAGCTGACGACCAACGGCAGCGCGAAAACCCGGGCGGGTAATGCCCCAGCCCACCGCCGCCAATGCCGCCAGAAACCCCAGCGCGACCGTACCGCCGTGACGCTCGAGCAGATGACCCCAACGGATGAGCATGCGTGAGGCCAGGGGCAACTGGCTGCCCAAGTCCTCGTAGATGCTGCTGAAGCGCGGCACGACATAGCCGAGCAGGAAAAATGTCACCAGCACGCCCGCCACACACAACACTGCCGGATAAATGGACGCGCTGATGAGTTTTTTGCGCAGCACGTCAATCTGCAACTGGTACGCCACATAGCGCACCAGCGATTCACGGACATCACCACTGCGCTCACTGGCGCGGACGGTCGCCACATACAGCGGTGGAAAGCTATCGGGTTGTTCAGCCAGCGCGGCCGACAGCGTGCGGCCTTCGTACAGCCGCGCGCGAATCTGCTCTAAAGCACGACGCACACCCAGATCCGATTCTTTTTCAGTGAGCGCTTCAATGGCTTCCACCAATGACAGCCCGGCTTCCATGAGCGCTACCAGTTCCTGACTAAAACTCACCAGCGGCACACGTGCGGTACGGGGACGGAACAGCCCGACGCGGGCGGAGACGGTGATCGCCTGCTGGCCCAGTTCCTGCACCTGGCGCCGCGCATCGGCTTCGTCCACGGCTTCAATAGCGTACGTCAGTACGCCGCGGGGACCGTCAAAGGCTTTAATCTCAAAGTACATGCCAGCTACCAGTTAGTGATATCGGCGTTGTCGGCCGTGCCGCCCTCGCGGCCATCCTTGCCGAGCGAGGACAGGTCGATTTCGGCGTGCGTACCAGGCTGCAGATAGACAAACGGACGGCCCCAGGGATCGTTCGGCGCTGCTTTCTTAAGGTAGGGCCCGCCCCAGCCTGAGATATTGGCCGGAGCCGCATCCAGCGCCTGGAGACCTTCCTCGGTGGTGGGATAACGGCCGACATCCAGCCGGAACTGGTCGAGCGCCTGTTCCAGGGCCGTGATCTGCGCCTTGGCCGCCTTGGATTGGCTTTTTCCCACCTGGGCGAAATAGCGCGGGGCAACGAAGGCCGCCAACAAGCCGATGATGACCATCACCACGAGCAGCTCAAGCAGCGTGAACCCACGCTGGCGGGACACTCGGGCCGAGCGGCTAAAGGTCATGGTCAAATCCTTGGGCGGTCGATTCAGGGGAAAAACCGCGGGGGGCGCGGGTATCGGGCTCAAGTCGCCGACACCCCGCAACTCTAGGGCAGTGGGCGTACCACGGAAGGAACCAAATCGCAGTTTCCATAACCCGTCGCCGCGATTGGACGGCAGGGCACGACAGGGGTCGGGGCGCGATCGGCAGGGCTCAGGCATTTGTCATAACCTCCAGTCGCCGCAGTCTACAACTGGGTCATGGCGGTTTTTGTGCGCTGAATGGCAGTTCCGCGCGAAGGCGGCCTGCGGAAGGTCAGTTCATCGCGACTGGCAAGCTCAAGGCGCGATAAACGCCCAGGACGCGCGGCACATACTGCCGGGTCTCGCGATAAGGGGGAATACGGCGCCCATAGCGTTCGACGGCGTTTTCACCGGCGTTATAGGCGGCCACCACCAATTCGAGATCATTCGCAAAGCGTTTTACCAGGGTACTGAGGTACCGCGCGCCGCCATGGATATTCTGCCGGGGGTCGAAGCTGTCTTGCACCCCGAAACGGGCTGCCGTCTGCGGCATTAACTGCATCAGGCCGCGGGCGCCAGTACGTGAAACCGCACGCGGGTTAAAGGCACTTTCGACGGTCATGACCGCGCGCAGCAGCTCCGGCTCGACGCCATTGTCCGCCGCCGCTTCCTTGATCATCCCTTCGTAGGCCGCTGAACGTCGGCGCAGCGCCGACGCGGAGATGCGATCGGCGGCATCACCACCACCTGCCGCCGGCTCCGGAGGCGACGCCAGTAGGAGCTCAAAGTCACTTTCCACCGGCACATTGCTGTAGTGCATCACGCCCGCTTCGTCCGCGTAGGCATAGATACTGGCCGCCGCCGGCCAGGCCAGCACCGTCAGCAGTACCCCAACGGCAGCCGCAGCCCGCCGGTACTTTCGCCACAACCAAGGATGGAACACACGCTTCATGAGAGTAGTGTGCCGCCCCGAGCCTCTCACCAGAGGTAGGGTAAACCCTACCTTTTCGGGTGGGGGACTAGGTACACAGCGGAGTGAGCACTGCGTCGCATCTTGGTACCACCCCCCTCGTCCAGATCACCAACGCTATTCTTATGGGCCTTGGAACGGGGGTGGAGTAGGGTTTTCACCCAAAACTTGGCGAATGGGGTACGTTTTTCCCCTCCGCGGCGTACTCTACGGTGGTCGCGGTCTCCATCAGGGAGCTGGACGGGCTCAGGACGCTCAGTGACATGCAATCGACCAAAAAAACCATCGTTATCGCCGACGACCACGGCATCATGCGGGATGGCCTGTGCGCCCTGATCAATGGCGAACCCGATCTCAAGGTGATTGGCACGGCGACCAATGGCCGAGAGGCCATCCGCGCCGCAGAGGTGCTCAAGCCGGATCTGGTGATGATGGACATGTCCATGCCGCTCACCAACGGCCCTGAAGCCATCGAGCACATCAAACGCCGTTCACCCGAACAGCGGATCTTGGTCCTGACCTTCCACACCGATGATCAGCATATTCACGCAGCGCTGCGTGCCGGGGCCGACGGCTACGTCCTCAAAGATGACAGCCGACTCGAGATGCTGACAGGCGTTCGCGCGGTCCTCAGCGGCAAAAGCTTTCTCTCGCCCGCCATCTGTGAGCGGGTGGTCAATGGTTATCTAGGGGGAGGCGGTCACTCCTCGCCCCGACTGACCGGCACCCAGTCAACGATCGGCGCAGAAGTGTTATCGCAGCGCGAGCGCGAGGTGATCAAGCTGATCGCCGAGGGTTACCGAACCCGAGAAATCGCCACGCTACTGTCACTTTCCCATAAGACGATCGAAAAGCACCGCAGCAATTTGATGCGCAAGCTCGGTCTGCGCAGCGCCGCCGCGGTTACCGCCTACGCCATCGCTAACGGCTTCGTGCGTCCCTAGATTTGGCATGACTGCCCAGCACGCGCTGCGATGCCGCGAGCGAGCGCCCTCCTCCCCGCTCAATAGCCGACAGGCACTTCCGGCATCGTGTCGGCCACGGCACGAATCTTCGCGCGTGACCAGCTCGCCAGCACCGTCGTCCCCTCGCCTGGCACGGAAGTGACCTTGCAGCTACCTCCCGTGCGCTCGGCACGTTCGCGCATCGTCGACAGGCCCAGGCCGCGACGCCGCGACGTCTGACGCACCACAAACCCCGCGCCATTATCGTGGACACGCAGCAGCACCCGTCGTGCCGAAAATTCCGCGGTCACCTCAAGACGCGTGGCTCCGGAATGTTTGGCCGCGTTGTTGAGTGCCTCCTGCAGAATACGCACCACCGACACGCAGACCAACATGGGCAATGCCCCCGGAGCACCTTCGATTCGATGTTCCATCTGCAACCCAGGGCGGCTGAGCCCGAACTCGTTGCAGAGTAATTCGAGCGTGGCATCCAGCCCAAACTCCTCCAGCATGGAAGGTCGCAGGTTACGTACGATGCTGCGCACCTCGGCAATGGCTGCCTGCACCTGCGAGAAGCCACGGGCAACATCGGCACGCACCGGATGGTCTGCGCTACGCTCCATCGCCGTTTCGAGGGTGAGTTTGGCCATGCTGAGACACTGGCCCAGCGAGTCATGCAGGTCATCAGCAATGCGTCGCCGTTCCGCTTCCTGCGCCATGATCAGCTCTGCCGACAGCAGACGTAGCTTACGATCGAGACGCGCCACCTGCGCCTCACGCTCAACTGACTCTTGGGTCAGCAAGTCGGCGAGTTCACGATTCGTCTCGCGGAGCATACCGGTGAGCTTGCGACCCTCGGTGATGTCACTCACGGTGAGCGTCATCAGCGCCGCATCACCCGAGGCTGCAGCAAAACTGGGTTTCACGCACAGCCGCAAGGTGCGACCTGATAGCGCGTCCTGCAGCTCCCACTCCAAGGTGCCGACCGTCGGCTGAGCACCCAGCGCATGCAGTAACGAACGGCGCAAGACACAGTCTTTGTCCTGGCAACCTGGATGCAGACGCTCATGGATGCCAACGCCACGGCGTTCCGCCACCCGCTGCAAGACCACCCCATCTACCTGGCGCCCAACTTCAAGGATGACCCCGCGCGCATCCACGAGAAAGTCCACCTGAGGCGGTGGCTGGACCGCTAATTGGCGAAACGACGTCTGATTGGCATCGAGTTCAGCGCGCAGCTCCGCCTCGGTCCACAGGCGACGTTCGGGTATGGCAGCTTCAGCTTCGGGTGCGGGTTCCATGGGCGGGAGCCTAATCGCTAGCGAGCGGCGCGGCAACCGCGCCGTTATTCGGTCAAGGTCGCGCTTAATTGGCGCAAGGCTTCAACGCCGCGGGTACCCCAAGGCGTATATACCGCACGCCCCGCTTGTGCGCGCTCCACTTCCACCCGTACCTGACGGGCGGTGGTCATGGCCCGCAGCAACGCGATGGGCAGCGGAAAGTACCGGCGTACACCACTGCCGGCGGGCGGCGGATACAACTCACGGTCCCGAACCGGGTCCAGGCCGTCGACCGCCACCAGGGTGAAAGGCGTTTTATCCAGCCGCAACACTAATTTTTCTGGCACTTCGAGATGGGTGTCAGTGCCACGAATACGACCACGGTCGATGGTTGTCCAAGCGACCACGACCAGGTAATAGTCGTAGTCCCCGATGTGATTCACGGCGATAGCGCCGAGTGACAAATAGTCGCGCGCATTGGCCGCCAGCGACGGCTCTTCATGCCCGACCACCAGCGGTTCGGCCGCGCCCGTGACAGTGACGGCCGTGCGACGGTCGGTAAATTGGCGTGGCTCGAGGGAAGCCTCTTCATCACTGGCGGCCTCAGTGAGTGCAGCGTCATGCCCCACGCCCGCCCACTTGGCATGCAGCATGGCCGTCATGCCCGTGCAGCCCGCCAGACCCACCGCCCACAGCAGTCCGAGCGGCACCCAATACAGGGACCGACGGTGCAGCGGCAGCAGGCGGTCAAAAATCAAAGCGGTACCCCAAAGACACCCACCAGCGTCGGTCCTTGCTGTTATCGATGAGCGGCGATTTGCGATTTGCCCACTCGCCTCCGGCCTCAAATTCTACCGTGGTGCGACGACCACGCCAGTCTAATCGTAGCGACGGGCTGACCAGAAACTGGTCGCCACCGTCCGAGAAGAACGTCCGGTGATCCACCCGCAGACGGGGCCCGGCGCGCAACCCGCTCCAGACCGGGAACCGGGAACTGACATACAAGGATTCCCCAGTGGTCAGGTCGCCTTGCTGCAGACGCAGACCCACGATACTCGAATCGCCCTCAGTGAACAGGCTGTTGGCGAGCAGCTGCGCGGACAAGGCTTTATCCAGTCCAGTGCCCGGAATCCCTTCCACCCCGCCCGAAGGGGCGAGCTCGCCAAAACGCGACACTGTTAAATCGACATTCCACTGCAAGCGCTCACCCCAAGGGCGGCTCACCCCCAGCGATACCGTGTCGCTGTCACCGGTGCGGTCCGAAGCCCACTGCTCAGCCGTAGCGATACCGACCGTGTCAATCAGCTCACTGAGCGTATTAAACGGCTGACCGATCAGGGCATTGCGCGTGGTGAGGTACGGGCTCTTGCGATGGTCCAGGGTGCTGGTGAAGGTCCAGCGGTCGCCCCATTGCAGCGTGCCGAGCAGCATCACTGAATTGAGTGCCTGATAGTGCACGTCGTAGTCCACCAGACCGACCACGGAAGTGCCGTCCTTGAAGTAGCGTATCTCGCCACCAACCGCCTGGCGGTCTACGTGGCTGTCGTAGTTTTGCTGCAGGGCATAAACGCTGTAATCCCAGCGCCCCCCCTTGGTGCCAATATCGAGACTGACACCGGCAAACTGCCGATTGGTTTGGAACCGATCACCCGAGCGTTCAATGGGCAGACCAGCCACCAGGTTCAGCCGATAACGCTTATTGATTTTCCAGCCGGCATACAGGCCGTCGAAGGTGCCGAGCACGCCACCCGTGTGGCGCGACTGCCGACCAAAACGACCGGTGAGCTGCCATTGGCGATCCGTGAGTTCCACGAACCCATACGACAGCCGGATATTGCTACCCGCACCGCGCCCATCCGGCAACAGATCTTTAAGGTATCCACCGTTCAAGCGCACCGCAAAGTCATAACGTTCACCACGACGACGCGCGCTGAAGTCCACGTCCGTCCGCAGCGAGTTCAGCGCAAGGAAACTCTCACTGACATCGCCGGTGGTGAAACTGGCGCTGTCACGGCGGTATTCCTGCGACAAACCCCCAAAAAAATCCCAGAGTTGGCTGCGGCGAGTTTGAGCCACGCCACGCGAAGTGGGGTCGAGGGTGGTCAGTGCGACTAAACGCTGCTCGACCCGCGTCGCCTGCTCGCCATTCGGATAGACCTTTAGATAGTCCTCATACTCCGCCTTGGCGTGCGCCAACTGCCCATTGCGCTCGCGCGCCAGGCCCAGCAACTCGAGTGCTTCGCGGCGTTGCGGATATTCAGGGTATTCCACCAAGCGGGTATAGAGCCGCACCGCCGCCACGTAGTCCTTGGAGTCAAAGGCCAGTCGTGCTTCACGCAATTGCGCGGACAACACGTCGGGGGTTGGCAGTACCCGCGTCGCTGGATGCGCCGTCCCAGCCTGGGCAACACCGCCACCGGCGGCAGCTGCAGCACCTGCCGCAGCAGGCTTACCGCCGGCGACCGTACGCACCGGGGCCGCGCCTACATTGGGCAGGAGGATATGCAGCCCGCCAAAATCGGCATCTGGCTGCACTTCAAATTCCACCAGCTTGGCGAAGCGTAGCGACAAGATCGGGTTGATGCTGCTTTCGCCGTCAAACGACGTTTCCAGCAGCCGCGCTGCATTGATGCCATCCGCCGGCATCGACTCATGCGCGCTGCGGATACCCGCCGGGCACCCGGGCAGCGGCGCCAGCGCAATCCGCACCTCGTCACCGGCGCGCAACGGAAAATGGCTGAGGTAACGCATGGGACAGGCGAAACGGATAACCACCTCACCGCGGCCGTTACCACCGCCAATGTCCACTTGCCGTACCCACTGGGACTCCTGCGCCAGTGCCATCGTGGGCAACAGCGCCCCCAGAACGGCGACGAAGGTATAACCACCAACGCTCACCCAGCGATTTATGCGCATCCTCAGAAAGTCCTACTCGTCACTTTGTGACAACCAGAGGCCGCACAGTTCGGGTTTTTACGGCCGGTCCCGTTGAGCGTTGTTCCATGCTCACGCGAACCTCGGTCAAAGTGACAAGCGGCGCAGAACGGCTTGTAGGCAGGGAACGGGTAAGGCACCGCTTCGGCGTTGCTGGTATGGCAAGCCAAACACGGACGCCCGAGGGCATTGCCATGGTCTCCGGAGTAGTTCACCGACAGGTGACGGAAGCCTGGGATGACCACTGGCGTCCAAGCCGTGGTGGTGTGGCAGTAGTCGCAAGAACGGTTGGTCAGGAAGTGGCCCTGGCCCTTACCCGTCGCACGCACACCGTTATGGCAACTGGTGCAGGTGCCCGGCGTCACACCAATATGATCGAACCGTGCCGGACGCCAAGCGAGCGTGGTGTGGCAGGCATCGCAAGAGCGCGTGGTGGGGAAATGGGTCGCGTTCTTACCCGTCGCCTTGAGCCCGTCATGGCAGGAAGCGCAGGTGCCGGCCACCACGCCCACGTGGTCAAAACGCGCCGGCAGCCAGGCGCTGGTCACGTGACAGTCGCCGCAGCTGGTGCTCGACGGAATATGCAGCGCGTGTTTCCCGCGAGCAATGGTGCCGTTGTGGCAGCTAAAGCAGGTCCCCAGCACCTCCACGTGATCGACGCGCGGAACCGGTTTCCAGGTGTTCGTGTTATGGCAGGCCGAACAATTGCTGGTGGTATTAATGTGCGTGAGGTTCTTGCCGAGTGCCTTGACGCCATTGTGGCAACTGGCACAAGTCCCAAGCACCTCGAGATGGTTGACCCGGGTGGCCGGGTTCCAGTTGGCCGTGTTATGGCAGGCCGAGCAATTACTGCTGGTACTGATATGCGTGAGGTTCTTGCCGAGCGCCTTGGTGCCGTTATGGCAACTGAAGCACGTACCCAGGACCTGACCATGATCCACCCGGGTCACGGGCTTCCAGATCGTGGTGACGTGGCAGGCTTCGCAACTATTGGTAGTGCTCAAGTGCAGTACATGTTTGCCAGTAGCGGTGACGCCATTGTGGCAACTGACGCAATTGGTGGTGACTCCAGCATGGTCAAAGCGCGCTGGCTTCCACGCTGCCGTGGAGTGGCAGGCATCGCACGAAGCTGTCGTGGCCGCATGCGTTGGGCCCTTGCCGGTGGCCTGCTGCCCATTGTGGCAGGAGGCACAAGTGCCTGGTGCCACCGTGGAATGATCAAAGTGTGCCGGCAGCCAGGCGACGGTGGAGTGGCAGTTATCGCAACCGGCCGTCGTGGGCACGTGGGTATTTGGCTTACCGAGAGCCACAGCGCCATTGTGGCAACTGGCGCAGGTTCCCACCACCTCGCGGTGGTCTACTCGGGTGGCTGGCTGCCAGATTGAAGTGGTATGGCAAGCGTCGCAGTTGTTAGTGCTCTTGATATGCACCGTGCCCTTGCCGCGCGCCTTAGCACCGTTATGACAACTGGCGCAGGTGCCGAGCACTTCCGCGTGATCCACGCGGAGCGCCGGCTTCCAGACCACGGTGCTATGGCAAGTTTCGCAATTGTTACTCGTGCTCAGGTGCAGCGTGTGCTTGCCGCTGGCATTGACCCCATTGTGGCAACTAGAGCAATTGCCCGTGATGCCGGCATGGTCGAAGCGCGCGGGACGCCAAGCACTGGTGCTATGACAGGCGTCGCAGGATTCGGTGGTCGCCACATGCGTTAGGGTCTTGCCGGTGGCTTGCTGCCCGTTGTGGCAGGTAGCACAAGTGCCGGCCGCGACCCCCGTGTGATCATAGTGCGCTGGTAGCCACGCCACAGTGGAGTGACACGAGTCGCAGGAGGACGTGGTCGGCACGTGGCTAGGCGGCTTGCCGGTAGACTGGACACCATTGTGGCAAGTGGCACAGGTGCCTGCGGCCACGCCGCTATGATTGAAACGCGCCGGCACCCACGCCACCGTGGTGTGGCAGGTGTCGCAGTTTTGTACCGTCGGGATATGCAGGGCACTCTTCCCGGTAGCCATGGTGCCGTTGTGGCAGGTGGAGCAACTGCCCAGCACCTCGACGTGGTCGACGCGGGTGACCGGCTTCCAGGCAATAGTGGCATGGCAGGCACCGCAGTTCGTGGTCGAGGCGATGTGCAGCGTGTTCTTGGCAGAGGCGGTGGTGCCGTTGTGGCAGGACACGCAAGTACCCTGCACCTGGGTGTGATCCACCCGCGATGCTGGCGTCCAGGCCGTGGTGGTGTGGCAACTCTCGCAGCGCGCCGTGCTGGCAATGTGCGTTGCCGTCTTGCCCACAGCCATCGTGCCGTTATGGCAGGTGCTGCATCCACCCACAATCCCAAGATGACTGAAACTGGCCGGCGCCCAGGCGCTGGTGTTATGGCACAGTTCGCAGCTTTGCGTGGTCGGCACGTGTTGAACATGCTTACCGGTCGCGTTCACGCCGTTATGGCAACTACCACAGTTGTCGGTGATGCCCGCATGGCTGAAGCCTGCCGGTTTCCACGCAATGGTCGAGTGACAGGTCTCGCAGGTGTTGTCCGAGCGCACATGGGTGGCATGCTTACCCGTGGCACTGGCACCGTTATGGCAAGTGAAACAACCGGAATTGATACCCACATGCGAGAAATTCGCCGGTTTCCAGGCGACCGTGATGTGGCAGGTTTCGCAGGTATTAGCGCTAGGGATATGCAGCGCATGTTTGCCCGTAGCGCGGGTGCCGTCATGACAGGCAGAACAGCCATCTAGAATGCCATCATGCGAGAAGAAGGCCGGCACCCAGCTCTGGGTCGAGTGGCAAACATCGCAGTTCTGCGCCACCACGATATGCGTCGCGTCTTTGCCGCGCGCTTGCACATTATTATGACAACTACTACAGCTGCCAAGCATCTCGCGGTGGTCAAATTTAATCGCTGGCCGGAACGACTGTGGCGTATGGCAGCTTTCGCAGCGGTTGCTGCTGAGGATATGCGCCGTGTGTTTCGGCGTGGCGGCGATTCGACTGCCACGCGTATGACAAGTAGCACAGTCGCGAGGCGTGCCTTTAAAAATGGCATTAACGTGGCAGGACTCGCATGGGGCGTCGCGATGCTTGCCGATCAGTTCAAAGCCGGTGGTGAAGTGGTCGAACGAAGTGCCTACCTGAGCCTGCACGGCCCCCGGCAGCCAAGAGGACAGGACGAGTAATGCCAACAGCAGCCAGCGGTGCAGCTTCATGTTCCTGACCCCTGACGACGCTGCGGCGCCGCCCCTTTGAAAGACACTGTCGCATGACAGCGTTCACAATCCCGCCCGAACGCACCGTCATGGACATCATCTCGCGCATGACAGGCTGAGCACTCGGCTACCAGCTTGACCTCGTGGGTCGATTTCACATGACATTCACGACAGGCTAGCTTGGCATGCGCGCCGTCCTTTGCAAACCCCGTTGTGCTGTGGTCAAACTGCCAGTGCGCCCAGCCATTGGGATTATGACAAGTCGCGCAGTCCTCACCGAGCGCGCCTTTGTGTCCATCGTCTGCCTTGTGGCAGGCGATGCACTTCACCGGTGTACCGCGGAAGCGGCGGTCGGCATGACATTGCTCACACCCCACAGACGCATGCAACCCCACCAGCGGGAACCGTGTCAGGTCGTGATCGAAGCGCACATTGTCCCGCCAACCGCTCTCACGATGGCAAGCCGCGCAGTCTTTACCCATGCCACCGGCATGCACGTCATCCGCCTGATGGCAGCCGAAACACTCTTTCGGCAGCTTCTGTTCTTTGGCCTTGCCGGTATGGCAGGCGTGACAGGCTAACTTCTCGTGCTTGCCATTCAGCGCAAACTGGTGCTTGGCCATATGGTCATAAGTGACCGGCTTCCAGCCAGTGGGCTTGTGACAAAGGGCGCAATCGTCTCCCAGGCGGCCCGCATGCGAGTCCTCGCCGGCATGGCAGCCATGGCAGGTCTTGGGCACTGGGGCTTTCAGGTCGCCGCCTTTATGGCAGGCGTTGCAGCTGATCTTGTCGTGGTGCCCCTCGAGTGGAAAGCCAGTCTCTTTCAGATGGTTGAAGCTCGAGTCTTTCCAACTCACCGTGCTGTGGCAGTCAGCGCAGGCCGCACCACGACTGCCGCGATGCACATCGTCAGGTGCATGACAGGCATTACATTGCGTGGGCGCACCTTTAAAGGTGGTATCGCGATGGCAGCCGGCGCAAGCCGTCTTTTCGTGAGCACCGAGCAGTGCAAACTTGGTCTTGGCATGGTCGAACTTGGCGGGCTTGAAGGCTTTCACCTCATGACAGGTGGCGCACTCTTTTCCGAGCTCCCCGTGGTGAATATCATCCTCTTTGTGACAAGCGACGCAGGTCTTTGGCGCCTCGCGATGCTTCTTACCGGCCTGGTGACAACTGGCGCAGGCGGCGGTGGCGTGCCCACCCTCGAGGCGGAAATCGGTCTGGTTATGACGAAATGCGGTGGGCTCAAGTCCGATAATGTCGGCGCCGCGACCCTTATGCTCGCCATGACACCCGGCGCACCGGGCATTGGCTGGCAAGGCACGGCCGTGGAACCCCTGCTTGGCCTGCATATCGGCAGCAATGTCTTTGTGACAGGCCAGACACAAGACGCTCATGCGCGCTTTGTTGGCACGATCATGGCAATTCGAGCACTGCTCTTCGTATTTCACGTGAGCGGCCGATAACTTCCCCGGCATCAGTAGGGTTTCGATCGAACTGGCCGCCGCCAAGCCTGGCAACATCATCCCCAACACTAACCACAACCCCAAGCTCCAGCGCGCGAATCGTCGGATACACCGGGCGGGACCGGTAGGTCGCCCCGTCGAACCGGCGGGCACGTGGTGGGTTAGAAACATTCGCCCTGAATCATCAGTAAATGTGCACAGCGGCGACGTGAACCACCGCGGCCACGATCATCAGAATAAACAGCGGGATGTGAATAACATGCCACAACGAGAACATACGCTCACAAGCCTCAAACTCTGCCACCCGACGAGCCGCACTGAGCCGACTCGCGCCGTAGCGCAGAGCAGCTGTCTGCAGTCCACCAGCGTGGGCATCAATGACGGCACGGCGGGCGCTGGCCGTCCGAATAGCGCGTGCCACATAGCTGTTCAAGCGGCGGCGCTCGGACATCTCGACGAACACCGCCCGCGCGGCCCGCGACAAACCACTACCGCGCGTAATGCGCTTTTCGGATTCGTCCAATACGGCGATCAGCTCCGGCAATACACGCGACAAGCCTACCGAGTCGCGCAGGCGGTCGGCTTCGAGGCGCAGTTCGCCAAGTTTGGCGCGCCGACCATAAAGGCCGTTGTGAATACGCGCATAGAGATAACGACCGACCAGGCCGCTGCCAGCAACGAATACCATGCAAGCCAGCGCCACATTGCTGTTCGTGGCGCCCAGCGAGAAATTGCAATGGTAGAGCACCAGCCCCGGACCCACGATACCGAGCACCATGTGCGCCCGAAACCAACCACGAACCGTACCCACGGGCTGGAGACTGGCCTTGCGCTTACGCATCGGGTAGATGAGCAGAATAAGCATCAGGCTACCGCCGATAATGCCCAACCAATACCCGATCCCGCTTTGCGGATTGATGTAGTTCCGCGCCGGCGTCCATGGCCCAATGATGGTAGCCAAGGTGAACAGTGCCAGCACGATGTTCTCAATGGATAAGTTGAACTTCTTGGTGCGAGGCACAGTGGTCGGCGACGCCTGCGATTGCGCGGCGTCGAGGATCTGTTCCATGTTGTCTGCGGTAATGCTCATGACTTCCCCTCTGCGAGGGCGCGAGCCTCTTCGAGATTCGCGCGGATGATTCTGGCGTCGCTAGATTTCGGCGGGACCAAGGCCAATACGGCCTGCCAGGTCTTAGCGGCTCCGGCGTAATCACGTACCTGCAGTTGCAAGGACGCGCGCAGCCAAAGCGCTTTGATATGGCGTGGATCGAGTTTCAGTGCGCGCTCGAGAGCGGCGGCACCCTTGCGCAGATCCCCTTCATTGGCAGCTGCCAAGGCATCGGCATAGTCGGCCCAGGCATCGGCTGAAGCCGGCGCTACCACCGTGGCGCGACGAAAAGATTCCGCAGCGCCTTTAAAATCACGTTGGCGCCGCTGGCCAATGCCGCGTGCCCACCAGTCATTGGCCGTCGACGGTAGACGGGCCTGCGGCGGCAGCTGCGGCAGAGCAGCACCTAGCACCACTCCGGCTTTTGCATGAGCTGCCATAGCGGCTGGCGCTAGCGCTGGCGACACCGGTGCGCCGAGCGCCTTGACGCGCGCGCGCGCCGCCGTGGCTTCCGTGGTCTTACCAAGATAGTCGTAGCTCTGCGCTAACAGCATCCAGCCGCCAGCGTCGTTGGGTTCACGGACCAGACGCGCAGCCAGACGCGCAGTCATCTCTTCCATGCTGCCGGCTGCCGGCTTGCCGCCAGCGGCAGCTGACGCAGGCATCGCTGCGCCCATGCTAGGCGCCGCCCCCGGAGACTGGCCTACCCCACCCCAAGCAGCGGCCTCGATGGCCGCAGCGCCAGTTGCGGTGGCAACCGTTGGGACAGTGAGTGGTTGACGGACCACGGATATCGCCATACCAGCAGCGAGCGGCACCACCGCCAGCAGGCTCCAGGCCAAAGCCCGACGGCCGGCGAGCAAACACCAGCCACCACCGGCCAATGCTGCCAGACCCACCATCACCGCCACTGCCAGAGCCATCCAGTTCACTGATCTACTCTCCTGTCATCCGTGAAGTGAATATTAGGTGCCCATGCGCATGAAAAGAGCGGTTTGGACTGTCTGTCGGTGGCGACAACAGGTGCAGAACCGTGACCGGGTGCGTAAAAATACGCGCCGTGGGGTCGGCAAGGGGCAGCGCGTGAGTGTTTACCCTACTCATGGTCATTCGGTGACCTTGAACACAATGCCCGCACCGCTGTCGTATTAGTCTGGCAATCGTCGCTCAAAGGCCTCCGTTCGAATGATCTATCTCGTCTATCTCGTTCCCTTGGTTCTGGTCCTGACCTGGCACTTACGCAAGCGTGAAACCCTGCAGGCCGAAAGCCATGTGGCCAAAGCTGAAGCGGAAGCGGCCGGGCTGCTAGAGCCCGCCTCGCTCCATCCAGTCATCGACCCGTTCAAATGTATCGGCTGCGGCTCATGCGTTCAGGCCTGCCCAGAGCAGGGCCATCACACCGTTTTGGGTCTCATCGACGGCAAAGCGGCGCTGGTCAGCCCCAGCGAATGCATCGGTCATGGTGCTTGTAAAAGCGCCTGCCCCGTCGATGCCATCCAGCTGGTGTTCGGTAGCGAGGCCCGCGGCGTCGACATTCCACGCGTCTCACCTTGGTTCGAGACCAACGTCCCTGGCATCTTTGTTGCCGGTGAACTGGGTGGCATGGGCCTGATCCGCAATGCCATTGAGCAAGGCCGTCAGGCCATCGACGAAATCACCAAGCGCCGCCCGCGCGGCAAGACAGCCATCGACGTGCTGATCGTTGGCGCAGGGCCAGCCGGTTTTTCTGCTTGCCTCGGCGCCAAGGAAAAAGGCGTGAGCTATCTGGCCATTGAGCAAGAATCGCTCGGCGGTTGCGTCTTCCAGTATCCCCGCGGCAAGCTGGTGATGACCCAGCCCGCCACACTCCCGCTGGTGGGTAAGATCAAGTTCACCACTGCACAGAAAGAGCAATTGCTCGAGATGTGGACTCGCGTGGAAAAAGAGCACCAGCTCAACATCCGTTACTACGAAAGCGTCACAGCCATCACGGCTGTCGATGGCCACTTCGTGGTCAAGACCACGCAGGGCGAGTACACCGCCGGCTCCGTACTGCTGGCCATTGGTCGGCGTGGCACCCCGCGTAAACTCGGCGTGCCAGGGGAAGACCTGTCTAAAGTGGTTTACCGCCTAATTGACCCGGAGCAGTATCGTGGCCGCAAAGTGATTGTGGTCGGTGGTGGCGACAGCGCCCTCGAAGCCGCAGCGAGCATCGCCGAGGCGGGCGGCACGGTCATCCTCAGCTACCGTGGCGACGCTTTCCAGCGCGCCAAGCCTCGCAACCGGGAACGTGTAGCAAAGGCCACCAG
The DNA here is from genome assembly GCA_947469285.1 of Gammaproteobacteria bacterium. GTDB lineage: Bacteria > Pseudomonadota > Gammaproteobacteria > Steroidobacterales > Steroidobacteraceae > CAIOHZ01. The sequence goes on from CANIOW010000012.1 coordinate 80,290, forward strand.
TGACGGCCAATTGGAAGTCATGCTGAATTCCACCTTGAAGAAAATTACCGCTGAGCGCGTCCAAATTTCCTTGGGCAGCGTCATGATGGAAGTGGATAACGACGATGTGATCGTCAATGCCGGCGGCATCCTGCCCACTGATTTTCTCAAGCGCGTCGGTATCGACGTTGAAACCAAGTACGGTACCGCATGAAACACCCGCTTTCCGGCTGGCTGCTCGCCCTTCCTTTGGCCTTTGCCGCCGCTCCCAACGGCACCCACGCACAGACACCACCCACCGGCGCTGCAGCCAGCACGGCCAGCACGGCTGCCGATGCAGCCGCAGAAACTATCCTGGCCAGTGCCCGTGACCGGCTGCGCCATAAAGATTTCGCCGCAGCGCTGGCACTCTTTGGCACCGCTGCCGCGGCAGGCTCCGCTGAAGGCCAGTACCAATACGCGCAAATGCTCCGTAACGCTCAAGGCACCACCACCGGCGCAGACCTGAAAGGCGCTTGTACTGCCTTCGAGCAAGCCGCCGCACAAGGCCATCCGCGGGCGGCTTTGGCACTCGCCGGTTTGCTGGACGAAGCGCAATGCACCTCCCCCACTGCCGCCGCCGTCTGGCGCGAGCGTGCCGCCAAAGGCGGGGCTGTCGCACCCACCTCCACTGCCGTCATCACCCGCGATGACCCCGCCGTACGCCGCACTCTCGCCTTCCGTGCGGCCCGCGAGGGCGACGTGGCGACACTGACGACACTGCTACAGACGGAGCCGGCCATTGCCTATGCCGTCGACGACACCGGGCGCACCGTGCTGCATTACGCGGCGGAGGCCGCCAAGAGCGACGCGGTAGCGGCCGCGCTCGCCGCCGGTGCCCTGCCTGGTGCCATCGATGCACAACGCTATACGCCACTGGCTCTGGCGGCAGCGAAAAACTGCGCCCCCTGTATCGTGGCACTGGTGGCGGCCAAAGCGCCGCTGGACCCAATGGACATCGACGGCAATACACCACTGCTAATCGCCGTAGCGGTTGGCAAGGCACCGGCCGTGGCCGCACTGCTCACCGCGGGCGCCGACCGTACACTGCGTAATCGCATGGGTGACGACGCCCGTGCACTGGCCGCGCGCGGCAGCGAGAACCCCGTCCGCCTGCTATTTGGCCTGCCCACCGCTAACACCCGCCAAATAGGCAATGCGCCAGGTGTCGCCAAAACCGGCATCTATAACGGCTGGTCGGCACTCCAGGTGGCGGCTGAAAAAGGCGATTTAGCGATAGTACGCAGCGCACTGACTGGGGGCGGAAACGCGGCGGTCGATACGCGTACCCCGGACGGCTGGACACCACTCACCTTGGCAGCGCGTCGTGGTGACACACCCATGGTGGACGCTCTGCTCACGGCTGGCGCACAGCCGTCTCTGGCAGCCGGTTCTCGCTGGACGCCACTCGGTCTTGCGGTACGTGGCGAGCACGTTGCCACCGTCCGACGTCTCGTCAATGCCGGCGCCGATGCGTCCTCACCCAACCCTGACGGCTTGCGGCCATTGATGGACGCCGCCGTTTCCAACGACCCTGAACTGGTGCCCGCCGTGCTGGCTGGACGGCCGGTGCTGGAACAACGCGACGACAAGGGTCAGACCGCTCTGCTGCGAGCAGCGGGTGCTGGCCGCGCGGCCGCAGTGAAAGCTCTTCTTGTGGCTGGAGCAGACGTCCGCGCGCGCGACACGCGTGGGCGCAATTCGGCATGGCTGAGCGCCGCCGCCGGCGATTTGCCGACCCTCGAGATCCTACTCACCAGCGGTGGCAAAGCACTGGCCTCGCAAGCCGATAACGAAGGTTCCACACCTCTGCATGCCGCCGTTGGCGGTGGACACGATGCGGCGGTCTCACGCCTGCTGGCAACCGGCATTAACGCCAACACCGCGACCCGCACCGGAAACACGCCGCTGCATATTGCCGCCGCTGCTGGCCAAGTAGCGATGGTGCAGCGTCTGGTGGCCGCCAAGGAAGAGCTTGATGCCAAGAACAATCGCGGTGACACCCCAGTGTTTGTAGCAGTTCGCGGCCGTCAGGCCGCCGCGTTGAAGGTCTTGCTGAACGCGGGTGCTGATCGGCGACTACGCAACGCCGACGGGCAGACCGCTACGGAAGTCGCCACGGCCGCCGGCTTCACGGAACTGTTGCCGCTACTGAAGCGCTGACCTACCCGACGCGCAGCAAGGCATCGGCTGCGGTAGCAACCACATCCCCTTCACCGAGCAGCGCCAACACGCTGGCGCGGGCCAGCTTCTCGTGCACATGGGGGCGTAACTCTGCCAACAACACCCGTGTGCCATGCCGACCAAAGCTACGCAACATCCCTTCGATAGCGAGAATACCGGTGGCGTCGATCATCGGTACACGCCCCATACGCAGCACCAGTACTCGTGGCCGGCGCTGAATATTTGCCAGTGTATGCTCGAGCTTCTCTGCCGCCCCGAAAAAGAATGGGCCGTCGATGGAGTAAACCACCACGCCCTCCGGCAACACACCAATACTTCCCTCCACCACCGCCTCGGCGTCGACACTCACCATCTCCGCCATGCGACGCACAAACAGTAGCGCAGCCAGCACCACCCCCACATTCACCGCCACCACCAGATCAACGAACACTGTCAGACCGAAGGTCAGCAACAAAATAGCGGCATCCGCGCGCGGAGCGAATCGCGTCAACCGCCAAAACTTCGGCAGTTCGCTCATGTTCCAGGCAACCACAAACAAGATGGCAGACAGCGAACACAGCGGGATAGCAGAGGCGAGCGGCGCGAGCAGCAAAATGACCAGCAACAGGAAACCGCAATGCACCACGCCGGCCAGTGGGCTGGTGGCGCCGTTGCGGATGTTGGTGGCAGTACGGGCAATGGCGCCCGTGGCTGCAAAGCCACCGAACAGGGGCGCCGCAATGTTGGCAATGCCTTGGGCCAGCAACTCCTGATTGGAGTCATGCCGCACACCGGTCATTCCATCGGCAACCACCGCCGACAAAAGTGACTCGATGGCGCCCAACATGGCGATAGTGAATGCAGGGCCCACCAGCGTGACCACCTGCGCAAAATCTGCCGTGGGAAAGGCAAAGGTCGGCAGAGTACGTGGAATGCCACCGAACGCAGAACCAATGGTGGCTACGCCCTCAAAGCGGAAGGTCGCCTGGAGCACGGTCGCCACCAGCATGGCGATCAGTGGCGCTGGAATTCGTTTTAGACAACGCGGCGCAATCCATAAAATAGCCAAGGTAAACAGCGCCAGCACCGTAGTAGCCTCATGCCACTGCGGCAATGCCTGCAGCAGCGCTACCATCTTTTCGTGAAAGTGCACGCCGCTCGCGGCCGGGTGTAGCCCGAAGAAGTCCTTCCACTGCCCCGTGAAGATAATGACGCCAATGCCCGTGGTAAAGCCCACGATGACCGGCTCGGGAATGTACTTGATGACCGAACCGAGTCGGGCTACGCCGAAGAGCAACAGAATCACCCCCGCCATGAGTGTGGCTAGCTGTAACCCTGCCACACCATGATGGGTAGTGATGACCGACAGCACGGCAATAAACGCCCCCGTGGGTCCGGAGATTTGCACACGTGTGCCACCCAACAGTGTCGTGAGAAAGCCAGCGACGATCGCGGTGTAGATACCCTGTTCGGGTCGCGCGCCACTGGCAATAGCGAAAGCCATCGCCAACGGCAAGGCCACCACCCCCACCACCAGACCGGCCAGCACATTGTTGCCAATATGCTGGCGGCTGAACAGGCCAGCGGCCTTGGCTTCTAGCAGGGCAATCATGTGAGCGCGCGCAATCCGTTGGTGCTGCGAGTGCTCATCGCTGGTAAATCGGATCGTGGCGATTACGCGTGCCGGTAATCTGCAAGGTGCGGAACAACCCCTGATCGCGAATCTCGCTAGAGGGCTGGTTAAGGTTCCAATCCATGATCACGGTACGCTTGGCAATGCGCCAGATTCCCTGGCGTTTCTCCAGGCGGTCGAAGTAACGCCCGCCGTAAAAGAAATCCTGGCTATTACCACCATCCACCAGTTCGCCAAATTTCTGCAGATAATTCTCGCCGAACCAGTCACCCACCTTGTGTCGATTCGCCGCCACCTTGTGGTAGGCGAACAGATAAGCCTCGGTATATGCCACGTCACCTTCTAGCTCCATGTGAACATTAGAGATGGTGTGTTGGGTGACCTCGAACCATTCCTGGATGCCCTTGATGATGAACTCGGCAAAGGCCTGCGCGTTACCCGCAAACACGCCATGGTCGTCGTAACCATCTTCCCAGTAGACCGCTTTCATCAAATCCACATCGCAGCGGTCCAGGGCCCGACAGTAACTGGTGAGCACATGGTAAATCTTCTGACGATCAACCAGTTCCTGCAATTCAGCGGGCAAGGTAGACATAACATGGATCCTCGTTGGGGAAAAATAAGGAACGATTTGCCGCCTAGTGTGGCAGTGCACCGACCGAGACTGGCAAGCCATTGAGTGCCGCATTACCGCTCGGCGCATCAAGGGCCTGCGGATCGGTGAGATCGTTGTAGCTCGGGCCGGCCACTGTATTGGCGCGGTGCAAGCGCGTATCCGCCACACCATGGCCAAAACCGTGAGGCAGACAGACCACGCCGCGCAGTAGTGCGTCACTGGCTTCCACTTCCACCTGGAGGGTACCCACCCGCGAACGCACCCATACCTGCTGGCCGGTCTGCAAACCCCGGTGCGCGAGATCTTCAGGGTGCATCTGCAAGGCGTGGCGTGGCTTTCCTTTCACCAGCCGCGGCGCATTGTGCATCCAAGAATTATTACTGCGTACATGCCGCCGGCCAATCAATAACAGGTCAAACGGCGCCGGCTGAGTGAACACCCGCGGCATCTCCAGCGCGGCCAGCGCCTCCATCAGAAAAGCCGGCGCGCATTCGATAGCACCGCTTGGCGTTTCAAGTCGGCGCAGCAAAGAGGGTTCTAATGGCCCAAGGTCGAGCCCCTGCGGCGCCGCTTCCAGCGCTTCGAGCGTCACGCCGGCAGCATTCCGTGCCAAGCCCAGGCCGATCAGCGTGCGCGGCTCTGGTAGGTCGCGCCAAGGTTTGCCAGCGGCGGTGGCATAGGCAGCCCCGAGGCCGTTGAAAATCTCCCAGTCACCCCGCTCCCCGGCTGCCCGGGGACGCAGTGGCACACTCAGCTTCGCGACCCGTCGCACGGCAAAGCCGTTGAACACCGTGTCGTAGTGATGCTGCGTCAAAAACGGCGCGGGCGGCAAAATGAGATGCGCATGCCGCGTCGATTCGTTTAGATAGATATCGATGGCCACGTAGTAGTCCAGTTGCGCCAACTGACGCGCCACTGCGGGTCCCTCCGGTGTGGACAACACCGGGTTGCCGGCGCAGGTCAGCAAGGCGCGAATCTGTCCTGCCCCCGGCGTAGCCATTTCCTCCGCGAATGCCGCCACTGGCAACTCCCCGGAAAAACCGACCAACCCGCGCACCCGGCTACGCCAACGGTCGCGGTGACCGGGCGAGGTGCCAGGCCCCGTCACCGGCATCACCGGCTCATTGGGCAGACTGCCGCCCACGCGGTCTAACTGACCGAGATAAAGATGCAGCAGCTGGACCAGCCACTGGCACAGTGTGCCGTGGGCCTGCGTGGACAAACCCATCCGACCGTAAATAGCGGCGCTCGGTGCAGCATAGAGCGCCTGCGCCAGCCGGCGCAGCGCGGTGGCCGGCACCGCGGTCACCACGGCCGCCTGTTCGGGTGTGATGGTGGCAGCCGCCGCCAGTGCCGCTTCAAAGCCAGTCAGTTTGCCGGCGTAAGCCGCCAGGCGCGGAGGCCCCTCAGCCTGCAGCGCCTGTAACAGGGCGCGCAACAACCAGACGTCAGTCCCCGGACGAATGGCCAGATGTTCGCTGGCGATGGCGGCGGTTTCCGTACGCCGTGGGTCCACTACCACCAGCCGGCCACGCGCTACCAGGGCGCGCAGCCGCCGCTCGATGCCAGGTGCGGTCATCAAGCTGCCATTTGAAGCCACAGGATTGGCGCCCAGCATCAACATGACATCGGTGCGGTCCACATCGGGGATAGGAATCAGGAACTGGTGACCGTACATCGCAAACGCCACCAGCTGGTGCGGCCACTGGTCCACCGACGACGCGGAAAACACATTGCGCGTCTTCAATTGCCGCAGCACCGCCGGCAGATAGGCAAAATGCCCAAAGTGATGCACGTTGGGGTTACCCAGATAAGCCGCCACAGCGTCAGCCCCGTGGGCTTTCTGCACTGCTGCGAGCCGTTCGCCCGCCTCGGCAAAGGCTTCATCCCAACCAATCTCTTCCCAGTCACGGCCATGTCGCCGCAACGGCTGGCGCAAACGGTCCGGGTCCTGCTCCAAGTCAAGAATGGCGTTCCCTTTTGGGCAAATATGGCCGCGGCTGAAAGGGTCTGCCGCATCGCCACGGATCGCCGTCAGCTGCCCATCCACGCAACGCAGCTCCAGGCCGCAAATAGCCTCGCACAAAGGACAGGCCCGATAGTGGCGGGTGGTTACCACGTGGCCGAACTCAACGATAGGCTGGGCGAGCGGGTAAAGTCAGTCATGGCAGCGCTTGCAAGACCTCAGCTGAGGGCGATACGCAAATGGGCCGCATCCTGCGCGCCCATTCGGCCGTTAGTGTGACATTATCACCCTTGGCGGTCGTAGACCGCACCGCTTCAGGGAGCGAAACAAATGCCAGTCGAAGTGGACCGTGAACGGCGGCAGTGGGTAGTCGTGGAAGCGGCGGTAGACCTCATCTTGGAGGGTGGTCTGGAAGCGGTGAGCTTTCGCACTCTGGCACGGAAACTGGGCTGTAGCACCACGGCCATCAGCCACTACTTTGCCGACAAAGAAGCAGTGATGCGCGCCACCTACCACCACGCGGCCAGCCGCGCCGCCCTACGACGCGACCAGGCGCAGTCCAGCGGACGCGCCAACCCGCTGACCGCACTCGAGGAAATTTTGCCGCTGGGCCCGCTGCAACGCGACGATTGGGTGGTGTGGATGTGCTTTTGGACCTCCGCTTTATTCAACCCGGCACTGGCAGCGGAACACCGTAAAAGAACCCACCAAACCCGCGAGGGTATTGAGGCCCGCCTGCTAGCGGTGGGGCATAGCGCCGAACAGGCCGGTCCTCTGTCACAGTCGGTGCTGACCACTCTTTACGGCATCGCAGTGCAAGCACTGTTTGACCCCGAGCGGTGGACCGCCGAAGTTCAGCAGGCCACGCTGCGACGCGCACTGCAGGGACTGGACACAGTTAAATAAGTCTAAAACCGATAACTGACGTGGAGCGCCACTAATCGCAGCGCAATTTCAGGGCGCATATTATAGGTCACCGGCCCTGTAACTCCCGAACATGGCAGCGTTCCGGCGCCAGTGTTGTAACAACCGGTACCACCCGCGTTAATGTTGGCAGCATTCAGTCGAACGTAATTGTATTCCAGGCCAACCGACCAGCTTTCATCCAGCAGGTACTCGCCACCGACTCCGACCGAATAGCCCGTCAGCCACACCCTGTCGGAGCCTCCGCCCGTATTGTTTCCCGTATTGCTGCCGTTCCTTGCTACATTTTTGTCAAGGACCGCCAAGTGGTAATCACCAACAGCCAAGCCAGCACGCCCATAAATCAGCAATTTGTCGATTTTTTTGCCTAAACGCCCCGATAAAAGTGCCAGGGATTTCAGATCGGAGCTGAAAATATCATCCTGACCAGAAACGATCCCGCCGGGAGGAATGGGTTGGCGCTTGTCATCAGCCTTGGTCCAGTCTTGATGACTGCCGCTCAGCATTGAGTAAGACACTTCTCCGCCATACACCCAATCTCCCGCAGTCCAGTTATACCCAGCGTCAATACCACCTACGGCACCTCGGTAATAGTGGCCGACCTGCTTTAGCGGGTCCAGGCTTGTGGATGGGCTGATGGCGGCGGGATACGGGGTGCGACTGGTGAACACTGCAGCGGTGTAGCAATACAGCGGGTTCAAGCATAAGTGGCAAGTCGTCTCACCACTGTGGTATCGCGCGTTGTGCGCCGAAAATCCGCCCGCTCACTTGCTACAGACTTCCGCTCCGGTGTTATTGCTCGCCAGAAAGCGACGCCCAAATTGCTCCTGGGGCCGGGCTCATCACTGACGAGGCGCTACGAGCGTCAGCAATTGCCGCGGGGTATCGACCATGATCTGGCGGACTTCCGCATCCGAAAGCCCCTGCTTGAGCAGGTAGGGTGCAACCACCGTCGATAGATAGTCAAACCCACTGCCGCCATAAGCCTGGGTCTGCAGCTTTGTGCAAATGTCATGAGACATCAGGATCTGCCTCCCATAACCCCGCCGCACGAGTGCGACAATCGTGTCCGCCATTGGACGATGGTCCAATCGAGGGTCGGTCAGGTAGTAAGGGGTGCCAAATAGATCGAATTCCAGCGTTACGCCTCGATTGAGGATGGCGATCAACCGCGGGATATCGCGGCCCGATACTGCATCGATATGCCCGATTACCACGCGCGACAAATCCGCCCGCTCCTCTTTGAAAATGTTCAAAGTTCGATTCAAAGCCATGCCGTCGCGCATCCATTGATGTACCGTGATGGCAGCACCGGTGAGCCGACTGGCGCGGCCCGCCGCACGAATACCCTTCATTTCAGCCGTTTCTTGGGGACCCGCGGTCACATCCATGGCCGACACTTCCCCAATGATGCCGGCGCGAATGCCCGAGCCATCGACACCCTCGGTCAAGTCCCGGACAATTTCCTGCGTCAATGATTCGACACTGCGTTGCGCGTGACCTTCGGGATGCCACGCCGCACGATACCAACCGGAGCCCATCACCACATTCACGCCGCTTTGCCGTGAAATCTCAGCAAGCTTTTGCGGATCTCGCCCGATGCCGATGCTGGTCACATCCACAATCGTCCCACCGCCGGCTGACTTGAAAGCGCGAACTTCAGCCAACATTTGGACTGGGTCCTGCAGCAGCAATGCGTCGCGATTGTTCCAGATATTGCGAATCAGGAACGCCCGGTTGCCCATCGAAATCATCGTCTCCCACAGTGCGCGGTCTGCAGGCGTCACGGGAAACCGCCGCTCCGCCAGCTTCCAACGCTGTGGCGCGTCCAGCGGGAGCGTGAAGTCCATGAAGATGTGCTCGTGCGGCAGGGTAACTCCCAAGTCGGCCGGGTCGACAGGACCCAAGACTGTCATCACCTTCCCCGTCAGAGCACTTGGCGCAACATTCGTAGCTGCGCAACAAACGCCGCTGCCAGTGAGCGCCGCGATCGACCACAGAACAATTGATTTCTTGAGCATGAGCAACTCCAAATCTGGCGGCTGGATCCTATGCGGTCCAGATTAAGTGAGTTCATTCGTTGCACTTCCCTCAGAACGGAAGACAACTCCAGGCTACCGACATTTTCGAATTCTGCTGCCGCTGTTACGGCACCTACCGGCGCCATGACCGAGACCTCGGCACCATCATAGCTGGCCGCGCCGCGCATTTTGGATGTAGCATGCGGCGGCGGCATGCGCTCTATGCCGCATACCAGCACCCGCCGTGAAGACCACCATGCATCGATTAAGACATCTGATTTTGGTGCTGGGAGATCAGCTCGACCTGGGCGCAGCAGCCTTCGACGGATTTGACTCCGCTCAAGATGCGGTGTGGATGGCCGAAGCTGACGCAGAATCCACCCACGTTTGGTCTAGCAAGCAACGCATCGCCGTCTTCCTGAGCGCCATGCGTCACTTTGCCCAAGCGCTGCGCGATGCGGGCCGGCCGCTTTACTACCACCGGCTCGACGACACCGGCACTGCCGCCAATCTGGACAGTCTGGGCGCCAAGCTGCAGGCCGATCTGGTGGCGCTGGCGCCGCAGCGCGTGTTGATGACCGCACCGGGCGACTGGCGCGTGTTCCAGCAACTGAAAGTCGCGACCGAGGCCGCAGGTTTGGTGCTAGAAGTTTGCGCAGACCGCCACTTCTTCACCACCGTGAGCGATTTTGCAGCCCATGCCCATGGGCGCAAGTCGCTGCGGCTGGAATACTTTTACCGCGAACTGCGCCAACGCCACAACATCCTAATGGATGCAGGACAGCCCACTGGCGGCCAATGGAATTTTGACGCTGATAACCGCGAGGCTTTTGGGCCTCAAGGCCCAGGCCTAGTACCTGCACGCGCAGCCTTTGAGCCCGACGAGCTCACGCGAGCGGTCATTGCGTTGGTTAACGCCCGCTTTGCCGACCACCCCGGCTCGCTCGAGAGCTTCGCCTGGCCGGTTACCCGCAGCCACGCCTTGCAAGCGCTGCAGCGCTTTGTAGACGAGCGACTACCCCTTTTTGGCCGCTTTGAAGACGCCTTGTGGCCTGGTGAGCCCTGGCTGTACCACTCGCAGCTGTCCTCGGCCATGAACCTCAAGCTGCTAAGTGCGCGTGAGGTGGTGCAAGCGGTGGAAGCGGCGTACCGGGCCGGCCATGCCCCACTGCAAAGCGCCGAGGGCTTTATCCGCCAGATCCTGGGATGGCGCGAATACGTGCGCGGTATTTACTGGACGCAAATGCCCAGCTACGTCGAGCGCAATGCCCTGCATGCCCAGGAAGAATTACCCGCCTGGTTCTGGACCGGCCACACCGACATGGCCTGTTTGCGCGATGCCATTACGCAGACCCTGGAACACGGCTACGCGCACCACATCCAGCGCCTGATGGTGACGGGCCTGTACGCCCTGCTGCTGGGAGTACGGCCGCAGCAGGTTCACGCCTGGTACCTGTCGGTCTATGTGGACGCCGTCGAGTGGGTGGAATTACCCAACACCTTAGGGATGAGCCAGTACGGCGACGGCGGCCTCATGGCAAGCAAGCCCTACGTGGCCACGGGCAAGTACATTCAACGCATGGGTGGGCCTTGCAAAGGCTGCCGTTATGACCCGTCGCTGCGTGAGGGTGAACGCGCCTGTCCCTACACCACGCTGTACTGGGATTTTTTGATGCGGCATGAAACGCTGCTGGCCAAGAACGCGCGCATGGCTTTGCAGGTGAAGAACGTAGCGCGCATGACGGACAGCCAAAAAGAGGCCGTGAAGCTGCGGGCCGACGCGATCCGTCGCGGAGAAGTCGGCGTGGCCACCAAGCACTCGCTCGATGCGCCACACAAGTGAGTGTTCGAACTGGGCTAGCGCGCATAGGGAGTCATCCTAGGTGAGAGTGCGCTTTTTTCTAGCGCAAACTCACCTAGCCTACACAAGGCTTGTGCGGGAAAATCGTTCGGAGGTAGCTAGCGCCAAGCCATCGCGTTGGTTAGAGGGAAGATGTTTCGCGTTGAATCGCAACCCAAGCCACGATGGTGCGCTTGACTTTAATCGGGACCACGCGCCAGAACATGATGAAGGGCGTGCCATCTTTTTTGTAGTTGATGGCTTTTCCTTCAAAGCGTCCACCGGACTTCAGTGCGCTAGAGAGACGCGCGATGACTTTCTTGTCCGTTGCAGGGCCCTGCAGGATTCGCGGTGTTTTGCCAATCACTTTGGCTGGGTCAAAGCCGGTGAGTATCTTAAAGGCAGGGTTAGCGTAAATAATTTTTCCATCACTCGATGCATCGGTGATCAAAACAGAGTCGAAGCTGTTCTCAACTAAGGCTTGCAGGAGTGGTAATTCGGTATTTTCGGTCGTTAAGTGAAGTGACTTGGCCATGGTAAATTTTTCCATTTAAACGATGATGGGGAGGGATCGGTACTTGCATCATGAGCACGCTGTGTATTTTAGCAGCGATTATCGACCTCATGCGGGGGTCACCCCCACTTTTCCCGGTGTTATTCTTAGGTCCAATAGCAGCGTGGCTGCTGGGGTCCGGCTGGTATATTGCTCAGCAAATGTCTCCTACCCCACTCACCGCGGATTAAACCATGCCTACTCCACTGCGCTTCGTCATCGTCCCGAAAGTGGCGCATCCATGGTTCGACGAAGTCCACCGCGGCGCCCG
>CANIOW010000013.1 GCA_947469285.1 Gammaproteobacteria bacterium
AATCGAATCAGGCCGCATAGCGCACTGGGCTATAGGCCACCTGCACCTGAGACGACGGTGGTGCGTTTGACGATAGTGAGCAAAATAAGCGAGACTCAGATCGCTGCGTAACAGACATCAGAACTGGACCAATTAAAGCAGGTCGGTCACCATGACAATCCGCGGCATCGGAACGAACGACCACGAGCGAAGCATCGACCCGACGGTTGGAGTCGTGGTCGATGAAGTGTTCATCGGCACCGTCGGCGGTGCGATGGTCAAAGCACTTGACATACAGAACGTGGAAATTCTACGCGGCCCACAGGGCACGTTGTTCGGCCGAAATTCCATTGGTGGCGCCGTGAACATCACCAGGCGCAAGCCCGAAATGAAGTTCGGTGGCGAAGTGCGCGCCAACTACGGCAACTACAACGACGGCCTGATCGACGGATACGTCAACCTGCCTGTCAATGATACCTTGGCTTTCAAACTCGGAGCCGCTTGGAACAAGCGCGATGGCTACTTCCATAATGCGACCCTTGGCAAGAACCAGGGGCAAATGGAGTACACCAATTTCAGTCCGTCGGTCGTGTGGAGACCGAACGACGACTTCGAGGTGTATTACCGTTTCGACAAGAGCCAGACGACACAGGACGCCAGTCCGATGCTCAACGTGGCGCAGCCGGACCAGGCATGGTGCTTCTTCTACGAGCAATGCGCGGCAGGACCGCACGAGCCCCAGGGCGGCGACCGCTATGTGTCGCTGCAGAACACGCCCGATAATAACGCGTGGTTCCACAGTGACATGCATGTGCTCAACGCGCGCTGGAACGTCTCGAGCCAGTACCGGCTTAACTACGTGTTCGGCCACTTTTCAACCAACGAGGACGCGCACTGGGACTATGATGGCACGCCGCTCACGTTGTATGACACCCAGCGACCGCAGCGCTACGTGCAGCGCTCGCACGAGTTGCGCCTGACCTACTCCGGAGATGGTCCACTGTCCTATACCGTGGGCGCCTATGCGTGGAGTTCCAGCTATCGAATCGATATGATTAGTACAATCGGCTTCGGCGACCTGCTGTTCGGGCTGCCGTCGGGCACCTTGCTGTATCCGTCGCAAAGCGTGCAGCAGCACACCAAATCCTACTCGGCTTTCTTCGAAGGCGACTGGCGTTTCAACGATGCCTGGACCCTGACGGTTGGCGGGCGCTACACACGCGACAAAAAAGATACCGGTATCATTGATCCGCTGTTCACGGCACAACTGGCTCTTGCTGGCGGCATCGACAATCCGGTGGGCAAGTCTTGGGGCGAGTTCACGCCAAAGGTCAGTCTAAAGTATCGATTGACGCCAGATCTTATGGCGTATGGTTTGTATAGCCGTGGCTTCCGTGCCGGCGGGTTCAGTGGTCGGCCTGGCACTTACGATGCAGCGGTTACGCCCTATAACCCGGAGAAGGTCGACAATTTCGAGCTGGGCGTGAAAACCGAGTGGTTCGATCACAGGCTGCGGGTTAATGCGGCGGTGTACTTTATGAAGTACAAGGACAAGCAAGAGGAACTCAGCGTTCCGGTCAACATTGCCGGCGGAACGGGCCAGCAAACCTTGTTCCTTAATGCTGCTAGTGCCGAAATGAAAGGGGCCGAGATCGAGGTCATCGTTGCTCCCGTCGCAGGGTTCACCATCAGTGGTTCGCTGGGGTTGCTGGACGCTAAGTACAAAAACTTTATCGAACCGATCACCCTTACCAGCCTTAACTACTTGCATTTGCGGCGGGCGCCGAAGGTCACCGGCACCATCTCTCCGGCCTACGAGTGGAGCGCGCTGGGTGGCAAGGTCTCGGCGCAGGCAGATTGGCATTACGTTGCCAGTTACGACAATACCTTCCTGAACTCCCCGCAGACGGCCAACGGAAGTTCCAACGTGCTGGATGCGACGCTCAACTATCAGTACCAAAATACGATGGTTGGAATCTATGGGCGCAATCTGACCGGGGAAGACAGCTACACCGAAGGTTTGGACGTCGCACGTAGCCTCAGCTTCGCTGGACTTTGGTCCTTCGTGGGTGTGAGGCCACCGCGTACCTACGGCCTGCGCATTTCACATAAGTTTTAGTTCTTGAACGTCAGCGGCCAGCCAGCTAGTTATCTGGCTGGCTGGCTGGCTGGCTGGCGGCAAGATAACGCGGCTTAGCGTTTACGGCGCAGAGACACCACGAGCCCCGCAGCCTTGACCTCGACCACGGGCAGGTCAGTCAGGGCCATCAGCTTGCGGACGCTTTCCAGCTCCGGCGAGGACAGGAGCGGGAACTCGCGTTTCACCGGCCCCGCCGCGCGCATGCGCGCGATATCTGCTTCCGGGACTGTCGCGCGGAGGATCAGTTCATCACCATCCGTGGTGCCATACTTAAGCTGCAGATCAGCCAGCGATGGCTGCTCCGGTGGGTTCGCAAGGACTTGCTTCGCACGAGGCACAGCCATGATGCGGTCCATGATGTCCGGGTCCACCGGCGCGACCGGCGTTCCATAAAAACCGACGGCGTACTGCACCACTTCGTCCGGCACAGTGCCATAGCGTTTGCCGGTCACGATGTTGAGCACCGCCTGAATGCCGACCAGCTGGCTGAATGGCGTGGCCATACCCGGGTAGCCGAGCTCGCGCCGCACGCGGGCCACTTCCTCGAGGACATCGGGGAGCCGGTCCATCATGCGGTGCTGGGCTAGCTGGGCCTTGAAGGTGCCCATCATGCCACCGGGAATCTGGTGCTGGATCGAGAATTCGTCGTACTCGGCGTACTGGTTGACCAGGAAGCCGCGCGCCTTGCCCATGGCCTCGAAGTGGTCGGCTACCGGCTTAAACTTGGTGGTGTCCAGCGAGTGCGTGTGGCCCCGCAGCTCGATGTTGCGCACCATGATCTCGGTCGAGGGTACGGAAGGACCATTGGCCATCGGGCGGCTGGCGGTGTGAATGACCGAGACCCCAAGGTCGATGGCATCTAGGTAGGCCTTGGCAGACATTCCGAGCAGGTTGTTGGAATGGAACTCGATCGGCTTGCCGGCTGCGCCACGCACGAGGCCCGGCATCAGCGTCTTCAGGCGCTCCTTCTCCAGCACACCCGCGGTGTCGTACAGCAGCAGCGTATCGACGTCTGGCGACGCGGCCAGTTCGCGGGCCTTCGCTTCGTAGTAGGCGTCCGTGTGCACGGGCGAGAGGGCGAACATCAGCGCCGCGGCCACCTGTGCGTTCGCCTCTTTGGCCACCTTGGCCAGGCGGTGCACTTTGTCGACATTGAACAACACGTCGTAGATCCAGAACGACCGCACGCCGTGCGCACAAAGGCGGCGCACCCAGAGGTCCATCAGCACGTCCGGGCTAACGCCAAAGGTGACGTTGGCATTGGAACGCAGTCCGGCACGTACCGGCGTGTTGGGCATCGAGGCGACCAGCAGGTCCAGTCCCTCGAAGTAGTTCTCCTGACAGTACCGTGTCAGCACATCCAGCATGCCGCCACCGGTCAGGTCGATGGTACAGAAGCCGGTCTGGTCGATCAGCGGCGACACCGGCAGGGCCATGCCGGCCTGCATCCGCAGGCCCCACAGACTCTGCTGGCCGTCGCGCATCGTCTCGTCAAGGAACTGGATATGCGCCATGGTGACCTCAGGCGGCAGGGCTGGCGGCGAACGCGGGGAGTCCCGTATCCTCCAGCCAGCGGGTGGTGAAGCGGTTGGCTTGGAAATCGGCGTGTCCCGCGATGAAGGCAGCCAGCGGCAGCGTATGGCGCACGCCCTCCAGCGTGAAACCGGCGATGGCCGCCTGTAGGCGGCTGAGCGCCTCCGCGCGTGTCGCGCCGTGCACGATCAGCTTGCCGATCATGGAATCGTAGTAAGGCGGCACCAGGTAGTCCTGACCGGCATGCGTATCAAGGCGAATGCCAGGACCCACCGGCGGTGCCCAGCGCGTGATGCGGCCAGGACTCGGAGCAAATCCTGCCCGTGGATCCTCGGCGTTGATGCGGACCTCAATGGCATGGCCTCGCACCTGAATGTCCGACTGTGTCAGACCAAGGCCCTCGCCTCCTGCCACCCGCAGCTGGCAGGCGATCAGGTCGTGACCGGTCACCTCCTCTGACACCGGATGCTCCACCTGGATGCGGGAGTTGACCTCAATGAAGTAGACATCTTCCCGGTCCACATCGTAGAGGAACTCCACCGTGCCGGCGTTGCGGTACCGTGCCTCGGCGATCAGACGCACGGCTGCGGCATGCAGCTTGTCGCGCACATGGCCGGGCAGTGCTGTAGCGGGAGCTTCCTCGATGAGTTTCTGATAGCGTCGCTGCACGCTGCAGTCGCGCTCGCCAAAGTGGACGACATTGCCCTCCCCGTCGCCGACCACCTGCACTTCCACGTGGCGCGCACGCTCCACGAAACGCTCCATATATAGCCGGCGATCGCCAAAGGCAGATTCTGCCTCGAGCGAGGCGCGGTCGAATGACGCGGTCAGGTCTTCCGCGCAGGTGGCCTTGAACATGCCGCGGCCCCCGCCGCCGGCACTGGCTTTCATCACCACCGGATAGCCAAGCTGGCTGGCTGCTGCACGGGCCGCCTGCAGCGTCTCGATGCAGTCTGTGCCCGGCACTATCGGCACGCCGGCGGCAGCGGCGATCGCGCGGGCCGAAAGCTTATCCCCCAGCGCCGCGATGGTAGCGGCCCGCGGACCGACAAAAGCGATACCCTCGCCTTCGCACAGTTGCGCAAGCTCGGCCTTTTCAGACAAAAACCCATAGCCAGGGTGAAGCGCGTCGCAGCCGGTCGCCTTCGCGGCATGCACGACCAGATTCGCGTTCAGGTAGCTAAACTTCGAGGGGGCTGGGCCCAAGACAACCACCCGCCCGGCCATTTTCGCGCCGAGCGTCTCGCGGTCGGCCGCGGACACTCCGAGGACCGTCTCGATTCCCAGACGGTGCGCGGTGCGCAGGATGCGCACAGCGATCTCCCCTCGGTTGGCAACGAAGAGCCTCTTGATAGGCATCAGCTCAGGCCGGTTCGATGTAGAACAGCACGGTGTCGTGCTCGACGAGGCTGCCGTCCTCAACACCCACGCGCCGCACAATGCCGGTCACCCCAGCCTTCACCGCCGTATAGAGTTTCATTACTTCCAGCAGGCACACCTCTGCCTCCGCCGTGACCCGGTCGCCGACGCTGACGAACGGCGCGGCGCCGGGCTTGGGGGAGCGGTAGAAAGTGCCGAGGTTCGGCGCGCAGACCTTCAGCCAGTGCGCCGGGATGTCGCCGTCCGCCGGTTCGGCTACGGCGGTCGCCACTGGCGCCGCGGCGCGTGCGACTGGCGGTGCGATTGGCGGTGCCATAGTCGTTCCGCCGCCGAGACCGCCCACCAAGCGCGCCTTCGGGTCCTTGGAGATGAACAACTGCAGACCATCAATCTCTACGTGCATCTCCTCCCAGCCCGAAGTGTTAAACAGCTCGACCAGCGTGGCGATGTCATTCGGCTTGAGGCTCATGGCTTTTCCTGTGCAAGCAAGCGATCACGGACGGTCCGACGAAGAATCTTGTTGGCAGCGCTCTTGGGAAGTTCCGGCCAGAGCAGAATGTCCTTGGGGCGCTTGAACGGCGCGAGCTGGTCGCGCGCGTAGGCAGACAGGGATTCGAGATCGAGGCCGGGCGCGCCGGCCACCACGGCCACCACGCGGTCTCCCCATCGTTCATCAGGCATCCCGACCACCGCAGCCTCGACAACGCCAGGATACGCCAGCAGCACATCTTCCACCTCGCGCGGATAGACATTGTAGCCACCAGAGATGAGGAGGTCGTTCTTGCGGTCGACGATGTAGAAATAGCCATCGGCGTCCATCACACCGATGTCGCCAGTATGGAGCCAGCCATTGCGGAAAGCCTCGGCCGTGGCCTCCGGGCGGTTCCAGTAGTAAGCCATGGTCTGCGGGCCACGACAGACAATCTCGCCGCGTTCACCGGGCGGGAGCGGGCGATCGTTCTCATCGAAGATGGCGGCCTCCACAACGGTGAACGGGCGGCCGCAGGAACCGCGGCGGTCGTGGTCCTCCGGACTCAGGTAGGTGATGCACATCGGGCTTTCCGCCTGCCCGTAGCACTGGGCGAAGATCCGGCCGAAGCGCTTCTCCATGCGGTCCATCAGTGCCGGCGCACAGGACGCGGCGCCATAGGCTATGCGGCGAAAGGCCACCTGTGTAGTGTCGATGGCGGGGTCCTCCAGGATCATCGCCATCATCGTCGGCACCAAGAAGGTGTGGGTGGCTTGCGTTTCAGCCGCCAGTGCTAAGAAGGTCGAGGTGTCGAACTTGGTGATCACCATCGAGTGCACGCCTCGCACCAGGGCCGGCAGGAAGAAAGCACCGGAGGCATGGGCGATGGGGGCCGCGTGCAGGAAAACGGAGCCGCGCTGCAAGTCGGGTACCAGATCCGTCAGGAAGGCGGTCAACTCGACGAGGTCCGTGCGAGTGGTCAGCGTGACCGCCTTGGCCTTGCCAGTCGTACCACCCGTGTAGCCAAATCGCAGCGGATCATCCAGTCCGCGGTCCACGGCGCAGGCGCCGGCGGGCCCGTTCTCGAGCATGTCGAGCAGTTCGGCGGTGCCAATCTGTAGCTCCGCCTGCAACCCGGGGATATCCGCATGGATCGCGCAGCGGGAGCCGCTGTCGCTAATCTTGTACTGGTGGTTCTCGAGCGTTTCCTTGACGTTCAACTGGACACGCACTAGGCCGGCCTTGAGTACGGCGTAGTAGGCGATCAGGCAATCAATGGAATTGGGCAGGATCACCGCCACTCGGTCGCCCGGTACCAGACCACGGGCACGCAGGGCGTTGCCGAGCCGGTCCGTGGCTGCGTCGAATTCACGGAAGCTGAGCGTGCGCGTGCCTTCGGTGACGCAGGGGGCATCGCCGAAGTAGCGCGCCGCGCTGCGGATCAGGGTGCTAATTTGCACAGGCTCTCCGAGAGGTGAGTGGCCGAGTTGGCGGCCTGCAGGCCCATCTCGGCCAGCGTCTCGGCGAGTACCCGCTCGCGGTGCCAGTTGGCGTCGCCCCAGGTGGTTTCCAGCACCTTGCAGCGCCGCAGGTAGTAGTGCAGCCCGAGGTCCCAGGTGAAGCCAATGCCGCCATGCACCTGGATGGCTCCATTGCAGGCTGCACGCGCGGCATCCCCGCAAAACGACTTGGCGATCGAGACGGCGCGGGGAGCCTCGTGTGGCGATTCAGCGATAGCCCAGGCTGCAAAATACGCAGCGCTGGCAGCGGCGTCGACGGCGACAGCCATGTCAGCGCAGCGGTGCTTGATGGCCTGGAACGAACCGATGGGGCGGCCGAACTGCTCGCGTTGCTTGGCGTACTCGACGGCCACACGCAGCATCTGCTGGCCGATGCCCACCAGCTCGATCGCGGCAATGGCGGCCGCGGTGTCGTACAGCCGGTCGGCAGCACCAACCTCCCCGATCAAGGCATTAGCGTCGCAGTGCACGCTGGAGAGTGTCACCTCGACATAACGCGCGCCGATGTCGAGTGTCGTATGGGGACGCAATGCGATGCCAGTGGCGTCACGCGGCAACGCGAAAACACTTAACTGCTGCTGGGACGGAAGGCGGGCGACGACCAGCAGGAGATCTGCCGTAGCAGCCTCCGCCACCATCAGCTTCGTACCATCAAGCCGGTAGCCACCGGCGATTGGCCGAGCGCTGGTCACGAGGCCATCAAGCCCATGGCCGGCACCGTCCTCGGCGACCGCCAGTGCCACACGAACCGTGCCGCTGGCGATGCCGGGAAGCCAGCATGCCTGTTGCGCCGGGGTGCCATACCGAACCAACAAGTCGGTGGCCGCGAGGGTATCCGCCGCCGCCGGCGTCGCCAGGGACCGACCGAGTTCTTCCAGCACCAGCGCGAGATCGATGAAGCCAAGACCCAGGCCGCCGTGGGCCTCGGGCACCAGCATCCCGAACAGCCCCATGCCGGACAGGCCCGCCCACAGCGGCGTGGCCAGAGGGTAGTCCGTGGCTTGCCGGACATGGGCGGCGAGTGGGTAGTCGCGGGCGAGATAGTCACGGAACGCGTCCCGGAACTCGTATTGCTCGGCACTGAAGTCAAAGTTCATGGCAGTCTCCGGCCGGCGGAACCGGTCGTCACTTCGGCAGGCCGAGCACGCGCTCGCCGATGATGGTGCGCTGGATCTCGGAAGACCCGGAATAGATGCTGAATGCCTTAGAGTGCAGAAAGCTGAGCTGGAAGCGCCCGCCGGCGACGGCGCTCGCATCGCCCGCGGCCAGCGCCGCCTTGGGGCCGAGAACCTCCAGCGCCGTCTCAAACAGGTCCTGCGCGGCATGGCTCCAGTACAGCTTCATCATCGACTCTTCCGGCCCGAGCTGGATGCCACGAATCCAGCGGCTGAAGCTACGCAGGCAATTCAGGCGCATGATCTCGATCTCAACCACGGCCTTGGCCAACTTCTGGCGCAACGCCGAGTCGTCGATGGCGGCGGACTCGCCGGTGCGCAGGCTGGTCGCGGCCAACAGCAGAGTGTCCAGTTCCTGCTTGAAGCGAATCTGGCGGCCTAGCGCATCTTCGGCGCCCCGCTCGGCGGCGAGAGTGGTCATCGCGATTTTCCACCCCTCGTTGATCTCGCCCACGAGGTTCTCACGCGGGACGCGCACATCATCTAAGAAGGTCTCGTTGAACTCGCACTCGCCCGAGATCTGCTTGAGCGGCCGCAACGTGATACCGGGCGTGCGCATGTCCACGAGCAGCAGACTGATGCCCTTGTGCTTGGGTGCCTCAAGGTTCGTGCGTGCGAGCAGGATGCACCAGTTGGCGTACTGCGCGAAGCTGGTCCAGACCTTCTGGCCGTTGACGACGAAATGGTCACCGTCGAGTTGTGCGAAGCAACGGATGGAAGCAAGGTCCGAGCCGGCATTGGGCTCGGAAAACCCCTGGCACCAGACTTCCTCGCCGGAGAGGATCTTCGACAGGAAGCGCTCGCGCTGCGACTCGGTGCCATGCCGAATGAGCGTGGCGCTGACGAGGTTGCGGCCGATGATGTTGAGACCCTCGGGGGCGCGGGCCCGAGCGAGCTCCTCGGCGTAGATGCCCTGCTCGACCAGCGTTGCGCCACGACCGCCATACTTCTTGGGCCAGTTGATGCCGCTCCAGCCGCCGGCGTGCAGCTTGCGCTCCCACTCCAGCCGGCCCATGGCGCGCGCATCCTCGTCCTCGGGTTCGAACACGGTCTTGCCCCAACCAGGCGGCAAGGCGTCGCGCAGCCACGCCCGTAATTCCTCACGGAAGCGGGTCTCGGCAGGCGTGTAGCTAAAGTCCATGGTGCGTCCTACTTGGCGCGGAAGTCAGGCTCACGCTTCTCGCGGAACGCGAGCACACCTTCAACATGCTCCGGCGTGATGTAGGCGACAGTCTGTGCGTAGCTCTCATACTCGAGCATCTGGTCCAGCGTCGAAGTGGATGACTTGTTTAACAGGGTCTTCATCATCGCGAGCGAAGTGGGCGGCCCGCTGGCGATCTCGCGGGCCAGCTTGTGTGCCTCCGGCATCAGGTCCGCCAACGGCACGACACGGTTGACGATGCCAAGCTCGCGGGCCTCAAGGGCACCGACCTTGCGTGCCGTGAAGCAGAGTTCCTTGGCAACATTCAGACCGACCACGCGCGTGAGCAAATACATACCGCCCAAGTCCGGCACCAGCGCCAAGCGCTTGAAGATCTGGCTGAAGATCGCGGTGTCGGCGGCGATGATGATGTCCGCCGCCAGCGCGAGGTTGAAGCCCGCGCCCACAGCCGGGCCGTTGACCGCCGCGATGACCGGCTTCTCGAGACTGACCAGTGGCTGGAGGATGTCACGCAGGATCCAGCGATGGCGTGCACGCCGGTCCAGTGTCTTCATGTTCGGGTTCATCGACTTGACGTCGGCGCCGGCGCAGAAGCCGCGGCCAGCACCAGTCAGGACCACCGCGCCGACCTCGACGTCCTCGCCGGCGCGCTTGATGGCAGCGGCAAGCTCGCGATACAACGCGTCATTGGTGGCGTTGAGTGCGTCGGGACGGTTGAGCGTGATGGTCGCTACGCGGTCTTCGACTGCGTAGAGCACGTTGGGAGTATCGGTGGTCATGGGGCCTACCTCGTTGGGGTCGTGCCTGCCGTAGGTGGCGGCACGTGGGCGAGGTCGCCCGCGGTGGAGTCGGGGATCGCGAACCATTCTTCCGGCATGCGTTTGGGGATGCGGAAGTCATGGGCCGGGACAACAATGTCGGCGTGTTCCAGCACACGTTTCATCGCGGCGATGAATTCGAGTTCGCCGCTGCTACGGATATTACTCGCCAGGAAGGTGTCCGCGAGGAAGCGCTTCGGGTGGTCGGTGGCGCGCCGGTCCGCTGGGAACCAGTAACGGTAATGATCACCGAGGTCCGAAACCAACGCCACCTTCCCGCGGGTGGTTGTGATCACTGGCACGTGCATGCCCGGCGTGTGTGCCGGCAGCTTCAGCAGCTGGATGCCGGGAAGGAGCAGGTGATCACCGTCCAGCAGCCGCAGTCCGGTGCCACGCTTACGTTGTAGCAGTTCGATGATGATGCTGCGCGGGTAATAGATTCGCTGCGTCGGTACAGAATCGATCGCGTGCAGGATCTCGTCACGCTGCAGTACAACACAGGCATCCGGGAAGAGGTCCAGATTGGAACCGTGGTCGAAGTGCAGATGGGTTGGCACCACGTACTGAATATCCGAAGGCTTCAGGTCCAGCTCCGCCAGCGCAGTAACGAGCGAAGCGTGGCCGCCACCCGTGCCGCCGACCTTCAGCGTCCGGCGCACTTCGGCAATGTCCGGCATCCCGCTGTCGACTAAGACACGGTGCGTCCCGTCCTCGACCAGCCAGCAGTGCACCGGATCCCGCATGATGGCGCCGTCGTGCGGCAGGTAGAGTTCCCCAACGCAAAGAGTGTGGACCCGGTAGGTGCCGACAGCCGTCATCTTCAGTGCTGCTCTTCGCCGTCGAGCAGCTCGAAATGAGAGATATCGTCGAGCGAGCCGGTGCGCTCGACGCGCCAAACGGCGCGGACGCGCGTCCCGGGCTTGACGAGTTCCTTGGCGCGGCTCATGTCCAGTCCGGACACGTTGTGGATCAGCTTCGTGCGCGCGCCGTCCAGTAGGATCTCCGCATAAATGTACGGTGGCGGTTGCTTCTGTCCGACGAACTCGAGGTAGATGATCGACATCGCCAGCACCGTCCCGGTCTGCTTGATCTCCACCCAGGTCCCGGACGGGCGGTGCGAGATGTCGTCTATCTCGCGCGGCGGCAGCAGCGCACCGTCTCCATCCGGCATGCGCACGCCGAGGATCCGACCGCTGGTTCGCATCTCGTCAAACAACCGTCCGAAGAACGGACCGTAGGCGTGATTGTAATGTAGGTCCAGATGGTAGGGAACGACCTTGACCGCCTCGACACCGCCAGCGTAGGGCTCGACCTTGCCAAGCGGCGCGCTGGCATCCGGACGAAACCCAGACAGGGACAGGTAGCCCGCGTCTGGTGCATCACTCCAGACGGCCGAGACGCGCTGACCGACCTTTAGGTCGGCGTACGAGGTGTCGACCAGCCGGTGGGCCATGTCGACGTCGCTACCGTCGATGCGCACGAGTCCGAGCAGGCCCTCGGCAGTCTCCGTAAACGCGTTCAGCACGCCGGTGTGCGGCGCCTCGACAAAGTCGAACTGGCTGTCGCCCGTGTCCGGACAGAAGTCCTGCGCCGGCACGACGACCTTGCCACTGGTCTTGAAGCGCGAACCGAGCAGGCGGCGCTGCTTAAGCGCCGCGAGCGTCGTGCCGGTTGCCGGTCCCGGGGTCAGGGTATAGGGCATCGACAGCACGGAATGCCGCGGCGGGAGGTCGACCGGGAACGAATCTGGACGGGGCAGCATGGTGGTTTCCTTGGCGTTGCCGGTCAGGCCGACAGGACGGCGATGCCGCGCAGGTTCGCCCAGCCGCCACCCGACTGCACCAGCGCAGTCTTGGCGTTGGGGATGCGGAGGCCCGCAGGTTTGCCCATCACTTGGGCAGCGCCCTCGATGAGCCGGATGAGGCCTGCAGCGCCGATGGGATTGGCGCCGGCGCAGCCACCCGAGGGATTGACTGGAATATCGCCATCGGCGGCCGTGGCCCCGGAACGAATCAGTTCCGCCGCCTCGCCCGGCTGGCAGAGGCCGAGGGTTTCGTAGTAGCTGAGCTCGAAGCAGGTATAGGGCTCCTGCACCTCGACGACATCGAACTGCCGGCGCGGGTTGGTGATGCCGGCCGAGCGGTAGATCCGGCGGGCAGCAAGCGCCAGCGGTTCGGAGACCAGCAGCGAGCGTGCCGCCGCGTTATCAGCCTCGCAAAAATAGCCCATGCCGCGGATCCAGGCCGGGCGGTCGGTGGACTTTGCAGCCATCCTTTCGGACGACAGCACCACCGCCGCGGCGCCATCGGAAATCGGTGGCACATCAAGCAGTTTGATCGGCCAAGCGAGCGGCTTGGAATTCAGCACTTCCTCGACGGTGACGGCCTGTTTGACGTGGGCGTACGGGTTGGAGAGCGCGTTCTGCCGATTCTTGACCGCGACCATCGCGGCCGCTTCCTCGGTGTGTCCGAGGACGTCCATGCGGGCCCGCCAGTAGGCGGCCGAGAACCCCATAATGCCAACCGCAAACTCGCGCCCCCAAAAGGGGTCGTACAGCGTGGAGATGGAATACTGCAACGCACCTTCCGAGAGCTTGTCGTAAGCCACGACGAGCACGCGCTCCGCCTGGCCGCCGGCGATCTGGTAATACCCCTGCAATGCGCCGGCGAGGCCCGAGCCGCCGCCGCTGGTAATGCGAACCACAGGTTTCAGGCGCGCGCCGATGGCGTCCACCACCCACTTTTCGGGCTGGTTGACGGCGGCGAACAGCACCGGGCCGCTGGCGACCACCACCGAGTCGATATCCTCCATGGTTAGTTTGGCATCGGCGAGAGCGCGATCAGTCGCCTCGCGGACAAGGCCGGCTTGGCTGACATCCGTGCGGCGGCGAGAGTGGTGAGTCTGGCCGACTCCAACAATGGCGACATGGCGACCCATGGCTCAAACCTCCAGCGTCATGAAGCAATGGGATTGCATGCCGACCCCACCGGTCCCGTGGACCAGGGCCGAGCGGGGAGCGGCAAGCCCGTAGCGCCCGGGATTAGACAGTTGGCGCGCCGCCTCGGCGAGCCGGACGAGACCAGTGGCCATGATCGGGTCTGCCGGGAGCGCACCACCAGATCGGTTGACTGCCACCGGGGAGCCGTGCTCCAGCAGGTCGAGACCGCGGCCGGGGGCCGCGAGCCCAGCGGCCTCCAGCACCATCAGTTCGCCAACCGCAGAAGACCCGCTGACCTCGGCGAGTGAAGGTGCCGGGTGCGCCCAGCCGGCCTGCCGGTAGGCGGCGCGGGCAGCCACTTCCGCTGCCTCCAAACGACCGGCTCGGCGCGCCGCGAAAGCGTGGGTGTCCATCGACGTACCCACCCCCGTAATACGCGGGGCCGAGCGGCCACAGCGCAGAGCAACCTCATCGCTGACCAGCAAGACGGCGACTGCGCCGTCGACCAGCCGGGACATCATCAGTTGTCGCAGCGGTGCGGCAACATTGGGGGAGGCGAGGACTCCGGCCACATCGGGGACGGAGTCGATCGCGACACGGCCACGGGACGCGGCATCCTGCCAACGCCGTACGACCAGTTCGGCAAGTGCACCAACCGAGGTGCCATGGTCGGCCAGATAGCGTTGCGCCTGCATGCCCATCGCGGCGCGGTGGTCGAAACCCACGGGACGCTGGTAGAACGGTTCGACCTGACTCTTGTAGAAGAGGTTGGGGTCTGACTCGGAAGGCTTGGAGTACGCGATGATCAAGCCAGCGGAGGCTCCGCCGGCCGCGATTTTGGCCGCACCGTAGGCAGCGGCCCAGAGACCATCCTCCTCGACACGGCTTTCTTCCTTGTGGTGCGCGCCCATGGCCCCGAGGAAGCCGCAGTTGGAGATGCTGCGCCCATCGAGGACGTCACTACCCGAGTCGATAACGAAATCCACGTCTTCAAGCGTGAGCCCCGTGCCTTGGAAAACCGCCGTAGAGACCGCCGAAATGAGGTCGACGTGCTGGGCGCTGTGCCACGCCGGGCGGAGCTCGGTCTGCGCCGAGGCCAAGACGACGACTCCCGGGAAGCTCATGACCGACCCGCTACCGCTGCACAGCCCAGAGCAGATTTGGCGCGCCGCTGGCGCCTCGCATCTTGGTGCTTCATTTAAACTTCCCCGAATTACCGTCGGCCAGATTTAAACCGAAGATTAGTCGGAACTTTGGGGTACCGCAACCCCCCAGATACAAAAACCACTCGAATGAAGTTGCTATGCCCAGCCATGGCAACCGTCGTAGGAATTTTTCCGCGGCCCTTGATGATGCAGCGTGGAACTCGAAAAATTCGCTTAAATACACGTCTAATCTGCGGGATAGACACGGAAGCGGTGGAAATGATAGTGCCTTAGCTTGCCTCAGCTTAGCGCTGCCGGGTGACGATGCTAAATTTGGGCCTGGAGAAAATAAATCTGAATAGGGTCCGATTGCGGATTGACGATCCGACACAACGTCGGCTATTCTCGTGACCAAAGGGTGGGACGGTGTACGAGAGCGCCCCCGGTAACGGAACCCAACGACTACTGGCCGGAGGATGTAACGATGGTCGATGCCGCCGCCTGCGCCGAGCGCCTCATAGCACTCTACAACGCGCAGGACTTTGACACGATGGAAGGCCTCATCGCGCCGGATCTGGACTTCGCGCACTTCAACCGCGATTTCGCGTTCCCCGAGCGTGACGGCCTGATGGCGGTGCTGCGTATGTTTGCGCGCGACCTGCTTCCGGACCGCCGCTTTCTACCACCAGAGCGGGTGTCCGTGGTCGGCTCGCTCTGCGTCCGCGAGGGCTACTACACCGGCACGGCACAGGTTGATCTGCCTGGATTCGCCGCTGCGGGCGGCAAGGTCATGCTGAAGTTCTGCAGTGTCATGCGCTTCAACGACGCAGGCGTGTTGGTGGAATGGAAGGACTACGGCTGACCGGCCATCTCTGCTGCGTGCCGGCCGGGCACGCCTACATCAGTCGATACCGAGGTGCGAGATGAAGGTAGGAATGTTCATGACGCCCTTTGTGCGGCCGGAGCGGACGCCAAAGCAGGTGTTCGACTGGGCCGTCAGCCAGGCCGTGACTGCCGAAAACGCGGGCTTCAGCGAATACTGGGTCGGTGAACACGGCACACTGAACTGGGAAGGCATCCCCAGTCCGGAACTCGTGATCGCCGCCGTTGCCAGCGTCACCAAGAAGATCATGCTGGGACCCCTGGCGCACCTGTTGCCGTATCATCACCCGGCCACGCTCGCCACCCAGACTGCCTGGCTCAGCCAGATCCTGCAGGGGCGGTACATGTTGGGCGTCGCCACGGGCGCCTACCCGACAGATGCCGCGCTCCGCGGCATCACGGACATGTCCAAGAACCACGCGATGATGCTCGAATCCATCGACATCATGCAGAAGGTCTGGAAGAACGAGCCCTTTCAGTCCAAGGGCGAGTTTTGGAACGCCGGATATCCCGCCTCCGACCCAAAGCATCCGTTGCGCGACACGCGCCCATGGGGCGGCGAGATGCCGATGTGTATGACGGGCCTGAGCGCGCCGTCTCCTTCAATCGAGTTCGCCGCCACGCGCGGCTACATTCCCGCCTCGGTCTACGCGGGCAATGCGTTCCTGCGTAGCCATTTCGATACCTACCGCACCAAAAGCGCCGAGCACGGCCGACAGGTCGAACGCTCGATACATCGCGTGGTCCGCGATGTGGTGGTGGCGCGGACCGATGCCGAGGCGCGTGAACTCGCGATCCACGGCGGTCTCGGCCATGCCTGGGCCGAGTACCTGCTGCCGACCTACGCGCGGTTCGGTGTGCTCAAGGGCCTGCTGCATGACCCGAACATGGATGTAGCCAAAGTTGACGCCGAGTACTTGGCCGACCACGTCTGGATCGTTGGCTCACCGGAAACGGTGCGGCGCAGATTCAACCAGTGGTTCGATGATTTAGGTGGGCCCTTCGGCACGCTGCTGATTTACGGACATGACTTCATTGACGACCCGGGCCCGTGGGAGGAGTCGATGCGACTCCTCGCGCAGGAGGTTGCCCCGGCGCTGCCTTGAGGCCCGGCGGCGCCAATGAGGCTCCCACGGACTGACGATTGCAACCCGAATCGAAGAAATCAAGCGAACTAACCATTTTTGGGGGAACGACAGATGCTCAAGACACTCTCGCTGCGACTCGCCATTGCCTCGGTGCTGGCCTCCGCCGTGCCGTTGCAGGCAGCGTACGCTCAGGCCAAGCCGGCCACCGCCGGCGTGCCGGAGGAAGTGATCGTCACTGCGCAGAAGCGCTCACAGTCGATCAATGAGGTAGGCCTCACCATCCAGGCTGCAGACGCCACGGCGCTCTTTGAGCGCGGCATTGAGGGTCCGTCGGACCTTGGCAAGCTGGTGGCGGGCTTCACCTACACGGAGTCCATCTACTCCACGCCGGTGTACACCCTGCGTGGCATCGGCCTGTATGACGCCACCTTCGGCGCGCCCCCGGCCGTCTCCGTGTACTCGGACCAAGTACCCCGCAACTTCCCGGTGATGTCCTCGGCCCTGGACCTAGACCTTGAGCGCATCGAGGTACTGAAGGGCCCACAGGGCACGTTATTCGGCCAGAGCTCGACCGGCGGCGCCATCAACTACATCACCGCCAAGCCAACGGATACACTCACCTCTGGCGTCGACCTCTCGTTCGCCAGCTTCGGGCGGTTCGAGACATCGGGCTTCGTGAGCGGCCCGATCTCGGACACCCTGCGTGCCCGCTTGGCGGTCAAGTCTGTTAACGGTGGCGAGTGGCAGCGTAGCATTTCGCGCCCCGGCGACGAGAATGGCGCGGCTCGCCGCGTCTCCGGCCGACTATCCGTCGACTGGAAACCCAGCGATGCGCTGTCGGTCGAGGCCAGCGTCACTGTGGCCACTGATCACTCCGACGTGCAGGCACCACAGTACGTCGGCACGGCGTTCAACGTGTACAGCGCTGCCGCGCTGGCCACCGCAAATTCTAGCCCCGCTACCGCCAATCCGTATGGCATCGTCAACGATGCGCTCTACGCTGGCCTGACCACTCCGGGCTCACCCAACTTCGATGGCACCTTCCTCGGACGCCAGGCGACACTGGTCGCCCGGTTGCATGGGTCGGACCCGACTCACGCGGCCGGCGCCCTCGCTATCCTCGGCACACCGACCGCCAGCGACAACGCGCGGGCAGCGGAATGGACGCAAGGCTTCCTCGACAAGTCGGACAACCAGTATCACCAAGGAACGGTCCGCGTTGACTACGAGTTCGGCAATGGCCTAGCGCTGACCTCCATCAGCGCCTTCGCGAAACAGGAGCTCCTCTACAACCAGGACCTGGACGGCACCGCGGCTGTGGCGGTGGACGTGCCACTGAACGGCGACGTCAAGACCTTCAACCAAGAACTGCGCCTGTCCGGCACCACGGATCGCCTCAACTGGATCGTCGGCCTGACCTACGACAACCTGAAGTCGCGCCAGCAGAACGACTACCGACTGAATGAGTACTCGGCCAACGAGCCGATCCCCGGCATCCCGATCCGCCTGACGCGCAACGACTTCGACGGTGAGCTGAAGACGACCGCCGGTTTCGGCAACGTGGAGTTCCAGGTCAACGACTCGTTCTCGCTGAGCGCCGGCTATCGGTACACCGAGAACAAACAGAAGGCCAGCTACTGCTACAACGATCCCGCAATCGACACGGCCCAGACCACCGCGCAGGTGTTCAGCATCTTCCAGAACCTGTTCACGGGGGCCAGCCAGCCAGCCATCCTCGCAGGCGAGTGTTTCCCACTGGGCGATGGCCTGGGTGGTACCACCTTCGGCCTGCCCACCCGCACACCGTTGAACCGTGCGCAGAACGAGTCAAACTCCTCCTACCGCGTCGGTGCGACCTGGAAGAGCGAGACTGGCACGCTGCTCTACGCGACCATCAGCCAGGGCTTCAAAACGGGCATCTTCTCGGCCATCGGTGCGTCCAGTACCTCGCAGTACGCACCGGCCGTGCAGGAAAAGGTCGTCGCCTATGAAATGGGCATCAAGGCGCCGCTGTTTGACCGCGCGGTCAATGTCAACGCCGCTGTGTTCTTCTACGACTACAAGGACAAGCAAGTTCGCGGCCGCGTCTCCGACGCGATCTACGGCCTGCTGGAGAAGATGGTCAACGTGCCGAAGTCTGAGATCTCGGGCGTCGAGCTGGAGCTGGTGGCGCGTCCTTTCGACGGCCTGACCTTAAGCGCCAGCGCGACTTACCTGGATGCCAAGGTCACCGGCGCCTTCAGCCAGACGGCGGACGGCTCGGCGGTCTACAACGCTGCCGGCTACACCGGCGACTTCAAGGACTCGCCGCTACCGTTCACGCCGGATTTCAGCGGCAACCTCGATGCCCAGTATGAGTGGAGCATGGGTGACAACCTAACCGCCTTTGTCGGTGCCACACTGCTGTACCAAGGCAGCCAGAACACGACGTTCTACAACAGTGTGCTCCGCGCCGAGGACTTCAACATCAACTCCTACAACACGCTGGATCTGCGCGCGGGCATCGGCTCGGCGAACGGCAAGTGGAAGGCGACGCTCTACGGTCGCAATGTCACGGATGAGGTCTACACGACCAGTGTCACGACCTACCTTGACACGCTGTTCCGCTTCACCGGGCGGCCGGCGACTTACGGCATCTCGCTGTCGTACCGCTTCGAGTAGCGACGCACTCCGGCAAGTTGGCCGGTGTAGACCCCCGGGAAGGTGACTTCCCGGGGGTTTTTTTTGGTCGGCGCGTTGCTAGTGCTGTGCGATTTCGTACGCGAGCAACACATTACCGCCCGACAGCCCGGCGAAGGCATAGCCGGAGCTGACATAGAGGCGGCCACGATACGGCACCGGTGCCGCGCCACCACCCATGCCACCGCCGTGTGCCATGACGCCCGAGACCGTCTTAACGCTGACATTGGTGTCGGTTTCCCAGATCACCTTGCCAGTCGTGGCGTCATGGATGCGCAGCCAGCCGTCAATGCCACCTGCGAATACCAGTTCCGGGCTGGCGCTGATCGCCTGCGAGACCCCCGGATAACAGAGCGGCCGCCCGCCGCAGCGGTCCGCCATCGGCGCTGCCCAGATTTCCGCACCCGTGGCTGCATTCACCGCGAACACGCCTGGGCGTGGCGGGTTTGGGTAGGTCTTGCCA
Organism: Gammaproteobacteria bacterium; assembly: GCA_947469285.1. GTDB lineage: Bacteria > Pseudomonadota > Gammaproteobacteria > Steroidobacterales > Steroidobacteraceae > CAIOHZ01. The sequence goes on from CANIOW010000013.1 coordinate 19,372, forward strand.
TCTGGGGTGTCGGTGACGGGGACGTAGACCGTAGTTGGGCTGGAGGCCATGCCGAAATGAATGCCGCCGACGACACCGCCGCGGCCCACGCGGGTCTTCCAGACCAATTGGCCGCTAACCGGGTCCAGCGCATGCAGCATGCCGTTTTTCTGCCCAGCGATAACCAGCCCGCCGGCGCGGATGTCGGCATTAAAGATGACCGCCGACCCGAAGTCGACATCGGGCCCATCTTCGATCGGGCAGTTGGTCCGGTCGGCGACGAAGCAACCACCATTGAAAGCATCACCCTGCGTGGCCTGGTAGACCCAGCGAATCTCGCCCGTATCCAGCGAGATACCGAACACGGCATCGCTGGTGTCGGTGGACATCGATGAATAGTTCTCGCCGGTGCCGAAATAAACCATTCGGCGCGTGGTGTCGACGGCAACGCTGCTCCATACCGGCGCCCCCGACGGAGCCAGGATCGGCGTGCCGATCTTATTCTTGCCCGCCGGTGCCGCCGGATCCCGGACGGTGTAAGTCTTCCATATCTCCCTGCCGGTGGCCGGGTCCAGTGCGCGCACCGAGCCGCGGAAGGTGCAGCAGGCGAACGTGGGATCCACAGCCGACAGGACTTCGAGCGACGACACGGAGACGAGGAGCTTCCCATCCTGAAGCACCGGCGCCGCCGTGATGGTGGCGCTGGGATGGGGGTCCGGGCGAACACGCCAGAGCAAACTGCCCTTGATGGCGTCCACGGCGTAGACACTCCCGAGGAAATCGCCAAAGTACAGGACCGGTCGGGCACGCTTGTCGCCCGACTTCCAGTCGCTGATCACGATGCCCGTACGCACCTCCGAACCGGCCTGAAGGCGCCAGCGGACGCACCCGGAGTCGCGGTCCAGCGCGAACACTTCGCCGCTGTGGCTGCCTAGGTACAGCGCACCACCAGCCGGCATTGGCTGCGAACGGACACGGTTCGCCCCGGGTAGGGCGAACGCCCACTTCAGCCGGAGCTGCCCAACATTGGCCGCCGAGATGCCCGTTGTGGCCGTCGGCAAGTAGTGATGATTCTGGGGGCCAAAGCCCCAGCCCTGCCACACGGGGGCGTCACTGAAGTCGAAGCGGGCGGCGCGACCCTTGCAAATGGGTGCGGGTGGCGTGTCCGCGGCGGCGCCGAGCGGACGGCCGGCGATGAATTCTGCGACCGCCACGCGCTGCTCGTGGCTGAAGGCAGCACCCTGCTGCTTCATTGCGCCGGCTTCAAGTGCCGCGACGATCGATTCCGGCGAGAGCAGTTGCAGCATGTCGCGGTGTGGGGCGTGGGGAGCTGCACCGTGCACATGGCAGGCGGCACAGCTATCTTGAAAGAGCTTCGCGGCCGGCGAGTCACCGGTGCGTGCACCGACGACGCCCTCGAAACGCTTGTTGTCGCCCTCGAGGGCGGCTCCAGCAGGCGGCGTAAGGGGCGCAGCATGGCTGGCACCCGCAAAGGTCAGCGCGACGAGGCCGGCGACGGCGAGCAGCGCCGTGGCGCCGGAAGGATATCGGGTGGTCATAGGGGGCCTCTCAGTGGTGGCTCTAAACAACAAAACCCGATTCTTCATCGGAAATGTGTTTATTGCAACCTCTAACCCGGCAGTCGTAGTGCACGGTATTGCAGAGTGAAAATGGATACTTCAAACTTGTAGTCTCTGAAAACCGATGCATCATCGGATATGCTGTGCTAACATCTTCTCATGGCACTCTTACGCTTCGTCCTGCGCGACGGTCACGAGCGCGTCATCATAGTGCCCACTGGCGGTTCGCTGATGGAAGCAGCGGTGGCCCACGGTGTAGACGGCATCGATGCCCTGTGCGGTGGCGCCTGTGCCTGCGGCACCTGCCACGTGATCGTTGCTCAAGAATGGCGCACCGCCTGTGGATCCGCCAGCGCGGACGAACAGGAACTGCTTGAGTCCACGGGCCAGGCGCGCGACGGCTCGCGGCTCGGCTGCCAGATCGAACTGCACCCCGGCCTCGACGGCCTGCGTGTGACCATCGCCCCGGGGGCATGTTGAGCCGCAACATCATGCCGCGGCAGCCGGACAATCATCGACCCACGACATTCGCCCGACAGGTGGCCCATGGAAACCGCGAACCTCCTCGAACGTCCCGCACACGTTCCTCCCGAGCGCTATTTAGATTTTGACATCTACCAGCCATTGCGGGACGGGCTGGGCTTCCATGAAAGCTGGAGCCGGCTGCAGGCGGAACGCAAGGCGGACCTGGTCTGGACGCCACGCAATGGGGGGCACTGGCTGGCCCTGCGCGGCACGCTGATCAACCAAGTGCTGGGCGAGTATGTGAACTTCTCCAACCACACGGTACTGGTACCCAAAGCCACCGCGGGAGAGGCATACCGACTGATCCCGCTGTCGCTGGACCCACCGGCACACGCGCCATTCCGCAATCTGCTGAATACCGGCATGTCACCGCGCGCCGTCAAACCCATCGAGGACCGGATCGCTGCGCTGACGATCAGCCTGATCGAGCGGTTTCGCCGCCGCGGTGGCTGCGACTTCACGACGGAGTTCGCGGAGCAACTGCCTATCACGGTGTTCATGAGCATCGTCGACTTGCCGGAAGCCGATACGCCGAAGCTCAAGTACCTAGCGGATCAGTTCACACGGCCGGACGGCAAGATGACCTACCCCGAGGTTGTCACGATGTTCACCGAGTACCTGGCCCCGATCATTGCGGCCAGGCGTGGCGGCAGCGGAGAAGACCTGATCACTCGGATGATCAACGGGCGCGTCAATGACCGCGCATTAACGGACCTGGAGGCCAACAACCTGTGCATGCAGGTGCTGGTCGGCGGCCTCGATACCGTCGTGAACTTCATGGCCTTCGTCATGCTGTTCATGGCCGAGCACCCGGAGCACCGGCGGGCGCTTGCAACAAACCCCGAGTCCATTCCCGGGGCAGTTGCGGAGCTGGCACGCCGCTTCCCGCTGGTCACGGTCGGTCGTGAGGTCACGCACGACATGGAGTTCGAAGGCGTGCAACTGAAAGCCGGCGAGATGGTGGTATGTCCCACCCCGCTGCACGGATTGGACCCCACCGAGAATGCTGAACCATTCAACGTCGACTTCGGCCGCCCCCGCATCCGTCATTCGACCTTCGGCAACGGGTCGCATACCTGCCCGGGCGCTCACCTCGCGCGGACCGAGCTGCGCATTATGCTGCGCGAATGGCTGGCACGAATCCCAGATTTCCATGTGGCGCCCGGCCATCGCACCGAATTCACCGGCGGGATTGTCGGCAGCGTAAAGTCGTTGCGGCTAGCTTGGGACGTGGCGAGCACGCAATCAGGTACGGAGCCGTCGGCAGGAGCAGGAGATCCAGCGCGCCGTTGACCCTGCTTTTCAGGCGAGCGGCGCCTCGTTGGCAATCATGTTCAGCACCCGATCGGCGATCTCGCCGCTCGCCTTGGCCAGGTTTCGCGGGCGACGATAGAGCAACCAGGTCGTGATCACCTGGTTGACGGCGCCCAGCAGAATGGCGGCCGTTTCATAGACGTTGCGACCTGCTGGCCATGCGCCATCTTGTTCGCCTTGACGTATCAGGAATACAACCACCCTAGCGAAATCATCGACGCTGTGGCGCAACTCGGTTTCACTAACCAACACGCTTGGCCAAATTTCGAGATAGAACAGACGACCCCAATCTGCATGTTCTCGGGCAAAATCTGCCGACATAAAGAGGTAAAGGTGTAGCCGCTCACGGGCGCTCGATTTCCCGGCGACCGCCGCGCGATAGTCCTCAAAGAAATTGGCAAGATAGGACATCGGCAGATCGTAGGCGAGATCTTCCTTGCTCTTGTAATATTCATAAAGCGTTGAGGTGGGGATTCCTGCCTCTGCTGAAATATCGGCAATGCGCGACCGGGAAATACCGTCACGCGAAAAAACGCGTAGCGCCGCATTGAGAATTTGTTGTTCGGTACGTTTGCTGCGGTCCTGCTTCCGTTCCGTCACACGTTTTGGCCGGCTGGCAATATCGTTGAGGAGCATGTCCCAAGGTTCTTGGGATGTCGCGGCGGCTGTAATATCCTCGTTTGCCATCAGTGACCTGCTGTGGTTTCTAGAATCAGCGGCGCTTGGTAGACAGCTCAAGGTGAGCCACCCTGAGAATTCGGACAAGCCAGAGTGTCAGCCTCCGGCCGCAAATAATCCTACCTTCGGCTCCGAACTTCAGCACTTTAAGAAAAATGCAGCCGTACTCATCTCTTTAAGAGCCTGATAAGGCCAGCTCTCATTGTAGTCTAATTATCCACGCTTCAATCTCCTCCTTCGCGGAGGCTGGATGGGCAGCAGCGGCTTACTGAGGCGAATTTTACCTCCCGCGGAACAAGTTCGGGGGACGGATGTCTCGGACGCCGAGCGGCTCTGGCGCCGACTCGGCAGCCCAGGCCTGCTCCCTGCGCCAAGAGTCAACTGCGGTTGCAGTACAATCGTGAGAGCCAGACCGACTGCGCCATTCGACTACCTCTGGATATCCGCCCCTGTGCCCATTACGAAACAGAAACGCACGCTCCAATCTCGCAAGGCTAGCAATACCCGCTACCGCATATTAGAGGGAGTTCTCGACTGCCTCGTTGAGGTGGGCTATGCCAACACCTCCATTTCGACAATCGCGGGTCGCGCCGGCATATCCCGCGGGGCAATGCAGTTCCATTTCCCAACCAAGCGTTCGGCAATGGACGCTGCCATCACGCACTTGATGCAGCGTCGGCTCGACACTTATCGGGCTGACATGGCAAAAATCCCGGCATCAGAAAGCTTTCTCGACCACGCAATTCGCGCCTATTGGAAGCAAGTGACCCGCCCTGAGTTCATCGCATTGCAGGAACTAACCCTTGCCTCGCGCACGGACACGGGGCTTGCCAGGCCATTGTCGCGGGCGTTCCGCGAGTTCGTAATCCAGTCGAGAGCACCATTTCTCGAAGAGTTCCCCCAGTGGCGCCAGCGGAAAAAGCAATACAATAACGCCGCCAATCTGGCCCAATACGTGGTGGAGGGAATGGCGTGGGGATACCTCAACGGCCACTTGAACGACGCGGCCGTGAACGACCTGCTCGCCACAACCCGCGAAACGGTGCTGTATCTGCTCGAAGACGCCACGCCGAAGAAACGTAAGCGTGTTTCCGTCAGCGCCAAGCCTGCACGAGCTACCGCGGGACGCTAAGCGGTCACGACCTCGCGTGAATCCGCGTCGTCGCCCGACGGCGTGTTGACGAGCCCCAGAAATGCCAAGCCCCCGAGCAAAAGTGGCACAACCGCACACCACGTGAACGCTGTCGCCCAGCCAAGACGAGGGGCAAGGTAGCTCAGTAGCAACGGCGAAATAAGCCACGCAGTGGTAACAGCTAGCGATCCGGTAATCGCAGTTGCCGTCGCCCGGACAGCGGTCGGAAACAGCTCGCCGATCAAGGGCATACGCACTGCCTCCGAGCCATAAAAGAACACAATCGATATTCCGAGTCCCAGAATCAGTGTAGCTTCGCCCTGAGCGAACCACAGCGTGGCTGCAAAGGCTACGGCACCGGCGAAAATCCAAATGATCAGGGTGTTGCGCCGAGTGGTCACAAACTCGCCGACGTACGACGCCGCCAGATACCCGATAGCGCCGATCGCGTACGAGTAGCCGGCGATGCGGCTCGCCTCGGCGGGGACAAAACCGTGGGCCTGAACGAGGTAGGTGGGTAAAAAATAGGTCGTGCTGCCGATGGCAAGACTGATCAAGAAACTCCCGCCGAAGCACACCAGGGAGCGACGCTTCAGATCTGGCATAAAAAGCCGCCGAATCCGGTCCGCCGCGCGTGTCGGTATATCGACAGAAGACTTCTCCTGCTCGAACTTCGGAGACTCTGGGAGTAGCCATCCAAACACCGGTGCCAGCGCTGCCACGACAAAACCTGCGTAGAAGATCGAGCGCCAACCGTATGCGGCAATCATCGGCGCCGCAATCAGGGAAGCGAACGCAAAGCCAAGCGGGTACCCCATCTGCAAAAGGCCAGAGATGAACCCTCGATAACGGCTGGGTGCCGCCTCAACCACCAGTGTGTTCGCAATTGGGTACAGACCCGCACCCACCGCAAACCCTAGGATGCGGAACATTCCGAGATACCAAAGAGACGGGGCCAACGCGTGCGCACCGGCGCAGAGTGATGAAATTGCCAGTAGCGCAACGAACACGCGGCGACGACCGAAATGGTCCGCCGCTAAACCCGCCATGACCACGGTCGCGCTCGCTGCAAGAAAGGACAGCGACAGGAGCTGGCCGATCACCTCGAGGCCAATACCAAACTCTGCCGTAATGTCTGGGATCGCGTAAGAGAACAGCGACTGGTCAGCTGTCGATAGCGTCACGCCAGCAATGCTAACCGCCATGACCAGCACCAAGCGACGGTCCAGAGAGGCGCGAATATCTGTCCAGGAGAACGCGCGCACAGGCTTACCAAGCCACAGTTGGTTTACCGATGGACAGGAGGAACGCCTGATGCTCGGCATACCCCTGCTCCACCAAACGGCGTGCAACTCCCGCAGCCGGGAACCCCCCTTCGAGGCCCGCAAGCAGTAACGAGCCTTCAACCTCAGCTCGCGAGACACCGTGATGAATCGCGGCACGCACAAAATAACGGACGTCCTGATGAACCGCCGCGCATACCGAAATCGCGATCAGCAGCTTAACTTTGAGTTCAGGGACTGGAAAATCCCAGATATTTGGCGCGATGCGACACATCAACACAAGATTGAAGTGGCCCTCGCCCAATTGCTCCGCAAGGACCGCCCCATAGTCATCGCCAAAGATTCGCCGAAACATGCGAAGGGCATTCTCACGCTCTGCGGCGCTAATTTGAAGAAGGTCAGACAAGCAACAGCTCCCGCGGCAGATCGTAAAGCCGCTCCGCGCCATTTCGGGTGATCAGCATGCTTTCCTCGAAGAACATGCCCCCCCACCCGATCTCGTGGAGTTCCATGTCAAAGTTCAACACCATGTTTTCCACGATTTTGAAGTCGCCTAGCTGGCCGCCGGCAATGAACGGCACCTCAATATGATCGAGGCCGATCCCATGCGTGAACGCAAGTTCAAACGTCGGAATTCCGGAACGTCGTACTGCGGCGATCGTCTGATCTCGCAACACCGCGGTACTGGCACCGGGGCAAAGACCCCCATAAGCCACTTCGATGCCGGCTTCGTAGGCTGCCCAGTATCTCTTCAGCTTGGCGCTCGGCTCACCCAGAACGGCGGTGCGCTGCGCATCCCCCATATACCGCTGCCACTTGAGCATGGCATCGAAGCAAATCTGATCTCCTTCTTGAATCGGATAGCGCTTGTTGACTCGACCTGCTCCTGCACTGCGCGGACCTGCGCCGTTGAATGTAGCAAAGACGCGCGCGCCCTGCGACGCGACGGAGACTTCATAAGCCCGGTAAACATCTTCCCACGTCGCGCCATGGCGAATGGCAGACACTGCCGACTGAATGGCAATCGCGTTCTTGCGAGCGCTTTCCCGCAATAAGACAATTTCATCCGGCGTCTTGACCATCCGGATTTCGATCAAGAGATTGCTAGCATCTACCACTTTCGCGCCGTCGAGCGTAGTACCCAGCGCCGCGGCGAACCGCGTATCGTCTAGCCCGATATGGCCAGTTGTCAGTCCTTTCTCGCGCATTGCCGCCGCTGCTGCTTCCATGACCCCGGAATACGGCCGCGCTTCGAGTCTGTGTACCCATTTCGCGATCTCGATATCGGACGGATCGGTCAGTGGTTGGTCGGGATTGAAGGTATGCACCTTCAAAACACCGCCATAGATCCCAAAGTAATACATCCGAACATCAGGCATCCACGATGGCCGCTCCACTAGCACTGCCGCTTCAATCTCCGTCACGATCAAGCATGGTTCGATCGATCGATCGCGCGGTAAAATTGCGCACGCTACCCACGGCACATCGTAGAGAAAGTCCGATTCATAGTCGCTGAGGTAGTAGACGTTATTGGACGAGACGACGACAAGAGCCGACAGCCCTTCTCGATCCATAATCTCGTCAGCGCGATCCCGGTTAAGCAACATGACGTTACCGGTACCTTTCCGATGCAAAATAGTTCCCGACGCGGGTTTCCCAGTCGTCGACGTCGCTATAGATACCAGTGTAGTAGTCGGATAGGTAGATTAGGAACAGCGCTCCGTTCTGTGTACATACCGGACCATGACGAATCCCCGGCGGCCGACCGATGTAGAAGTCTTTGTGCAGTACGAGATTCTCTTTGAAGTCCTCGCGTTTGTGGTCGTAGGTGAGACCGATATAGCAATCCCCGGCGATCAAGTACAGACACTCATTGTGAGGATGGTGTTCGGTGCCTGGATCTACAAACCCCGGCGAAAGGACCGTCAACGCAACGACCTCCTTGGTACCATCATCCTTTCGAAGCGCCTTGGTGAGAACGCCGGGTGGGCGCGCTTCTTTCCCGGTGCGCGGGTCGACCCAGGTGGACTTCTTGACGATGTCCTTCATGGGATCCACCCACGGACGCTTCCAGGTATCGGTATGGGGGACATATCGATCGAGATTTGTTCCGGCGCGCGTTTCAGCACTGGCCTCGAACACGTACGGCCTGTCGGTAAAGACGAGCACCTTCGCTCCCGTGGCGGAGACGACTGGCCCATAGGCCATGCCCGCGGGAATGTAAGTATAGGCACCAGTCGCAAATGACTGATCATCGATCTGCACTTGTCCTTCAAGGACGTACAAATCCAAAGACGCCGCATTGCAACCCCGCGGACAGTGCCAGCCAGCCGGAACCTCCAGCACAAGATGCTGGCCCCCGGTCTTCAGCTCAACCGTCAGCGTCCGGGCGATTACGCCCGGGGCAGTTCCCCCGTTGAGGGGAAAGGTCTCCGCCCGACTCACGTCAAGGCAATCCTGTCGTTGCATGGCCATCAGCGTGAACTCCTCGTAGCAGTCACCGGCTTGCGGGTGGAACGGGCAGGCCGATCCAGCGCGTTCAGGAACTTGTTCACCGCAGCGCAGCAATCTTTTGGCCGGGTGATCATGCAATACGTACTACCGGCGCCCTTGATGGTCGCAAGTTCAACATCTGGCTTCAACGCCAGGAATCCATCCACGAGTGTTTTGTAACTCGCAGAGTTAAGTTTCTCGTCGCTGTTCAACGCGCTTTCGTCACCCATTAGCAATAGCGTCGGGCATCGGATGTTCGGTAGGTCTCCAGTGAGGTCGACGTTGCTATACGCCTCTAGCACTGCATCGATCGTTGCCAGATTCACGTTGGTGCGGTAGCAGCCTTTCGCCCACCGCTCGTAGCTAATGCCTTCCTTGGAGTAAAGCAGCTTGGGTGGCAGCACGACTCCAGCAAAGAGTCTGGACAGAGTTTCGATGCCAAAAACTCTCCCAACTCCGGCAGAGACTCGATAAATTTCTTTCCATGTCTGGTCCGCGCGAACAAACGGGTACGCGACGAGCGCATGCATCACTTCAGGGTATTTAGCGGCGAACCGCAGCCCAATAGAGGACCCAGTAGACGTGCACCAGAGACTGATCTTTTTGATTCCCTCGTGATCGAGAATCGCCTTTAGGTCATCAACCCATCGTTCGGTCGAATACGGACCGGATTGACTCCAACCAGATTTACCGACGCCGCGATAATGCCAATGCAATATTCGACGGTGCGGCACTAGGTGTGGGTCGCAGAACTCAAACTGTTTATCGACCAGTGCGAATCCGCCAATCATCACGAGCGGAATCTCTCCTTGACCCCGAAGTTGGTACCAGAGATCTACTCCATCGACACGTATCTTCGGCATTGATCTTCCCCTCAGCTCAAGTAGTCGTGGATGACCCGCACACCGTGCAGACGAAATCCCATGGGCATCCAGTAGCCGCCGTACACCTCGCGCGGTTGGATGGGCATAAGTTCTTCATTGTCGGCCTCGAAAAATTTAAGCGTTGCCGGCCCATGCAGCACGTCTCCAAATACGGTGTCTGTCATCACCATTTGAGTCAGGTCGTGCACCAGCGGTCGACCACGGGGCGGGACATCGCAATCTGGGAAGTGGCGTTCGCATGTCAGTGGCAGATGACGCGTATAAAAGTCCATCGCCGAGGACGGCGATGTGTGCTGCGGCGAGAAGTTGATGTCGACGAGCTTTTCACCGTGGCGGGACACCGTTCGTCGCAAGCGACTGCCTAGCACAGCGGTCTGGCCCCCACCCGGCATCAACGGGTGCAATCCGCTTTGCTCAATCGTGGCAAACTTCGAACAGGCACCGAGAAACCAGCTGAGCGCAACGAGCCAGTCCCGATCACCCCATTGAAAGGCGGAGTACATCGTTCGAGTACCGTTGAGTAGGCAGGGCACTCCGATGACACAGACGTTGTAGTGCGTACGGGCAGGACCCATGTTGGCCGGATCTAAGCTTTCGGGATAACAGCGCAGGTGTGGCGTCCAGAGAAACACCTCACCCGAGTCATCCGCCTGTTTCAGTGGCGCCGGCAGCAGCGCCGCCAGAGCCTTCGGATCTGCTCGAAAGTGAATCACGAGCAAGTCGCCAGCGAACGCCCACGGCAGCGACGGCACCATCGACGCCTCGCCGCGCGGTGAAAAAGGCCTAGTGAATCCGCGCCCCAGATCCTGAAGGCTCATGTGATGGATCCCCATGGCTGGCTCAATGGATGCGAATCGCCTCCGCTCGCGAGGTACCGACGACTGCGCTCCGCAGCCCATTCGGGCGAGTCGAACTTGAAGTCGATGCGCCGCTCGCCGCGGCAGAACCACGTGGCACCGGGAACAGTAGCCTGTGGACCATGCGGCCGCAAACCCGGTCGAAAGATGTAGGTGCCTGCCGTAACCAACCCGGTGTTGCCCATCAAGAACTCGCCCTCGAGCAGCAGCAACTCTTCCCAGGTGTCGTGGGACTCCAACCGAGGATCGGACCATGCCGGCCCGTGTCTCGTCAGCAAGGTGTACGCACCGGTCTCTGGGTGTTCCCGCAAGAACTTCACCCCCAATCCCGGACCCGTATCCTCTGCTGAGCGGCCTTCAAAGGACGGCGGGGGTAGCCAGGGTAAAGCGGGAATATGGGTAGGACCAATGCGCCACATCGGCGCTGAAGTTCCGTTTGGCGTCCAGTGGCTGGGACCCGCAGACATCCACACGAGCTCGCAACCGCTTTCGCTATCGAGCAAGGGTATTGAGACGCCTGGCTCATAGACCGCATAGTCCCCGGCGCGGAGTACCGTCGTTCCCCACGTCAGCTCACCACGCAGTACCAGCAACTCGATCTCGACCGTGAACGAACCGAGGTTAGGCCAATGCCAACGAGGGGGAATCTGCAAGTACAGCGACTCGGCTCCCGACACCGGGTCCGAGCTCAGCCGTGATAGGCGAGCCCCGGAGGCAACCCCATCAATACACCAGACATCCTCGGCGATGCTACCGAGCGTGAGGTACTCAACATGGCCACGGCTCATCGGTTACTGCCCAACCGCAGGGTCGTAGGCTTTAGTGAGGTATTGGACTGCCATTTCAGCGACTGGGAAGCCCGCCTCGAGGCCGGTCAACAGCAGGATCTCTTCTACCTCTTCACGCGGAATCGCGTGGTAAGCGGCCATCTTCATGAAGAACTCCACCTCCGTGCGATTTAGGGCAGTGAAGACGCCAATACAACAGAGAATTTTTGTCCTGATGTCGAGGCGATCCGATTCCCAAATCGGAGTCATCGCCTGAATGGCGAGGGAGTGGAAGTAAGCCGGGCGGGTCTTCTTGATCCAATGATAGGTTTCTTCGCCTCCTTCGGGACCCCACAATTTTAAGCACACTGCTTTGAACCGCGCTTCCATGGCTTCCATACTCAGGCCCTCTTGAGAGTGATAATTAAGCGTCCGCCCGCTTTTCACCGATAGTCATCCACCACGGATACGAACCGAAGAAATAGCTTTCTCCTGACCCCCACCCTGTCAGCTCGTTCGGTAGTGCTACGTCACGAACAGATGTGAACCCGCCACGCTCAAACATCTCAACCCGATCGGACTGAAAAAACTCAGGAATGTAGGGATCGCTCATTCGACGTCCGGTTGAATCGAGCAGAAAGGCGGACAAGGGGCTGTAGCTCTCGCGCAAATCACGAAACGGCGGCGACTCCATGATGGCGAACACTCCGCCTGGGCGGAGTATTCGCAGTGCCTCGCGGACTGTGGCATCGCGTGCCTTGCGTGGAATCTCGTGAAACAACCAGACCGCGACCACCAGATCGACGCTTGAGTCTGGAAGTCGCGTGTCCTCAGCATATCGCTGGAGAAACCTGACACGTTTGCCGCGCGACTCAGCGAGTCGGTGACCGTACTTAAGCATAGCGGCGGCGTAATCTATGCCGAGAACCTCGGCGTCCGGATACAAATCGCAGTAGGGCAGCGTGCTCTTACCTACGCCACAACCTAGATCCACAATTCGTCGATAATCGCGGCGAGGAATGCCACGCGCCAACGCCCACCCCATTTCGTCGTGATCATCACGGTGAACGAGAAAAGGCCCGATCATCGTGTGATACAGCACGCCGGCAAACTCAGCGTGGTAGTTACCGGGTTGGGTATGAATATCAATGCTACGGTAGTAGGTCGGCGGCGACAGGGCCGGGTCAAGCTCTATGGAACCCAAAGCCCCTGGCTGATTAACTGCATCGAGCCAGTCGCGAACAGCAGTCTTCTGGCGCTCGATGGTCCCAAGCAAGGTGCGGAACAACCGGGCATGATTGTGAAACTCAAAAAACGCGCCGAATCGGTAGGATGGGCTGGGCTCCATGATTTCGGCAATCTCTCCGATGGTGGGCTTCTCCGAAGGCAAGCGTGACTGGTTCGTATGAAAGTGCTCGGTCATCGCCTTGCCGATCCCGGTGGAGTTGTAGCGCATCAGCGCCTCGACAAATTCGAGCTTGGCTCGCTCGGTGCAGGACGTCTGAATCGTTGACTCCATGTCGGTCCCCTGTGGAATGTTCGTATTGCTAAACAATTCGATCGTATTGTTTTTGTCAGATAAATGCAATATAGTCGTAACTAATTCTCAATACAAATAAACCAACTACCTTGTTTTTAAGCAAAGTTTTAGGGTTTCTACAAGAAATAAAGTAGGAAAAATAACCAGCCATATTGCTGGTTACCTTAATACCGAGATTCGTTTGGCGAACTCATGCTCGATGGTATTTTCAGGGGGGATTAGAAGATCATGAATGAGAAATCACGTCGAGATCCGCGCCACACCATGTTGGCGGCCTGCGGTGCTCTATCTGCCGCATTATCGATCGGCGCGGTCGCGCAGACGCCTGTAGAGCGTGGGGCATTAGAAGAAATAGTGGTCTCCGCACGCAAGCGCAATGAGAGCATTCAGGACATTCCCATCGCCGTATCGGCCGTCACCGAGGCGGCCATGGAGCGCCAGCAGTTCCGGGACCTCCGGGACATGAGCTTTTCGGTGCCTAATCTGATCGCCTACAAGAACCAAACTACTGCAAACAGCTCGGCGCCATTCATACGGGGTATCGGCCAAGACGATTCGACCCCCGTGGCCGAACAGGGCGTCGCCACCTATGTAGACGACGTCTACATGGCTCGCTCCCAAGGTGGGCTAGTCGATCTTATCGACTTCGAACGAATCGAAGTTCTGCGCGGCCCTCAGGGAACGCTGTACGGGCGAAATTCCTCTGGCGGCGCGCTGAAGTTCGTGACACGCAAGCCATCATTGACGGAATCCCGTTTCATCGGTGACGCCACTCTCGGAAGCTTCAACCGCATGGATCTTCGGGCGGCCTACAGCATGCCTTTGATCCAAGACAAGCTTGGCGTAAAGATCGAGGCCATCAGTCGAGACCGCGACGGTTACATGACACGGGTTGACAACGGCGATAAAGTTAATCGCATTGACCGCCAGGCCGCTCGACTGTCAGTCCGTTACGCCATCTCGGACAATCTGACGATGGACGTCGCATTCGACGCGGCCCGCGACCGATCTGGCATTCAAACGCCCTCGGCGATTCGCCCTGCCGAGAATGGATCGCTTCCGGGCGGCTACGAGTTTGTCTATGGGAGTCCGTATCGGACGGGGGCCGACGTTCCGGACAAAAACGTTTTCAACGGATGGGGCGCGTCGAACATACTGACCTGGCAAACCGGTTGGGGCGAGTTCAAATCGGTGTCCGCATTTCGACGCTTCGATAACGAGTTCCATTCCGACCTCGGGGGTCGTCCGGCTAACCTGGATCTCTATCGCGTACTCGATCAACGCCAGTTCACCCAAGAATTCCAGCTCGCCTCGTCAGGCGAGGGCGATTTCAATTACGCCGTTGGCTTGTTCTACCTTGATGAAAAATTCCATAACGTCGACGTATTCCTATTTCTCGATGACTACATCCAGAGTACCAAGAGCTATGCGGTGTACGGAGAAGGTAGCTACAAGATCTTTGATCGCACTCGCATAACCTTTGGTGGTCGATACACCCAAGACAAGAAGAGCATTGATGGCGACTATATCGGCATCGGCGGCACCTTCGCAGTCGCGGGTTTAGAGGCTAACTTCAATAACTTTTCACCGAAGCTCGGTGTGGACTATCGATTGAACGATAAAGCACTTCTCTACGCGACGGTGACCGGGGGCTACAAGGCCGGCGGATTCCAGGGGTTCCCGCAGAATCTGACGGATATCACACAGGAGATCGTCAAACCCGAAAAGGTTCGAGCGTTTGAAATCGGCGCCAAGACCGAATGGCTCGATGGACGCGTCATTGTCAATGGCGCCGCCTACTTTTCCGACTATAAGGACAAGCAGGTCAATTCGTTTAATCCAGCAACGCTTGGCTTCGTCGCTCGAAGTGTTGATGCCGAGATCAAGGGCATCGAGTTGGAGGTAACAGCGCGCCTGACCAATGACCTGACATTGTCAGGCTTTTTATCGACGCTGGATGGTAAAGTCACCAAGGCCAATGCCGCGGATGCACTCGTCCCCCCGGTTGGAAAGAAGCTTCCTTTTGTACCGAACGTGAGCGGCAAGATCGGCCTTGACTGGAATGTTCCGCTGGCCGGCGGCGGCGAGTGGTTTGTCGGCGCTAATATTGCGTACAAGGGCAAGATTTACTTCGCCACATCCAACGAGCCGTACGCCATACAGAAAGCGCATGAACTCGTGGATGCCCGCTTCGGCTACCGCACCGCAGACAAGAAGCTCGAGGTATCAATGGGCGGCCGCAACCTTACGGACAAGCAGTGGGCGGACACCGGCGCGCTCATTGATGGCGGCGTGTTATGGATGGCAGAGCCGCGCACTTGGTCCATCACGTTCCGTTATCAGCAGTAGACGGGCATGACTAAGGCGCATGTCGAGAACCTGAACGTTTATGGCGTCCCGCCACGCCCGTGGGATGCCGCCGGAATTCCCGGCGGCGCCCAGTTGCGTCTCCTGTCCGATGACCCTGCTAATGGTGGAATGACGGGGGTGATAGAGCTGCCGGCGGGATTCGACTCGCAGGTAGCCTTGGCAACGGAGGTGGATCTGCAGTGCTTCGTTTTGGACGGGCGGCTCCAGCTCGGGGACATTGTATTGCCGCCGGGCGGATACTGTTATCACCCTTCCGGAAGCCCCATGGGGCGCTGGCGATCGCTCCTTGGGACCCGTGTGCTGGTTATCGCAGGTGGCTCGCCCGCATTCCGCACCACGGCCGAGAGTACGCTTCCGCCTAATGCCATAGCGCTCGTCGATAGCTTTGCAATGAACTGGGTGGACCCACTCCAGGCGTCCGACCCCAGCACTGCGTTTCGTACCGGCATCTGCGTCAAGATGCTGCGCGTCGACCCCGACACCGGTGGTACCACTCACCTCGCGGGTCTGTTGCCGGGGTGGTACATGCCAGGCATGGAAGTTCATCCCGTCTACGAAGAGAACTATTGCCTGTGCGGGGACGTGCACATCGCGGATATCGCCGGAAAACCTGGATATACCATGACCGAAGGTACTTTCTTGTGCCGGCCGCCGGGCATAGCCCATGGCCCGGTCGTGTCCAAGAACGGGAACGTGAATCTGGTGTATGCACACGGCCGCCTCGGCATCGATTACGTGGAGCACCCCAACGCTAGCGCGCTGATCGACAGTCACCTGTACGATTCTGCGTGGAGATAGGAACGTGCTGCTCAATCTCGAGCGCGCGCGGCAGAGAATGGCGTCAGACGCTATCGATGCGTGGGTTTGTGTCCTGCCGAAGCACGTCTACTATTTGAGTGGTTACCAATCCGACTGGCTCTTCGATTTTCCGTGGGCAGCCTGCGCAATTCTCCCACGAGATACGGATATTCCAGCAACGCTCGTCGTCCATGACGTCGAACTGACTAATCTCGCGGAATGCCCCACGTGGATGCCCAGTGTTCGTCCATACTTCGCTGCCGTTAACGGCCGTACGTTCCCACATTACGTCGCCGTCGACGGCGTTGCGCTCAACGCAATTGAACGGCAAATTCTCGAGGCTGAAACTTTCTGGTCCGAGTCCGCTGCCGGTAGCTGCACGGAAGCAGTGTGCGCGTCGCTGCGCTCCCTTGGACTCGCCGCAGGCCGAGTCGCCTTCGATGATCTACGCTTCAGAGACGCGTGTATTGCCGAGCTCAAGGAGCTTAAACCCTTCGACGCCCTCCCCGGCCTAATCCATACCCGGCAGATTAAGACCGCAGACGAACTCGAATTGATGCGAGAAGCGGCCCGCCGAAACCAACACTGTATCGAGTCTACGCTCGAGACGATTCATGAGGGCAGCCTGTGGAGCGATGTTAGGCGCCACTACTCCGTCGAGGCGGTGCGCCAAGATTGCAGTCCGTTTTCATTTTTCGTTGGTGCAGGGCGCAAGAGTATGGGCCTGTGGGCTGACCAAGACTACCCGGTTCCGGCCGGGGAGCCCATCTGCCTCGATGCCATGCTGACCTATCAACGGTACTTTGGGGATGCCCAGCGCACCGCAGTCGTTGGTACACCCTCAAAAAAACTCGAAAAGTATTGGCAGGCCGTCAGCACAGCTGCCGCGGAATGTTATGCAGAGATGCGTCCCGGCATCTCAACGGCGACGTTGCGTGACCGGGCGATCGAGACGGTTCAACGACTCGGCATTCCTCACTTCAGGCACGCGTTTGTTCATGGCCTAGGCCTTGATCACTTGGAATTGCCCGGTGATGGTCGAGGTTTCAACCACTTCGTGCTCGAAGCGGGAATGGTTGTCAACATGGACTTGGAGGTCTGTGAGCTGGGTTTTGGCGGTATCTACTTCGAGCAGTCGATGCTGATCACGCCAAATGGCAGTGAGAGTCTGTATTCCATGCCGCGAGAACTTGCGCGACTGACCTAATGTGTTTTTATTGAGGAGACGATACGATGGCGCAGCCAAGCTTTCTCGGTGATCCTATGTCTGATCGAATTATGCAGGTTGTGATGAACCTTGCCGAAAAGCTTTACGTCACTCGCCATCGCATGGAGATCATGGAACGCCTGCTGGATCAGAATGGCATTCTGCGTAGCGCCGACATTGAAGCATTCGAGCCCGATACTGCCACTTCAATCGAGATGCAGAAGTCCCGTGACGAATTCATTGCGCATCTTTTGGACTCTGTAGTCCGTACGACCGGCACGGATTGAATCTGGCATGGCCGTTAGCCAATCGTCCGACGTCGATCTACCTGCTGATGCTCCGTTCGACGGCTATGGACGGCGGGTATTTCTGATCTGTCTGCTCGGTTGGGTTCTGACCAACATGGATCAGTCGTTCTTCGGCTACGCCGTGCCTAAAATTATGGCGGAGTTTAATATCGGGCTCATCACAATCGGCCAGATACTCTCCGCGGCGTTTATCCTCGCAGCAGTTTCCGTGGTCCTTGTCGGCCTGCTGGCGGACCGCTATGGCCGCCGTGCCACGTTTACCGGCTGCCTCGCGAGTTCTGCCCTATTGGTGGGTCTGCAGGGATTTGCGCCCAATCTAGAGACGCTCGCCGTACTTCGCTGCCTTGCGTTCGCACTCTCGAGTGGCCTGGTCCCGATCACCAATGCCATGGTGGTGGAAGCAGCGCCCGCTCGATATCGCGGATTACTGTCGGGCCTACTGCAATGCGGCTATCCGCTGGGTTGGTTTCTGTCATCTTTGCTCGCCACACCCATCATGCAAAACTACGGTTGGCGTTACATGTTTATACCGGCACTGGCTGTCGTACCGATTGCTTTGATACTGGGACGTTTCCTTCCGGAAAGCCGTGTTTTCGAGCAGTCACGGAAGGAAAGCGCGAAAACCCAGCAAGAATCTGCTGTAAAACGCGTTGCGTCGCTCTTTCTGGGCGACTACCGCAAGCGAGCGATACTTGGATGGCTGGCATTCTTCATGTTCGGTGGTGCTTATGCTGGCACCGCTTTCTATTTTCCAACGTTTTTTCAGCAGGTGCGCCACTACACACCGGAAGATGCGACGATCCTAGTCGGTATCTCCTACGGAATCGGCTTCCTAGGTTACGTCGCCGCGGCGTTCGTAGGGGAGTTTGTAACCACGCGCCGCAATACCGTGATCATATGGACCTGGACCGGCGCGGTCGCAGTGCTCGGGGTGATCTGGATCGACCAAGGCTACTACGGCAACATGATCTGGTTCGGACTGACTGCCGTCTTTTTCTATGGAACCGCAGCGGTTCTGACCACCTTCATTGCTGAGATTTTTCCCACACGTATCAGAGCAACCGCCGTGGCAGTGGTAGCCGGCCTGGGCATCAACGTCGGCTTCGCAATCTACCCACTCCTAGTAGCAGAGCTCGTCGGCGACCGGGGCTGGCAGTTTGCCTTCACGATCACGGTGGTGCCTTCACTCATTCTTGCTGGATTGTTCACGCTATTTCTGCCGAACCTGCGATCCGGAACGAGCCTTGAGGACGCAGGCGCCATCCGCCAAGCGACGTAACGACACCCATAGATGTTGCACAGAACGAGTTGAGTCGCGCCCGATACCCCCCCAGCGTCGAGTAGCACGATGGATTAGAGCCTGCCCCCGGGGGAAGATTGTACGTAAAGCCCCCGCTCACCGCTTACGGCGCCGTCACAACAGCAAGAGCCGCTCAAAATCCCGCGTCACCACCTAGAGGTACGCGGGGCTATTTAGCGTTAGCGCTGGGCAATCGTCGAGGCGAGCAAGGCGTCGTCAAAGATA
The DNA here is from genome assembly GCA_947469285.1 of Gammaproteobacteria bacterium. Taxonomy (GTDB): domain Bacteria; phylum Pseudomonadota; class Gammaproteobacteria; order Steroidobacterales; family Steroidobacteraceae; genus CAIOHZ01. The sequence continues at coordinate 38,612 of CANIOW010000013.1, forward strand.
GCGACAGCGCGTGTGAAACCTGCCGAAGCGCCGCGAATCTTGAACGGAAAGCACGACACCATGAATCCGGTGGCCGGCAGGCTCTCTAGGTTATGCAGTTTCTCGAGATGGCAGTAGCCCACTTCTAGGCCCGCTTTATGGCCTTCCCAGATAACGCTGGCATCACCGGTCTCCGCGTATCGCTTCGCGGTGTTGGCAAACGGCGCATCCCAACTCCAACCATCGGTGCCGGTCAGACGCACGCCTGCATTGAGTAGCCGCAAGGTGGCCTCGCGGCCCATACCGCAGCCAGACGCCACGTAGTCATCATGGCCATAACGCTCGCCCGCCCGGGTGTTGATCATCACGATCTCTAGCGGCGACAGCCGATGTCCAATGCGTTCGAGTTCCGCGTCGACGTCAGCTTCCTGCACCACGTAACCGTCGGGAAAATGCCGAAAATCTAGCTTCACGCCCGGCTGGAAACACCATTCCAACGGCACTTCGTCGATGGTCATGGCGCGCTCGCCCTTATTCATGGTCGACGCGAAGTGGTAAGGAGCATCCAAGTGGGTGCCGTTGTGCGTAATGAGATCGATGCGTTCGATCGCCCACGCCTCACCGTCCGGCATGTCCTCAGGGCGAATACCGGGAAAGAAGTTGACCAGTTCAGGTAGCGTCGCGCGGTGATCGATATATTCGATGCGCGGGCGGTACGCGGGCGGGTCCGAGATGACATCGTTCTCGAGATAGATAGACAGGTCGACAAACCGGCGCGGCATCATGAACTCCTCATCGCCGCTTTTAGCAGCGTTTTTTCGATTTTACCATAGGCATTCTTCGGCAATTCCGGCATGAACGCATAATGTCGTGGGCGTTTGAATTGGGCAATGGACGCTCTGCAAAGCGCATCCAGCTCGCCAGTAGTAGGCGGCAGGCCCGACCCGTGACCGACCACGGCAACCACCTCCTCGCCCCACTCCTCGTTCGGTCGGCCGATGACGGCCACTTCTAACACCCCAGGATGACCGACCAGCACGTCCTCAATTTCACGGGAATAAATATTGGTGCCACCGCTAATGATGACGTCTTTGCTACGGTCGGACAGGTGAAGGTAGCCCTCAGCGTCGAAGTAGCCGACATCACCAGTCGCCAGCCAATCACCGATAGGAGCGCCCGCCCCAGCAGCCTCGCGTGACCAGTATCCAGCCATCACCAGCGGACTCCGCACTAGAATCTCGCCGGACTGCCCGGACGGCAGACGCACGGCCAAATCATCAGTACAGCCGATCGCCACCTCCACTAAATGAAAGGGCGTGCCGACCGAAGCCAAGCGCCGACGGTGAACCTCTGGCTCTCCCGAGTCGAGATGTCGTTCGCGTTGCAGGCGCGTGATAGTCATGGGGCACTCACCTTGACCATAAATCTGCGCTAACCGCGGCCCGAAGCGGTTGATAGCTCGCAGCGCTTGGTCTACCAGCATCGGACCGCCTCCGTAGACGATCAGCTTGAGTCCCGGCAGCCCAGTCCCGTCGTCCGCGAGCCCAGCGACCAAGCGTTGGACCATCGTGGGCGCAGCAAACATCGACACCCCACGTAGGCTGCCCAGCAAGGTACCGATCTCAGCAGGGTCGAAGCCATGGCTGTCCGGGATGACCTGAGCCGCGCCGACGGCCACGTGCGCAAAGTTATACATGCCGGACCCATGCGACAAGGGCGCAGCGTGAAGGATGCAATCGTTGGCTGCGACAGCGTCAACCTCGGTCAGATAGCTAACCGTCATTAACAGTAGATTGCGATGGGTCAGCATCGCACCCTTGGGTCGCCCGGTCGTGCCGCTGGTGAAGAACAGCCATGCGAGGTCATCGGCGTCCCTTGGGCACAAGGCGACCGGGTCGCTACGCACGGCGGCGGCATAGCTTTGGGTGTCCACATCCATGAACTTCAGTGGCGCCAACCCGGACAAGGAGCTCTGCGCCGCGGCTCGTTCCGCGGTAGACGCCGTATCGGCGTTCACAAAGCAGAGGTTCGCGCCCGCTTCCTCGAGAATAAAGGCCAGCTCACGCTCATGGAGCTTGGCATTCACGGGAACCGCCACAGCCCCCACATGCAAGATCCCGTATAGCACCTCCAAGAAGGCCACATGGTTGGTCATAAACATCGCCACGCGGTCCCCACGCCGCACGCCCTGTTCGACCAGGAAACCGGCTAGACGCGCAGCACGTTCGGCCAACGCCGTATAGGTATGCCACACATGGGCGCCAGCGCGGACCGCCGGCGCGGTGGGAGTTCTCTCCGCGGCCTCGACCAGCAGCTGCGCAATATTCAAGGCTTCGCCTCCCCATCAGGAGGCGACCGCCTGAATGGTTTAGCCACTTAAGTGAAAACCGGTGTATCCCGCCCGCGCCACGTTCTGCGTATGTTCACGATAGGCGCCGAAGCCGCCGAGATAGAGCAACATCACGCGCGGCTTACCCGGAATGTTTGCGCCGATGAACCAATTATCGGACTCCCAGAACAACGTTGGGGCTGCCACGTCGCGCATATGGGTGACCCATTTTTCATCCGCTTCACGCTCTGACTCAACCGTCGTCAACCCACGTTGACGCATATGCTCCAGCATATCCGCGATCCAGTTGCCCTGATGTTCCACATTCAGCACTGGATTAAAGAACCCGGTGCAGCTACCTGGGCCGTTGACAAAGAACATATTGGGGAAACCATGGGTCATCAAGCCGGCGTTGGTACGCGGACCCGCGGACCACTCCTCACGGATGGTGCGACCACCTCGGCCCCGAATGTCCATATTAATGAGCAAGCCGGTGACTGCGTCGAAGCCGGTAGCAAAAATAAGCACATCTAACTCGTGAACCTGCCCGGCGACTTTTACGCCATCCGCCGTAATTTCCTCAATCGGGTCCTGACGAACATCCACCAGTGAAACGTTGTCGCGGTTGAACGCTTCGTAGTAATTCGTGTCGGCGCACAGACGCTTCGTCAGGATTGGATAACCACGCGGCAGGAGCTTCTCTGCAACCTTCGGGTCTTTGATACGTACCCGAATCTTGTTGCGGGCAAATTCCGCCAGCTCCTCGTTGGCCTCACGGCTGAACAGTAAGTCATGAAACGAGGTGTAAAAACATAGGCCACCAGACTTCCAACGTAACTCGTATTCGGCCAGACGTTCTGCCGGGGTCATGTCCATGGCACGATTAGGGTTGGCCTGCATTGCCTGAAAATTAACCGAGACATACCCACCGAAAGAATCCATCTGTTTCTTGCGCCAACCGGCATAGTCTGACTTCACCAACCGTTCGTATGCGGGGTCGAGCGGCCCGTTATTCAAGGGAACGCTGAAATTTGGTGAGCGCTGAAACACCGTTAAATGCTGCGCCTCTTGGGCGATGAGCGGAACGGACTGCACAGCAGTCGAGCCGGTACCAATGATACCAACGCGTTTTCCGTTGAAATCTGGCTTCTGCTGCGGCCAGCTGGAAGTAAACAGCGTGGTGCCCTTGAACGCGCCCATGCCCTTGATATTGATTCGCTTCGGCGCAGACAGCAACCCAGTCGCCATCACACAATACTGTGCCGAAATACGTTCGCCGTGGTTGGTGGTCACCGCCCAACGGGCTCGGGACTCGTCCCAGACCACCGAGGTAACGCGCGTTTCCAGTTGGATATCGCGGCGCAGGTCGAACCGGTCGGCGACATAGTTAATATAAGCCTCGATTTCCGGCTGGGACGCGTACCGCCGCGACCACTTCCATTCCTGCTGCAGCTCCTCAGAGAAGCCAAAGGAATACTCAAGGCTTTCAATATCACTTCCGCAACCCGGATACCGGTTCCAATACCAAGTGCCGCCAATGCCACCACCGCCTTCATACACGCGAACGCTGAGGCCCATCTGGCGCAGCCGATGCAACATGTATAGACCAGAAAAACCGGCGCCCACCACGACCACGTCGAGCATACGCTCGGGGCCATCCGTCGAAGTTATTCCGCTCATCGTGGTTTCCTCATTTGCCGAAATGTTGAACTGCGTATGCCAATTAGTTGCCTGATCCGCGCACCACTCGATTACGCAGAATGCCGATGCCCTGCACCTCAAGTTCGATCACATCACCGGGGCGTAGAAACCGGTCGTGCTCCAATCCGCAGCCCCACCCCACGGTACCCGACCCAATAATTTCCCCAGGCTGCAGCGTTTCGCTACGCGAGGCGTGCGCGATCACCTCAGCGAATGTCCACCGCGCCGACCCTGTGTTACCACGGCACCACTCCTCGCCGTTGATCCGCGCGATCATCACCATGTCATCTGGGTTAACCGCGTCCGCCGTAACGATGCAGGGCCCCAGGATATTGCCGGTATCAAAGTCCTTGCCCTTGGACGGCCCGAGCCCCGCCTGCATTTCCACTGCCTGAACATCGCGCGCGCTCACGTCGTTGAAAATGGTGTACCCGAAGATGCGGCTCTTCGCGTCGGCAACCGACACGTCTTTAACCTTTGAATTGAGGACGCAGGCGTATTCAAGCTCAAAATCCAGCTTCTCGGTGTACTCCGGCCAAAGAATGTCTTCTTCGTGCCCGATAAACGAAAAACGATTGGCCTTGTAGTAGACGGGTAGCTGGTACCAGACCTTAGGCACTTGATAAACGCCACGCGCCTCGAAGTCTGCCAGTGCTGCCACAGGATCGGGCTGCTGCGCTGCCAGTGTTTTGCGGAGCATCGCCCAACTGTTCAATAAATGTTCTTCGAACATCAGGCAGTCGCGCAGCTGGGGGGGCACGGGTAGCGGAGACTTCCACTTGAGACTGCGGGCCGGCACAGCGGCCCAGGGTTCACTAGGGCGTTTTTGGGCAGCAGCGACCACCTCACGGGCAGCATCCAAACCAGCTGGCCCAGATTCAATCAGGGCCAGCATCGAAGACATTGCCCGGCTAACGCCTTTTAGCCCCAGCGACGCAGCGCCTGCGGCAAGGTCAATGACGAGCGACTCGTCATCCGGCCAGAGCGCGCCGATACATTGCGCGCCAGAGGCCGTTTCGTAAGTGATCAGTTTCATGTCTTAGCTCTCGTAGTAGTGCGGCGCGTTTTTTTGGTGCGTGGCAGACCGATGAATCCAGCTACGGAATAATGGATAAGCTGGCGTCGCGCCTCGACCAAATCGCTGGAGCGACACTGGCCGTTGGACAGCCGATCGATTCGGGCCGTCTCTGCCAGCGCGTTGACGACACTGCCTAAATAGAAACTGAAAGCCCAACAGATATCCGTGCGAGCCACTTCAGGCAACGCTACCGCCAGTGCCTGAATGTACTGAGTAGCGACTGGGTCGTAGTGTTCCTTGAATACGACGGTCTGCCAGGTCTTAGAGTTGGCTACCAGCGCAATGAGTGCCCGGTAGTTCTTCAGTTCGACCACTTCTTCTGGTGTTGAGCCGATAATCGGCATCAGAAACGCATCCAGTAGCGCCGTCACGGAGGCCACGCTGTTACGGCGAATCTTGATCTGCGCGAGTTTTTCGCAACGCTGCCGGCTCATTTCATCAACGCGACGGATCAACACTTCCTGGAACAGTTTTTCTTTTGAGCCGAAATAATAGTTCACCAGCGCCAGGTCGACCTTGGCCGCGCCAGTGATCTTGCGCACGGAAACGCCGGTGTAGCCGTCGATCGCAAACAGGCGCTCGGCGTGGTCCAGGATCCGCTTACGCGTGATCTCGCCATCGCCACGCAGAGTCAAACGTCCCTTCCTGACTGCCATCTAGAATAGATCCTCGCGATACCAACACCGGACACAGACACTGCGGCCAGCAGGCCATGGCATATCTCAGCGGCTGTTTACGGGGCCGGCGCTGCATCCACGAGAATAGCCGCAATCAGGCAGGGAACCGACGATTTATTGACCCAGGCATGGTTAGTGCCGCGTTGCACGACGCAGTCACCCTGCCTGAGCAAGGTTTCACCCTTCTCCATGACCATATACATTTCCCCGGAGATCACCACCAGATAATCGACCGAGTGGGTCTTGTGCATGGTGGGGTGGCGGGCGCTGTCCTCCGCACTCGGCTTGGTTGAACTCCCAAGCTCCGTGAAGATACCTTTGGCATCGAATGACGTCGTCGACTCGGGAGGAATCTCCACGAGCCGAAAGATCGTCCCGTTGGCGTCCGGGTCATGTTTCATCGGCCGCAGGGATCGATCCGAGACTCCCTGATTGTTGATGGGCGACTCGCTCGTCACCCACAACTCGGTAACGTAGAGTCCTTTCCACGACGGTATGTGAGTGACATTTTTCCCATGGTCATCAAATAAAATGACCGACCGCCCGGCGTCATCGTGGCCAGTCACCACGCGCCGCGCCTGCAAAGCAGTTGCTGTGTCAGTTTCTTTTGGCGCGCTCATGATTGACTCACTTTCCGCCGAATCGATACGAGGCGTTGACGCCGAAAGTGCGGCCAGTTGAGTCGTGAATGAATGACCCACCAAACTCCGGCGCCGGGATAATCTCGGCGAGGTATTTTTCGTCAGTGATGTTATTGCCCCAGAGGCTAACGTTCCACTTCTCGCCTTCCAGCGAAACGTGCAGGTTAGTCACCGCGTAGGGCTTGCGGAACTGCTTGGAGAAGTTACCCCCACCGAAGCCGAAGGCCGTGAAGAAGTTTGGCAGGTACTGGTTCTGTACTGGCGAGAACCAGGTCTTGCCCGTGAACGCTTCGTCAACGCGAGCCACCAGATTCAGCCCACTGCCGCCCACGGGCATACGCAGCTCCGCACCAAGGTTGCCGGTGTACTCAGGTACGTAGGCGACCTTGTTGCCTACTGTGTAAGGACGCACGGAATACTTCTTGATCTCGGAGTCGGTATAGCCGTAGCCGCCGAACAGCGTCAGGCTTTCCGTCGCACGCCAGCGGAAGTCGAGCTCGAATCCGCGGAGTTCCGCCTTATCGATATTGGTGACCACACGCAGTGAGCCGAACGGGCCGGCGAAGAAGCTGAAATCCTGGATGTCCTTGGATTTGGTCATGTAGACCGCGCCGTTCACGGTCAACGCGTTGTCGAACAGACGAGCCTTGAAACCAATTTCGGCGGCCTTGGAAACTTCTTTCCTAAAGTCGTCCGCCAGTTCGTTTAGGTTGGGTGTGCCGTTGGCCAACTCCAGATTTCCAAAGAACTGCTGTAACGTGGCGGTGGTACCGGTGGAGTTGAAGCCGCCAGACCGAAAGCCGTAGCCATAGGAGGCGAAAAAGGCCCACTGATCCGTGGCCTTCCAGTTCACCGACACTTTGGGCTGCATCTGGCTGTAGGACTTGCTACGGCTGGGGATGGCATTCAGGGCAGCGTTTTGTGGCTGGTTATAAAACGGGTTGATGTAATACGAGCAGTTATCCGGCCCATTTGGGCAGACTGGCGTGCCGAAGGCGCCGAAACCTGGCGTCTGCGGGCTGATCTTTGGTACGTTGTTGTCAACCGAGCGGTCTTCCACGTCATAGCGTAACGCCGCGGCCAGCTCGAGGTTTTCGGCGAGGTCGAAAGCCACGTTGCCAAAGCCAGCGTAGACCTTGCTGTGGAAGCTGTCGTCATAGAGCAGGTCCGTCGGGTTCGGACCCGTGGTAGGCACGAAGCCGGTCTGAAACACGCCCGTGCCAAGATCGCCGCCATAAGACACGACGAGGTGTCGCTTAATATCGGCGGCATAGACGCCAGCCATCCAACGCAAACGCTGGTCACCCGGTGAGCTGAGGCGCACTTCGAGCGCGCCGTCTTTCTGGTCACGCTGCTGGTACTGGTAGCCGCCACAAGTGATTGGCGGGTAAGGCGGCAGGAACGAGTTCGCGATGTTCGGGGTATAGAAAAATGGCGGCGGCACAGGCACGGTGCCATTGGCAGCCGCATAACTTTCCTGACAGACAGTGTTGGCGTTGTAAATACCAAACGCATTACTCGTGCCAGCGCTGAGGAAGTAGTTTTTCACATCGTTATAGGAAACCGAAGCACTGAGCGTACCAATGTCGAGGTCGAACGTGCCTTTGACTGAAATATTTTTGTTGGTCTGCTGGTTATCTGGATAAACCGCATTGATATAGACGAACTCGTGAGCGTTCGGGTCTTCATAAAATGCGGCGCCGAAACCGAAATCCGCTGCATCTTTCAAGGCAAGCGAAGCGTTAAAGGTGACGCCACCCGCAACAATCTTTGAATAGCGCGCCTTAACATCGATCTCGGCGTTGTCGCCGAGCTTGAAGATGAGCCGCCCGTTAGCGCCGGTCTCGCGGAAATAATTCTCGCAGTTGTCGCAGTGCGTCAGGCTGTTGAAGAAAGAACCGCTCTCTCTGCGTGTGTAGGCACGCAGCGTTCCCGAGACGGCTTCGGAAATGGGGCCGCTGGCACTGAACCCGGCGGTCCACAGGCCGTTGTTGCCCATGCCGGCTTTCACGGTTCCTTCGAACTCATCGGTTGGTTTGCGCGTGGTGAGAATGATGGCGCCAGCCAGCGCATTACGGCCGTAAAGTGCTCCCTGCGGGCCCTTGAGAACCTCGATCTGCTGTAGACCGTCCAGTTCTTGGTTCAAGGCGTTTGGGTTGGTCAGCAGCACGCCGTCGACCACCAGTGCCACGCTGCTTTCTGTGTCGCGGCCTGAGTTGATGCCGCGGATGTTCACCTGCATGTCGCCGACTTCGACGGTCTGCACCTGCGAGACATTCGAGGTCAGCATAATGAAGTCGCCCGGGCGCTCGATTCCCGCAGACTTAATCTCGGTCGCGGTAAAGGCCTGCACCGTGGCTGGCACGTCGACTAGTTTCTCGGCGCGCTGGCGGGCGGTGACCATCACCTCCGCGATTTCGTTGGCTGCCTGGTCGTTGACTGAAGCGGATCGCGTGGGTGCCTGCGCGCCGGCCTGCGCGCTGACCAGCAGCGCAGTGATGGTGGCGGCGAGCGCTGCCGCACTCCGGGACTGGTTTAGTTGGTTCTTCATGCTGATTCCCCCTCGATGGCTTCAGAAGTACACATGCGGAGCAAAGCGTTGCCGCACATAGGTGGCTAGCCTTTCACTCGAGTGTAGATTCTACATTCGTAGAATGTCAACGAGCGTTTAACGTCAACGCTCGTTGAGCAAATTTTTACAAAGCGGCAGTAGCAGAAGTTAGCGCCGCTTGCGGGCGTAGGTGGTCGTACCGTTCAGCTCGAGTATCTCGTAGTGCGGCTCCACCACTACTGTTTGCGTCAGCTGGTAGTGGCCGTCATGCCCCATTTCGTAGTCTCGCGGGTCGGAATTGTGCAGCGCAAGAATGCCGCCAACCTTTAACCACGGAGACCAGGCCTCGTAGGCCAGGCGCGCGCCGTCGGGCGACTGGTCGCCGTCGAGGAACAGCAGATCGACGGGCGTGTTCCAGTGCTCCGCCACTTCCACTGCCGTTCCCTGGTGAGCGTGAACCCACTCACTAAGGCCTGCCCGGCGGATATTCCCATCGAAGCGTTCGCGCTGCGTCTTGCCCGCATACGCCATGATGATCGCTTCGTAGTGGCGCACCGATACTGGATCGCCGGAACCATCAAACGGGTCCACGCAATGTACTTGGCCAGAGTTCTTTACTTTGCAGGCGCCGCCAAGCAAGACCGAACCCGAGCCAAAAAAAGCGCCAATCTCGACGATGACCGCATCGTCGGGTTGCGCAGAGCAAAAACGCACCAAGGCTTGTGCTTCCACGCCTCGGGTCCAGCCCGGGATATCGGCGGATAATTCCAGATAGTTCTGCAGACCGTCCATGCGTCTCTCTTTGACTATTATGGATTTGGGATAGCGCTAGCTTCTGTGACGGGCGGTGTATTCGCGCGCTGTCAGAGATAGACCGTGGTGCCCAGTTCGGCGTACTGCGCAGCCGGCAGCTGCAGGGCGCGGCCCAGAGTTTCATCCTGTCGGTGCAGCCAAACGAAGGGCCATTTCATGAACCCTGGCAAGCCGCCGGTCGCCGCAAACCGAATCTCCTCGCGCGCCAGGTAGTAAACGATATCGTCGGGGCTTTTCCACCAGCCTTGGGATTGGCCGAAAGCCCACACGGGTTCGATAGACACCTGCTCGGCAAAGCCAAACGCGACGTCGAGTGCGTAGAGACCATTTGGATAGGCGCGCAGGTGGATACGCGCCTCGTCACTGACGCGCGGCACAGGAGAGCTGGAAAACTCCACGATGACGCTGGGCTGATACAGCAACGAGGTGAGCTGCACCTGCCGTAGCAAGGCATTGGGGGCGATGCCCATGTGCGCGGGGAACGGCAGATGTTGGAAGAACACGGCGGGTCTGGCCTGACGGTGCAGGTCCTTGCGCTCCGTCACCATGTCGGCAAAGAGCGCTACTGGCATGTCCAGCCGTTGCGCGGCGTCCATGAGCCGCTGGTTGCCGACTCTCCAAACCCACAGCAAAAACATCACGCCGAGCGCGATGAACAGAGTGAGGTAGCGGCCATCCGGCAGTTTGGTGATGGCGGCCGCCAGAAACAGTAAGTCCAGCGGCAACGCAAAGACCGAGAACAGCAGCACTTTCAGCAGCGACCAGCGCCACACAAAGCGGGCCAGCAGCAAGAACGCCAGCGTCGTCACCGTCATGGTAGCCGCAATGGCAAACCCGTAAGCCGACGCCAAGGCCATGGACGAACCAAAACCCAGCACCAGCAGGACACTGCCCACGCCCAGCAACAAGTTGATCCGCGGCAGGTAGATCTGCCCACGCTCGTGCACGGAGGTATGGAGCACCTGGAGGCGCGGCAGATAGTTGAGCTTAATGGCCTGACTGGCCAGCGAAAACATACCCGAGATGACGGCCTGACTGGCAATGATGCTGGCCAGCACCGCCAGCATTGCCATGGGCAGCAAGAGCTTCGCCGGGACCAGCGCAAAAAACGGACTGGTTGCGCTGCCGGTAAAAGACTGGGTCCTCAGCAGCCAGGCCCCTTGACCGAAGTAGTTGAGCAGCAAAGCCCAGACCGCAAAGTAGTACCAGGCCACGGCAATCGGGCGCCGGCCGAAATGTCCCATGTCGGCGTAAATGGCTTCCGCCCCCGTCACCGCCAGCAGGATAGAACCCAGTAGGCCCATGCGCTGCGGCCAGGAGAGCAATTCGAACAGCTGTGCGGCATGCAGGGGCGACAGGGCAGCCAGCACCTGTGGCGCCTGACAGATCTGGGTGACACCCAAGACCGCCAGTGCCAAGAACCAGCACAGCATCACCGGCGCAAACAGCCGGGCCAGCGCCGTGGTACCGAAACGCTGTGCATAAAACAGCGCCAGCAGCACCAGCACCGCCAGGGCCGCTGTCCAATGGCTGAGATCCGGAAACTCCAGGGCAAGCCCCTCGGTGGCTGCCATGACGGAGAGCGCCGGCGTAATCAGGGTGTCCGCAAACATCAGTCCGATCGCAGCGATGCCCAGCCCTGCAGCCAGCAGGACCCCCGCGCGGCTGCCGCCCAGAAACCGGGACTGCAGCTGCGAAACGATCGCGAAAATACCGCCCTCGCCGTCATTGTCCGCCAGCGTGACGAACTGCAAGTACTTGAGGGAGACAACGAACAGCAGCGACCAGAAAATGAACGACACGATACCCAGGACCGACTCGGCCCCGGCCGGCAAGCCCGGGGTGAGCATCGACTCCTTGATCGCGTACATCGGGCTGGTGCCGATGTCGCCAAAAACCACGCCGAGCGAAGCCACGGCCAGGAAAAAGACGTTCGCAGCGCGCTGTTGGGGTTTCTGAAGCATGAAGGGCACGCAGCATACCGTACCTCTCGGTGCCGCTAAAGCGCCGCCCCTCAGGCGTTACTCATTCTGGGATAACTTCGCCCGAACCGCCTAACTCCTTGGTGCCAGACACCTCCAAATGAACCGCGCCACAAAAACATTCGCCTTGGTGCAGTTCCGCCATGATGTCACCCTCTTTTTATAATGGTCTTGCCGCGCAATCGGCCCATCCGCGGCCCAATTTTGGTAGCCTGCCTATGCTCAACCACCGGGCAGTTCTACGGCCTAACCGCGAGGGGGCCAGCCGCAACGCCCAGCACTGAGCCTATTCCTTTACATAACCCAAACAAGGAGCTTCTGGTGTTTTCATTTCGCAGTGTTGTTTTGACCGCTCTGAGCACGCTGGCCGTGACGGCCGCTTTGTCCTCCACGGCTGATGCTGACGACAAAACCAAAGAAATAGAAAAGCGCTTCGCCGCCGCCGACCAAAACCAAGACGGTAAGCTCACGGCCGAGGAGGCCAAGGTGCTGCCACGCATCAGCAGCCACTTCAGCCGCATCGACAAAGATAAGCTGGGCTACATCACGCTGGACCAGATCAAGGCCATGAGCCGGTAAGCTCAAGGCGGATCCGGCCCATGTCCACGGCCTACTGGGTTATTTAAAGGCTTCTTCCCAGTAGGGCAGTCATCTCGAAGCATAAACACCAAGCGGCAGAGGCATAAGCGTCACCGGCGCGCTTTCGGGCGCCGGTTGTTGGAGGGTTGGCTCTTGGTTTCAAGCGAGCGAGGGTTGCCCTTATTGGCCGTGGTGAGCCACCGCATGCGATGATCCGTCCCAAACCTCGTCAGACTAGGAGCGGCACATGACTTTGAGCCTGCAGGAAATGTCGGACCGGATTGAGATCAACGACTTACTGATCGACTACTGCAGTGCCATTGATGCTCACCAATGGGACGCGCTCGATGGGGTGTTTACTGCCGACGCCAGCATCGACTACACGGCGCTCGGTGGCATCAAGGGCAACTTTGCCCAGATCAAGGAATACCTCGCGCGGGTACTGCCGTTTTTCCCGGCCACTCAGCACCTGATTGCCAACAGCCGCCTGTGGGTCGACGGCGACACGGCGCGCGGGCGGACCATGTGCCACAACCCGATGGTGATGCCACTGAAAGCCGGTGGCTCGCAAGTGGCGTTTTACGGCCTCTGGTATGTGGACCAGTTCGTTCGCACCGCCAGCGGCTGGCGCATCAGCGAGCGGGTGGAGGAACTGGGTTACCTGTTCAACGTACCCCCTGAATTTCAAAACTTCGCCTCTTGAGACCCGCCGCTAGGCGCGCCGCACGCGCCTAAGCCGTCAGTCCTTCAGGAAGTGGAAGGTGTGGCGCCAAGAATCATCGCCCAGGTGTTCGCTGTCGGCCCAGCCTCTGGCACCGGCAAAGCGCCCCGTCCCGCCCGTGATCGGCCGCACCAGAGTCGTGCCGGCGGAAACAGTATCTTGGCTGCCGGCGTAAAAGCCGCTGCCGCTCACCACGAGCTGGTCGGCCAACCCGGACAGGCTGCCCGTGCCCTGCCCGAAGCTGAACACCAGCACCGACATGCGCACTTCATCGCCAGCCGTCGGGTAGTCGATGGTGCTGGTGACCAGCTGCGCGTCGAGACGGCCAAGCTCCGCGCCCGTAGCATCCGTGATCGCTGTGGCCGGCAACACCCGCAGCACGCCGAGGCGATGCGACGGAAGCTCGGGGGCGGCCAGCGCCAACACCACGGGGCCGTGGAACACGCTGTAGACCACGGCATGGGGGACGGACGGTGGCGAGGACGACCTGGGTTTGTCCGCCAGTGCCGCACCAGGCAACAAGACCGCCGCGAATAGCGGCAGGCAGAACTGGACCACGGTACGGGATAAGGTAGACATAGCAGCGAGCACTCCTGACGGGGGCGCAAGACTAACTGAAACCCGGCACGTAGCGGAACCAAGAGAGTTATGTCAAACGGCACCGTGACCCGACGCCCGGACGGTTGGCGCTCAGGTGTTGCTGGCGACCCGCAGGCCGGTGTCGCCACCACGGTAACCTGGCGCCACACGCAGATGGCTGTTGCGTTCCGCCGAGCGCTGCCCGCCGGGACAGTCCACCCAGCCACCGCCACGCAATACCCGCCGCGCATGCTCGCCGCAGGTCCAGGCCGAGCCATCCGTCGGCGCACCCTCATAGGTGTCATGCCAACGGTCTTCCACCCATTCCCAGACGTTGCCATGCATGTCGTACAGCCCAAACGCATTGGGCTTTTTTCCAGCGACCGGGTGCGTCTTGCCGTCACTGTTAGCGTTGTACCAGCTGTATTCAGCCAGCAGCGCGTTGTCATTGCCAACGGCCCACTTGCCATGGCTGCCAGCCCGCGCGGCATATTCCCATTCAGCTTCGCTGGGTAGGCGGTACGCCCTGCCGGTCATGGCATTGAGCCGCACGAGAAACGCCTGCGCCTCGGCCCAGCTCACATTTTCCACTGGGCAGTCCAGGCTATTCCCCAGAAAATAGCTGGGGTTGCTGCCCATCACCCCCAGCCATTGCGCCTGAGTGACCGCGGTGCGCCCCAGCCAGAAAGCCGGCACTTCGACGCGGTGCAGCGGCTGCTCGTCGGGGCCACCCTCAGGGTCGGTCGCGCCCATCATGAAACTGCCAGCAGGCACGGCCACCATCTCCACCCTGTTCATGCCTTCTCTCCCGCTGGTAGCACTGCGCTGCGCCGGTATCATAGGCACAACGCTGCAGCGGAAGGCAGCCAAATGCGCCCCGCCCACCCGCAGCGTCCGCAATTGCGGTACTGTTTGGCCACATAAATCGCCGGAGTCAGTCATTCATGGCCAAGAAAAAACGACCGGGCAACGCGGGCGGCGAATTGCTCGCAGATGCCAAAGAACACGCCAAAATTGAGCAGCACTGGAAGCACGCCAGCAAAGGCAAACGGCGCGTGGTGGCCAAGAATTACAAGTATGTCGATGAACTGGCTTCACTGCAGGCCGAGCTGATCAAGCTGCAAGAATGGGTGCGCATCAAAGGGCTCCGCGTGGCGGTGCTCTTCGAGGGCCGCGATGCCGCCGGGAAGGGTGGTGTCATCAAGCGCATCACAGAAAGCCTGAACCCACGTGTGTGCCGCACCGTGGCGCTGGGCACGCCCACTGAACGGGAACGCAGCCAGTGGTACTTTCAACGCTATGTGCCGCATCTCCCCGCAGCCGGCGAGATCGCCCTGTTTGACCGCAGCTGGTACAACCGCGCGGGCGTCGAACATGTGATGGGTTTTTGCACGGGGCCCGAGTACCAGGAATTTCTGCGCTCCTGCCCAGTGTTCGAAGAAATGCTGGTCCGCTCCGGCATCATTCTGGTCAAGTACTGGTTCTCGGTGAGCGACGAAGAGCAGGAGAAGCGTTTCCAGGAACGTATCCGCAACCCTATCAAGCGTTGGAAGCTCAGCCCTATGGACCTGGAGTCGCGCAAACACTGGGTGGAATATTCCATGGCCAAGGACGCCATGTTTAAAGCCACCGATCTGAAAAAGACGCCGTGGCATGTGGTGGACGCGAACAATAAGAAAAATGCGCGACTCAATTGCATTGCGCATCTACTGACCCAAGTGCCTTACGAGCAAATGACGCCCGTGGAGATCGAGGTGCCGCCGCGGCAAGCGGACCTGCATTACAAGCGCCCGAAGATGTCGACCCAACGCTTCGTGCCCATGGTCTACGCCAAGCCGTAAGAACTGTCGGCGGCCGCTCAACCCACCTTGAGCGAGAGCCGCCACAACAGCTGAGTGGCGGCGGAATACGGATCCAGCGTGCCCGCGTCTACCGCCAGAATCACCACGGCGGTGGCCGGGTCCGCCATCGCTTCAGCCATGATGCGCGCCGCGGACTGCTCGCGCAGCAAGCCTAGAAACATGTGGCGACTACGCTCCTGGACCCGCACCGTAAATGCGCCCGTACGCTGCAACAGCGCGTGATGCGCATCGAGCGCATCCACCAGCGCCTCGACCCCTTCGTTCTTCAGTGCCACCGTCCGCAGCAACGGTGGCGTCCAGTCCTGGTTCGGACGCGTCTGTTCGCGCAGGTGCAACATCAGCTCCAGCTGCCGCAAGATCTGCTCAGACCCGTCGCGGTCTGCCTTGTTCACTACAAACAGATCCCCCACTTCGAGCAGCCCCGCCTTGATGGCCTGCACCTCATCGCCAAGGCCCGGCACGCTGACGATCACCGTCGAATGCGCCAGCGACACAATGTCGAGTTCGTCTTGGCCCACACCAACGGTCTCCACGATCACCACGTCGTAGCCCATCGCGTCCTGCACCAGAATGGCGTCGAAGGTGGCACGCGACAGGCCACCCAGCTGACCACGGGTCCCCATGGAACGAATGAACACGCCTTCGTCGAGCGCGTGCTGCTGCATGCGTACCCGGTCCCCCAGCACCGCTCCGCCGCTGAAGGGACTGGAAGGATCCACGGCGATGACCCCAACCCGGCGGCCCCGCTTGCGTTGTTCGCTGATGAGCGCATTGGTAAGCGTGGACTTGCCCGCTCCTGGCGGGCCAGTGATACCAATGAGATGCGCCCGACCGGTGTGGGGATAGACCGCGGCCAGCGCCTCGCGGCCGCGCGGGTCACCTTCCTCCAGCCAGCGGATCAGCCGTGCGCCGGCGCCAATTTCGCGCGCGAGCACCCCGCGGGCGATGGCTAGCGGTGTTTGACTCACGCGTCGCGCGCTTCTGCAGCCAGCTTGGCTTCCCACCAGGTCTTAAGATACTCGACGATGACGCGCGTCTCAGTGCCCATCGTGAAAATCTTGCGCACGCCCGCCTGTTCCAGCAGCGGAATATCTTCGAACGGCACCACGCCACCCGCGATCAACAATTTGTCCCCCGCTCCTTTAGCACGCAGAAACTCGGCCAGCTTCGGCAGATGCTTCAGATGGGCCGCCGACAGCGAACTGACGCCGATGACATCCACATCCTCCTGCACCGCGGTGTTAGCCACCATCTCCGGGGTTTGTTTCAGCCCGGTAAAAATGACTTCGAAACCGGCATCGCGCAACGCATGCGCGATCACTGTCACCCCAATGGTGTGGGTGTCCATGCCCAGTTTGGCGAGCAATACGCGCAACCGGCGGTTAGAAAACTGGGTCATGGCTTTGAATCCCGTTCATGAGTAGGGCCGTCGGTCCGGCGATTCCCGAGCAAACTGGCAGGCACACTTTCCATTGCATCCATCCATGCATGCAGCTGCAGCACGGCGGCCGGCGGCAGCCTGGGAGTCACATCGTGTGTCTCATCCGCCTTAAAAAAACTGGCCTGCAACACCGCATCAAAGGGGCAGGCTCTGCCGGGAAACGGCGCGACTAGATCCAGCACTACGCGGCGAATGCGTCCCGCGGATGCGTGCTGCCAGTCCGTGCCGCACTGCCGTAGCGCGGCCAGCCATTCGGCGTCGCTCGTGCCGCTGTTCCGCGTCAGAAACAAGCCACGCTTGCGCGAACACAGCGTCGCCGGGTCGTCACTGCCGGCCACCGCATGCTCCGTGGCCATGGCGGGTCGGTTCAGCGTCCGCTCCATGAAGCGCGCTTCATCCTGGCGGAATAAATCGCCAACGGGTGACTGGTTAATGGCGATGAGAGCGGCCACATCGTCGCTCCAGAATTCCGAGTAGCAGTGAAAATCGGCACCAGCACCGGCCGCATCCAGCAGGTGGTTACGGATATAGCGGGTGAACGGGAAATACTGCGCCGCCAGATCCGCATGACGAGTTTCGTAATAGTCACGAAACGCCGCCGGCGTGAGGTCCGCACGGCTCACCAGCAGACCGATGCTTTTCACGGCGCCTGTCCTGGCGTTATCCCCAAGGTCACCACCTTAGACACCCGCGGTTTGCGCATCCGGGTGGTGCACTCCGAACACGTCACGCATGGCATTGCAGATCTCGCCGTGGGTCGCCAAGGCTTTCACCGCCACCAGACAAGGTGGCACAAGGTTGGTGCCCGCTTTTGCCGCCGTGCGCACCGCGGCCAACGCGTTTTCCACCGCCACAGAGTCGCGGCGGCTGCGCAGACTGTGCAGGCGCTTGATCTGGTCCGCCTCCACTTCGTCGCCAAGGCGGAAAATAGGAATTTCGCGACGCTCTTCCGGCAGCACCAGGTGGTTCACGCCCACCAGCTTGCGCGAACCATCTTCCAGCGCACGGTTGCGGTCACACTGTTCGCGGGCCAGTTCGCGCTGGAAATAGCCGCGTTCAATCGCCGCCAGCGCCCCGCCCATGGCCATGATCTTGTCGATCTCCGCCATCACCGCGTCTTCCATTTGCTTGGTCAGCGTTTCCACATAGTAAGAACCTGCCAGTGGATCAATGGTGTCCGCCACGCCGGTTTCGTGCGCCACGATGTGCTGGATGGCAGCCCCGACGCGAATAGCTTCATCCGCCGGCAGCGCATGGGCTTCGTCATGCAGCGGCGTGGTCATGGTTTCGCCCACACCCCCCAATGCGCAGGCGGTCGCCATAATGGCCAGACGCGAGATGTTATTGAGCGGCTGCTGCAAGGTCAGCGACATGGTGCCCGGCGAACTCATCACCCGCACCTTCATAGACTCTGGCCGGGTAGCGCCGTAACGCTCCTTCATCTGCCGCGCCCAGATCTTCCTAAAGGCGCGCAACTTGCACACGGCTTCGAAGAAGTCCATGTCAACGCCGGTTACGAAGTGGAAATAAGGCGCTACCTTGTCGATGCTCAGACCGCGTTCGAGCAACGCGTCGATGTGCTGCATGGCGATGGTCATGGCGAACGCCAGTTCCTGCACCGGGTTGCCGCGCGCGGCGTAGATCTGCGCCGAGATGATCGAGATAGGCGCCCAGTTAGGGTGGTGTTCGATCATGTACTCGAAACAGTCCGTGGCGATCCGCAGCCCATCTTTGGGCGGATAGATGTAGCGCCCCACACAGGTGTATTCGATGAGGATGCCGTTGACGGTATGCAACACGAACTGTTTCGGATCGACGCCTTTACGCTCGAGTGCAGCGATGATCATGGCCAGATTCACCGGCTGCGGGGCGTTGCAGACCGACATTAGATACTTGCAACGGTCGAACGGCAGATCAAAGGCCAGGTCCAGGTCTTCCAGCGAATCAATCGCGAGCCCGGCCCGGCCCACTTCGCCTTCAGCGATCGGGTCATCGGAGTCGTAACCGTTGGTGGTCGGAAGATCGTGCTCGAGAATCAACCCCTGCAGCCCCTGGTCGAGCATGAAGCGCGCGCGTTTCGCCCAGTCCATGCCACGGCCGAAACCGGTGACCTGGGCCATAGTCCACAGCGCCGTACGATTGCCATTGGGCTTCACGCTACGCGTGAACGGGTACTCCCCCGGAAACCCCACATCCCGCTGGTAGTCGAAGCCGACAGCCTCCAGGTCCAGCGGCGTATACAGCGGATTGACCGGCCAGTGCATGGCCTGACTCTTGAAGGCCGGCAAGCGCTCACCACGCAGCGCCACTTCAGGGCCACGGGTGTGCTCTTGCCAGTGCTCGACGGCCTCTGCGAGGCCGACAGCAGCGGGGGGCGTGGCCACAGCCTGCGCAGGCGACCCCTGCGCTATTTCGCTCGCGACCATTTGAGGGGCTGTAGACATAGCAACGCTCCTGAGATTCCGGCACGCGGATACTAACTCACGCGACCCCTAATTGGGGGAGACCACGACAGGCCTTAAACCTTCACTAGGGGCCCCTGAATCGAAATTCAGGGGGACAGTTGCGAGTCTCGCGGCGTAAACCAATGCAACTCGAGGGAAACCCCCCGGCGCAGCAGGTGGCCCAACCATCTGCCGAGTGCACACTATTAAGGAGATTGGACAATGGACAGACAACTCCGGAACTGTCGCCAGACAGCAGCGGTGGGTGGACTGCTACTGGCCAGCGCCATGGCAGCCGCTACGGCACAATCCACAAGCTACATTGAACCCCTTGTCACCACGCAGGTAGTGGGAGCGGCTGCCCAGGACCTGTACCGATACCGCGTCAGTTATGCCGACCTCAACCTCGCCACCGCCGCGGGTCAGCAAACGCTTAACCAGCGGATCGGGATGGCGATTCGCAAGCTCTGCATCAACCAGGCCGACCCCATCGACCTGCATGCCAGCGCCAGCGAACGCCAGTGTCGAGCGATGAGCAAAGCCAGCGTAGAGGGTCAGATTGCGGCCGCCATCGCCCATGCCCAGCTGGCGTCACGGACCGCTTCACGCTAAGCAAACGCTCTCTAGGGAGCGAGGGTGGGCTGCCCGGACGGACGGCGGCGGCGTTGGCTGCCGCCGTACGGAGCGCTGGTCCCGGTCCCTGAACAGACGCCTGGCCGCGCCACAGTGGACAAGCAGACAGGCGTCACACATCATCGGCGGCACCGCTCCACCGCTGAGGATCTCCTAAATGCTGCTGAACCATGCCCGGGCGCTTGCCAAAATGGAAGCTGCCGGACTCGATGCCCTCGTGGCCGCGGTCCCACGCAATGTTTACTACGCCTCGGGCTTCTGGAACCGCAACCTCGAGTGGGGCTCGCAAGAGGCGCAGGCGACCGTGGTGCTTACCCGCGACCCCGCCCGCCCAGCCATGTTGGTGGTACCCGAATTCGCCATTGCCAGCTTGCTGGAGACGCCCACCTGGATTCCGCAGCTGCGGGTGACGGAATTCCTGAATACCTCGATGCTGGCACGCGAGCCCGAGCCGGTGCGGCTCGACCCGTTGCAGGCGGACGCCGAAAAGCTCTATAGCGAGAAGGTGGTGGGCGAGCTCGACCCGAACGTAGTGGTAGGGACCGCCAATGCGCTGCGCGATCTGGGCTTGGCAACGGCCCGGGTAGGTTTTGACGACCTGCGCCTTGCCATGCACGTGCAGCAGGAACTGCCGGGCCTCCACTGGACCGATGCCCACAATCTGTGGCTCGACATCCGCAAGGTGAAGACGGCGCAGGAAATTGAGTTCCTGCGCCACGGCGCGATGCTGAACGAGACCGGGCTGAACGAGATCATGCCGCTCATTCGCCCGGGCCGGGTGTGGAACGAGGTTGCCAGCCGCTTCCGCCAGTCGGTGCAGGACCGCGGCGGCAACCTGATCGCGGCGCAAAAGGCGCTGCAATTCGGCGCCGAATATGGCGGTGAGTATTTCCCAGACCTGATGTTCGCGGACAACAACTGGAAAGTGCGCACCGGCCAGACCATCATCTTCGAGACCTGGGGCACCTACTCCAACTATGCCTTCGACATGTCACGCACCGTCCATGTGGGCCCTGCATCGGCGGAATACCGCCGTATCTGTGCGGCCATCACCGCCGGCCAAGCGGAGGCGGTGCAACATCTGCGTGCCGGAGTGAGCACCCACGATGCCTGGAAAGCGATCAGCAAAATTGCTTATGGACTGGACATTCCTACGCCGAAGAAGATGCTGGTGTTCGTCCATTCGATCGGGCTCGACATCATCGAACTCCCCAGTGCCTACCCGGCGTTCGGGCGGCTAAAAGACTTCGTGCTCGAAGCCGGCACCGTCATTAACTTTGAATTCCTGTACTTCGGCCACTCGGTAGCGCCCTACCATCTGGAGAGCAGCTACCTGATCCGCGAAGCAGGCCCAGAGTGCCTGCACACCATGCCGCAGCAGTTGTTCGAACTAGAGTGAGCGCCTAACATCGCGCCATGATTTCCCGACTGCCCGGCTCGGCTGACCCCCCGCCCTCTGCTCCTGCCCGCGGCAAGCTCTACGTGGTGGCGGCCGCCAGCGGCACCGGCAAAACCAGTCTGGTGCGCGCCCTGATGGCGGCCCGGCCGCAGCTGCAATTCTCGGTGTCCTACACCACCCGGCCGCGGCGCCCCACCGAGGTGGACGGCCGCGACTACCATTTTGTCGACCCCGCCACCTTTGACGCCATGGTGGCGCGTGGCGAGCTGCTGGAGTGGGCGCGGGTCTTTGACCACTGCTACGGCACCGGCAAGCCGGTGGTCGAGCAGGCACTGGCCCGTGGTGAAAGCCTGATCCTTGAGATCGACTGGCAGGGGGCGCAGCAGGTGCGCGCCGCGCTGCCCGAAGCGGTAGAGGTGTTCATCCTGCCACCCTCCCTGCCCGTCCTGGAGGAGCGCTTGCGCGGCCGCGGAACCGACAGCGAGGCCGTCATTGCGCGGCGCCTGGCAGAGTCGGTCACGGAACTGTCCCACTGGCGCGAATTTGCCTTTGTCATCGTCAACGATGTGTTCGCCGAGGCCCTCGCGGCCCTGTTGCAACTGGTAGACGCCGCTGGCGGCACAGCGGCTAACGCCCTGCGCGGCACCCGCCCAGGGCTGGCCGGCTTCGCCAATGCCCTGCTGGGGCGCCCAGCGGGCTGACGTAAGTGACTGAATTTGTGGTACTCTCAACGACCTGTCACCCGCTTTTTTAGAGTACGCCCATGGCCCGCATCACCGTCGAAGATTGCCTGTTCAGCGTCGACAACCAGTTTGAACTGGTGCTGCTCGCTGCCAAACGGGCGCGCCGCATCGCCAACGGCGCCACGCCACTCGTACCCGCGGGCACCGACAAACCCACCGTGGTGGCGCTGCGCGAGATCGCCGAAGGCCTCGTGACCCGTGCCTTGCTCCTTGAGCAAGACCCGCCCCCTGAGCAGAACCCAGCCGACTACGGCATGGAAATTCCTTCGGATTTCCGCGCCCCGCAGCTCGGCTTGGGTGACTGATCTCTGCCGCTAGCGTCCGCTCATGGACACGCCGTCCACGCTGCTGAACCTGCTGCCTGACAGCTGGACCAGCGGGTGGACGGGCGGATGGCGCACCGCAGGCATCCAGCACCTGCTGACCGCGCTCGAAACCTACCTGCCGCCGGACCACATCGAGCGGGTGCGTGAAGCCTACGAAGTGGCCAACGAGGCCCACCGGGGCCAGAAGCGCCTGACGGGCGAACCCTATATCACCCATCCTGTCGCAGCCGCTGGCATCTTGGCCAGCCTGCACATGGACTGGCAGACCCTGTGCGCGGCGCTGCTGCACGATGTCATCGAAGACACGCCCACCGCCAAAGACGAGATCGCCGAACGCTTCGGCCGCGAGGTGGCGGAGATCGTCGATGGCGTCTCCAAACTCGACAAGGTGCAGTTTAAAAACAAGGCTGAGGCGCAGGCCGAAAGTTTTCGCAAGATGATCCTGGCGATGGTGCGCGACATCCGCGTCATCATGGTCAAGCTGGCCGACCGCACCCACAACATGCGCTCACTAGGGGTCATGCCCGCACCGAAGCGTCGCCGCATTGCGCGCGAAACCCTCGATATCTACGCGCCCATCGCTAACCGGCTCGGGATCAATTCGCTGAAGCTGGAACTGGAAGACCTCGGCTTCCAGGCGCTCTATCCAAAACGCTACCGTGTCATTGAACGCGAGCTAAAAAAGGCGCGCGGCAACCAGAAGCAGTTCGCACCGAAAATACGCGAGAGCCTAGCGGCCGCCCTAGAGCAAGCCAATCTCAAAGGCAGTGTGGAGTCGCGCGAGAAGCATCTGTTTAGCATCTACCAAAAGATGCTCAAGAAAAAAGTCGCACTGTCGGAAGTGGTCGACGTCTACGGGTTTCGCGTGGTGGTCGACAGCGTCGACACCTGCTACCGGGTGCTAGGACTGGTACACGGCCTGTATAAGCCCATGCCGGGCCGCTTCAAGGACTACATCGCCATTCCGCGTATCAATGGCTACCAGTCGTTGCACACCACGCTGTTTGGGCCCAATGGCATCCCGCTGGAAGTGCAGATTCGTACCAGTGAAATGCACCAGCTCGCCGACAGCGGCATTGCCGCACATTGGCAGTATAAAACTGGCGACCAAGAAGGCAGCAACGCACAACAGGAACGTGCGCGCGAATGGCTGAAAGGCCTGATGCAAATTCAGGAAGGAGGCACTTCCGAAGAATTTCTAGAAAGCGTCCGCGTCGATCTGTTTCCAGACAAGGTCTACGTCTTCACGCCCAAGGGCGATATCTTGCGGCTGCCGCGCGGCGCCACCTGTGTCGACTATGCGTATGCGGTACACACCGGCGTGGGCGACCGCTGTGTAGCGGCGAAAGTGGACCGGCGTCTGGTGCCGCTACGTGCCGCGCTGCGCAACGGGCAGACGGTGGAGATCATCACCGCCCGCGGTGCCACGCCAAACCCGGCGTGGGTGAACTTCGTGGTCACCGCTAAGGCGCGCAATGCCATTCGCCATTACCTTAAGAGCATGAAACACGGCGAGGCCATTGAGCTTGGGCGCCGCCTGCTGGACCAGGCATTGCAGGAATTTTCGCTGCCGCTGAAGCAAGTACCGGAAAGCACGCTGACTCGTGCGGCCGTGGAGATTGGACTGAAGCACACCGACGAACTGTTCGAACAGATCGGTCTCGGCGAGCGGCTGGCGCCACTGGTGGCCCGCGCATTGCTCCCGGCACCGCTGGCACCGGCGGCAGAACCGGCCGGGGACACGACGGTGGAAGTCACCTCCGCCACCGGAACCACCGCCGACAGCCCCGCGCCACTGGCCATTGCCGGTACCGAAGGACTGGTGGTCAACTACGCGCGCTGCTGCTTCCCGCTGCCCGGAGACCCCGTCATCGCGCACCTGTCCACTGGACGCGGCGTCATTGTCCACCGCAGCACCTGCGGCAACCTGGCGGGCTGGCATAAGCAACCCGACAAATGGCTGCCAGTGTTTTGGCAAAACGAACCGGGCAATCTCTTTGCCTCACAGTTGCGAGTAGAAGTGCAAAACCGCGTGGGCGTGCTGGCGGCGGTGGCGACCAAGATTGCCGCCACCCGCACCAACATCGACACCGTTTCGCTCACCGAACGCGATACCGCCGCCTCGACCATCACCTTCGAGCTACAGGTGGAGGACCGCAGACATCTAGCGCGTGTGCTGCGCGCCATCCGCCACATGGATAACGTGCTGTCCGTGACACGCACGCTGGCCTAAACAGCGGAAGTCGCCGCCTAGCGTCGACAAAATGCCAACGCAGGAACTACGATAGTGCTGCGTACTCAGGTGCGCCCCAAAATCTGACTGAGCGCGTTAATTAGTGCGGCCACTGAATCGGTGCCAGCCGTGTGTGAGCGCCAACCCACCATTAGATCTGGCCTCACCAGCAGCGCACCATCATCATTGACCTCACGAAGACGCGCGTAATCGCCATAGCAGTCGTCGTAGGCACAGCCATAACCGATCACCCGAACCTCGAGCGAGATACCAAGCTTCTCACGGGCCTGGTGGGCCGCAGCATTCCACGCCTTCGCGCCGGAGTGCCCAGTCAGCAGCGTAAACCTGCCCTTGCCACATAAATCCAAAGTCGAAACTCGCTTTTGGTCCTTGGTCAACCAAACATGTGGCAAGTGGTAGCCAGGACGGCTCGTAGCGTTGTAATAAAACTCCGCATCACGAGACCATTCTGGCAAAGGGGCGCCGTCGCTGACAACGGCAGCCGACTGATAATGTTGCTGCAGCTCGACGCCCAGCGTGCTGTACCCGCGCAGTAAGCCATCCATAGCACCCCGCAACTCGGAACGCCGCGAGACGCCGCGTGGGGAGTCTTCATCCAGTACCGCAAGAGCCGCCTCAAAGCCCGCCGCATCTGGAACGGTAGACACCCCTAAGGCGCCAAACACTGGCGGAAGCAAACCCATACTGTCGTTAGCCCGACGCACAATCTGTTTACCGACTGGAACACGCTCGTCCCGGTAGGTTTCCAGTAGTGACGGAGCAGCCTCACCACGCAACACCATCGCCAGCTTCCAGCAGAGATTAAAGCTGTCCTGAATTGAGGTATTCGATCCCAATCCGTTCATAGGCGGATGCCGGTGCACAGCATCACCAACACAGAAAACACGACCGAGCATGTTGTCTTTTGCATAGACATCGTTGGTCGTCCACGTCGACATAGATTCAATTTCAACCGGCACGCTATCGTCGCCGATGAGCTGATGCGCAATCTTCCTGCCGAACTCGTGGCTCAGGTCCGGCTTCGGGCCGTTGATGTCGAAGCCCCAAACACCTACCCAACGCCACCACGTGCGCACCATTCGCAGGACGCCAACTCCCACTCCGTTCACGCCCACTCCTGGCTGAAAAAACCAGTACATATCCCCAGGTCGGTGCTCAACGAACCGCGAGAGGTCCGCCTTGAAGACCACGTTGATAGAGCCACGGAGCCCCATCTTTCCCTCGAGTGGCAACTCCAACTGCTTGACCACAGCGGAATTTGCCCCATCCGCGCCGATCACATACTTGCTCCGAATTTCAAATTCACCGCCCGTTAAACGGTCGCGGAGCACGGAGGTCACCCCGTCCACGTCCTGGCGTAGCGACACGAATTCCGTATTGAAACGAACCGTAGTGCCGCGGCTCGCCGCAGCGTTTACCAGAATCGGCTCCAAAATATCCTGCGGTATATCGCAGATCGAACAGGGGCTTGCCAGATCGTGTTCTGCCTTAAAATGCGGGTCGGTATACCAAGTTCTTAACCGGCCGAATTCGCGTCCCGCAAGGCTGCGGGCAAAGACGTGCTCACCCATCAATCGCTGCGGCGTGGCCACCGCTACCATTTCAGATTCAAGCCCCATGTCACGGAAGACCTCCACCGCGCGCTGGTTAGTAATGTGCGCACGCGGGGTGGGAGAACACGCAGAGTACTTGTTCACGACGATGCATGAGACGCCATAGGACGCCAGTAAAACACCAGCACTAGCCCCCGAAGGACCCGCGCCTACTACTAGGACATCAGTCTCAATTACAACCGTCATGATTCACTCCTTCAACACCATCGTGTCTGTGCATTTCTTAAATTGAATTCAGCAGTCCGCCATCGCAGGCAATCGCCTGCCCGGTAACGTAAGCCGCATTTTCTGAAGCGAGGAAGGCGACCAGAGACGCCAGTTCCTCAGGCGCACCTATTCGGCCGGCCGGAATTTTTGCCGTAATGGCGTCACGATCACTGCTCACTTCCGCAAGTCGCTCGGTCAAGATATAGCCGGGCATGACGGCGTTGACCGTAATTCCCGCTGCCGCCACTTCTTTGCTAAGCGCATTAACCAGTCCATGTAACCCCGCTCGTAGCGCGCTGGAAACCACCAGGCGTGGTAATGGTTCTCGAGCAGAGATAGAACTGATCAGCAATATGCGACCCCAGCCGTTCAGTCGCATTGCCGGGAGCGCTACGCGAATTGAGTCTACGGCGCTCATCCAAAGCATTTCGTGGTACTCGCGCCAAACCGCTTCTGCGGTGTTTTCGAACGTCGTCGCTGGGGGTCCGCCAGAATTCACTACCAGAATGTCCACGCGGCCGAGGAGCTGCAAAGCGGCAGCGACTAAACTGCTCACCGCGCCCCGCTGCGCGAAATCAGCGGGAATAGCGATGCCGTTCACAGCGGCGGCGGCGTCCGTCAAGCGCTCGCTTTCGCGAGCACTCACCATCACTTTCACACCTTCGCGCGACAGTGCTTGAGCAATGGCCAAGCCAAGTCCGCTTGATCCTCCCATCACTAAAGCAGTTCGACCATCGAGCGCAAGATTCATGGCGGCGCGCCAGCGCTGCGGCTGGAAGCCGCAAGGGACACTACGGCATCAGGCAGCTTGCTCCCCGGAACAGAGAACCCAGCTATCTCCCGATAACGATCAGACATCACGCGTAATTCTGTTTGACTGATGTAGGCGTCCAGATCGTCAAACGGCCGGTCGCCAACCAGGTCCTCCACGCGGAGGTTAATGAAATCAGGTGGCTGCTTTCGGTTGGTCAACACAATCCTCGCCGTAGCATCTCGACGGATACCCTCATAAGCCAGAAAGGCCGTCTGCGGATCCGCCCTTAGCTGCAGCTGCTCCGCCAGCGTTCGGGCGTCGATGACGGCTTGTGCAGCGCCATTGGAGCCACGTGGATACATTGGGTGGGCGGCGTCTCCGGCCAAGGTCACTCGACCGAACGTCCACTGCGGCGTCGGATCTTTGTCAACCATGGGGTATTCCAACACCCGCTCTGAGTTTCTTATTAATGCCGGGACATTCAGCCACTCGTAGACCCAATCGGAGAACACAGGCAGGAAATCAGCAACCTCGCCTTCGGCGTTCCAATCGTTAGCGGTTGAGGCCTCGCGCTGAATCTCGGCCACCCAATTGATTAGCTGAAAGCCTGAGCCGTCATCTGGCGCGGAAATGGGGTAGATCACCATTTTCCCAGTACGAATAGAACCGATACGCAGGTATGAGCGGCCGCCAAAAATCGATTTCTGCTCTGTCACGCCACGCCAGGTGTTAATGCCGGTAAACACTACGGCGTCGCCGCGAACGTACTGCCGCCGAACAGCAGAATTCACGCCATCGCAGGCCACCACACCCTCAGCACGTACCGGCTCGAGATACTTTCCCGCGGCGTCCGTCAACCTAAGCGTTACGCCATCAATGTCTTGGTCGATCGCAACGCAGGAGCGGCCTAATACTACTGCCTCCGGCCCAAGCTCCTCGCGAACTTTACGGTAGAGGATGGAGTGTAGACGCCCCCGATGAATACCCACCTCCGGGTGAGGATAGCCGGCAAACCGTCCACGTGGCTCGTGGTAGATCAACTGCCCGAAACGGTTGAAAAAGCGGCTGTCATGGTTTTCGCTACCTAACGTCAGAATAGGTTCGGCGAGTCCCAGGGCTTCGAGCTCCTTCATCGCATGGGGGAGTAAGGTAATGCCAACACCAATCTCGCGCATTTCACGGTTGCGCTCATAGACCACGCAGGCGATACCGCGGCGCTTCAGATTCAGCGCCAAGGCCAGCCCACAAATTCCCCCACCAATGATAGCGATCACCGCGGAAACTCAACGCCGAGAGCACCGTGCGTCTGGTAGATATGTTTCACCTGCTGGAACTCTTGCATTGCCATCGTTCCATGCAGCCGTCCGACGCCGCTATCGCCATAACCACCCGTCTCAACTTCAGCAACGAGCTTGTTGTGATCATTAATCCAGACTGTTCCAGCTTTGATCGCACGCGCAATTCGGTGCGCGCGTACGAGATCAGCAGTCCACACGCTCGCCGCCAGTCCAAATGGCGTCGCATTGGCCCGTTGAACCGCTTCGATATCACTGGAGAAGCGTTCAAGGTTCACGATTGGACCGAACAGTTCTTGCTGTATGTAGTCAGAAGCGAGGTCATCGTAGGTGGTTAATGTTGGCGAAAGATAGGCACCGCGCTCTAGGTCACCCCCGGGGACAAACCCCTGTAATGGCGCCCGACCGTCTTCCGCTGCGCGCTCAACCAGTGCGAGTAAGCGGTCTCGACTCTGCGCGTTGATCAGCGGACCCAGATCTGTAGCACTGTGGTCGACCGGCCCAAGCCGTAGCGCGCTCAACGCAGCACATAGGGCAATTTTCATTGCGTCATAGCGGCTCTCGTGTACCAGAATGCGGCTGATGGCCGTACATTGCTGCCCACAAAGGATCATAGATTCGGTCGCCAACCTTCCAGACACCTGTTCGATATTGCAGTCTGCAAGCACGATGGCAGGGGCTTTCCCCCCCAGTTCAAGATTGATTTTTTTTAGCGTCGGGCTGGCAGCCGCCATAATGGCCTTGCCCACGCGGCTGCTACCAGTAAAGCTAATGACTTGTACATCGAGTGAGCGAACCAGCTCCTCGGCGCCCGCGCTGCCCACCTCGCTGAAGCTGTTGACGGTTCCCGGCGGCAGTCGTTCGCAGCGTGACAGAACCCGCATGATGGCTGAATGAATGAGCGCGGACTGCAGCGCCGGGCGAACCACGACGGTACACCCTGCTGCAATAGCCGGCGCCAGCGAACGGACTAGCAAAATGACAGGGGCGTTCCATGGCACCATGATCGCCGCCACCCCGGCAGCCTCTGGCGCTATCAGAGAGACGCACCCCGGTTCCGTCTCCAACATCCGCCCGAAGGTGGAGCGGGCAAGCCCTGCATAAAACCGCAGCTCAGCAACACTCGCTGCTATCTCGCCGGTGGCCACCCGCAGCAATTTACCGGTCTCAGCCGCCAGCAGCACTGCCAGCGGAGCGGCCTCTCGCTCCATTTCAGCAGCAAAATCAAGCAGTACTTCGGCGCGCAGGCGCGGCACCTGCGCCCATGTGTTTTGCTCAAACGCTAGTCGAGCAGCTGCGATGGCCTCAAGTGCGACAACGGAGCCGCCTACAGCAACCGTCCCGACGATTTCACCGGTAGCAGGATTAAAGCGCAGGACAGCCGGCTCACCGGATGGATACCACGCCCCGCCAATCCAGTGGCCGGCGCTCCAAGGAGGGCAAGAGGGTACTCTAGCGTCCGCCGGTGCTGATGCTTGCCCGTTCATGGCATTAATCCGCCGCCATTCACGTGCAGCACTTGGCCATTCACGAAGCGTGCGGCAGTTCCAAGGAGAAATAAAATAGGGCCAACAATATCCTCGGCCTCGGCCGCTCGTGCTAGCGGAACAGAGCGGGCATAGGCCTGCATGTCAAAGGTGGAGTCGCGCGACTGGCGACCTGTACCGCCAGTAAAGAACGCGGTATTCACTGCCCCGGGCGCCACGACGTTGGCGCGTACTGGTGCACACTCGAGCGCTATGGTCTTGGTTAAAGCAATAACCGCTGCCTTGGAGGCGCTATAAGGTCCGAACCCCGCCAGTGGACGGACGGCCTGACCGGAGGCGATATTGACCATAGCGCCGACCGGCGAGGCCTTGAGCAGCGGCAGTGCAGCCCGACAGCAGAGAAATGTAGAGTTCACATTCCCCTGAATGGTCTCGTCCCAGGCGGTGAGCGACATCTCGGCCGTGGTGCTAGAAGGATTCGAGAATCCACATAAGTTAACCAGCAAATCCAAACCACCCCAACGGCGAGCCACCTGCGCGAAAGCAGCCTCTACGGATTTTTCATGGGTGGCATCGAGCGCCACCCGATGTACTGTCGGAGGCAGGTCGGCGCGTGCAATAGACGCCGCGAGATCCAGGACACTGACCTGAAGACTCAGCGAAACGCAGGCCGAGGTCACGGCGCTGCCGATACCACCGCAACCCCCCACAATGGCGATGGTCGTTCCAGCGGCAGGCGCCAGCGACAACGAAAGATTGGTGCTCACGTTTTGTGACTGCTTCCGAGCTGCTCCGGCAAGGACCAGCAATGCACGCGATCTGTTAATAACACAGCGCGCCCCAACACGTGGTCATCCACCCTTGCCAAAAAAACGCAAAGTAATGTCTGTAAATTCGCGCGGATACTCAATCATTATCCAATGGCCGCAGTTTGGGAAGATGGTTCCCCATGCGTGGGGCATACGATCAAGCAACTCGTACATTTTTCGCAGCGGCACTATCTTGTCATTCTTGCCTGCGCATACCATGGTTCGGGTTTTAATCGATGATATTTGCTCGTCGGTGTAACAAAGTCCATTTTGACGGACCCACGCCATCGCGGCCATGTTGGCGGTTTTCGCCTCCGGCCGAATCGAGCGTATATAGCGGTAGTCGACCACCTCTGCCGTAGGTTCGTAGCTGTAAGTAAGGCATTTTATGAGCGCGCGCATGCCCTCTCGCGTGAAGTCATAGGCAAGCACCGGCGCCATCACCGCGTGGTTGGCTGCCATGTCGGCAGGCGCCATATTGACGGCCGATCCCATCAGCACTAAATTCCGAACCAGGTCCGGCCGCTCCAGCACCACTCCCATCGCTGTGGTTCCACCCATGGAGTTGCCGATCAAGTCCACCGGCCCGACCCCCAACGCTTCAATGAAAGCGATCATGTGACGTGTGCGGGTCTGTTGCGTGTACTGCGCTGCGGACGGGTCTGGCATATCGGTATCGCCAAAGCCAAACATATCTACTGCAAAAGCTCTCATGTGGGGCGCGTACGCCGCCATACATTCGGCCCAGTTGGAGCGGCCGTCCGCGCCTGCACCACCCCCATGAATTAGCAGCAATGGGTCGCCCGCCCCTGCTTCAATGTAGTGGGTTCGAATTCCGGCCGCGGTCACAAATTGGCTTGCGTATTGCTGCTTCATTGTCTATACCCCTTAAACATCGCATTCTGAAAAAATCCTTGCCGCTACACGTGCAACTGGGTCGCTGCGATACCGGTTTTCCATGAGTACATAGGTTCATAGAAAATGGTCTCACCGCGCGCACCAGGCACTGTGGCCAACATGGTGATCCAATAGAGTGTTTCCATACCGCCATTTCCGGCAGTAGCAAGTAAATCCGCAGCAGTCATCTCGGCCAATTCATCCCCTCGACCCGCCTCAATCAACGCAAGGACATGACGGTCGAAGATCTCATTAATTTCTCCATCGCGATCGACCATGAGCCAGTGGGAGAGTCCCCCGGCGCCGATTACCACCACGCGTTCGCCGACTGGGCGGCACTGCTCAACGTATTTTTTCAATAAGTTTCCGAGCGCCTGACACCGCCGTGGATTAGGCAGTGGTTCCATACAAATATTGATATTGATGGGCACCACCGGTAGATCGCCGCGCGGCGCCGCGAACATTACCGGGACAGAGATCCCATGGTCGGGCCGAAAGCCATGGGCCTCCAACTTCGCCAGATCAAAGTCCTGTTCGGCACCAAACCGCACCAGCCCCTCACCGAATTCGCGCTGGCCTGCAAAGGGCCTAACGGGAACATCCGTATCACCCCAGGGCAGGTATTCGTCTGCCACCCCGACGGCATAGGGCATTTGGTAGGACGTACCCAGATTAAACAGGTGGTCTCCGCTAATCACGACTAACAAGTCTGGCTTGAGCGCGCGAATGCGGCGGCCAACGGCTTTGTAGCCCTCATACACACGATCTGCTGCGGCTTCTGCGCCGTGCGGATGAAATAAAATATGCCCTTGTCCGAAGGCCCCGACCACCTTGCCCATTTCAAAGCACTCCTTCGGCTTGCATATCTTGTTCAAATCTTGCGAGAAATGGCGCCATGCTCAAATGCTCCCGGATAGCAGGAAACGCGCTGATGACGTAAAGCACGCGATAAATAGGTGGCAGGCCGGCCTTTTCCAGTTGCCTATAATCGGGTGTTCTCAGCAATTCACGAACGTCGACTGGGATCCCGTACCGTTCGAACACTTGATCTTGCTTGCCACTGGAGATTTCCTCGCGCAGTAATTCCTGTCGCACGAGGTCTGCCACCAAGCAGTGGACTTGCGCTTTTACTTTCTGTTCCATGTTCGCTCCAGATACAATACCGATTGCAATCTCTTGACGCTGTTTCTACGCCTCGATTGGAAGCCAATGAATACTCCGTTTGCGACTAACCTCCGATTCGCTGAATCCCGATACGAGGTTCCTCGTAGTAACCGTTCTTCGGAAACCAGCAACCGCATTGTCACTGCGGGTATTCTTGCCTTTAGTAACCGCGGATTTTCGAACACTTCCACTAGAGATATCGCCTCATTAGCGGGCGTTAACCAAGGCCTGATCACTTACCATTTCGGGTCGAAAGAACATCTTTGGAAAGTAGCCATGGACCGCTTGTTTGGCGATTTTCGCAACGGGCTCGCTGATCGCATGCACGAACTCCGTGATGTCGATGTTCCGACCTACCTCCGACTCATCCTGCGCGAGTTCGTCCGTTTTTCGGCGCATTCGCCCTATGTGGTGAGATTGATGACTGAGGAAGCCAAAACACCGACGAAACGCCTCGACTGGTTGGTCGACCGACACATCAAGCCTGTTTACCAGGCGGTGACCGGTTTGCTGCTGGCGGGGCAGCAAGCTGGCGCGCTTCGGCCTGGCCCCGTGGTCAACATTTACTACCACTTTGTCGGCAGCTCATTGGTGTTCGCACTACCCGACGAAGTACGGCGTGTCAGCGGTGCTGATGTCGCTTCTTCCGCTTTCATTG
Source organism: Gammaproteobacteria bacterium (assembly GCA_947469285.1). Classification (GTDB taxonomy): domain Bacteria; phylum Pseudomonadota; class Gammaproteobacteria; order Steroidobacterales; family Steroidobacteraceae; genus CAIOHZ01. The sequence goes on from CANIOW010000013.1 coordinate 72,228, forward strand.
ATGCCCATGCGGACTGCTTGCTGGCGATGCTCATGGAAAAATCGACTGCCCGTTCCCTTAAGCCAGCCAGCCCGGCGCGAAAACGCCGAATTGACTAAACCGTTCATTCGTCACACTGGAATTCCAGCTGAACGGATTCAGAAGTGGTAGCCGACCCGAACGCCAAAGGTTCTTGGCGGCGCATACCAGGCGACTGGGACGTCGGACCCAAGGAGAGAGCTGCCACTGAACATCGTGTGGATGACGTTCTCGTTGGTAATGTTATCCACGTACACCTCGCCGTTCCAGCCATTCGTGTGCTGGTACATCAGCCTTGCATCCAGCTTCGTGTAGGCTTTTTGGCTACGGCCGACATCTTTGAAAAGGCTGTAGTAGGTCCGGCTACGGTTGCTTAAATCGACACGGGCAGTGACGTCACCTACCTGGGTACCGAACGTGTATTGCGCGCCAAGGTTAAAGTTCGTCGTCGGTGTCGACACAAACTGATTTCCCTTAATGTCCTTTGGCGCTGGACAGGCAAACGGAGGCAAGGGGCTGCAGCTGGCAATGTCATATTCAACCGAGCTGTCATATGCGGTATCGATGTACCCGAACCCGCCGTCGATCTGGCCGTTTCCCGGCAGCGCGATAATCCAGTCTATTTCCACACCCTTCGCGGTGCCACCAGCGATATTGGCCACGTCCGGAGCGAATGACCCCGGGACAAAGTTGATTTGCTGGATATTATTGTATTTAGCCACAAACGCAGCCACGTTGAGCTGCACCCGGTTGTCGAGGAACGTGTTCTTGGAACCCACTTCAAAGGAATTCACGGTTTCCGGCTCGGCCGCCGGGGTGCCGCCAGGCCCGTCTGCGGGATCCAGGCCGTAGGCCTGGAATCCACCGGATTTATATCCGCGGGAGAAGGTTCCGTATAAAAGATTGTCCTTGGTGACAGCCCAGTCAACGGAGAACTTGCCCATCGGCTTGCCCCACTTACGGTTATAGCCGCCGACGGCGGTGATCGAATCTCCGATAGGTGTTCCATAGAGAACAGCCGGCCCTTGGTAGTTCGACGCATCGTTCTGCTTATGGTCCCAAGCACGACGCACCCCAAGGGTCATCTTGACATCATCGCTCAAGCGGTATGACGCTTGGCCGAACACGGCGTAGGACTTGACGTCGAGGTCGCCCTTGAGCACTACCCGGATCGGGAAGGGCGAGACCGGAATAAACCCACCAACGAGAATGTCGTTAAGACGTTTATTTTTCATACCAAAAGCGTAGGCACCGACAATCCATTCCAGTCGGCTGTCCCCTTTAGACATAAGCTGCAATTCGAGTGAAGTTTGCTTTACTTTGTCAGCGTCCTTGAAATCGAGTTCGTCGACCTCTGAGCCATCCCAGTCACTGTGGTTCTCGCGCTTGATATCGTAGTACGCCAGTATTCCGCGAAATTCAGTGGACTCTCCCTGGATAGACAGGTTCGCAGTGGCACCATAGGTCTCGAATTTGTTCGACTCGACAAGGTCCTTACGAACCTGCCGGGGATCGGTTGGCTTCACTCCTGGTGCAGCGCCGTTGTAGAACGCTGGATACACGGCACCTGGGCGTACCGGCGCAGACACTGGAGCATCGGTCTTGGCGCCCAGCAAAGTAATTTGCAACTCGGTGCTGTCGCTCAACGTGAAGTCCGTTCCAACCCGCACCATCCACGAATCATCGGCATCCGAGGCGGAATGGCCAGGGACCAAGTTTTTCTGGTAACCATCACGTTTAGTGTATTCAAACGCAACACGACTTCTGAGCGTTTCGTTGCCGCCTGGATTGACTACCCCACGCACCCGACGCAGGTTGTAATCACCCAGTGTTAAGTCACCGAAGGCTTCAAATTCTTTGCTTGGGCGGTTGGGCACAATGTTGATTGATCCACCGGTGGCATTACGCCCATAGAGCGTTCCTTGAGGCCCACGCAGCACCTCGACACGATCAATGTCCCAGATGTCCGTGAGCGCAGCAGAGGCTAGGCCGAGGTATACCCCGTCGAAGTGGAAGGCGACGCTATTATCGCCACCGGCCGTCGGATTAGAGTTTCCGGTACCGCGCATAAATGCCCAAAGGACGCCATTTGGCGCACTCAAGTGCAGCGAAGGAACCTTACCGGCTACACCCCAGATATCTTCGATCCCCTGCTTGTCGAGGGAGTCCTGTGAAAACGCAGTGATCGCGATAGGTACGTCTTGCGCTGATTGAACGCGCTTTTCTGCGGTGACCAGTATTTCTTCGATTTCTGAGGCGGCGACCAGCCCTGGCACAGCGGCGCCACAGAGCAGCAGTAGCACTGCGCGGCCTAGCGCACTGGCGACACCCATTCGAGCGATTCGCCCGGCAATATGCATTTCCATAAGACCCCCCACTTCGTTTGATCAGAGATTCCGAGCTGATGAGCGGGCGCGACTTTTGGGCCGACCTGTCTCGTATCACTACCTGTTTTATAATTAACAGTCTGAATAACATTACCTAACTGAATAAACATCTGTCAAGTGCCCTGATGCTCAAGCGCGCGCTTAGGCACCACACGGCGCTTGTCACCGTTGCTTTACGTTGTCCGTAACGCATCCAGCTGATGATCGGGAAGCGCCTGAACAAAGGCTGGCAGCGCCTCGCATTTCCGGACCACCTCAAGAATTCGTGGATAAACGCCAAGGTCAATCCCGAATCTTCGTGCCGAATAGACTTGCGGCACAAGGTAAGCGTCCGCAAGTGTCGGCAAGCTGCCAAAACAGAATCCACTCTGGCGCTCGTCGCTGGCGAGAATGGCCTCCAGCGCAGCGAAACCCGTATTGATCCACTCGGCGGCCCACGCGTCCACCGCCGGCGCTGGTTGCCGCAGTGGGCCGCGCAGATATTCCAATACTCGGCGGTTGTTTAAGGGGTGAATATCACAGCCAACCAGCGCTGCCATCGCTCGGACGCGTGCACGGTGAAGCCGCCCGTTCGGCAGCAGCGCGGGGGTCGGGTAGCGTTCTTCAAGGTATTCCATAATGGCCGGAGACTGGATGATGTCGCCTTCGTCAGTTTCCAGCAACGGCACGAGCCCTTGTGGGTTTCTGGACAGGTACATGGGAGACCGTTGATCCCCATCGGGCAAACTGACTGGTACCGATTGGTACGTAAGACCTTTCAGATTTAAGACAATTCGCACGCGATAAGATGAACCACTGCGGTGGAAGCCATAGAGCTTCACTAGACTAGGCCCGTTACTTTATGTCGCAGCGTATCTAGTCCCTCTATTCCGCACTCAACTAGGTCGCCGCTGACGAGCGGCCCGACCCCTTCTGGCGTCCCCGTATATACCAAGTCCCCAGGGCGCAGCTCGAATAGTTTGGACAGTTCGACCAGCACTTCGTCGACCGGCCATATCAAGTGCGAAATGTTGGATTCCTGACGCTTTTTGCCGTTGACACTTAGCCAGATCCGACCCTGCGATAGGTGACCCACTTCCGACACCGGATGCAGTGCCGAGACCGCCGCAGAATAGTCGAACGCCTTACCAGCATCCCACGGCCGACCTTTATCTCGCGCCTCAAACTGCAAATCACGGCGAGTCAGGTCGTTGCCAACGCCGTAACCCCAGACCAGCGCGAGAGCATCTTCTCGCTGCACGTTTCGGCCGGCGCTACCAATGGCGACGACAAGCTCCACTTCATGGTGGAAATTTTGAGTTGCCATTGGGTACGGTACTGGCATTCCTGGCGTAACGATGGCATCCGCCGGCTTGGTGAAAAAGAACGGCTTTTCACGTTCCGGGTCAACGCCCATTTCACGCGCATGCGCGGCATAGTTACGTCCGACGCAAAAAATGCGCCGGACTGGGAACAGCTGTAACGATCCATGGATAGGCACGCATGGCGGCAGCGGCGGCGGAAAAACATAGCTCATGCTTAATTCCCGTTGATCTCTGGAGCATTTGGATTTAGATTATCCAATCAATAACTTATTATCGTATGAGAAATCCTGCCGAACAGCAACAGTGCTACGGCCAATGCTCAGTTTCCCAGGTGCCTACCCATGATCAAAGATGTCCCACACCGCATCCCGGCACGGCTCTACACCGATCCCGACGTTTACGCTGACGAGCTAACAAAGATCTTCTATGGAAAGCATTGGAGCTATGTCGGTTTGGAAGTGGAAATTCCCGCTCCTGGGGACTTCAAGACAACGTTTATTGGTGAACGACCTGTCATCGTCACCCGCGACCAGTCAGGCGAAGTGCACGTATTGGAGAACCGCTGTCAACATAAGGGCATGCGATTGCTGCAGGCGCCCTTTGGCAACGTCGGCAAAGGCAACCGCATTGTCTGTGCTTATCATCAGTGGTGTTACAAGTTAAATGGCGCCTTGGTCGGGGTTCCTTACCGGAACGGCGTCAACGGCAAGGGCGGATACCCACCGGAGTTCAAACTCAAGGAGCACAACGTCGGCCGACTTCGCGTCGCGTGTTATCAAGGCGCTGTTTTTGCCTCGTTCGCCGCTGACATTGAGTCAATTGAGGAGTACCTCGGGCCTGTCGTCGAGCCTTATATCCGTCGCACATTTCATGGCGCGCGCCTCAAGCTGCTCGGCTACACGCGGCAACGTATTCGTGGCAACTGGAAGCTGATGCAGGAAAACCTGAAGGACCCCTATCACCCTGCATTGCTGCATGCATTTTTCGTCACCTTCGGTTTGTGGCGACCAGACCAGAAGTCAAAGATGTTGACGGACGCCAAAGGCCGGCATGCTGTGATGATTTCTACGCGCAGTACTGGCGGTAAAAATGACGAAGTGACTGCGGGCGTGACCAGCTTCAAGGAAGATTTGAAATTAGCGGACCCCAGCATCATCGATGTGGCCGTGGAAGATTGGTGGGGCGAGCCCACAGTTGTCATGCAGACTATTTTTCCCAGCGTCATTATTCAGCAGCAAGTTAATTCTTTGTCTACGCGGCAAATTATCCCACTGGGGCCAGATTGTTTCGACTTTGTTTGGACTCATTTTGGTTTCGAGTCAGATGACGAGGCGATGACTCAGCGCCGCCTCCGGCAGGCAAATCTTTTCGGACCTGCGGGCTACGTATCGCTCGAGGATGGTGAAGTCATTGAATTTTCGCAGATAGCTCACCGCGGTTACCCTCAGGGAGAGGTATTGGCTGAGTTGGGCGGGCATGATGCGGAGGCCACGGACCATATGGTGACTGAAAACATGATCAGGGCAATGTATGGTTACTACAAGGACGTCATGCGCTCATGAACACGTCCGCGTCGCTTGCTCGAGATTTTGCATGGTATGCCCGCCACATTGCACTAGGGGAGTTGTACCAGTCTTACGCACACTGCCTTGACTCTGGAGACCTTACGGCGTGGCCGGGTTTTTTTACCGACGATGGGATCTATCGCGCTCAGGGCCGTGAAAATTATGACCGTGGGCTGCCACTCGCAGCTATAGCATGCGAAGGCCAAGGCATGCTCCTTGACCGCGTCAATGTCATCTTGAATGTAATGGTATATGCGCCCCGCTATATCCAACATGTCGTGGCCCAACCGCAAGTGGTGTCAGAAAATGGCAGCGAATTACTCGCTCGGGCGTCTTTTAGCGTCTTCCACACCTTGCCCCACGAACCAACGGCGCTGCTTTCAGTGGGTCGCTATGAAGATACCCTCGCGGTGATGGCTGATGGAACATGGAAATTCAAGCAACGGTTGGCTATTTACGACACGTTGCTCATTCCAGGTTCGCTGGTTTACCCACTTTAACCTGCACGGCGTTGTCCGTTGAAGGCGTCTCTATGACCGACCCAACATCCGAGCCTTCGCGCAACCAATACTACGCGGAGCTCCGTCCCCACTCTCTGGCGGCTCTTTGGCGTTCATTACATTCGCTCGTTCCAAATTTCCCACAGTCGGCTTTCCAGCCAGCACTTTGGAGGTATGCGGATATCCGGCCCTTGCTTCTGAGGTCAGGCGAGGTTATCTCTGCTGAAGAGGCCGTGCGACGCGTCTTAATTCTGGAGAACCCGGCAGCCTCAGGCTCCGCATCCATTACCTCAACGTTGTATTCAGGCCTGCAACTGATCTTACCCGGAGAGGTAGCGCCAGCCCATCGGCATACCCAGTCGGCGTTTCGCCTGATCATCGAAGGTAGTGGCGCATTCACGACGGTGGGTGGCGAGCGTTTCCCGATGTCACCCGGCGATCTGGTGTTGACGCCAAGTTGGGAGTGGCATGATCACGGCAATGCCGGCACTGAACCGGTAGTGTGGCTTGATGGCCTCGACATTCCATTGATCAGATCACTGGAAGCAGGCTTTGCAGAGTCGGCCAACGCCACGCAGCAACCGATCATGACGCCTGCCGGGACGAATCTGTTGACTTGGGGCGCCGGTCTGCGCATTCCAGCCGAGCAGGACCGTCCCTTCCGCAGGGTTGAGCGTTTCATGTACCCCTATGCCATCTGGCGCCCGGCGCTCGATAGCTTGGCGCGCTCTGGGTCGGCGGATGCATCTGGCGTTTTCAGCCTGGAATTCACCAACCCTGTCGATGGCGGAACGATCATGCCGACCATGAGCGGCTTCTGCCACCTGCTTCCAGCCGGACGAACCACACAGACTGTCCGACGAACGGACGGGCGCGTGTTTCATGTAGTGGAGGGGACTGGCCGCATACGCTCAGGAGATTTTACCGCAGCGGTGACGGCACGCGACACGTTCGTGGTGCCCCCATGGCACCCACTGCAGATCTCGGCGGACAGCCCCTTGGTTTTGTTCAGTTATTCTGATCGAGCCACCCAGGAGCGACTGGGCATCTGGCGGGCCGATACGGTGACCGCCGCCTGATCGGGGCCATACGCACGCAAAAAACGTATGCGTCCACAACGCTAGTCGAGGCAACGTTGCGGAGCGTATGTCATGCTAAGGAACCGCTAGCCTGAACCTCACCTCGAATGTCTCCCTCCCCGCAATCCACGAAGAAGAAACAAGCCACGGTCGACGCCGCTGAGCTACGGCGCGGCATAGGCTCGGTGGACGTAGCCATGATGGTCTTGGGTGCGGTCAGAGCGGGTCTTGCGCCACAAAGCCTTAAAGCTATCAGCGACGCCTGCGCGATGCCCGCGAGCAATGTCCACCGATACCTCGCCAGCCTCATTCGTGCCGACTATATTCGCCAGGACCCAGAGACTCGAAACTACGGCCTCGGTGGCGCGGCACTCCAGCTCGGTCTGGCAGCGCTGAGCCAGCTGGATATCGTCAAGTTGGCAAGCCAAGCAGTCATCCCCCTCGTTGAGGAGAGCGGATTGACGGCAATCCTCTCCGTATGGAGCGACCGCGGCCCGACCATTGTCCAGCTGCATCGCGGGCGGAACCATGTAGTCACGACGCTCGGCCTGGGATCCGTTCTGCGCACCACCACCTCGGCAACGGGCCGGGTTTTTTTGGCTTTTTCTAGTTCTGCGATGACGGCGCCCTTTGTGACGAAGGAACTCAACGAAGGCTCACGTGATAGTGCCAAGCGTGCGAAAGAGGCGCTTGAGATAGCACTTGCACGCGTGAGGACAAATCGAATTTCCTCGATTGATGGTACCTACGTGCCCGGCCTGAAGGCCTTTAGCGCACCCGTGTTGGATGCGCAAGGTGAGGCAGCTTTAGCCATTACGTTGATGGCGGCGTCCATCACCATCAAGGGAAGTACGGCGGCGATTGAAGCTGGCTTAGCAACTACCTGCCGCTTACTGTCCCGACAAGCCGGCTTCACCGACCACAGCGAGCGCGCCAATTGGCCGTCATCACCCGCAGGCCATCGCCGCTGAAGGCCCGCCACAGGTTCAACAAGATCGCGAGCAAGCTCGCTCCCACCGGGCTCGGCGCTGTAGGAGCGAGCTTGCTCGCGACTCCTGCCTCGCGACGCCGGTAGCCTCGGGTTACCATGGAACCCCTTCCCGCTGCCCGCCGAGGTTCCTCCATCATGGCCCGTCACCCCCTCCACACTGACAGCGCGCCCAGGGCCATTGGTCCTTACTCGCAGGCTATTCGCGCCGGAGATACCGTCTATCTCTCCGGGCAAATTCCACTTGACCCCGCCACCATGACGCTGGTCGAGGGCGGCATCGAAGCCCAGGCCACGCGCGTGTTCGAAAACCTGAAAGCCGTTGCCGCTGCGGCAGGTGGCACACTCGACGATGCGGTACGTGTCACCATCTTTCTGACCGACCTCGGCCAGTTCGGCGCCGTGAACGAGGTGATGATTCGCTACTTCCGCGAGCCCTACCCAGCACGGGTGACCGTGGGCGTCTCCGCATTGCCGCGTGGGGTGGCGATCGAAGTGGACGCCATCCTCTACCTTGGCAGCTGAACCCCGCAACGGCGAACTGGCACCGGTCAGCACCCTGCGCGGGGTGGGGCCGTCGCTGTCGGCCAAGCTCGCTCAGTGGGGCGTGGAGACCCTGCAGGATCTCTTGTTCCTGTTGCCACTGCGGTATGAGGACCGCACCCGCATCGTGGCGATCGGTTCGCTGGTGCCAGGTGACCGCGCCGTGGTCGAAGGCACCGTGCAACTCGCCGAAGTGGCCTTTCGCAAGCGGCGCACGTTGCTGGTACGCATCGGCGATGGCACCGGCACGCTGACGCTGCGGTTTTTCTATTTCACTGCCGCCCAGCAGGCGCAGCTCGAACGCGGTGTCAAACTGCGCTGCTTTGGTGAGGCTCGTCGTGGACCGGTGGGCCTGGAGATTGTGCATCCCGAGTACAAGCGCGCCGATGCCGCCGATGCGCAGCGCGTGGAAGACGTACTCACCCCGGTCTACCCGTCCACTGAAGGCCTGCAGCAGGGTCGGCTACGCTACCTGACCGCACAGGCACTGGAAGCCGTGGAACGCTCGCAGGTCCGCGATCTGTTGCCTGCCGCGCTGCTGCAGGATTTAGGCATGCCCAGTCTTGCTGCAGCCTTGACCTATGTGCACCGCCCGCCCCCCGACGCAGACCTCGACGAACTGACCTATGGCCAGCACCCCGCACAGCGACGGCTCGCCTTCGAAGAGCTACTGGCGCACCAGATCAGCCTGCGTCAGCTACGCATGGAGGTGCGCCGCGATGCGGCGTTTCCGCTGGGAGATGAGCACGAAGGCCCGCTAGCCACGGCCTTTCGCGCACAACTGCCGTTTGCACTCACCAGCGCACAGGAGCGCGTGCTCGCGGAAAGCTATGCCGATTTGGCCAAGCCCACTCCGATGATGCGGCTGGTGCAAGGCGACGTGGGTAGCGGCAAGACGGTGGTGGCTGCACTGGCCGCCTTGCGCGCGGTTGAAGCGGGCAGACAGGCCGTACTGATGGCGCCCACTGAACTGCTGGCCGAACAGCACCACGCCAACTTCGAACGCTGGCTGCGGCCACTGGGCCTGCCCGTGGCTTTTCTGGCGGGCAAGCTCACCACCAAGGCGCATGCCAAGGCGGTCGAGGCCATCGCTAGCGGCGAGGTGCCCGTCATCATCGGCACGCATGCCCTGTTCCAAGAGAGCGTGTCGTTCGCGCGTCTGGCATTGGTGATCATCGACGAGCAGCATCGCTTCGGCGTCGACCAACGACTGATGCTGCGCCAGAAGGGCGCCGGTGAAGGGCGGTTCCCGCATCAGCTCATCATGACGGCCACGCCTATCCCACGCACGCTGGCCATGACGGCTTACGCTGATCTTGATGTCTCCATCATCGACGAGCTGCCTCCCGGACGCATCCCCATCAAGACGGTGGTGCTGCCCGAGACGCGGCGTGACGCGGTGGTCGAGCGTATTCGCGCGGTCTGCCGCGAGGGCCGCCAGACCTACTGGGTCTGCCCGCTGATTGAAGAGAGCGAAGAACTGCCCTCGCAGGCGGCCGAGGTGACGGCCGCCCAACTGACAGAAGCCCTGCCGGAGCTGAAGGTCGGGCTGGTCCATGGGCGGCTTCCCGCCGCGAAGAAAGAGGCCGTGATGACGGCGTTCAAACAAGGCCGCATTGATGTGCTGGTAGCCACCACCGTGATCGAAGTGGGGGTCGATGTGCCCAACGCCAGCGTGATGGTGATCGAAAACGCCGAACGCATGGGGCTGGCGCAATTGCACCAGCTACGTGGGCGTGTCGGGCGCGGCGCAGCGGAAAGCAGCTGCGTGCTGCTGTTTCGCGCTCCCCTGTCGATGCTGGCCCGCGAGCGTCTGGCCGTGCTGCGCGACACCAATGACGGCTTTGAGGTGTCGCGACGTGACCTGGAACTGCGCGGTCCTGGCGAACTGCTCGGCACACGCCAGACGGGTCTGATGGCGCTGCGTGTGGCGGACCTGCAGCGCGATGCCGACCTGCTGCCGCGAGTACAAGCCACGGCGGAAGTGATGCTGGCGCAGCATCCAGCTACTATACCGGCGCTGCTACGGCGCTGGATTGGCCGCGGCGAACGCTACGGGAAAGTATGAGCAACCGCCTCTACGACGACCTCGAACGCACCCGTGACCGGTTGGAAGGTCACGCGCTGTTTCGACGCGTGCTCCCGGCACTGGGCCGCACGCTGCGCGAATACTGGTGGCTGGTACGCGGCCACCGCCCTATCGGCTTTTGGTTATTGCTCTGGCCCGTGCTGTGGGCCCTGTGGATCGCTGGGAGCGGCCACCCCCAGCCGCAAGTCTTCGCGGTGTTCGTAGCGGGCACCTGGCTCATGCGTAGCGCCGGCTGCGCCATCAATGACTTCGCCGACCGCCGCTTTGACCCCCATGTACAGCGCACGCACGACCGACCGCTGGCGGCCGGGCGCATTAGCAGTACCGAGGCGCTGGTGGTATTTGCCGGGCTGGCGCTGGTAGCGCTGTCGTTGGTGCTGCGGCTGAACCCACTGGTGCAACTGTATTCACTGGGCGGAGCGGTGCTGGCGGTGGTCTACCCATTCCTGAAGCGCTTCATCTCCTTGCCACAGTTTTGGATGGGCGCAGCGTTTAGCTGGAGTATCCCGATGGCGTTTGCCGCCGAGACTGGCGCGGTACCACGGCTGGCTTGGCTGTTGTTCTGCGCCGGCGTGTTGTGGGCCGCGGCTTATGACACGCTCTACGGGATGGTCGACCGCGAAGACGATTTGAAAATTGGCCTTAAAAGCACGGCCATCCTGTTTGGCGATGCCGACCGCCTGATCATCGGTCTGATGCAAGGCCTGACGTTGGTGGCCTTGTGGCTGGCAGGCCGGAAAGTGGGTCTGGGACCTTGGTGGCTCGGCGGACTGGGAGCCGCCGGCATGACCTTCGTGTACCAGCAGTGGCTGATCCGCCGCCGTGAACGCGACGCCTGCTTTCGGGCCTTCCTGAACAATGCCTGGACCGGCGCGTGCATCTTTACTGGGCTGTTGCTGCACTACACTTTCACGCCCAGCTAACAACGCGGCTAATGGCGCGGCTGACAGTGCCGCGCCGACCAGCGCGACCGGCCCAGCAGGCATCAGGCATCAGGCGCGTCAGGCGCGTCAGGCGCGGGCCACGGCCCACACATCCACCCGCCGCGCACCGGCGGCACGCAGCACGGCGGCGCAAGCCAGTGCCGTGCTGCCGGTGGTCAGCACGTCGTCCACCAGCGCCAGATGCCCTCCCGCAACGCGGCGGCGGTAAGCCTCGTCGAGCGCAAACGCACCCAGCAGGTTGGTCCGTCGCTCGACGGCCGTTAGCCCGGCCTGCGCGGGCGTGTCCCGCAAGCGCCGCAAGGCAGGCACCAGACGGCCGCCCAGGTCCCGCGCCAACCGGTGCGCCAGGTCCCGCGACTGATTGAAACCGCGTTGCCGCTCGCGCGCCGGATGGAGCGGCACCGGCACAAAGACCTCGGGCAGGGGCAAACGCGCGTGCACTGCCGCCGCCGCCAGCACCGTGGCGAGCACCCGGCCATACACCCGTTCGCCACGGTACTTGAGGGCATGCACCAGCGGCGACACCGGCCAGGCATAAGCCAGCGGTGCGTACACCAGCGTCACGCCCTCCGGTACGCGCAGCCCAGCCCCCTTCCCCGTGGCCAACACCGCCAACGGCAGGCGCCAAGGCAGTTCCGCATGGCAGGCAGGGCACAGGTCCAAGAGTGCTCCGCGATAGTCCCCGGCCACCAGCCCGGTAGCCACTTCCATGCCAGCCTCAAGGCACAGCACACACCGTGGCGGTAGCAGCCAACGCTCCACCCGACGGGCCAACGGCAGGCGGCCGTCAACCCGCAGCAAGTGCTCAGGTTGACAGGAGGCCTCAGTCTTTGGAATATGCCGCATGGGGGACAGGGTCTCAAGTCGGCCGCGCCGTCCAGCGGCGCATTCCTGCCGTGTTGCTACCCGAAGTCCCCTGCGCGAGCGTCCAGCGTTGTTCATCAGCGCAGGCGCTCGTCAAAATCGCGTCCTGTCCTGTTAATGCCCGAGGCCTGCCATGTCCGTTGCTCCCGAAGCGTTCCAACCCCGCGCCCGTCACCCCGGCGAGGTCCGCCACGACTGGAGCATTCCGGAAGTGCAGTCCTTGTTCGCGCTGCCCTTGATGGACCTGTTGCTGCAGGCCCAGCAGGTGCACCGCCAGCACTTCGTGCCAAACCAGGTCCAGGTCTCCACGCTGTTGTCCATTAAGACCGGCGCTTGCCCGGAAGACTGCACCTACTGCCCGCAGTCCGTCCGCTATGACACCGGGCTGGCCCGCGAGGAACTGATGCAGGTGGAGGACGTAGCGCGCCGCGCCGCGGCCGCCCGTGATGCCGGCGCCACCCGCTTTTGCATGGGTGCTGCCTGGCGTAGCCCCAAGACCAAGGACCTGCGGATCGTGGTCGAGATGGTTAAAAGCGTCAAAGAACTCGGCCTCGAGACCTGCGCCACCCTCGGCATGCTCACCCCCGCACAGGCGGCAGAGCTGAAGGATGCGGGCCTTGACTACTACAACCACAACATCGACACCTCGCCCGAATTCTATGGCGAGGTCATCACCACCCGCACCTTTGCAGACCGGCTGAATACGCTGGCGGCCGTGCGTGAGGCGGGCATCCATGTCTGCTGCGGCGGCATCCTCGGGATGGGCGAACAAGAAGGCGATCGGGCCGCCATGCTGCAGGTGCTGGCGACGCTGCCGCAGCACCCCGAAAGCGTGCCCATCAACCAGCTGGTGCAGGTGGCGGGCACGCCATTGCACGGCGCCGCGGCGCTGGATCCGTTTGACTTCGTACGCGCCATCGCCGTGGCACGCCTGACCATGCCAAAAAGCCACGTACGGCTGTCGGCGGGACGCGAACAAATGTCAGATGAGCTGCAAGCCCTGTGCTTCATGGCCGGCGCCAACAGCATTTTCTACGGTGAAAAGCTGCTCACCACGGGCAATCCGGACACGGCACAGGACCAGGCGCTGTTCGCGCGCTTGGGCATTGAACCGGAACCGGCCGCCGTAGCAGCGCATGCCTGATTCAGACGGCCAGCCCGCCTGGCAACGTGCCGCTCTAGCGGACACCCTGGAGTCGCTGCGCGCCGCGCACCTACTGCGGCAGCGCCGCACGGTGGCCGTGGTGGGCGCCGGCCCGGAGTGCCTCGTGGCCGGTGCCCAGCTGGTCAACTTCAGCAGCAACGACTATCTGGGCTTGGCACAGCACCCGCGCTTGCGTGAAGCATTTACAGAAGTGGCGCGCACCCATGGCGTGGGCTCGGGGGGCTCGCACCACATCACCGGACACCATGCCGAGCACACCCGCCTCGAGGAAGTGCTCGCGGCCTATACCCACCGCGAAGCGGCGCTGCTGTTTTCCACCGGCTACATGGCCAACCTGGCGATCTCGCGGGTGCTGGTAGGCCCCGGTGCACGGCCGGGGCTGTCGGTGCCCGGCACGGTGGTGGGCGATGCACTGAACCACGCCAGCCTCATCGACAGCGCGCGACTGAGTGGCACCACGTTTGGCCGCTACGCCCACGCCGATGCCACGGCTGCGGCGCGGCTGCTGGCCGAATCCACCGGCCCGGCGCTGCTACTGACAGATGGCCTGTTCAGCATGGATGGCGACCTGCCACCGCTGCGTGAACTGGCCGCCGTCTGTGCCGCCCGCGAGGCCTGGCTGGCCGTCGACGATGCCCATGGTCTGGGCGTGCTCGGGGCGACCGGGCGCGGCGTACTGGAGGTAGCTGGCCTACTCGGTACACCCGATGCTGCGCCCATTTTGATGGGCACCCTCGGCAAGGCCTTCGGTGCCTTTGGCGCCTTTATCGCTGGACGTCGCGAACTGGTGGAAGTCTTCCGCCAGCGTGCCCGCACATATATCTTCACCACCGCACTGCCACCGGCTGTCGCGGCGGCAGCACGCATGGGGGTCACGCTGGCCCTCGACGAGCCGGAACGTCGCCAACACCTGCAGGCGCTCGTCGACCGCTTCCGCTACGAACTGACCGGACTGGGCCTCGCCGGCCGCTTGCTGCCCAGCACCAGCCCCATTCAGGCCATCATTCTGGGTAGCGCAGAAGCCGCGCTGGCGGCCAGCGCCGCATTGCAGTCACGCGGACTGCTGGTCAGCGCCATTCGCCCACCCACCGTGCCGGCTGGCAGCGCGCGTCTGCGCATCACCTTCAGCGCCGCGCACACCGAAGCCCAGCTCGACCGCCTGCTGGAGGCACTGCAGGCCGTGTTGCCCAGCCAGCTGGACACCGCACTGCCAGCAGGACACGCCGCGTGACAGCCACCACCGGCGCCGACGGCCCTCCCGCGTATGCACTCGATACCGCCGGCATCGCGCGCGCCTTCAGCCGGGTGGCCGCGGGCTACGACGCCAGCGCGGTCTTGCAGCGGCGCGTGCGCGAGGAGCTGCTGGAGCGCCTCACGCTGGTGAAACTGCAGCCCGCCACGGTGCTCGATCTGGGCTGTGGCACGGGCGCTGGTACTCGTGCCTTGCGCGAACGCTACGCGCCGGCGGCACCTTGGCACCAACGACTGCGCCGTTGGCTCATGCCACGCTCCCTACGCAGCACCACCCTCATCGGCCTCGACCTTGCCCCTGGCATGATCGCCGCCTGTCAGCAGCACCAGCACGCGTCACCTGGCGACCGCCAGTCCATCCGCTGGGTCTGCGCCGATGCACGGCAGTTGCCGCTGCCAGCCGCGTCCGTAGATCTCGTGTTCAGCAATCTGCTGCTGCCCTGGGTGGCCGATCTCGACGCGGTGTTTACAGAAGTTCGACGCGTCCTGCGGCCCGGCGGACTGTTCGCCTTTGCCACCGTCGGGCCGGACACCCTGCTCGAACTGCGTCAGGCGACCGCCGCGGCCGAGATCAAGACCACCACCGAGACGCGCGCCACCGCCCGCGTACACGAATTCACCGACATGCCGGAACTGGCCCGTGGCTTACAGCAGGCGGGCTTTGCCGACCCCGTGCTGGACCGCGATCTGCACCGGCTCAGCTATTCCGGGAGTGCCGCGCTGTTCGCCGACCTGCGCGCTGTGGGCGCCACCAACCGGCACGCGGCCCGGCCACGCGGACTGGCTGGTCGACAGTGGTTTGCACGCTTTCAGACGGCTTGCGAGGCGTTACGGCAAGCCGATGGGCGGATGCTCATCACCTGCGAGGTGGTCTACGGCCATGCCTGGACACCCAGCGGCACCGTCTCGCGCGGCAAACGCGGCGGCGTCCCGCAGGAATTTACCGTGCCCCTCACGCAACTGACCTCCCGCCGCCGTGACGGGCGCTAGCTACTTCGTCACCGGCACCGATACCGGTGTCGGCAAAACGCTCTGCGCCGCAGCGCTCCTGCGCCGTGCACGGCAACAAGGGCTACGGGTAGCGGGCATGAAACCCGTCGCTTCCGGAGCCGAACTGACCCCCGCAGGCCTGCGCAACGACGATGCGCTGCGGCTGTTAGCGGAGTGCAGCGCGCCATTGCCGGCTTATGCCACGGTCAATCCCTACGTGTTCGCGCCGGCCATCGCGCCCCATCTGGCGGCGCGTGACGCCGCGGTGAGCATCGACTTTCACCAAATCGCCGGTTGCTGGCAACAACTGACGCACGGCACGGAGTTTGCGGTCATGGAAGGCGCTGGGGGCTGGCGGGTGCCACTGGACGCCACCGCGTTTTTCGGGGACCTGGCCACGACACTGCAACTGCCCGTCATTCTGGTGGTCGGGCTACGCCTCGGGTGCCTGAACCATGCGCTGCTGTCCGCGGCAGCGATTAACGCCTGCGGGCTGCGTCTGGCCGGCTGGATCGGCAACCAGATCGACCCCCATTTCGCGCGGCTTGCCGATAACCTAGAGACCCTGCACCAGCACTTGCCCGGCCCTTGCCTCGGCGTGGTGCCCACACTCACCGGCCCCGCCGACGCAGAGCAGGTGGCCAGCGCCGCGCAGTACCTGCGCCTGCCGCCCATGGCCTAGCACGGCGCCGCGTGCCGTTGGCCGCTACAGCCCCACGCCATCTAGCCCGAGCGGGCGAAAACCGTCGGCCGTCCGCTGGACGCGCACGCGATGCTGCCCGGCGAAATGGGCCGGCACCAGCACCGCCTCCAGCGCAGCAGCACGCTCCAGTACCGCCCGACGGCTAGACCGGGCCTGTGCAGCCTCTTCACAAAAGATGCTGTTCCAGTCGGGGTTCCAGAGCTGTAAGGGGTGATGCACCACATCACCGACAAACATGGCGCGCTCGCCAGCGCTTTCCACCGTGATGACCGTGCTGCCTGGCGTGTGGCCGGGCGCTGGGTCCAGCCGGACCCCCTCAAAGAGCTCCAGCGGTCCACGCACCAGATCCGCGAGGCCACGCTCGAGAATGGGACGTACGCTGTCATCGAAGAACCCCTCGTTCACCGCTTCGCCCGTCTTTTCCGGGTACAGGTGCCGGCGGCGGGGATCCCAGAATTCGGCATCCGCCACGGGAAACACATAGCGTGCATTCGGAAACGTGGGCACCCAGTCCGCGCCGACCAGCTGCGTATTCCAGCCGACATGATCAACATGCAGATGGGTGCAGATGACCAGATCGATGTCCTGCGGTGCAAAGCCGGCCGCCGCCAAGCGCTGCAAGAACGGGGTCTGCAGCCCACCGAACAGCGGGATGCCGGGGCGAATCTTGTCGTTACCGGCACCGGTGTCGATCAGCAGCCGTCGGCCACCCACTTCCACCACCCAGCTCTGTAAACGTGCCTGAATCGCGTCGGTGGCGGCCTCCAGATAGTCGGCGGGGACCTGGTCCTTGCAGGCGGCATAGGCCGCTGCGGTAAACCCGGCAAACAGGTGCTGTGGGGTCAGGAAAGCGCCGCTCCATTCCTCCACTCGATGGACGCGTGCGCGCCCGAGTGACCACTGATCCATACACGCACCTTTAGTTGCCAGCCGCGGCCCACGATAGTACCGGAAAAACCCCTGCAAGCCTTTGGCTCACCTCGGGAAAACACCTACCTCCATTGCCTTTTACTGCGTTGCAAAGTAACCTTTTGCGTGAGGTGCCGCAGCACCCCACGCCAGCGCTAAGTGGAAACCATGTTTCACCGCTCACGCACGAGGGTTACACTGCGCACCTCACGGAGCCGGCACCCCAGCCGGCACCAAGTCGAATCCAGCAGCCGCACCTGCGAGCTAGACGCCCTTCTCCACCAGGACAGGCGTCTCGCGCCGTCTGTGGGGGTCCAAAACGCTGGTCGCTGGAAACACAGGGAGCTAGAGCGTCGATGTCCATCCAGAAGAAGCTCACCGCCGCCTTAGGGTTGGTCGGTTTGGTAGTCTCCGCCGTCGCCTTCGGCGCCCCGGAGAGTTCATACAACCTTCCGATCGGGGTCACCCGCATCAGCCGCGAGGTCTATGGCCTTCACATGCTCATCTTTTGGGTATGCGTGGCCATCTCCGTGGTGGTGTTCGGCGCGATGATCTACTCGCTGGTGAAGTACCGTAAATCGGTCGGCGCCGTGGCGGACACCAGCATCGTGCACAGCACGAAAGCGGAGATCATCTG
>CANIOW010000014.1 GCA_947469285.1 Gammaproteobacteria bacterium
GGGCGAGCAGGAGCTGGACTACCTGCGTTCCCGCTTGGTACACGTGTCGCGGGCAGCGGGCCTAGAGGCGCCGATCGACACCGTCACGGTGCAGGTGAAGGATGCAGCGCGCTTTAGTGCCTCCGCCGCCCGTGCGCGGCAGTTCGGGCTGACCGGCAAACTGCTGATCCATCCCGATCAAGTGCCACTCTGTCATGCCGCCTTCACGCCCAGTGCGGCGGAGCTTGCCCGTGCGCAGCGTATCGTCGCTGAGTTTGCGGTGGCACAGGCAGCGGGTATTGCGGCCTTGCGCATCGATGGGGAGTTTATCGACTACCCGGTGGTGGAGCAGGCGCGGCGCTTGTGCGCATCAGTTCCATCACCAGAATCCCCGCGATAATCAGCGCCACCCCAAACCACTGTGCCAGGTTCAGCCGTTCGCCGAGCCAGGGCACGGCGATCAGAATGGTGGCGGGGGGGCCCACGGTGCTGACCACGGCGGCCCGTTGTGCGCCTAGCCGCCGCACCCCTTCGGCCGTCATCAGCATGGCGAATACCGTGGCGATGCCGACCAGCCCGAGCAGATAGGGCAGGTCCGCCGGACCAATGGCGGGCGGACGCGCATGGTGGCTGAGCAGGGCATGGACAAACATGCAGCACCCGGCTGAAGTCATGGCCCAGACGGTGAAGGTGGCACTGCCAATGCGCGGCGTCCAGCGGTCGCTGGCAATGAAGTAGGTGCAAGTGGTGGTGGCACACAGCAATACCAGCAGCGCGCCCTTCATGTTGGAGCGGAAGATTTCCAGATCGAAGCCGCTGACCACCGCGATGATGCCGGTATAGGTGGCGCTCAGTGCCAGCACCACCCGCCGGTCGGGCCAGCGGCGGTAAATCGCGGAATGCGCTATGACCACCATGGACGGATAGCTGAACAGCAACACGCGCTCGAGGCTGGCATCGATCAAGGTCAGCGCATAAAAGTCGAGCATGGAGCCGATGTAGTAGCACAACAGGCCGGCGCCTAGCGCCCCCAGCAGCGCCGTTCGCTCGGCCTTAAAGAGTACTGGGCCTACGCGCCACCAGCCCCACAGCCAGAACAGGGGCAGAGCCAAGGCCATGCGGGTCACCTGCACCGCTTCGAAGGTCCAGCCATGGGCATAGAGCTTCTTGGCGAACAGACCTTTGGTGGCAAAACCCACGGCGCCGAGCATGGCGGCCACCAGTCCGAAGGCCAGCCCGGTGGGCGGCCCGCGAGGAGGTTGTGGACCGCTCAACGGCCCGCGCCGAAGCCGGCGTAAGTGGCGAAGGCGGCCACGGGCTCGCGGGGAGTGCGAAAGGCATTCACGTGGGCGGCGGGGTCGATATGCCCCAGCGCCATCCCGCAGACCAGAGTGGCTTGCGGGTCGACGCCGCAGTGGGCCTTGATGGCCGCGTGGTACGGCAGCCACGCGGCCTGTGGGCAGGTGTGCAGGCCGCGCTCACGGGCGGCTAACATAAAACTTTGCAGGAACGTGCCGTAGTCCAGCCAGCTGCCCTGCGCCAGCGCGGTATCGATGAAAAAGAACAGGCCAACGGGCGCGCCGAAAAAGCTGAAGTTGCGCAGCGCCTCGCGACCGGAAGCCACGCGGTCGCCTTTCACGATGCCGAGGTGACCATACAGCCCCCAGCCATTGGCGCGGCGGCGGGCGAGATAGGGTTCTGGCAGCGGACTGGCGTAGTAGAGGTATTCCTGCTCGGGCAGAGGCGCATCGCTGCTCGCCGCGGCAGTCACGGTGGCGATGAGGGCGCGCATGGGTTCGCCCGTGAGTGTGTGCACACGCCACGGTTGAATGTTGCTGCCGCTGGGTGCCCAGCGTGCTAGATCCAGTAAGGCCGCCACCTCGCTTTGCGGGACCGGTGTGGGCAGAAATGCGCGCGCTGACTGCCGTGTCAGCAGGGCTTGAGTGACGTTCATGCGCGGTGCTGCATTTCAGCCAGTACTTCGTCGGTGCTGGCGACGCGGCCCCACAGGCGGCGGAACGTCTTCAGCGTGGCGTCTTGCATCTCGTCGCTGCAGGTACCGGTAGCGTCTGAGACCACCACCACGCCGTATTGGCGGTCGCTGGCTTCCATGGCCGTCATGCCAACACAGTTATTGGTCGACACACCGGTGACCACGACATGGCGAATCCCCATGCTCTTCAGGTGCGCATCGATTCCGGTAGAGCCGAAGGCGCCCATGGTGTTCTTGTTCAGGACCAGATCACCCGGCAGCGGTTTGATGGCATCCACAATCTCGTGCTCACGCTGGCCCACCGTGTTGTGGGTGGCAATGAGCCATTCGCGCAGCTGCACTGGGGCGTCACCATAGTCGGGCAACTCGCAGCCGTAGGTCACATAGATGACGCGGGCGCCCAGCTGGCGAAAGGCCTCTGCCAGACGCTTCGAGTTCGGTACCACCAGCTGGTCGATCCGCGCGAAGCGGTATTCCGCCTCGTGGAGTGTGCCGGCGGCGGTCAATAGCTTCCCTAAACCATGTTCGCGACTGCCGCTGGCGTACTGCAGGTCGACGATGACCAGCGCGGTGTCCACCGGCGCCAGACGGAACTGGCGGGTGTAGCTATCAATGTAGGCGGGGGTGGTCGACATGGCGGCCTCGGCGGTAGAAGGGGATGTTTGTCCGGACATGTTAGCCAAAAATCCACCCGCCTGTATGCTCGCTTTAGACAAAAAAAGACCCGGCCGAAGCCGGGTCTCCTGAGGTCCAGTCCACCCCGGTCACCCGGGGTGGCGGGCGAGTCTTACCGGAACTTGTAGCTCAGGTCGACACCGTAAGCTGCGCCCGTGGCGCTGTGGATGAACGAGCCACCAAACTCGGGGGCCGGAATGACCTCCGCGAGGTACTGCTTGTCACCCAGGTTGCGGCCCCACAAGGTGGCGTCCCAATGGTCGTTGCGCAGGCTGATGCGGGCATTGACGAGCTGGTAGGCATCCCGCTTGGTCTTGGAGAAGTCGCCGGGGGCACCAAACAGTGTTTCCACCGCATTGCCCTGTACCGGGTGGAACCAGGTTTCGCCCAGCGCCGTGCCGTCGACCCGCACCACCAGCTCCATGCCGCTCTGGCCCACCGGGTAGGTGAACTCGGCGCCCAGGTTGGCGGTGTATTTCGGGGCGTACGGCATCTTGTTGCCAGCGGTGTACGGCCGGCCGGCGTACTGGTCGATTTTGCTATCCAGGACGCTGGCACCACCGAAGACGGTGAACATGTCGTTCGCCTTCCAGCGCACGTCCAGCTCGGCGCCCTTCAGCGTTACCTTGTCGATGTTGGTGACCACCCGCAGCAGGCCGAAAGGACCGGCGAAGAAGTTGAAGAACTGCGAGTCCTGCAGCTTGGTGTAGTACACCGCGCCGTTGATCGACAGGTGGTTCTCCAGCAAGCTGGCCTTGAAGCCCAGTTCCGCTGCCTTGGAGACTTCCTTCTTGTAGTCGTCATTCACATCCGTGAGCGAGGGCGCGGTGGTGACCGTGCCGTCGGCGGCGACGTAGTTCAGGCCCGCGTAGTAGGTGGCGATAGTGGCCGCCGAACCTTGCGAGTTGAAGCCACCGCTGCGAAAGCCGTAGCCGTAGGAGCCAAACACCGACACGTCGTCGTTCAGCTTCCAGTTCACCGTCAGCTTTGGCTGCAGCTGGCTGTAGGTCTTGTTGCGGTCCGGGATGGAGGTGACGCCCGGGACGTTATAGGCCGGGTTGATGTAGCTGTTGCAGCCACTGATGGTGCAGGCCGGGTGACCGAAGGCACCGAAGCCGGGGGTCTGCGGGCCGACGCGCGGCACGTTGTTCGAGACGCTACGCTTTTCCTGGTCATAACGCAGCGCCAGAGCCACTTCTACGTTGTCTTGGATGTCGTAGTTGATGGACCCAAACACCGCGGCAATCTTGGTTTTAAAGCTGTCGTCGTACAGCAGGTCGGTGGGGTTCAGGCCACCGGTGGGGACGAAAGCCTGGGCCAGAAAGCCCTGACCGAGGTCGCCGCCCTGGGCGACCACCATGCGGCGCTTGATGTCACCGTAGTACACGCCAGCCTGCCAGCGCAGCGGCTGATCGCCGGGCGAGGTGAGGCGCAGTTCCACCGAGACATCTTCCTGGTCACGCTGCTGGTACTGGTAGCCGTCGCAGGTGGTGGGGCTGTACGGTGGGAGTAGGTCGAAGCCCGGGACGCCAGGGCCGAACTGGTTGGCGTAGAAGAACGGCGAGGGCAGGGGGCCAGCCGGTGCGGCGGCCACCGAGGCGGCGCAGCCCGGGTTGGCGGCATACAGGCCGAAAGCGGCCGAGGTGCCGTCCGTCAGAAAGTAGTTTTCCTGCTTGTTGTAGGCGGCGACGGCGGTGAGGGTGCCGAGCGACAGGTCGAAGTCACCCTTAATCGAAAGGTTGGTGTTCTTCTGCTCGTTCACCGGCTTGATGTTGTTCATGAACTTGAACGTGTGGTCGTTGACGTTCTGAAAGAAGTCCGGGTTGCCGAAGCCAGCGGCAAAGCCCGGCAGTGCAAAGGCGGCGTTGAAGTTGATGGCGCCCGCAGTGACCTTGGAGACCGAAGCTTTGATGTCAAATTCAGCGGCGTCGCCGACGCTGAACATCAGGCGGCCCGAACCACCGGTTTCTTCCAAATAGTCCGAGCAGTCTTTGCAGTTCAGCGTGCTGTTGTAGAAGAAGCCGTCCGTGCGGCGGTGGTACACGCCGAGGCTGCCTGCGGCGTTTTCGCCGAGCGGGCCAGACACGTACAGGTTGCCCTTGAAGGTGCCTTTATTGGCGGCACCCACGCTCACGTCTGCTTCGAAGGTGTCGGAGGGCTTGCGGGTCGACAGGATGATGGCGCCGGCCAGCGCGTTGCGGCCGTACAGTGCGCCCTGAGGGCCTTTCAGGACTTCGATCTGTGCGACGTTGGACAGTTCGCGGTTGAAGGCTTGCGGGTTGGTCTGCAGCACGCCGTCGATGACGAGTGCAAAGTTGGTTTCAGCGTCACGGCCGGTGTTGATGCCGCGAATGTTGACCTGCATGTCGCCGACTTCGGCGGTCTGTACGGCGGCCACGCCGGGGGTGAGCGAGATGAAGTCCTGCGGGCGCTCGATGCCGGCGGAGGCGATATCGGCAGCGGTGAAGGCCTGCACCGAGGCCGGCACGTCCTTGATGGACTCGGCGCGCTGGCGGGCGGTGACGATCACTTCTTCGATGCCGCCGTTGGCCGGTTCAGCGGCGTAAGCCTGTGCTGAGCCCAGAACGGAAGCGATGCTGATGGCCAGCAGGCTGGAAAGATGTTGCTTGCGCATGAGAGTCCTCACTTGGGAAGGTCCGGACGATGGCGCCCGATGGACGAAAGTTAGCCGGTAGGTTGCAGGGTACACCGCCTGCGGTGTGGCTGCAACGCCACTGTATACAATTTAGCTTAGGCCGAGTTTGAGCAGGTATTTACCACTTCAGTGGCTCACGCCGACGATTGTTGTCATTTCCCAACAGTTGCCGTCCAGTGCAGCACACCGCTGGGCAGACTGCTATCATCTGCATCTGCAAAAACAGCGGGGGATCCACCACCCCCACCCCCGCCGGCCGCCGGAGTTTTGGACCCCATGTCCATCTATCGCCAGAACATCCAGTTCCCGGCCAAGGACGCGGCCCTGCGTGAGGACGTGCATGCCCTAGGTGGGCTGGTCGGGGAAATTCTCCGCGAACAGGGCGGCACAGAGCTGTTTGACCATGTGGAGGCCGACCGGGTCGCGGCGATCCGCCGCCGCGAGGGCGACCCCGCCGGGGCGCTGGAGCTGCGTGACCAGACGCGTGGCCGCACCCCACAGGCTGCCCGGGACCTGTCCCGTGCCTTTTCGATCTGGTTCCAGGTGGTCAATCTCGCGGAGAAGGTCCACCGCACACGCCGCCGCCGGCAATACCTCAATGACACGGAGCACCCGCAACCGGGAGGTATCAGCGACTGTCTGCAGCGACTACAGCGCGAGGGATACACCGCGGCCGAAGTGTTGGCGCTGCTGGGCCAGCTGCATTTGTACCCCGTGTTCACCGCGCACCCGACCGAATCGACCCGCCGCACCATGCTGCGCAAGCAGCAGCGCATGGCAGAACTGATGCTGGAACGGCTTGATCCTACGTTGACGCCGCCGGAACAGCGCAGCACCTGGGAGCGCATTCGTACCGAACTGACCTCCGCCTGGCAGACCGAGGACCATCCGCGTGAGCGGCTGACGGTGGCCGATGAGCGCGAACACGTGCTGTATTACCTGGTCGAGGTCATCTATCGCATCGTGCCGGCCTTGTACGAAGAGCTGGCGCTGTCGATGCAAAAAGTATTCGGCGAACCGTGCTCGCCGGCCAGCTTGCCGCAGTTCATCCGCTTGGGCTCCTGGGTGGGCGGTGACATGGATGGCCATCCGGATGTGCATGCCAAGACCTTGCGCGAGACGCTGCGACGCCACCATCAGGTGATCGTCAACGCCTATTTTGGCGAAGTGCAGAAGCTGGCCGAACAGCTATCGCAAAGTGCCAGCCGCGTCAGTATCAGTGCCGGGTTGCAGACACGCTCGGACGAGTATGGTCAGCGCCTGCCGGGCGTGCAGGGCATGACCCCCTCGCGGCACGACCGCATGCCTTATCGCGTGTTCCTCGGTCAGGTGGCTGAACGTCTGCGAGCCAACTACGACGGTCGCCCGCAGCAGTATGAGTCGGTGGCGGAGTTCACCGCCGACATCCGTCTCGTCGCCGACAGTCTGGCGCAGCACAAAGGACAGGCCGCGGGCCTGTTTTATGTAGAGCGGTTGCTGCGGCGCATCGATACTTTCGGTTTTCATGTCGCCACGCTCGATGTGCGGCAGCACACCAGCGTGCACCACGCCGTGTTGGCGCAGGGACTGGCCGACCCCGAGTGGGCCACTCGGTCAGTAGCCGAACGTGTGGCGCGCTTGGTCGAGGTGCTGGAAGGTGACCGCGGCCCCGTCGCTGCGCTGGATGCCATTGGCTCACGCACGCTGGCGGTGTTCGAAGCCATGGCGCATTCGCGGCACCGCTTCGGGCGCGAAGCCGTGGGCGAATATTTCATCAGCGGTACCAGTGGCGTCGATGACGTACTGGCAGTGATGGTGCTGGCGCGCTGGGCGGAGATGACTGATAAGAAGACCGGGCAGTTGGTGCTGGATGTGGCGCCGCTACTGGAGTCGATCGCAGCGCTGGAAGGCGCGGGTCAGTTGCTCGAAGACCTGCTGGCCTTGCCAGTTTATCGGCGCCATCTGACCGCGCGCGGCGAGCGCCAAGTGGTGCAGTTGAGCTATTCAGACAGCAACAAGGACGGCGGTATCGCCGCTTCGCGATGGGCTGTGCACGATGCGCAGCAGCAATTGTCGGCGGTAGCGGTGGCGGCCGGTGTAAAGCTCACCTTGTTCCATGGCCGCGGCGGCTCGGTCAGCCGTGGTGTTGGCCGTACGGACGTGCTGGTGCGTAGTGCTCCGTCGGGTGTCTGCACCGGTGAGCTGCGCGTTACCGAGCAGGGCGAGGTGGTCAGTAATGGCTATGGGCTTAAGCCCATAGCGATGCGCAGTTTTGAACAGGCCTTTCATGCCGTCATGCTGGCCAATACGCCGGCGGCGCGCATCCGTCGCGATGATGCCCCGCATCATGGCGTCATGCGCACCTTGGCTGCCGCGAGCCGCAGCGCTTATCAGCAACTGGTCTATGGCAGTCCCGACTTTTATCGCTGGTGCCGGCAGGTGACGCCGCTAGATGCGATCGAGCGCATGCAGATTGGTTCACGTCCGTCGATGCGCGCGGGCGAAGATTCCCTGCACGGGTTGCGGGCGGTTCCTTGGGTGTTTGCCTGGAGCCAAGCGCGGTTTTTCTTACCGGGCTGGTACGGCGTGGGTGCTGGGCTGGAGGCCACAATTGCCGCACACGGCTTGCCGGCGGTGGAGCGCATGCTGGCGCAATGGCCGTTCTTTGGCGCTTTACTGGACGATGTGGAGCAGCAGCTGGCCACCACCGATCTGGAAATCGCCGGGTTCTATGCCGGCTTGGCCGAGCCGGGGTTGGCGAATTACCTAGACCCGGTGAGCGCGGAACATGCGCGCACCTTGGCGTATGTGCTGCAGTTAAAGGGTGAAAGTCGGCTGCTGGATGGCGACCCCACCATCCAGCGCGCCATTAAGCTGCGTAACCCGTACGTGGACCCGATGCACCTAATGCAGGTGGATCTGCTGCAGCGCTGGCGCGCTACGGGCCGCGAGGATCGCGACTTGTTTGAAGCGCTCCTGGCGAGCATCAGTGGTATTGCCCAAGGCCTACAAGCCACGGGTTGAACGCTCGGGGTGCTCAGCACTCCGGGACGTTCACCGCCAGACCGCCTTGCGAGGTTTCTTTGTAGCTGCTCTTCATGTCTTCGCCGGTCTGGCGCATGGTCGTGATGACCATGTCCAGCGATACTTTGTGGGTACCATCACCGTGCATGGCGAGGCGCGCTGCGTTGATGGCTTTGACGGCGCCCATCGCATTGCGCTCGATGCAGGGGATCTGCACCAGACCGGCGATGGGGTCGCAGGTCAGTCCCAGGTTGTGTTCCATGCCGATCTCCGCGGCATTCTCCAGTTGCTCGTTGGTGCCATTCAGGGCGGCCACCAGGCCGGCCGCGGCCATTGAACAGGCCACGCCTACTTCGCCCTGACAGCCCATCTCCGCACCGCTGAGTGAGGCATTGCGCTTGTACAGCATGCCAATGGCGCCAGCGGCCAGCAAGAAACGCAGCACGCCCTCTTCGCTGGAGCCCGACTCAAAGCGCCGGTAATACATGAGAACCGCCGGGATAATGCCGGCGGCGCCATTGGTCGGTGCGGTCACTACGCGTCCGCCGGCAGCATTTTCCTCGTTCACTGCCAGCGCCCAGGCGTTGACCCAGTCCATCGCTTCCATTGGACCTGGGTTGGCCGCTTCGCTCAGCATGCGGTGCAGTTTCGGTGCGCGCCGGCGTACCTTCAGCACGCCCGGCAGCAGGCCTTGAGCGTTGAACCCACGCTCTGCACAGGCTTGCATGACGCTCCACAGCTGCAACAGGCGGCTACGCGTTTCGGTGACGGGACGGAAGGCTGTTTCGTTGGCCAGCACCAGTTCGTGCAAGTCGAGTCCGGTGGCGCGGCAGCGCTCGAGTAGCGAAGCGCCGTTAGTGAATGCATGGGTCAACACCACGGGGGCCGATTCAGCGCCGCTGCGGCCGAATTCGCTGGCGCGGACGATGAAGCCACCACCGGTGGAATAAAACTCTTCGCGGCACAGCAGCGCGCCGGCCGCGTCGAAAGCGCTGAAGCGCATGCCATTGGCGTGGTGCGGCAGCACTTGGTCCCGATGGAACAGCAGATCCAGCGCTTCATCGAACGGCACCACCTGCTGACCGAGCAGGTGCAGTTCGCGCGTTTCGCGAATACGTGCCAACACCGGTTCCATCGCTAGCGGGTCGAGGGTGGCCGGGTCGAAACCTTCAAGGCCCAGTTGTACCGCGCGGTCGGTGCAATGGCCGCGGCCGGTCAGTGCCAGCGACCCATATAATTGCACGGCCACTTTACCGGTTTGGGTGAGTAAGCCGCGTTCGAGCAGATCTAGCGCGAAGCGATGCGCTGCATTCATCGGCCCCATGGTGTGCGAGCTCGATGGACCGACGCCCACCTTGAAGATGTCGAGCACCGACAAGCTGAGTGGGGAATCGTCTTGGGTCATCATAGGAATCTCCGTTCCGGCAGTCGACTGGTCCTGGTCGTGATGGGCGCCGCACGACGGTGTGCGGCGGTTTCAAGGGCGGTATTCAGTACGCCGGCAATGCGGGCGCCGGCGCGGGCGAGTTGTCCGGGGATGACTGCACGGGCCTGTGCGAGGTAGTCAGCAGAGAGTTTAAGCGGTGCGGCGCCTTTTTCAGTCGCTGGCAACTCACAGCGGAACCCGGGTAGTGGAGCGTAGACCACCCGGCGGGCCAAAGTATAAGACTCGGCCATCCAGTCACGCACCGTCCCCCGTTGCCAAGTGGACAGTGACCGGGCGTAGCGTTGGGCCAGTTCACGGGCATTGGTGCGAACCAGGCGGTCTGCCTGGGTGGTGCCGGCTACGCCGTGCCACAGCGTCATGTTCACCAGATCGCTGTCCCAGACGGCATGGAGATTGGTGGGAAACAGCGGGCCCACCAAGGTCACGCGGATGGTATTGCCACCGCGGTCGCTGTGATCGCCCGCATGCAGCGGCTGGTGGAGATCGCCAACCAGATGCACCAGCAATCGTACCGCTTGCTGCCGTGCTTCCACCGGGGCCTCGGGGTCCGCCAGGACGTCTTGCAGTCGCGCGACCTGTTCGGAGGCACAGTCACCCGCGGGGCAGTAATCTGCCAGCGGTGTGGCGGGGGCACAGACCGGGCGATTGTCGTAGTGCCATTTCTCCGCGCCTGGAACGGTGTGACGCAGCGTGTCACGGTGCTCGTCCATCCAGGTAGACCAGGCAGGCAAATCCACGCTCCCCATCAGCGCCAGCAACTCTGTCCGCGCCAGCGGGGTCAGCAGCGGCGTGGCGATATAAGCCGTGGTGCGGTGGCCATCAGCGCCCCAGGCCCAGGCTGGCAAGGGCAGCCAGCAGTGCAACAGCACGACGGTGCACAGCCAGCCATGCCAAGTCGTGTTCACAGGGCGGCGAACTGGCGTGCATCCGCCGACCATGGGGGGGCGTTGTCCAGCGCCTGTACGGCGGCTTCCACGCTGTCGACGAACAGCCACATCAGCTCGTGTCGTTCGTCCATGAAATGCGCGTTAATCGCCGCGGCAAACAACTGCCGCAGCGGTTCGTAATAGCCGTCGGTGTTGACGATGATGACCGGGCCGGTCCACAGGCCCAGCCGCTTCAGCGTGAGCGCTTCCAACAGTTCCTCGAAGGTGCCGCTGCCGCCGGGCAGGGCGATGACGGCTTCGCTGCGGGTGAGCATGAGGTGTTTGCGGGTTCGCATGTCGTCGACCAGCAGTAGCTCCGACAGGGTGTCGTGGGCCACTTCCATGTCGGCGAGAAAATTGGGCAGGACGCCCACGACCTGGCCACCGGCGGCGAGCGCGCCGTCCGCAAGGGCGCCCATGGAGCCGGATTTGCTGCCGCCGTAAAGGATGGTGCGACCGTCGTTCGCCAGCAGCGTCCCCAGACGGCGTGCTGCCGCGTGGTACTCCGGGTCGCACTGGCGACTGGAGGCGCAGTAGACGCACACAGCGCGCGGAATGGGTGGCAGTTGGGGGGCGGACATGCGGATTACCGAAGGGAGCTGGTAGGGAATGTTACCCGCCCCATGCGACAATCGCACCGTTCCCTACTGTCGGTTGAGAATGTCCCATGTCTGCCTTGTTCACCCCGTTCCGTCAGCGTCAGGTCCAGTTCCGCAACCGGATCGTGGTCTCGCCCATGTGCATGTATTCCTGCGTCGAGGGCATGGCGAACGACTGGACCTTGGTGCACCTCGGTTCGCGAGCGGTGGGTGGGGCTGGTTTGGTCATTGCAGAGGCGACCGGCGTACTGCCGGAAGGTCGGATTGGGGTGGGCGATCTCGGTTTGTGGGCCGATGCACACTTGGAGCCGCTGCGGCGGGTGGCAGATTTCATCCGCGCACAAGGGGCCAAGGCCGGTATTCAGTTGGCGCATGCCGGGCGCAAGGCCAGCACTTTGGCCGATGGCGCCCGTTCCTTGACGGCGACGGAAGGTGGGTGGGAGATCGTGGCGCCTTCGGCCCTGCCCTTTTCGCCGGCGCATGACACCCCGCGTGCACTGCTGCGTGAGGAGCTGCCGCGTATCGCCGCTGCTTTTGCGGCCGCTACGGCGCGGGCTGATCGGGCGGGCTTCGATCTGGTGGAGCTGCATGCTGCGCACGGCTATCTGATGCACCAGTTTCTGTCGCCGATGACCAACCAGCGCACGGACGAGTACGGCGGTAGCCAGGCCAACCGGTTTCGTTTTGTGCTGGAATGCGTGGCGGCCATGCGCGCGGCGCTATCGCCGGATAAACCGCTGTGGGTGCGCCTGTCCGCTACCGATTATCTTGAAGGTGGTTGGACCGTTGATGATTCAGTGGCGCTGGCCCATGAGCTGAAAGCGCTGGGCGTCGATCTGGTGGACTGCAGTTCGGGCGCCATCCTGCCGAAAGTGCGCATTCCAGTGGCGCCTGGATTTCAGGTGCCTTTCGCCGAACGCATCCGTCGTGAAACGGGTATTGCAACGGCGGCCGTTGGTCTCATCAGTGAGCCGGCACAGGCGGAAGCGATCGTGGCCACGGGGCAGGCCGACATGGTGCTGGTGGCGCGGGAATTTCTCCGCGATCCGTACTGGGCGCTACACGCAGCGACCGCCCTCGGCGTCAAAGTCGACTACTGGCCGCAGCAATACTGGGCGGTGGCGCCGCGCTAGCGGCGCTGGTGCAAACGCTTGCTCAGCACCAAAAAATACAGATCGTCGCGTTGCGGTAGCCCAAAGCGCAGGTTGTCATACGGAAAGGGTCGCTGCTCGCCGGTGGCAGCATAGCCACGGCGTTCGTACCAGCGTAGCAATTCGCTGCGCTGGGCGATCACCGTCAGGTGCATGGTCCGCGTCCCCCAGTGCTGCTGCGCCCAGCGTTCAGCCGCCATGAGCAGAGCAGCGCCATAGCCGCTGGCCTGCCGGGTGGGGCGGACGGTTAGCATGCCCAGATAAGCCGCATCGCCTGGCTGGTCGTTCGCTTCGAGTCGTTCCAGTTGTACGCAGCAGAGCGGTCCCTGCGGGTCTTCGTGCAGCAGTACCGCCTGCCCCGGCGTGGCGATGCTGGTGCAGAGGTCGGCGGTGTCGGTGCGTTGGCCGCCGAGCAAATCGGCTTCCGTGGTCCAGCCGGCACGACTGGACTCGCCCCGGTAGGCAGAATTGACGAACCGGTCGAGGGCAGGGGCATCGGCAGCGGTAGCGAGGCGCAAGAGCAGCGCTTCGGGTGGCTGGGGGGCGGTGGTGGTCATGCGGGTCCAGTGCGCGGGCAACGACGGCGTATGGTAGCTCCGGCGCGCCAATTTGTGCGCTAATATAGTCAATGACAACGTGAGACAACAGGTGGTGCGTGGTGACCAGTGAAACACTCTCTGGGCCCCTTAGCGGAGGGGTGGCGGTGTTCCAGCCGGGCAAGGTTAAGACCGCCTTGTTAACCCGTTTAGTGCGCTCGCTGGGCAAGTCGCCGCAGCGGGCCACGGCGCGCGATCTCTACGACGCCTTGTCGATGTCCGTGCACGAAGAGTTAACCGCCCGCTGGGTGGCCACCCAGGCGCGTATCGCTGACGCTGGCGCCAAACGCGTCTGCTATCTCTCCATGGAATATCTGCCGGGGCGGTCACTGCCCAACGCCGTCGCCAGCTTAGGTCAAGATCTGGAGGCCGAGACCCGCGCGGTGCTCATGGAACTGGGTTTCGACTACGACGCCATCGTGCGACTCGAGCCCGACCCGGGTCTGGGCAATGGCGGCCTCGGTCGTCTGGCTGCGTGCTATTTGGATTCGCTCGCTACGCTGCACTACCCCGCTGTGGGTTACGGTATCCGCTTCGACTATGGCATCTTCACCCAGCTCATCGACGAGGACGGCGCGCAGCAAGAGCGCGCCAGCAGTTGGCTGCGCGTGCGTAACCCATGGGAAAGTCCGCGCACCGATGCGCGCTACCGCGTGCGTTTTGGTGGCCGCTGTACCTCCACCGTGGATGCCAGCGAGCGGGTGCGCCATGGCTGGGTGGATACTCAGGATGTGTGGGCGGTCGGCTTCGACCAAATGGTGCCGGGTAACCGTAGCCCGACGGTCAACCATTTGCGCTTGTGGTCGGGCCGTGCAGTCACGCCGTTCAAGGTGCAAGTATTCAATGCCGGCCACTATGCCGAGGCAGTAGCTGAACAGATCGATGCGAAGAACCTGTCGCGCATCCTGTACCCCGATGACAGTACGCCGCAAGGCAAAGAACTACGCTTCCGTCAGCAGTATTTCTTTGTCTCGGCCTCACTGCAGGATCTGTTGGCGACCCATCTGTCCGAGGGGCGTTCATTAGAGAAGCTGGCCGACAGCTGGTCCATCCAGATGAATGACACGCATCCCACGCTAGCGGTGCCAGAGCTGCTACGGCTGCTGATCGACGTGCACGATCTGACCTGGGAACAGGCCACCCGAATCGCTTTCCAAACCTTTGGCTATACCAACCATACCTTGTTGCCCGAGGCGCTCGAGACCTGGCCAGTGCAGTTCTTTGAGCGCTTGTTGCCGCGGCATTTGCAGCTTATCTATGCGCTCAACCGTGACTTTCTCGATGAAGCCACCGGCCGGGCAGCGGCGCAGGAGTGGGGCAGTTCACCCAACGAATTGCGCCGGCGTCTGTCCATCATCGACGAGGATCACGGCCGCAGCGTGCGTATGGCGCATTTGGCGGTGGTCGCAAGCCGGCATGTCAATGGCGTTGCCGCACTACACAGCGAGCTGGTCAAAAGCGATTTATTTCCTGAATTTTCGCGGCTTTATCCGGAACGCTTTACCAATGTCACCAATGGCATTGCGGTGCGGCGCTGGCTGGTGCAGGCAAATCCGGGCCTGGCGGCCTTGCTGACACGGCATCTCGGCCACGGTTGGGAAAACGATCTCGAAGAGGTGGAGCGGTTACGCTGGGCCGTGGATGACGCTGCATTTCGCGCGGAATACCGTGACATCAAAGCGCATAACAAGGTGCGTCTGGCCGTGGAGGTGCAGCGGCGCATGGGTTTGGCGATTGACCCGCAGTCTATGTATGACGTGCAGGTAAAACGCATCCATGAGTACAAGCGCCAGCTGCTGAATCTGCTGTATGTGGTGTGGCGCTACCAGCGTATTCTCGACGCACCGCAAGCGG
Organism: Gammaproteobacteria bacterium; assembly: GCA_947469285.1. Classification (GTDB taxonomy): domain Bacteria; phylum Pseudomonadota; class Gammaproteobacteria; order Steroidobacterales; family Steroidobacteraceae; genus CAIOHZ01. The sequence goes on from CANIOW010000014.1 coordinate 14,880, forward strand.
ACTGGGTGCCGCGCACGGTGTTGTTCGCTGGCAAGGCCGCTCCCGGCTATGCGGTCGCAAAAGCGGTAATCAAGTTGATCAACAGCGTCGCGCGCAAAGTGAATAGCGATCCGGTGGTCGCTGGCCGCCTGAAAGTCGCTTTTCTGCCGGACTATGACGTTTCACTGGCGCAGCAGATCATGCCGGCGGCCGACCTTTCGCAGCAGATTTCCACCGCGGGCATGGAGGCCAGCGGCACCGGCAATATGAAGCTGGCGTTGAATGGGGCGTTGACCATTGGCACGCTAGATGGCGCGAACATCGAAATTCGTGACCACGTGGGGGCGAACAACGTGTTCATCTTCGGGCTGACCGCTGCCGAGGTGGTGGCGCGTCGTGCCGCCGGCTATGTGCCGAGCGAATTGGTGCGTGCCGATGCCGAGCTGGCGGCGGTGCTGCAGTCGCTGAGCAGTGGGTATTTCACACCGCACAATGTGAGTGAGGCGGGCCCGGTGGTGGACCGGTTGCTGGCCGACAACGAGCCGTATCTGGTGCTCGCCGACTTCGCGGCATATCGCGAAGCACAAGCTCACGCAGATGCCTTGTATCGTGACGCCGATGGCTGGTCGCGCAAGGCGGTCGCCAATACGGTGGGGATGGGTTTCTTTTCCAGTGACCGCAGTATCCGTGACTATGCCGAGCGGCTGTGGCACCTGCGGCCGGTAGTGTAAGGCCCGAACTCCTTTATTGGGCAGGTACGCATGTCACTCACCAGTCCACCTACTACAAACAGGTCATCCGCGATCAGCGACTATGACCTGCACCTGTTCGGTGAAGGTCAGCACCTGCGGCTGTGGGAAGTGCTGGGCGCGCAGGGGTGCGTGCGCGAGGGAGTGGCCGGGACCCGTTTCGCGGTTTGGGCCCCCAATGCCACGCGTGTGGCAGTGGTCGGTCCGTTCAATCACTGGGACGGTCGCGTGCACCTATTGCAGCGGCGCGGACCGGGCGGCGTCTGGGAAGGGTTCGTGCCCGGCGTTGGCGCTGGAGCGGCGTACAAGTACGAAGTGTTGGGTGCTGGCGGCGAGCTGCTGCTGAAGTCCGACCCGATGGCGCAGTCCATGGAAATGCGTCCTGGGAATTGCAGTGTAGTGACCGGTCCCTCGGCCCATGAATGGCACGATGGTGCGTGGTTGGCGCGTCGTGCAGCAGCCCATCTGCCTGACCAGCCACTGAGTATCTACGAGGTGCACCCCGGTAGCTGGCGGCGAACGGCGGCAGGAGAGTTCCTCGACTGGGATGCGCTGGCAACCCAGCTCATCCCTTATGCGACCGAGCAGGGTTTCACGCACCTAGAGTTGATGGGCATTGCAGAGCATCCACTCGATGGCTCTTGGGGCTATCAGGTCACTGGCTATTACGCGCCTACCGCGCGCCACGGCAGTCCAGACGCATTCAAACGCTTTGTCGATCGTTGTCATCAGGTAGGGCTGGGCGTACTGCTCGACTGGGTACCTGCGCACTTCCCACGCGACGCACATGCGTTGGCACAGTTCGACGGTACTGCGCTCTATGAACACGACGACCCCCACCGCGGTGAACACAAGGGATGGGGTACCTTGGTATTTAATTATGGCCGGCATGAAGTACGCAATTTTCTGCTAGCCAATGCCCTGTACTGGGTGGAGTTGTTCCACGTTGATGGGTTGCGCTGCGATGCGGTAGCGGCGATGTTGCACCTCGACTACGACCGCCCCGCAGGTGAATGGACGCCGAACCCACACGGCGGTCGTGAAAATCTGGAGGCCATCGATTTTCTGCGCAGTGTCAATTCCCACTTGCAGCAAGCGTTCCCGGGGGTGTTGACGGCGGCAGAAGAGTCTACGGCTTACCCTGGAATTACGCGGGCCGTGGCAGAGGGTGGGCTGGGTTTTACCTTTAAGTGGAACATGGGGTGGATGAACGACACACTGCGTTATGTGTCCACCGACGCTTTGTTCCGTCGCTACGCACATAATCTTATTACTTTTAGTTTCATGTACGCGTGGTCCGAGCAGTTCTTGCTGCCGCTGTCGCATGACGAAGTGGTGCACGGTAAGCGTTCGCTGCTGGAGAAAATGCCCGGGGATGATTGGCAGCAACGCGCTGGACTGCGCTTGCTGCTGGCCTATCAGTGGGCGACACCCGGCAAGAAACTGCTGTTCATGGGCGGTGAATTCGGACAGCGTCATGAATGGCGCGACTGGGAAGGACTGGACTGGAACTTGCTGCAGCAAGACGGTCATCGCGGCCTCTTGGAATGTGTGCGTACCCTGAATGGTTTGTTGCGTACCCGGCCAGTGCTGTACCGTCATGACCATGACTCGGCAGGTTTTCGTTGGGTGGATGCCAATAGTGCGGAGCTCTCGGTTTTTGCTTTCGAACGCGTATCCCCCGGTGAGGCGACGCTGCTGTGCGCGTTCAACGCCACGCCGGTGCCTCGCGAAGATTACTGGCTCGGTGTCGACGGTGGTCGGTGGCGCTGCGTGTTCGATTCTGATGCTGACTGGATGGGTGGCGCGCAGTGGCGTCCGGAGCCTGAGCTGCAGGCGCACGCCCACCCCTGCCATGAGCGCGCGGAGACCTTGCACGTGAACCTCCCCGCGCTGTCGGCGCGTTTCTATGAGCGCATGGGCTAGCCCATGCTGCCTGTGGACGCCTCACCGTTGCAGGTCGGGACTGCGTTGCCGCTCGGCGCTACGTGGCGCGCCGGCACGGTGACGTCCACCTTCGCGCAGCGAGCTCCAGTAGTGGGGGGAGTCAACTTTGCGGTACGGGCGCCAGCAGCAACGGCCTTATGGTTGACGGTGTACGACGCGCGCGCAATGGTGGTCGGCTGCTGGCCGTTTCCGGGGCGTGACGGTGAGGTTTTCCATGCCTTCTTGCCCGCCCCGCAGGGTAGGCCAGGTCTGGAATATACCGTGGCCACTGCCAGCGAAGGCCCCGCGTTGGTAGAACCGTATGCGCGCCGTGTGGTCGATGCCGAAGGCGCGCCGCGCGCCAAGGTGGTGGTGCCGCCACCGACACTGGCCACCGATCGACGCCCGGCCACGCCCTGGTCCGAAACGGTGATTCACGAACTGCATGTGAAGGGCTATACCCAGTTGCACCCGGCGGTGCCCATCGCCTGGCGTGGTAAGTATTTAGGTCTGACAGTGCCGGCGGTACTCGAGCACTTGCAACGGCTCGGGGTGACGGCCGTGGAACTGTTGCCCGTGCAATGTTTTCGCACCGAGGAGTTTTTGCGGGCTAAGGGGCTGGTGAACTATTGGGGTTACAACCCGCTCGCCTGGTTTGCGCCTGCCGAGCAGTATGCGGTGGAAGATCCGGTGGTGGAGTTCCGCGACATGGTGCGCGCGCTGCATGCTGCAGGGATCGAAGTTATTTTGGATGTGGTGTTCAATCATACTTGCGAGGGTGGTGCGGGTGGGCCGGTGCTGTCATGGCGCGGGCTGGATGACGCGGCGACCTATCGACATCTGCCGCATGAACCAGGCCGTTATGATGACCTGAGTGGCTGCGGTAATACCGTCGATCTATCCAACGCAGCGACGCGACAGCTGGTGTTGGACTGTCTGCATTGGTGGTCGGACGTGATGGGTGTTGATGGTTTCCGCTTTGATCTTGCGCCTATCCTGGGTCGCGGCAATCATGGCTTCAGTGTCGACCATCCGTTCTTTGTGGCCTTGCGTGCCGACCCGTCGCTGGCCTTTGTGAAATGGATCGCTGAGCCCTGGGACCTCGGTCCAGGCGGCTATCAGCTGGGGCATTTTCCGCTGGGCTGGGCGGAGTGGAATGACCGTTACCGCGACATCCTGCGCGGATTTTGGCGCGGTGATGTGCAGCACGACCCGGCCTTGCTCGGGCAATTCGCCGAACGCATTGCAGGCTCTGCAGATCTATTTCGCCATGCGGGTCGCCAGCCTTGGGCTTCAGTGAACTTCATTGCCGCACACGATGGCTACACGCTGCGGGATCTGGTGAGTTATGAAACGCGCCACAATCTCGCCAACCTTGAGGGAAACCACGATGGCCATGCCCATAACTTGTCATGGCATTGTGGGGTGGAGGGGCTAACGGAGGAAGTGACGGTGCTGGCGCGAAGGTCACGGCAGCAACGCAATTTCCTGATGTCATTATTTTTATCGCTCGGTACACCCATGCTGCTGGGCGGTGACGAAGGTGGGCGCACACAGCAGGGAAACAACAATGCCTACTGTCAGGACAACGCCTTGTCCTGGGTGAATTGGGAGCAGCAAGATCCGGCCTTGGTCGCGTTCACCGCCACGTTGGCCCGCTTGCGTCGTGAGCGGCCCTGGCTGCGGCGCGACCGTTATTTTAAGGGCGCCGGTCGCGGCGGACGTGACAAGGATATTGCCTGGCTGCATCCGGCAGGCCGCGAAATGCACAGCGCTGACTGGAGCTCCGGGTTGTGTGTCCTTGGGCTGCTATGGTCAGCCATGGATGGCGGTCGTGACCTGCTGTGGCTGATCAACCCCACGGCGCAGGCCACCGACTTCCAGTTGCCCGGCCGTGCCCGGGATGCGCCATGGGAATTGCTGCTGGATAGTGCGGGCGAGAGCGCCTGGCCCATTTCAACCGAGCCGCCCTTTTCGCTTCAGGCGCAGCATTCTTTGCTGCTCGAGCGGAGTGCGCATTCATGAATCGTGCCGCCTGGGTAGCACTGGCTCACGCCCACGGGATTAGCGATAGCTACACCGATTGGCGCGGTGAGCTGCAGTGGGTGAGCGAGGCAACGCTGGCTGCCTTGCTCGCGGCGCTGGGTGTGGCCGCGCCAGCGGAGCATGCACCAGAGCAGCACGCACCAGCGGGCCACCAACCAGCGGACCAGGCCCCGCTAGTAGCGCAGGTGCCAGCTAACGCCAGGCAACGGTGTTATGTGCCGGACGCGCTCGAGGCGGGGGCTCACTGGTGGGGTGTGACGGCACAGCTGTACTCGCTGCGCAGTGCCGATGATTGGGGTCTTGGGGATTTCGCTACCCTGCGCGAGTTCGTGGAGCACGCTGCCGCTGCTGGTGCGGCCTTTGTGGGCGTCAACCCACTGCATGCCTTGTTTCCGGCGGATGCCCGACATGTCAGTCCGTACAGTCCGTCGAATCGTCACTATCTCAACTTGTTGATGATCGAAGTACCGCGTGTGCCGGGTTATGCAACTTGTGCCGCGGTGCAGGCCGAGGTGCGTTCGGCCGTTTTCCAAGCGCGGCGGGCACAGTTGTGTGCTTTGCGCTACGCCGACGCGGCCGGGGTGATGCAATTGAAGTGGCCGCTATTGCGCCTGCTGCATGCACAGTTTCGCAGCGAACAGTTGGCACAGGGCAGTGCGCTCGGTGCTGCTTTTCGTGCTTGGTGTACTGCGGAAGGAGAACGCTTGCAGTGGCAGGTGACGTTCGATGCCTTGCAAGGCGTGTTGCGGGGATTGGATCCGCAGTGTTGGGGTTGGAACTCCTGGCCGCCGGAGTACCAGGACCCGCGTAGCCCAGCAGTGCAACGTTTTGTCCTCGAACAGGCAGCCGAGGTGGAGTTTTATGCATGGTTGCAGTGGCTGGCACATCGCCAACTAGCCGCGGTGCAAGCGCAGGCGCGTCACTTGGGCATGCCAATAGGCATGTACGGCGATTATGCGGTGGGCGTGAATCCCGGTGGTGCTGAGACGTGGGGCGATGCGAGTGCGTATTGCCTGCAGGTGGGGATTGGCGCGCCACCTGACCCGCTGGCCTTACTTGGGCAGGACTGGGGTATTCCGCCACAGTCGCCGCTGGTGCTGCGTGCGACTGCAGCGGCCGCGTTTCGGGTGCTCATGCGCTGCAACTTGCGGCACTTTGGGGCGTTGCGCCTTGACCACGTGATGGCCTTGTTTCGGCAGTGGTGGGTGCCGCGGGGTATGCGAGCGACCGCAGGCGGTTATGTTCACTACCCCTTAGAGCTGTTGTTGGAGGCGCTGGGCAGTGAGAGTCAGGCGCAGCAATGTCTGGTAATCGGGGAGGATCTGGGCACCGTACCCGAGGCTATCCGCCTTGCCTTGCCGGCGCACGCGATTCATCGCTATCAAGTCGCCTTATTTGAACGCAGCGGGGGTGGCGAATGGCGTTCCCCCCGTGAGTATTTGGCACGCGCGCTGGCGGTGTGGTCGACCCACGATCTGCCGACGCTACGTGGGTGGTGGGAGGGAGAGGATCTGGTGCTGCGCGAACGGCTGCAGCTGTTCCCCAGCGAAGAGCTACGCGAGCAGTTGCATTGGGAGCGTGGCGTGGACAAGTGGCGTGTGCTTGAAGCGCTGCGGGCCGAGGGGCTGGCCCCGGCGCAACCGACGGATGGCAGTGGTGCCTTTTCGCTGGAGCTGGTGGTGGCACTCCACCGCTTTCTGGGTCGTACGCACAGTGCGCTGGCGGCGGTGCAGGCGGAGGATTTAGCCATGGAGCGGGACCCGGTGAACGTGCCGGGGACGGACCAAGAGCACCCCAACTGGTGCCGTCGTTTATCCGTCGACGTCTCGGCCTTGTTTACGGCGGCGGCACCTCGAGCCATTCTTGCCGGATTGATCACTGGCCGCCAAGAAGCGGCCAGCTCGCCGGCGCTGGCTTAAGTACCGTAAAACGCGCGCCAGGTAGGCAGGGACTCCGGCCAGTCTGCGGCAGTGGGCGTGGGATAGGCACGATTGCGGATGGCTAGGCCCGCTGGGCTGAAAGCGTCCAGATATTCCGCGGTGGGCACGTAGTAGAAGAAGGACAGCTCGCGCGCAGCGAAGCGCCATGCGCCGTCTACGCGCCGGTAATCATCGGCATAGCGTATGGCGGCTAGCATGGGCTGGCCCAGGCGGTTCATTTCGGCATGTGACAGCACCAGCCCCGTGGCGTGGTTTGGATCTGCCGGATCAAAGGTGAGCAGTCGGTCGTGCGTGAAATGGTTGCTGGGACCCAGCACGGCAAAACGCTGCGTGAACATCGCTATGGCGGCCTCCCGTCCCCGGGTGTTCATGACCCCATCCCCGGAGGAGATGAGCACGTCCGTGGTGAACAGCGACGGCATGCTCGCCATGTCGCGGTTGTCCATGGTCAGCCCATAACGCGTAATCAGTTCGGCGATCGCGGTGCGGTCCTCCAGTTCCTGTAGGCGTTGCTCAAGGGTGCGGGTGGTCATCGCGGGCTCCAGGTTCTGGCGGTTGTCGCGCAGCATAGCGGTTTTGCGTGGTTTGTGTAACGCATGTCTTAAACAGCGCTCGGCAGGCTGCCATAAGACTGCCACGGGGTTGCCACGGCACTGTCATACAGGCTGGGTAACCTTCAGCGCATCCTGGCAGTAGGCGATGTGCTGATGCGGATCCTGATGGTGTCAGATGTGTATTTCCCGCGGGTGAACGGGGTCTCCACGTCGATTCAGACCTACCGCACCGACTTATTGGCGGCAGGGCACCAGTGTCTGCTGGTGGCGCCTGAATACCCGGTCAGCATGGCAGATGACGAAGCCTTGTTCCGTTTGCCCTCGCGCCGGGTCCCGCGCGACCCGGAAGACCGCTTGTTGTCCTTGAAGCGTTTGCGGCAATGGAGTCTGGCGCTCCAGCCGGGCGAGATCGACATCGTGCATGTGCAAACGCCGTTTACGGCGCACTACGCGGGCGTGTCGATCGCTAAGCGGCTCGGGGTGCCGGTGGTGGAGAGTTATCACACCTACTTCGAGCATTATCTGCATCACTACCTGCCTGCATTACCCGCAGCGCTGACGCGCCGGTTTGCTCGGCGCGTTACCCTGTCCCAGTGCCGCCAGGTCAGCCGGCTCCTCTCACCCTCACGGCAGATGGCAGATGCGCTGCGTGCCTATGGCGTGCAGACGCCGATCGATGTCATGCCTACGGGATTGCCGCCTTCCGCCTTCGCACTTGGCGAGGGCGCTCGCTTTCGTCAGCTGCATGACATTCCCGCTACCCGGCCACTGGCGTTGTTTGTTGGGCGCGTGGCGCATGAGAAAAACATCGACTTCCTGCTGCGCATGCTCGGTGCATTACGTGCGCGGTGCCCGGAGGCGTTGCTGGTTATTGCGGGTGAAGGGCCGGCCGAAGGCCACTTACACCGCCAAGTTCAGGCGCTTGGCCTGACGCGCAATGTGCTGTTTGTCGGCTACATGGAACGTTTTACCACGCTGCCCGACTGTTACCACGCCGCCGATGTGTTTGTGTTTGCCTCGCGCACAGAAACCCAGGGGCTGGTGCTGCTGGAAGCGATGGCCCAGGGAACGCCGGTGGTGTCGACCGCTGTGATGGGCACGGTGGATGTGCTCACTGGTGCGAATGGCGCGGTGGTGGTGCCTGAAGACGAACAGCTCTTCGCCGCAGCAGTGGCAGAGCTGCTGCACGACCGCGAGCGGCGCGCACGCTTGTCCGTGCTGGCGCGCGAAGATGCCCGTCGCTGGGCGTCCGCGGCTATGGCTGAAAAATTGGTAGCCGTGTACGCGGGCGTGATTGAACAACATAGGCGGGAGGCAGCATGATGTCTGGGACATGGTTCATCCGCGCCGACCAAGCGGAACGCAGTTTGTGTCTGCTCGCCAACAGCGCCGCGCGGCGTCGCTTCGTGCGCGGTTTTTTTCGTGGCGTCAGTCGGCTAGGCGATGGCGTGCTCTGGTACTGCCTGATGGTGGTGCTGCCCTTGTGGCAAGGGGAAGCGGGCTTGGCGCTCACCCTGCGGATGGCCGTGGGCGGGGGGCTGGGTTTGCTCGCCTACAAACAGCTCAAACGGCGGCTCGTTCGCGAACGTCCGTTCATCGGCCTTATTGGCATTGAATGCGCCATGCCACCGCTCGATCGCTACAGTTTCCCCTCAGGTCACACGTTGCATGCGGTGCTGTTCACCACGCTGGTGTTGGCGGCGCTCCCGGTACTCACCCCGTGGTTGGTAAGCTTTGCCATGCTGGTCGCCGCCTCACGCGTCATTCTGGGTCTGCATTACCCGACCGATGTGTTGGCCGGTGCAGCCCTGGGCTATGGTATTGCACAGGGCGTTCTGCTGGCCGCCAGCTGACGCCCCGCCGCCCTCCGGTGGGGTCGAGCCGGTGGCCGGGGCGGGCGTGGATGGACGCCGGGTTTGAATGCTTAAGACAGATGTGGCATAACCTACTGCGTGGGCTGTGCTGCGCTGCTGGCCCCGGTTCCAGGTCTTGGGGGGTTAGGATGCAACTGTTAAAGCTTGGGCGCCGCTTTGGGGCGCTGCCACTAGTGATTTGTCTGGGGTGGATGACGGCTGGCGTGGGGACAGCTTTGGCGGTGGTACCAGCCATGGCACCAGCACCGGAGATGGCACCAGCACCGCAGATGCCACCAGCATCGACATCCGCGCCAACTGCCGCGCCGGCTGCTGCCACAGCGACCCGCAGCGGCGAAACCATTTACCGCAGTTACTGCGCTACCTGCCATGAAGCCGGTATGCCCCGCGCGCCCGTGCCTTACATTCTGCGGTTGCAGCCGCCGGCAGCCCTGTACCGTGCGCTCACCACGGGCGCCATGCGTGCGCAGGGCGAGACGCTGCAAGACAGCGAGCGCAGGGCTGTGGCCGAATACCTCAGCGGCCGCAAGCTCAATGAGCAGTCAGACCTGGAGCCGCCGCTGTGTGGCGCGGATATTGGGTTCGATGCCAAGGCTCCGCCGGCGTTTCCGGGCTGGGGGCTCACCCCAGAAAATACACGTTATGTGTCGACCGCTGCGGCGGGTATTGGCCGGGCTAACGTCGGTCAGTTGAAGCTGCAATGGGCGGTGGGTTTTGCTGGCGCAACGCGTGCGCGTTCGGAGCCGGCCATCGCCGGCGGCGCCCTGATCGTTGGTAGTGCCGACGGCACGATCTACGCGCTCGACCTGGCGTCGGGCTGCAAGCGCTGGGTCTTCCAAGTGGGGTCCGAGGTACGCACCGGCGTGGTGGTCAGTCCATGGGTTGCGGGCGACGCCACGGCGCAGCCCTTGGCCTACTTCGGCGATGTGGTGGGCAATCTCTATGCGGTCAATGCACGCACAGGAGCTTTGGCCTGGCGTGACCGTGCAGATCTCCATCCGAGCACGACCCTGACGGCGGCGCCTGTTTTACATGACGGGCTGCTCTATCAGGCCGTGTCTTCGCTCGAAGAGGGTGCGGCGGATGGCACCCATGAGTGCTGCACGTTCCGCGGTTCGCTGATTGCCTACGACGCGCGTACGGGCGAGCGTCGCTGGCAAACCTTCATGACTGAACCACCAACGCAGCGTGGCAAGGACACGAACGGTAGGCCCAAGTGGGGCCCTTCCGGTGTTGCGTTGTGGAACAGTCCGGCCATCGACACCCAGCGGGGCCTGCTCTATATCGCCACGGGCGACAACTATTCCGACCCGGTGACTGCGATGAGCGATGCGGTGGTCGCTATGGACCTGAAAACCGGCAAGATTCGCTGGGTTTATCAGGCCACCGCGAATGATGGCTGGAATGTCTCCTGCATCGCTCCCGACCGCGCCAATTGCCCGGAGAGTGCGGGTCCTGACTTCGACTTCGGCGCCTCGCCCATCCTGATGCAGGCCACGAATGGCAAGCAGTACGTGCTGGCTGGTCAAAAGTCGGGGACGGCTTACGCCATCGACCCGGACACGGGACAGTTGGTGTGGAAGCACAAGGTGGGGCGTGGCGGCATCATGGCGGGCATCTACTTCGGCATGGCGGCCGGGGATGACCGCGTCTATGTGCCGGTGAACGACGCGGCGGACGGGCAAACCTATGACTTCCCGGATTCGCCCGGACTGTATGCACTCGACCTGCATACCGGTGCGTTCGTCTGGAAACAGCCATACACCGACGCCGCTTGTGCCGGTCGCGGTCCGGCTTGTGGTCCGGGTATCAACGCGGCGGTGACGGCCACCGACCAGCTGGTATTCGCTGGAGCGGGCGATGGCTGGCTGCGTGCCCACGATGCCGCTACCGGCGCCTTGCTCTGGTCTTTCGATACGGCTGGCGAGTTCAAAACGGTGGGCGGTGGTCTGGCTCGTGGCGGGTCGATGGGCGGCGGCGCCGGCCCGGTGCTCAGCAACGGGTATTTGATCATGCCGTCCGGCTACGGCTTTGCCGGACGCATGCCGGGCAACGTGATGCTGGTGTTCAAGGTGCAGTGACCCGGGCGCCATGGGACAGGGCTGCTGGGCGTCCGCCGAGCAGCCCTTCATGGCCATGCAACGCCGCATCGAGATGGAGACCTTCGTTGTCGATATGGAACTGATGCAGTTCGTTCGAATGCCAGCTGCCGCGTACCTTGGCCACGAGGAGCATGCGCAGCAGGTGCCCTGAAGACTCTACATAGCGATGCACAATGATGGCGTCTGCCATGAAGGCGGTGCCAGAGGGGCTCAGGCGCAGATCGTTGTAGCGGTCTTCGATTTCCGAGATGATCATTACCGTTACGCCGATGTCAGTCAGCGCGGCTAACAAACGGGACAAAGCCACCCGAAAGTCTGCGCGGACATCTGCCGCGAGTAGCATCTCGAGTCCTGACAGGGAGTCGATCACCACGCGGGTGGCATTGAGGCGATCGACCTCGGCAACGAGCAGGGTGGAGATCTCGTCCACCGACAGCGCCATCGGCGTGGTGTCCACCACTCCAACCCGATCCGCTTTGATCAAGGCGGCCATCTCTAGCCCCCGGGCATGGCGTTGTCGTTGTTCGAAGGCGGCAATGACGCCGGTCTCGCCAGCGCGTGCGCCCGCGCTGAGAAAGGCGGCGGCCATGGTGCTCTTGCCAGAGCCGGACGGGCCGGCAACCAGCAACGAATGCCCCCGTGGTAAGCCGCCCCCCAAGAGATGATCAAGACCGGCAATTCCCAAGCTCGCGCGGTCCAGCGTAGGGAGCCGGCCCCATTGATTCATGGTCGGTAGCGGTTGGTAGGGCGCAAACACGCTAAGGCCGTGCGCGGTGATACGAAAGGTGTGGCGTCCTGGCAGTGTCGGCTGCCCGCGCATTTTCACTACCTCAAGCTTGCGGCTGACGGCGTTCTCCTGCACCGTCTGATGTAGCCAAATCAGTCCGTCGACGACAGTGAACAGGAGATCATCATTGCTGGTAGTGAAATATTCGGCGACTAGGAAAGTAGTGGTCTGCCAGCTGCTCATGAGTAAGTTGAGCCGGTATAGGAAATCTGGCATGCCGGGGTTGGCAGATGTCCCATTCGGCTGGCTGGCTTTTTGCGCCAGACTAGGAGCGAGCCACAGCGAACGAAAAGAGTCGATGAAGACGAACGCGGGCTTGCGCAGCTCCACTTCCCGGTGGATCTGTTCCAGAACCTGGTTGAGGTTGCCCGAGCTGCTGGTCAACGCTAGGTTCACGAGGTGCACCGAGCGATTCACTTGGTCCAGATTGAAAAAACCGAACTGCTGTTGATGCTGCAGCATCTTCAGGGGGGATTCACCGAGTGAGCTGATATAAAGCGCCGTTCGCTCTGGGGTGGCCAGCCCAAACATTAACTGGTGGGCGAGGGTGGTCTTGCCGGTCCCACAGCTACCTGCGATGAGGTTGAAGGAGCCTTCTGGAACACCCCCGCCCACGATCGCATCCAGTCCGGGAACCCGGGTAGGTAGGTAAGGGAGGGCGGCGGGGGCGTCATGGGTCATGGGAGTGCCGGCGTTTACGAGACGGCAGCCAGACGCGGGCGCTGCAGTGGCAGTGGCGCTGGGATCAACCGGTCGTATTCCCGTTTGACGACGGCATAGCATTCGCAGGCACGACGTTCGAGCGCTTGACGGTTCACCACGGTGATATGCCCACGGCGGTAGCGAATGACACCCAGTTGCTGCAGACGGCAAGCAGCTTCGGTGATGCCTTCGCGCCGCACGCCGAGCATGGTGGCTATCAGCTCATGCGTGATGATGATTTCCTGATCTGAAGAACGGTCTAGCAAGAGCAGGAGCAGGCGGCACAGCTGCTGCTCTACCGAGTGGTGACGGGCGCAGACGACCGTCTGGGACATTTGGGTGATGAGCGCCTGCGTATAACGCAGGAACAGCTGCAGCACGTGACCGGCGCGGTTGAATTCAGGCAGCAGAAAGGATGCCTTGACACGAATAGCGCTGCCTGCGCACAGCACGACGGTGCGTTCAGTGCTGCTTTCGCCACCCATGAAGACGGCGACCGAAGCGAGCCCTTCCCGGCCGATAATGGCGGACTCCGCTGAGCCGCCGTCTTCCATAACATTGACGATGGCGAGGATGGCGGTCGTTGGAAAATACAGGTGGGTGGGTCTGACGCCTGCTTCGAAAAGTATTTGACCCAGCCGCAGTTCGACCGGTTCGAGGTGGGGTAGCCACCGCTCCAGTTCAGCTGCGGCTAAGGTCGCCAGCAGGTGGTTCCGGCGGGGATCTCGGGTGACTGGTGGCAGTACGGAAAGCATGGTGGTCCCTTCCTTGGATATTATTGGGTGGCGCTTGCTGCGCTTAAGAAATATCAATTGCCACCGTGCGTAGCCATCAGACAATTCCCTAAATACAGGCGAGGCGCCCGTAGTGGCCCGTCGCGGAAACTGCGTATTGCCCTCGGCGACGCCAAGATCTTTCCACGGGTATTTGGGCAAAAAAGGCGGCTTTTAGGCCATTACTGGGCGGATGCCGGTCGATAGTCGTTCAGATTTTCCCCTAACAGAAGAATCGGGGCTGTCGGTTGTGCTTAAGGAGGCCTGGAGAAAATAGTGCTCTGGCCACTGCTCTGGCTCACGCTCTGAGCCAGCGACATGCCATCCTTACGAGCTATGGTTCCTCTACCCACCCCGCCGCTGACCTCGGGCCTCCATGTGCTCCACGGCAACCGTTTGGAGCACTTGCTTGAGGCGGTGGCCAGCTGGCTGCAGCAATACCCCCTCGCGCCCTTGGAAGAAGAGCTCTTTATCGTCCAGAGCCAGGGCATGGGGGAGTGGCTGAAGATGGAGCTGGCAGCAACGTATGGCATTTGCGCTGCTACCCGGGTTGAACTGCCAGCGCAGTTCATCTGGGAGGCCTATCGCACGGTACTCGGGCCGGAAGCGGTACCCGTGCGCTCGCCTTTGGATAAGCTGGCGCTGACTTGGCGCTTCATGGCCTTGTTGCCACAGCTGCTGGCCTTGCCACCGGAAGCGGCTGCACTGTACGCGCCAGTAGCGGGTTTTTTGGCAGCCGGCAGCCCAGCCGACGGCGAAAGCCAGCGACCGTTGGCGGGAGACCCCGCTCGCCGCTTGCAGTTAGCGGAACGCCTGGCCGATCTGTTTGACCAGTATCAGGTGTACCGTCAGGATTGGCTCGCGGACTGGGCGCAAGGCAGCGATACCTTGCGCAGCCCCTCGCCCCGCGTGCCGGGTGGAAAATATCCCGTGCCAGCGGAGCAGTGCTGGCAGCCAGCCCTGTGGCGTGCGGTGCTCCAAACACTCCCGGATGCAGGACGCGGCGATGCTCGCCCGGACCTGCAGCGGGCGTTTCTGGCGCAGTTGCAGCCTGCTGCTGCCGTCTTGCCAGGTGCCGGCCGCTTGCCGCGACGGGTGGTGGTCTTCGGGACCACTCACGTCCCGCCACCAACGCTCGAGGCGCTGGCAGCGCTGGCCGGCGAGTGTCAGGTGCTGATGGCGGTGCCGAACCCCTGCCAGTACTACTGGGCGGACCTGATCGAAGGGCGGGAACTGCTCAAAGCCCCCCATCATCGACATGCCCTCCGTGCGGGGAGCCCGGAATTGCGCGACTTGCCGCTCGAAGCGGTGCATGCACACGGTCACCCGTTGCTGGCCGCCTGGGGGCGGCAAGCTCGCGACTTCATCCGCTTGCTCGACCATCATGACGACCGCTCGGTCAGTGGACACCGCTTCGGCGATCGTCGTGCCGACCTGTTCGACGACCCGGAGAGTCCCGCTGGCTTACCCGCGGCCACCCTGCTGGGCCAGGTGCAGGGGCGCATCCGTGACCTGGTCCCCCTCGGCGAAGCCCCACCCGCAGCGCCAGCGCCGGAAGACCGTTCCATTGTCTTTCACAGTGCACACAGTGCGCAGCGGGAAGTGGAGATTCTCCACGATCAGTTGTTGCAGTATTTCGCTCAGCCCCCCGGAGGCGCACCGTTGAATCCGCGCGACGTGGTGGTGATGGTGCCGGATGTCGCGTTGTTCGAGCCGGCCATCCACTCGGTGTTCGGGCAACACGACCACGGCGCGGACCGTCGGCGCATCCCCTACTGCATTGCCGACTTGCAGGACCGCGGGCGGGCGCCGTTGCTGGTGGCATTGGAATGGCTGCTCAGTGCCCGCGTAGAGCGCTTTACGCTCAGTGGGCTACGCGCGTTGTTGGACGTGCCAGCGGTCCGTGAAGCCTTCTCGCTCGACGCAGCGGCGCTGCCCGTGGTGTCGCGTTGGCTTGAGGGGGCTGGGGTGCGGTGGGGGTTGCACGCGGAACACCGTGCTGCACTGGGGCTTGGGGAGTGCGGTGCGCAAAACACCTGGGCTTTCGGGCTGCGCCGGTTGTTGCTTGGCTACGCCATCGGCAGCGGCACCTTTGCCGAGATTGAGGCCGATGGCGAAGTGGCTGGCCTTGAGGCAGAGTATGCCGGGCCGTTGGCCGATCTGATGCATGTGCTCGAGAACTGGTGGGCTGAGGCTGGCTTGCCGCGTACGCCGCAAGCCTGGAGCTTGGTACTGCGCCGCTTATTGCGCCAGCTGTTCAAAGCGCGCGACGACCACGACAAAGCCTTGCTGATGGCGGCCGATGAAGCGCTGGCACGCTGGCTGGATGCCTGTGACGCCGCCGGCTTTCACGAGACCCTCGACCTGCTGGTGGTGAGCGAGGCATGGCTGGCAGCCATCGATGACCCAAGCGTGGCGCGGCGCTTTCGGGCGGGCGGGGTCACTTTTTGTACCTTGTTACCGCTGCGCGCCATTCCCTTCGAGGTGGTCTGTCTGCTCGGCATGAATGACGCGGACTACCCGCGCCGCAGTGCGCGCAACGACTTTGACCTGATGGCGCTGCCCGAGATGGCCCGCCCCGGGGACCGCTCGCGCCGGGATGATGACCGGCAGTTAATGCTCGACGCGCTACTGTCGGCGCGCAAAGTGCTGTATGTCAGCTGGGCTGGGCACAGTCCGCGAGACAATACTGAGCAGCCGCCTTCGGTATTGGTGGCGCAGCTGCGCGATTATCTGGCAGCCACTTGGTCGCCAGCAGCCGTTCAAGAACGCACCGTACAGCATCCGTTGCAGCCGTTCAGTCGGCGGTATTTCGACCAGTCGCCAGGGTTATTCACTTATGCCAAGGAATGGCGTGCGGCGCATCAGGCCTCGGCTATCGCGGCGACAGCCCCTTCGGCTTCTCCCTTTGCTACTGAACATCGCCCCTCGACACTGTCGGTCGCCGATCTCTGTCGATTTTTACAAAACCCGGTTCGCGAGTTTTTCAAACAGCGATTGGCGGTGGAATTTCCACGACTCGAGGCCGAGGTGGCGGACGAAGAAATGTTTGTGGCGAACGGTCTAGAGCAGTGGACGCTCGCCGATGACGTGCTGGATACGGTCCGTGCGCTGGGGTCTGAAAACGTGGCTCACTCGGTGGAACAAGCCGTGGCACGTTTGCAGCGCGCTGGGCGCTTGGCTCTTGGCGGTCCGGGGTTGCTGCAAGCGGCCAGCTTGCGCTCCGAGCTGGGGGCCATGTTGCGGCACTGGCAGGCGCAGTGTGCGTTGCAGCCACTGCTCCAGCCGACCTTGCGCCTGCGATGGTCGCCGCCACTGGCCGCAGATCGGCTCGTGAACGCTGCGGTGGCCGAGCTGGTGCTGGCAGATGAGCTAAGCGATGTGCGTAGCGCCGGCCACGGTGCGCCGCTGGTGTTTATAGAGCTGCAGGCCAGCCGCCTGGCTACTGCACAAGGCGTGCTGCGTGCTGACAAATTGCTCGCGCCTTGGCTGCGAGGGCTACTGGCTGCGGCTTGCGGACAGCCGTTGCACGGGGTGCTCATTGGACGAGATGGTTGGCTGATGCTGCCAGTATTTGCGGCCGCGGCCGCGCAACATTCGCTGGGTTTGCTGCTGGGTCTCTGGCAAGCCGGCGTCCAGGGGGCAGCGCCGCTACCGGCGGCCCTGCAGACGGGCATTGCCGTGGTGCAGGGTGGCGCCAAGGCCGCCAAGCTCTACGAAGGCGATGAACGCTGGCGGGGTGAGCGCGAGGAACCCTGTCTGGCCCGCACCTTCCCAGACCACGCTACCCTCGCCGCCGCCCCCGGCTTCGTCGAGTGGGCACAGCAGCTGTACGGTGACTATGCGCAGTGGCTCGAAGTAGCGCCAGCGTTGCAAGCCTATGCGGGCTGCCTGCTGGAGGCTGGGGAAGGCCATGACGATGACTAGCCTGAACACGCCAGCGCCGCCACGCCCGCAGCCGTTGCAGCCGCTCATCCTGCCGCTGGTCGGCAGTCGTCTCATTGAGGCGAGTGCCGGCACTGGCAAGACTTGGACCATCGCGGCCTTATACCTGCGTTTAGTGCTGGGCCATGGAGCCACAGGCGTACGGCATCCGCGTCCGCTGTTGCCTGCGGAAATTCTGGTCATGACCTTTACCAAGGCGGCCACCCGCGAACTCTCCCAGCGTATCCGCGAGCGGTTGGTGGAGGCTGCCGCCTGCTTTCGTGGGGAGCGTTTGCCGCGAGACACGGACCCGTTCCTCGCCGCGTTGCTCGGCAGCTATCCTGCTGGCGAAGAACGCAGCCACGCGGCGTGGTTGCTCGCTGCGGCAGCCCAGTCCATGGATGAAGCGGCGGTGTTCACCATCGATGCCTGGTGTCAGCGCATGCTGCGTGAGCATGCCTTCGACAGTGGCTGTTTGTTTGACGAAGCCTTGCAGGGCAACGAAACCGCTTTACTGGCAGAGGCGGCGCGCGACTACTGGCGTCAACAGGTTTACCCACTCGACATCGCGTCAGCGGAGATTGCGCTGGCGTGCCTGAAAGAGGTGTCGACGCTGGCGCGCCATGCACGGTCATTGCTCGGCCAGTCACTACCGCCAGCGGCGGGTGTTGGTAGCCTCGCCTCGCTCATCAGCAGCGCACGCACGCCGCTGCAGGCGCTAAAAATAGGGTGGGTAGAGCGTGCTGCGAGCATGCGTGCCTGGCTCGACCGGCAGATGGCGCTGCCGACACCGCCTTTTAAAGCCAACATGCTTCAAGGAACAACTTACGCCCAATGGTGCGATGGGCTGTCCCTCTGGGCCACGGGGTCTGCGCTGGGCCTGCCGCCATTGGCCAAAGGGTTGGAGCGCCTAAGGCCGGAGGGGTTGCGGGCGGCACTGAAGAAAAACCAGAGCGTTGAGCTGCCTGCCGTCTTCAGTCAGTTTGCGGATTTGCTGCTGCAGATTGCCCAGCTGCCGGAGATTCGCTCCCTCAGCCTGATGCACGCGGCCACGCAGGTGGCGGCGCGCCTGCAGGTGCTGAAGGCCCGCACCCGCACCTATGGCTTTGCCGACCTGCTGGACCGGCTCGACCGTGCCTTGGATGGGAGTGCCGGGCCGTCCGCACAGCGTTTACGGCAGCGCATTTTGCAGCAATACCCGGCGATGTTAATCGACGAATTTCAGGATACCTCACCACGGCAGCTGGGTATTTTTGACAAAATTTATCACATCGCGGAAAACGCCCCAGACCGCGCGTTGTTGTTGATTGGCGATCCGAAGCAGTCGATCTATGCGTTTCGGGGCGCCGATATCCACAGCTATCTCGAGGCTCGCGAGCGCACGGCGGGTCGTCACTACGTTCTCGACACGAATTTCCGTTCCACCCAGCCGCTCGTTGCTGCTACCAATGGTCTGTTTCAACGCGCCGAGGAACGCAGCGGTGCAGGCGCGTTTCGCTTCCGTACGGACACAGCTGCCAATGTACCGTTTGTGGAGGTCGCTGCTCGTGGGCGAGGTGAACGGTTGGTGGTGGGCGCAGTCGAAGAAGGTCCGGTAGCCGAGTGCGCGGTGGTCGAGCCACCCTCCATAACTTTCTGCGTCGATACCGAGCTGCGCAGCATGACCGACAGCTGCCAGCACTACGCACAGCTGTGTGCTTACCGGGTGGCTACCTGGTTGCGCGATGGATTGGCGGGGTTCGTGCAAGGTGGCACTAAAACCCCCTTGCGCCCAGCGGACATCGCCGTGTTGGTGCGCACTGGCAAGGAGGCAGCGACCGTTCGCCGCGCCTTGCGTCGCCTGGGTATTGCTTCGGTCTATCTCTCTGAACGCGACTCCGTGTTCGCTACGCCGGAGGCCAACGACCTCCTGCGGCTGATGCAAGCGGTGGTCGCGCCTGGCGATTTGCGCCTCGTGCGGGCGGCCTTGGCGACAACACTGCTCGGGCGTTCGCTGGAGGAGCTGTTCACCCTGCTGCACTCGGAAGAGCTGCTGGACGCGCATTGCCAGCAGCTGCAGCGACTGCACCACGTGTGGCAAGTTCGTGGGGTGTTGTCGATGCTGCGGGAGGCGCTGCACGCTTTCGATCTGCCCGCCCGCTGCTTGGCGCAGGAAGATGGGGAAGGAGAGCGACGTCTCACGAATGTGCTGCAGTTGGCCGAACTGCTGCAGGCCGCAAGTGCACAGTGTGCCGGCGAGTCGGCACTAATCCACTGGCTGGCCACCCAGGTGGCGGCTGGTGAGGCAGAGTCCCCCGCGGGGGGTGCGGACGACCCGCAGTTGCTACGTCTAGAGAGCGATGCGGATTTAGTGAAGATTGTGACCGTGCATAAAGCGAAAGGGCTGGAGTATCCGCTCGTCCTGTTGCCGTTCGCCTCCCACTTCAAGCGTGTCGCCCGTGGTCGGACGCCCTTTGTGGTAACACGCCAGGTCGTGGACGGCATGCCGCAGCGTCGGGTGGTGCTGAATCCGACAGCCGAACAATGCGCGCTGGCTGATGAAGACCGGCTGCGCGAGGACTTGCGGCTGCTGTACGTGGCGCTGACCCGTGCCCAGCACACGCTGTGGGTGGGGGCCGCAGCGGTGAAGTCCGGGCAGAAAACCGAATGTGTTTGGTCGCACAGTGCATTGGGTTTTTTAATCTCGGGGAGCGAGACGCGTACGCCCGCGGAATGTTTGGCAGATCTCGAGCAATTGGCGGGAGCGACGGCGGGTATTGGGATTGAAACCAGCGCGGTGGCGGCAGCACGGTCGGTAGCGCTCACTGGCAGAGCCGCGGTGCTGTCGCTCCCCCTCGCGCCAGCGCTGGACTATGCCGCAGAATTTGATCGGCACTGGGCAGTACACAGCTACTCCGGCATCGTGCGCACTGCCACCGAGGCCGCCTTCACCCTGGCGCCGGTGATGGAAGCCTCGCGTTTGCGCGGCTTGTTGAGTGATGAACCGACAGCGGACGATGCAGCACTCGGTACGCAGCCGGCGCTGACCGCTAAGCCGGTCAGCGCAGCTGCGCCCGCGCGCCACCGGTTTCCCGCTGGCGCGGTGGCCGGCGACTTCCTGCATCGGCAGTTGGAATGGCTGGCGGCTGAACGTTTTGCGCTCGGTGGCCCGGGTGAGCAGGCGATGGCGGTTGGCGCGGAATTGCGGCGGCGCTGTCAGCTCACGGACTGGCAGGAGCAGGCAGACGACACCGTGGAGCTGCTGGCGGAGGTTTGTCAGTCGTTACTGCCGTTGGGGAGTGGCGGGGGAGTGGCGTTATCCCAGCTCACCACCGTCTTGCCAGAGCTGGAATTTTGGTTGCCGGCAGACGGGCTGGTGCCGGCACAGCTGCATGCCTGGTGTTGTGCCGAGATATTGCCGGGCCAGCCACGTCCAGCGCTGTCGGCGCCAGGCTTGCATGGCATGTTGAAGGGCATTGCCGATCTGGTGTTCGAACATGAAGGCCGCTATTGGGTGCTCGACTACAAATCGAACCGCTTGGGCGCAGACGACGCGGCCTACACGCAGCAGGCGCTGGAACAAGCCATGTGTCAGCACCGCTACGACGTGCAAGCCGTGATTTATCTGCTGGCGCTGCACCGCCATCTGCGGCATCGGTTGGGCGCACAGTACCAACCCGCCACACATCTGGGCGGCGCGGCTTATGTTTTCTTACGTGGCTTGCAAGGCCCGGCTCAGGGGTGCGTTTATTTGCCACCGCCTTTAGCGCTGCTCGAACGTTTGGATGCAGCCATGCACAGCCCGCCATGACCGCTGAGGCACTGCTAACAACGCTGGATGGTTGGCGCGTGCGTGGGTGGCTACGACGGCTAGATGTGGCCTTTGCGCGGTTTGTCGTTGCATTGGCTGCCGAGCAGATGGCCAAGGACACAGCGGGTGGGCCAGTGGTCCCAGTGCCCGCCACGCTGGTGCTGGCGGCTGCTCTGCTCGTGCGGCTGGAAGGGCGGGGCCACAGTTGTCTGCCACTCCATTGGCTGGTGGATTCTCCGGAAGCGTTGGCCGCTTTGGCGTGGGAACCGGCAACGCTCTTGGCCTTGCAAACAGCGTGGAGGGAGGCGGGTGGAAGCACCGCGGGCTGGGCGGCGTCGGGCGTTATTGAGCAACGGCCTAGCACGCAGGGCGAACGCCCCATCAGGCAAAGCCACGCAGACGGCCTGCGCCAGCCCGACCCCAGCGGCGAGAGGGCGCCCGGCTCCGCGCCGTTGACGCCAGTGGTGGCGACGCCCCTCGTGCTAGACGACGGTCGGCTGTATTTGCGGCGGTATTGGCAGTATGAGCAGCAGGTGGCGGCGGCCGTAGCGGCACGCACGGTCGATGCAGTAGGTCTGACACCGTCTGAGTCCGCGTTGGCTCGACTATGGCTAGATCGCTTGTTTCCATCGCCAGTATTGAACGACGCCCTGACAGTGCCCGATGGGCAGCGTACGGCCTGTGAAGTGGCTTTGCGCGCGCGCTTCACGATCATTACCGGGGGACCGGGTACCGGCAAGACCTACACCGCGGCCCGGTTGTGGGTGGTGCTGCAAGCCTTGCAAGCCCCTGGGGGCCGGCCATTGAAAGTGGCGCTGGCGGCACCCACCGGTAAGGCCGCCGCGCGTCTGCATCAGTCGATGCTCGCTACCTTGCTGCAACTCGACACGGAGTTCGCAGCGGTGTTACCGGCCACGGCCCGCGCCACGGTGCTTCCCATGGCCCAGACGCTCCACAAGCTGCTCGGCGCGCGCGCCGACACGCGAGCCCTGCGCCACACCGCGGCCAACTTGCTCGACGTAGATGTGGTCTTCGTGGATGAAGCCTCGATGGTGCATCTGGAAATGATGGCGGCCTTGCTGGCGGCAGTGCCGGCACACGCGCGCGTTATTCTGCTGGGTGACAAAGACCAGCTGGAATCGGTAGAAGCAGGCGCCGTGCTGGCAGATCTCTGCCAAGCGCCGGCGGGGTCTGCGTTACAGGCGCAGACCGTCACCTTGCAGCGCAGCCAGCGGTATTCGGGGCAGGTGGCGGCCTTGGCAGCTGCCGTCAATGCAGGCGATATCACTACGACGCGTGCTGTTTTTCAGGCCACGCCAGATGGGGCGGTGAGCTGGCGCACTGCCATGAAGCCCCACTCCATTGCGCAGCTCGCTCTCGAGGGCCGCGCCGGTGCGCCGGTGAGTTACCGCCGCTACGTCACCCTGCTGGCGCAGCGCCCGGCCACTGCCGATCTATTGCTGCGCGAGGCCGCCACGGGGCTGAATTCATTCGAGGCATGGGCCTGCAAGGTGTTGCAGGCCTTTGAAAGCTTTCGGGTGCTGTGTGCCGTGCGTGAGGGCCTCTGGGGTGTGGCGGGCGTCAACAGTGTCATCGAGCGTGCTCTGTTTGACGCCCAGCTGCTGCAGGGGAATGGCGAATGGTACGAGGGGCGGCCGGTGATGGTGACCCGTAATGACCGTGCGCTGGGGGTGGCGAATGGCGATGTCGGTCTTGTGCTGCGTTCACCGGTGGTCGGCGAGGCGCTGCGAGTGTATTTTTCCGCTGGCGACGGCTTGCGGTCGGTGGCCACCACCCGTTTGCAGTCGGTGGAAACGGCCTTCGCCCTGACGGTGCATAAGAGCCAAGGATCCGAATTTGAGCATGTGGTGGTGGTGTTGGGCGTCGAAGGTGGGCCGGCGGTGGTGGGTCACGGCCTAAGCCGTGAGCTGGTTTACACCGCGGTCACGCGGGCTAGACAGCAAGTGACGCTGGTGGCCGGTAGCGAAGCTGTGCTGGCGGCGGCGCTCGCACGCCGGACGCAGCGGGTGAGTGGGCTTGGGAACGCGCTTCGCTAAGCCTAGCGCCGTACTGTGGCGGTCATGGGCTGCCGCGTTAGCCTAACGTACCACTCGTAGCACGGCCTCCCCATAGGCCTCGAGTTTTTTCACACCAATGCCGGTGACGCCATACAACTGGTCGAGCGAACGCGGCGCACGCTCGGCGATCGCCAGCAACGTGGCGTCATGAAAAATGGCATACGCCGGTAGGTTGTGTTCGCGCGCCACCTCGGCCCGCCAAGCTTTGAGTAGGGCGTAGCGCTGCTGTGCATCGGGGACCAGTAAGCTGCCAGTCCTGGCGGTGCCGTTGGCGCCGCGTTGGGTTTTTTTCTTCGTCGGCGCTGACGCAGACTGGCGCAGGACTACCTGCACCTCACACTTGAGTACCGCACGCGCGGCTTCGGTTAGTTGCAGCGTGTTGAACGCCGTTGCGTCGACTGTCACAGCGCCGAGGGTTATTAACTGTCGCAACACGCCGCGCAGCAAGGTGTCGCTGAAGGTGGCGCCAATGCCAAATGTGCTCAGCTGTTCATGCCCGCGTTGTAGTACTTTCTCGGTGCTTTTGCCGCGGAGGATGTCCATGATGTGGACCGCGCCATAGCTGATACCGCCTTGCTGCTGTACCCGATAAATGGTGCTCAGCAGCATGCGCGCTGCTTCAGAGCCGTCCCATAAGTCCGGCGGTTGCAGACAATTGTCGCAGTTGCCACAGGGTTGGCTCGGTTCGCCAAAGTAGGCGAGCAAGCGAACTCGGCGGCAGTCCGCAGCCTCTGCCAATCCCAGCAGCGCATCGAGCTTTCCACGCAGACCATTTTTGAATTCATCACCCGCCGGGCTCTCATCGATCATGCGGCGCTGGTTCACCACATCTTGCAGCCCAAAGCACATCCAGGCGTTGGCGGGCAGGCCATCGCGGCCGGCGCGGCCGGTTTCCTGGTAATAGCTTTCGATATTTTTCGGCATGTCTAGATGCGCCACGAAGCGGACATCAGGTTTGTCGATACCCATGCCAAAAGCGATGGTGGCGACCATCACCATGCCTTCACTGCGCAGGAAACGGTCCTGATGTTGTTGGCGTATCTGACTGTCCATGCCGGCGTGGTAGGGCAGGGCGTCCAGTCCCTCGGCGCACAGCAGGGTAGCCACCTCGTCTACGCGTCGGCGCGATTGGCAGTAAACAATCCCGGCCTCGCCGGCATGTTCCGTGCTGATAAACCGCAACAACTGCCGGGTGGCATCTTTTTTCTCGACAATCTGGTAACGAATGTTGGGTCGGTCGAAGCTGCTCACGAACCGCCGCGCGGCTTGCAGCTGCAGTCGCTCGACGATGTCCGCTCGCGTGAGGGTGTCCGCGGTGGCCGTCAGCGCGATGCGTGGCACGGTGGCATAACGCTCATGCAGCACGGTGAGCGCGCGGTAGTCTGGCCGAAAATCGTGGCCCCATTGACTGACACAGTGCGCCTCGTCGATGGCGAACAGTGCCAGCCCGCCACACGCGTACAGCCGGTCTAGCTGCGCCAGAAAACGCGAGCTCGTCACCCGTTCGGGTGCGGCGTAGAGCAAGGTGATCTCGCCACGTTGTAAACGCGTTTCCACCTGAGCGGCGGCCGCGGCCGAGAGTGAGGAGTTGAGAAAGGCGGCGCTGACACCCGCCTCGGCCAGTGCTCCTACCTGGTCATGCATCAAGGCGATGAGCGGTGAGATGACCAGCGTGACGCCCAGACCCGCGCGCTGGCGTGCCAGCGCGGGAATCTGGTAGCACAACGATTTTCCACCACCGGTGGGCATGAGCACCAAGGCGTCACCGCCCGCGGCGACATGTTCGACGATGTCCTGTTGCGGACCCCGGAAGGCCGGGTAGCCAAAGACTTCCTGCAGAATTCCCTGACAGACGGACCAACCCACGGCAGCTTCCAAACAGGGTTGCTCCCAAGCAGACCGTGAGGCGGCAGGGTATCACTTGCGCGGCGCCGCGTTACGCGCGTCTTGTGACCGTGCTGCCGTACTACCGTGCTGCCGTGCAGGGAGTGCTGTTAGGCCGCCGCTGGTTGCGCGTTGAGCGCTGGGTTGCCGGGCGTTCGCAGCACGCAAGAAGTGCCGCCAGGGGTGTACATCATCGCGGTGCACAGGTTGCAAGCCGTGCAAGCCGAGCCGAGCGTTTTCCCTGCGGCAAAGTCCGCTATCAGCTGTGGGTCATGCACCAGCGCTCGTCCAAGCGTCACCGCTTCAAACCCTGCCTGCAGCGCCTGCTCGACATTGGCCAGGGTCTTGACACCCCCCAGATAGGCCAGTGGCATGCGGGTGGCCGCACGCACCTGGCGCGCATGCTCGAGCAGGTACATCTCGTGGAATTCGACTTTTTTCGCGGTCAGTTGATGTAACCACAGAGCCAGTTTGGTGATTGGGCCACCCATGAAGTCGGGGTAGTTGTCGGTGGGAAAAGACGAGCCGAACATTAAGTCAACGGAAGCGGCACTCAACCCCGCGCTGAGCACCAGCAGGTGTGCGCCGGCGGCTTCGAGCACCCGGGCGATGCGGGCACCTTCCACGGCGGTGTTGCCACGCTTGATGCCATCGAGGACGCTGATTTTGCAAACCACGGCCAGGTCTTTACCTACCGCGTCGAGTACCCGGCTAAGCACTTCGGCAGGGAAGCGCGCGCGCTGTTCGGGCGTGCCGCCGTATTCATCACGCCGATGATTGTACAGTGGCGAGAGGAACTGGCTGAGCAAATAGCCATGGCCCATGTGCAGTTCTACGGCGTCGAAACCCGCGTCGCGTGCCAGCTTGGCGCTGCGCACAAATTCATCTGCGACCTGCGTCAGGTCAGTGGTGCCCATACGCTGGCGCCGCCATTTGCCGCTGAGGATGCCAACGTTGTTAAAGCCGCCACTGGAAGAAAGCGGTCGCCCCGAATTCAGCTGATCGACAAAGGTAAAGCAGCCGCCGTGCGTGAGTTGTACCGAAGCGGCTGCGCCGTGGCGATGCACCGCGTTAGTCACGGCCTGCAGATGCGGCACGTTGTCCGTATTCAGCGTGGTTTGGTCGACAAAAGAGCGTCCATCTGGCGAAACGGCGCAGTAGGCGACCGTGGTCATGCCCACACCGCCGGCGGCGATCCGTTCATGGAATTGCACCAGCTGCTTCGAAGGCGTGCCACCGGGGGACATGCCCTCATTGGTGGCTGCCTTGATAAAGCGGTTGCGCAGCGTTATAGGGCCGATGACCAGTGAGCTAAACGGGCTTGCATGATCGGCGGTGGTTGGCATGGAGAACTCGATTGCGAGGTGCGGCATCAGGCAAGGTCTGACTGCGCTTCAAGGCAGGGACCCACCGTAGCACGGGGTTCCCGGATGCGCGGTGCGGCGGGCCGAATGCGAGCAGTAACTGAGAGGTGAGGGTCAGGGCGCTTCCCCTGTCATAATCGCCCCATGTCCCGTCTGCTTTATACCGCCGCTGTCCCTTTCGAGGCCGCACGGCATGTCGATCTGCTACCCGTGGACCATCGTTCACGCCGGGTTCATGGCCACAGCTTCCTCGCCAGCGTGCGGGCGCCGTTGCCCGCCGGTTGGGCGTCGTTTCCTGGTGGCGAGGTGGGCGATCTGCGGGCCCGCCTGACGGCGGCACTGGCACCGTTGGACTACTGCGACCTGAACACCGTGCTCGCTTGCCCCACGGATGAAAACCTGGCGCGTTGGTTGCGTGAACGCGCGGACCTGCCGGAGGCCACTACCTTTGGTATTCAGAGCACACAGGACGAAGGCGTGGAGCTGGACCACCGGCAGCAGGCGCATCTGTGGCGGCGCTACCGGCTGCAGTCGGCGCACCGTCTGCCGAACGTACCGGCGGGCCACCAGTGCGGGCGTCTACATGGGCATGGCTTCGAGGTTATTCTGCATGTGCAGCAAGACGTGGACGGTCGTGCGCTGGGGCTGGACTACGACGCGCTAGACGTGCATTGGGCACCGCTCCATGCGTTGCTGGACCATGCTTGCCTGAATGATATTCCTGGGTTGGAAATTCCCACCAGTGAGCTGTTTGCGGCCTGGCTGTGGCAGCGACTGAAGCCGGGCCTGCCCGAACTGCGCTGGGTGACGGTGTATGAAACGGCGCAGTGCGGCGCTAACTTTGATGGGCAGCAGTTTCGCATCTGGAAGGAGACCACGCTGGACAGTGCGCTGGTGCTGCGCCATGCACCGGCAGGCGACCCGCGCCGCCGCATCCACGGCCATACCTACACGCTGCGTTTGCACTTGCATGCCCCGCTCGACACTGTGCTGGGCTGGACCATGGATTTTGGTGATGTGAAGGAACTGTTCGGCCCGACCTTTCGTGCACTGGACCACCGTCCACTGCACGAGTTGGCCGGCACGGACCCGGCGATGTTCCAGCCGGATGCGGCCAGCCTCGCTGCCTGGATTCGCGCCCAGGTGGCCGCCACGTTGCCGCAGGTGGACCGCATTGATCTTCTAGAGACCCGTGGCTGCGGGGTGGTGCTCAGCTGGGGTGCGGAAGAGCCGGTGTTGCCGGTATAGGCGCGAAAAATATCAAGGTAGTGTGAAAAATCCGCAGATTATGTCTAATGCTGCGCGTCGACGCCTAGCGGTCGTGTACAAACTGCAGTGGTTTCGCCTGTGTTGGGTTTGAAGTCGTGATGGCGCGAATTTCCCCGAAATGCTGCAGCCGTTTATTTAATGAAACCCCATTTTTGGAGAGTATCTTGAAGAATTTTGGCTTTGTAGTCGGTGTGCTGCTCGGTAGCAGCCTTGCCTTCTCGCCGGTGGCAGACGCGCGAATGTTTGGCGTCGATGTTTGCTACAACGCTCCCGATTCTGGCGAGCCGCTGATCCGCAATTGCATTGGCGTCGAGGAAGCCTGCCGCACCTCAAACTTGGTCGGCACGCAACCGATAGGCTGCCGCGCCGTGGCTTTGGGGGGCAGCATGAGTGGCCTCTCGGGGGGCAATGCCATTGTCGGTGGCCGCAGCCTGGTGCATTCGGACTCCACGTATCTGATGGCCCAGCTGATCGGCTTTACGTCGTGGCAGGCCTACCAGATGATGATCTACGACGAAGCGACCGACCAGTCCGAGTACACGCCGTATGACCAGAACGGTCTGCAGCTGTTGTCAGCCGCTGAAATTGACAGTTGTCGCGGCGCCTGGGGTCCACAGATGCCGCGCAGCTGCTCGATCATCACGCCGCTGTTGAATGGCGTGTACAAGTTTAACGATGCAACAGGCGGCATGCTGCTGCACTTGCATGCTCGCTACTCGCCGAATGGCCTTGCGCCGCCCCCGGTGGCTTTTCCTGCGAACTACTTCGCCCCAAGCGTTGCCGCCTATGAACCATTGCTGAATAACTTCCGGGCCTGGGTGTTCGACGAGCGTCCGGATGCCTGCGTGGCCGGGTTCGTGGTGCGTGGTGGTGGTGCGGACCGGCAGCGCACTCTGCCCTGCGAACGCCCTGATCGTGTGCTACACAGCCCGCAAAATTTCTTCGCGGCAGGGTTCACTAAGCTGGCTATCCCGTTTGAGTCCACGCTGGGGCAATTAATCATCAATCAGGATGACCGTGGCACGGTGGTGGCGACAGACCGCAGTCTGCAGGCCTACATCGGGCCACAGGATGCCAACTACGCGAAGATGGGCATGTTTCTGCATACCCTCGGTGACCGCTACTCCCACCATATCTGTACGGACCACTCTTACGCTTACCGTCAGGTGAGCGGAAATTACAACACCAATTACTCTCAAGTGGGCTGTGCTCAAGGCAGTCATTTCCTCTGGCACGCTTGGGAGCAGGGAACCAACCAGTCTTCCTCCAATCTGGATCCTGAATACCAGACCATGCGTCCTGCGCTCGAGGCGGCCTACGACCAGTTGGTGGCCTATGCGCGGCACCAGGGCGTGGTGACGACGCGCAGTCTGAATAAGCCAGCGATCATCAGTTCGCTCATTGAAGTGCTGCAGATCTTCGATCCCAAGCAGCGCTTGGATGCGATGGTGGCGCTGACGGAAAACTACGGGTTGCTGGCGCTACCCGGCCACGGAAATGCCGCTCGGTACAGCATCGAGCAGTGGTTGGTGTTGGCGAAGATGCCCGCTCCAACCCGGTGATTTCGCAGTGGAATTGGTCGGGATGACAGGATTTGAACCTGCGACACCTACGTCCCGAAAATCCTCGGGCTCTTTCCGCGACAGTTCGTCGAACTCCAAAAAAGTCATATAAAACAGTATAATAAGCACAACTGGCGCACGCATGCGTTCGCTCCAGTTCGTCACTTTCCGCGCCAAGTTGGGACCCAATTTGGACCCAGCGCCGACTTTTTTGGACCCAGCGATGACCCAGCTAACCGATGTCAGACTGCGTGCCTTGATCAAGCGTCGACCCGCGAACCGCGTGTCGGTCCCTGATGGCAGCGTGCGGGGTCTATCCATCCGTGTGGGGCCCAGTTCCATGACCTGGTCTTTGAAACTGCGCGTACGCGGCGACGGCGGCGTGAGCAATCGCGGCCACGAGCTCAACGGCAAAACGTACCGTGTCACCTTGGGTGAGTACCCGACGGTCTCATTAGATGCGGCACGCTCCTTGGCCCATCAGTATTGGGACCAGGCTAAGAAGGGAATCAGCCCGGTCAAGGCGTTGGAGGAGAGCGCCACCGCTGGAGGCCTCACTGTCAGTGAACTGGGCCAGTCCTTCATTTCCGACTACGTAAAGATGAGAGAACTGAAAGCGTTCAATCGCTATCAGTGCGCCATCAACGTTCACATCATTCCCCAATTGGGAACTCTCCTGGCCGATCGCGTGACGCGCGACGACGTTCGCGCCATGCTGAAGCGAGTTCTGGAGAAGAAGGAGCGGCCAATCCATCCTCGCGGGCGACCGCGAGGGGGTAAAGAGGCTGCGCGTACCACCATGTCGGTATTGAGGTCGATGTTCGCCTGGGCGATCACGGAAGGCATGATTAAGCGACGTGATAATCCGGCTTCGGGAATGGAACGAAATCTGCCGAAAAAGAACAGTAAGGAGAGGGTGTTGTCCCTCACCGAGGCGCGCGTTGTTTACAGCGCCGCCGATGCCTTAGGGTATCCCTTTGGACCGGTGTATCGCCTGCTGTTGTTGACGGGATGCAGGCCAGGGGAGTGGAGCGGATGTCAGCGCTCATTCGTGGATCTCGATCAGGCATTACTCATCCTGCCGGCGAAGCACTATAAGAGTGACCATGTGCATATCGTACCCTTGGTTCCCGCGGCCGTCGCCATCCTGCGCGAGGTGTTCGAGGCCGTGCCGCGATTAGCAAACGAATACATTTTCAGCGGCACAGGCGGCAAGAAGCCCGTCGTGGGTTGGCCCAAGGTACACGAGCGGATGTTGCGAGAAATTTGCGCGCTGACCGGAGAGCGGGTCGTCAACCGTTGGACTCCCCATGATTTGCGGCGAACGGTCGCGACGCGGTTGGCCGAAACCCTCGGGGTGGGCGGCGAACAAATGATCAGGCGGGTCCTGGGACACTCAGATGGCAGCGTGACGGCCATCTATAACCGATACGGATACGTGAAGGAAATGCGCGCAGTGCTCAATCAGTGGGCCGACGAGCTCACTCAGGCCGCAGCGGTTGAAGCAAAATCGGAATCTGAGTCGGTAACGCCGTTGCAAACTGCTCAAGTGCCCGACGGATTGGTTGCAGCTGCTTAACTTGAACTCGAGCGGTCATTCGAAATAGTGAAACGCGCTCGCGCCTGTTTCGTCAGCCAGGCCTCCACTTCGCTGTCGATCCAGCGCACGGCAGTTTCCGTTACGTGCACGCTCCGTGGGAAATGTCCCGATTTCTGAAGTTCGTAGAGTTTTGTCTTCCCGAGTCCTGTCCGGCGAATGACTTCTGCAAGCCGAAGCATGCGGGTTTCGGTAGGGCACGGGTCGGCAGCCAAGCTGTGCGATTGAGTCCCTGATACCGAGTTATGAATGAAGCTCGTTTCATCGTCGCGCGCTCGGGATTGAGCAAGGCGCTTTAAGGATCGATTCACGGACTAAGCCTCGCAGGGTTTGCCTATGGTTTGTTTGGGACAGTAATACTCGGTAGGCTCACTGGCGATCGAGTGTTTGACCTGAGATCGCGGCCAAACTCGACTCCCCGGCCTGTTATCTCCCCCTCAAGGGCCATCCCGACCGCTATTCCACGCCCAACAGACCCCCGGCGG
The DNA here is from genome assembly GCA_947469285.1 of Gammaproteobacteria bacterium. Lineage (GTDB taxonomy): Bacteria > Pseudomonadota > Gammaproteobacteria > Steroidobacterales > Steroidobacteraceae > CAIOHZ01. The sequence continues at coordinate 46,265 of CANIOW010000014.1, forward strand.
CCGCTGCTTCACTCACCGTTAAGCAGGCGCGCCCGAAGTCGCGCCAACGGCGGAATTCCGATAAGATAACGTTATCTGGCGAAATCAGGGGGGTTGGCGTGAATCGACCGAGCTCGACCGCGTTGCCAATGGCCAGACCTACTGGTATCAGCGCATAACGATTCTCGGCCCGGAAAAAGTGATCGAAGCACAGTGTGAAAATGCCAAGCATCAATTTGTGGCGATTCCAGGCGCGCACTAGATGGAACTCGTTCGCCAACAAATGATGACGGTAGAAGAATAATTTGCATGAGAGTGAGCAAATGAAAACAGAGAAAGACAGTTTTGACCTGACGGGTCTCGAGAGGGCAATGGATGCAAGTGCGCTTTCACGCACACATCTAGTGGTCTTTCTTCTTTGCGTCATCCTGTTTATCTGCAATGGATATTGCCTTCAGGCTCTTGCGCTGGCCGTTCCCATCCTCGCTGCCCAATGGCACGTGCCGCCGGATGCCTTCGGACTCGCATTGGCGGCAGCGGTCGCGGGCATGGGGATCATGAGCTTGATCGCGGGATCCCTCGGTGATCGTCGGGGGCGCCGGCCGTTCTTGATACTGGCCGCGCTGATGTTGGGTGTCGGTTCTATCGGTTCCATGATGAGTACCGGCCTAACATCGCTGACCGTTTGGCGGCTGGTCACCGGCATGGGCTTGGGCTTCGCCCTGCCCAACAGCATGGCGTTGATCGCCGACTTTGTTCCGACACGCCGCCGTGTCGTGGCGATGACCCTGCTGAGCGGCGCCATGTCGATAGGCACCATAGCAGCTGGCCTGTTGGCGCCGACGCTGCTTGCAGCTGGAGGATGGAAGCTATTATTCGCCGCTGGTAGTTTCGCGCCAATACCACTTGCCCTGATCATGTACTTCTGGCTTGACGAGTCGCCAAAGTTCCTCGCCAAGAAGCATGGCAATTCGCCGGCCCTCACGGCATTACTGAATCGTATGAGCGTAGTTGTCCCTGAGATTAGCCAAGCCGCAAGCACGATCGGCAAAAGCTCCGCTCCTTCCACGACCACCGCTTCGATGCGGCGCTATCTACCCGTATCGATAGCGTATTGGGTGCAGGGTGCTGTCGCCGGCATGCTGATGTTTCTGCTGATGAACTGGACGCCGGTCCTCTTATTGAATGCAGGCGCCAGCGAGGCTGAGTCGCTACGGTCCGTGGCGTTCATCAATGGTGGCGGATTCGTCTCAGGTCTAATCCTTTCCTTCATCTTGGATCGATCCGCAAAGCGTGTGCTTCTGGTTCCAGCAGGCGCCTTTGCCTTTGCAGCAGCTGCGTATCTGAGTGCGGGCGTAGTTGCAGACATTGCAGGTTTTTCGATGGTCGCGCTGCTGCTTGGTTTCGCCGTTGGTCCCGCTTTCATCACGATCGGCTTGGCTTCGCGGATCTACCCATCCGAAATACTTGCTACCGCGATTGGGGCGTCCGCGGCGATCTCCAGCCTTGGCGGGGTGGTGGGTCCGTTGGCTGGCGGTTGGCTGGTCGGTCGAGCATTCCCGATTGGGACTTCAATGGGATTGCTTGCGGCGCCGGCGTTGCTCTGTTTGGTTTCTGCGGTGACGCTCCATCTCTCCAGTCAGCGATTTCATCGTCCGATCGCCCCCCCAGTAAGGTGACTGCAACATAGTTGGTTGACAGCAAAATTTCAGTGAGATAACGTTATCTGTTGAAACGGGGGTCCCATGAATCGAAGGCAGTTTCTGGGGGTTGGCGTTGCGACCGCGGCCGTGACGGTGGCAGGCTCGGTCTCCGCGATGACAAGGCTACGCACGGACGCCGTCGTTGTTTTCGACTCGCGTTTTGAGGAAGCCCATCGTTTCGCCGCGATTGCGACTCAGCAGTACGGCCTGCGCGCATTCAGTTTTGCTGGAGATGCAACCGCTCTGTGGCATGAACATTTGTCGAAGGCACTGACTCACGGCACGTCCGTGATCGGATTGACTGCCGGCGGCGCGCGTTTTTGTCTGCAGTTGATGGCCAGCCCAGGCGTGCGTTGTGCCCATCATGTCTCGCACACTGTATCCACATCGGTGCCGCGACATGTTTGCTGGAGAGGCGGAAAGGGCACTGATCATGAATTGCTCTGTGCGGCGTCGGCATGGCCGGACCAGGCTGCCCGGGTTGCCGTCAGACGTGCGATCGAAACGCCGGGTCACCGCATCGATCCAGAGATTTCCCGTCAATATCCCGCCTATCGTTTGCCGGCGGCAGATTGTTTGGAAAGCTGGGTTCTTGCCCCCGCGCCCGCTGCGATGCGCAGCGGCAACCTTCTCTTTTCGGAGCGGAATAGCTGATGCTGCCTCCTGGTTTCGATCAACAGCGTTTTGACGCCGTCCTCACGCGGTTTCGCGCCGCCATTGGCAGCGACTGGGTCTTTTCCGCCGATGCGGACATCGACACGTATCGCGACTTTTACTCACCCTTCTGGGGACAAGCGGAGGAGCGCAAGGCATCAGCGGCCGTGGCCCCCTTTACGGTCGAGGAAGTGCAGAAGATCGTTCGTATCGCCAATGAGGCAGGAGTGCCGATTTATCCTGTCTCGACCGGACGGAACCTTGGCTATGGTGGGTCCGCGCCCAATATGTCGGGCTGTGTCGTCGTCGACCTCAAGCGGATGAATCGAATCCTGGAGGTCAACGAAAAGCGTCATTTCGTGCTTGTTGAGCCGGGTGTTTCCTATTTCGACCTGTATCGGCACCTTCGCGACAGCGGGTCCAAGCTATGGATTGATTGCCCCGATCCGGCCTGGGGTAGCCTCGTTGGGAATTCGCTCGACCGCGGCATCGGATATACCTACCCCCATCTACGCGATCATTTCAGTGCTCATTGCGGCATGGAAGTCGTGTTGCCCAATGGTGAGGTGATGCGCACGGGCATGGGTGCGCGCGAGGGTACGAAAACCTGGCAGGATTTTCGATACGGCTTTGGTCCTTATGTCGACGGGATGTTTTCGCAGGGCAATTTCGGGATCGTCACCAAGATGGGCTTTTGGCTCACGCCCGAACCCGAAGCCGGTCTGTGCGTAACAGTCGTTGCTCCGAAGTATCACGACATCATTCCGCTGACCGATATCACTTTGCAGTTGGAGAATGTCGGCGTCATTACTGGTCAGGTGAGCATTTCCAGCCCGTTGCTCGGTGCTTTCCGCGCAACGCCAAACCAGGCAATGCGCGAATTGATTGCCAAGAAGGGCGGCGGCACTCAGGCCGAGTTCGACCGAATCGCCAATGGCCAGCCCTACTGGCATCAGCGCATTACGTTTCTCGGCCCGAAAAAAGTAATCGAAGCACAGTGGGAATACGCCAAGCAGCAATTTGCGGCGATTCCAGGTGTGCAGCACCTGAATCTCCAGCGCTATGACTTTCCGATGAGCATAGAGCAGTTTGCGGGTCTTAAGCAGGACTTCGATGGTGATCGACCGGGCTTTTTCGGCATCCCGACGTTGGAAGGGTTCATGGTCGGTACTCGTTCGCCCACGAATCCGCATCCGAGTCATGGCCATTGCTGGCTGGCACCCTCGATCGCTCGGGACGGCGAGGAGCTGATCAAGGCCCAAAATATCCTTCAGCGCGGATTGCTGGATTTCGGCATCGATACCGGTGACAACGCGCCGGTTCCTATTCCCTACACACGCTACTACCAGTTTTTGCTGCCCTTCTTCATCAGTGAGGATCCAGCGGCCAATGCGAAGATGCGAGATGGGATGTTCCGAATCATCGATCTCGGCGCCGAACATGGGTGGTTGGAATATCGCGCCCATCCGATATTCCAGGACCACATCATGGGCCAATACAACTTCAACAATGACATTCTGTTGCGGTTCCACGAAACCCTCAAAGATGCCATCGATCCCAAGGGCATCATATCGCCTGGCAGATACGCGATCTGGCCGAAGGCAATGCGCAGGGGGAGAGCGTGAACCCACTTAAACTTCTACTGGTTCTCGCACCGATCCTTGCGATGACTACCCTGGCAATGGCGGCCGATCAAACAAATGCGCAGGGCAATGAAACGGCCCTCTTGTCACCCGCTGCCCCAATTTCCGCGAAGGCTGTCGCAGCCGCGTCGGAGCAATATGCCAAGGGCAAGACTCCGGGTCAGGAGGTATTCAACCGAAATTGTGCGGCCTGCCATGCAGACGGCGCAAAGTTTCCCGGGACCGTGGCGCTGACCACCCGATATGCCGGAGCAAAACCTGGCGCGTTGGAAGATCGCAAAGATTTGACGCCGGAGATGGTGCGCTACTTTGTCCGCAACGGCATATCCATCATGCCTGGTTACCGCAAGACGCAAATCACCGACAAGGAACTGAGTGATCTGGCGGATTACCTGTCGAAGAAGCGATGAATAGCTAAGCGGCACCTGCTGGAAGCATCATGCGAAGTGACTGGACGTCTATTTTCTATCCCATCGGAAGCTTCCTTTCGGTGCAGTTCGGCAGCCTGAATGAGTGACCAGTGCGATATATGAACGCGAGAGGATCGACATTGTTTGCCGGACGAAAACTTGTTGCTGTAGCAATCCTCGTCGGCGTCGGGTCAATCTCCCCAATTGCCCTTGGTGTCGGCGTGGAACCTGCAGTCGACCAGGATGGCAAAGCAGTTGCCGAGACCGATCTGGATTCTCCCAATCAACAGATGCATGTGCACGTCGAGGGAGATACCGACTGGATATCGTTCAATCGACGGCTGGACGGATTGCGATACAGCGAGCTCGATGAGATCAATGCCGATAACGTCGGTGATCTTGAAGAGGTATGCCGCGTAAGGGTGAGCGGTCCTGGCCCGTTCTCCAGCGGCCCAATACTCGCAGGCGGTGCGCTGTATCTTACGGCCGGTCGTGCGACCATTGCGATCAACCCGACGAATTGTGATGTCGTCTGGAAAACGCTCTATGAGCCCGCACAGAATGAAGTGCTTCTGCAAAACCGGGGCGCTGCTTATCTGGATGGAATGGTCTTCCGGGGAACGGGCGATGCGCGCGTGCTTGCCTACAATGCGACAACCGGCGCCGAGATATGGCGACAAACGGTCGGTGATCCGACGATCGGAGAATACGTATCGGCGGCGCCCATTGCTTGGGAAGGCAAGGTCTTTGTCGGAATTGCGGGCGGCGACAGGGGTATCCAGGGGCGAATGTTTGCATTCGATGCAAAGACCGGCAAGAAGCTGTGGACATTCAACACGGTCCCTCGGCCCGGCGAATTCGGGGACGCGACGTGGCCCGGAGAATCATGGAAGCGTGGCGGCGGTGGGACCTGGACATCTTATTCCCTCGATACCGAGACCGGCGAACTCTTCGTACCTGTCGCCAATCCAGCACCTGACCTGAATCCGCGGGGGCGTAGAGGAGACAATCTCTTCACCAATTCCGTGTTGGTGCTCGATGCCAGGACCGGTCAGCGCCTCTGGCATTACCAGACACGCAAGAACGATAGCCACGACTACGGCATATCACCGGCGGCGGTGCTTGTGACGCTCAAAAACGGACGGACGTTGGTCGCTCAGGCCTCTAAGGACGGTTACGTCTATTTGATTGATCGTAAGTCACGTAAGTTGATCGTTCGCACCCCGGTCACGACCATATTGAATCATGAGGCGGAGCCCACCACCGAAGGCGTGAGAGTTTGCCCCGGCTTGATGGGCGGAGTCGAATATAACTCCCCCGGATATGATCCGGTGAATAACGCGCTCACGGTCGGAGCTGTTGACTGGTGTTCCACTCTTTTTGTCGAGGATCCGCCCGTTTACAAGGCCGGGGAGATCTACAGTGGCGGGTCGTTCAAAGCGGACAGTGTGGGATCGGGATGGATTACATCCCTTGACGCCGCGACTGGCAAGGTGCGGTGGAAGTATCACACTGAAGCGCCGGTAGTCAGCGCCATCAGTCCCACGGCAGGCGGGGTCACGTTCGTCGGTGATATGGCAGGGACGCTCTATGCGTTCCGCAGCTCGAACGGCGAATTGCTGTCGCGTATCGATACGGGTGGGGCGATCGCAGGTGGGATCATCACCTACCAGGCCGATAAACAACAGTATCTTGCCATCACGTCCGGCAATATTTCCCGGTCGACCTGGCCAACGGCCAGCGGCATTCCGACGGTCGTCATATACCGAAAAGGTTCGGGCCTCAATCGAGCCAACCAGGCGGCTGCCAAGACGTCCACGGAACACACAGTGGCGATGCGCATGGGAGATCCCGCACTCGGGAAGGGCGTCTATGACGCCATTTGCTCCTCCTGCCACGGTCCCGCTGCCGATGGGGGCACCGCGCCGAAGCTGCGCGGTATTGCTGCGCGGTACAGCTATGAACAGGCGATTGAATTTATCAAGGCGCCCAAGGCGCCTATGCCCGCGCTTTACCCGTCAATGCTCAGCGCCCAGAAGGTTGCCGACGTCGCCGCGTATATTCGCAGCTTGCCGCAAGATTAAGTGATCAGGGCTTGTGTCGATGCGCCGAGGAACACCTTCCGGCCTGTCAGCCAGATGTAGCCGTAGTCAGGACTAGATTACCCAACCCCCAATTCCAACGATCAAGCGCTGTACTTGCGAATAGCTTTGCCTTGGAATAGGGGTCGCCCCGCAGGAACTGCTCCGCCGCGCTCCGATCGGCGGCCTCAAGGACTAACAAAGTTCCGAACATCGCCGTGCCTTGGTCGTCCACCAGGGGGCCACCCGCAACCACACGGCATCCCATGGCCGGTACACGGATATAGGCGCGATGGGCGTCGCGAACTTCAGCTCTGATCGAAGCCCCATCGGCTCCGTCAATCCCACGAAAAATGAAAAAGGGCACGGCTTAACTCACAACCAATGTTGATCGATCAACAGTTACTGACCTCACGAAGCCGATGGTTTTGCAGCGAGACTGGCGCCCGCTGCAAAACCTTGGCCGGACTCACAGGAACTGCGACTTGTGATAATTGATGTCGATACCCGCATCCCGCACGGACTTTGCGATGTCCTTCCAGCGCGAGTTCGGCCGCAGCAAATTGCCGATGACCCTGAAAGGGAAGCACATCATCAATCGCGTGAGCTCTGGGTTTTCAGACATCGCCCGAATTCTCGCGCAATCCGCCTTGCGAATTTCGGGGTCAGATTGCTCGATCATGCGCTTGTTCGAGGATGCAGCCGGAGACGAGATATCCAGGTAGACCCGTCGGCGTTCGTCCGAGTACCGATCGAGAATAGAGTCGTCCACTTCGCCGCGAAGGACTGCCGCCAGAATGTCGGCGAGGACCAATCCGTCCCAGAGGCCGGTGGTGAATCCCAATCCCCCCATCGGATTGGTGCAATGGGCAGAATCGCCCGCGAGCAGGACTCGCCCATCCCGCATCCGCGACGCGCAACGCTGATGAATGGTATAGGGCTGCGCGGCAGCCACGTCATACTTCACGCCAGCGGGAATGTGAAATGCGAAACGCTCAGGAAGCCGTTCCATGAACGTCTCCTCGGGCAGGGAACCATCCTCCTGGTAGGTCAAGCGCCATAAGCCGTTCTTGTCGATGACGCAGATCATGGCCGCGTAGACCGGGTCGCAAATGAAACCAGCCGGATCGAAGCCTAATTTTTCGAAATCGCAGTAGACATTGGTTGCAACGAACCGATTCGGCCACGTGAAGCCTTCATAGTCGATGTTCAACGATTTTCGAACGGTACTTCGTGCGCCATCGCAGGCGATGACCCATTTGGATTGGAATGACCGGGGTCCTTCAGGCGTTTCAACGACACTGACAACGTTGTCTGCATGTTGCTCAAAAGAGGTGAGTTGATGGTTGAACAGGACCTCCACGCCGCGACGTTGCGCATGCTCACATGCAATCCGACCGGCGATGTGTTGCCCTGCATGCAGCTGATAGTCATAGGTCACACCCCGGAGCACCTTGAAGGACAGTTGGGCATGAAAGTTGTATTCAGGCACCCGGTGTCCCACCGTCTGGACACGCGCGGATTCTTTATCAAGGTCCGTCAGAATGCCCATCTTTTCAAATGCCGTCATCGTGACCGGGAAGTAGACCGGGGCGCGAGGCGCATCGACGATGGTAGGTCCTCGCTCGATGACCGTCACCTTGACGCCCTCCTGAGCCAACGCAAGCGCCGTGAACAAGCCAGTCGGCCCGGCACCAACGATCAAGACATCTCCCGCATCGATCATACGTTTCTCCTACTGTGTAACGTTTTGTGCAAGGCCTGCGCCTCGCAACAGGTATTGTTTGATTGCATCACGCAATCCGACCGGTCCCGTCTTTTTGCGTTGAACATTTCGCTATTTGTGAGATGGTAAGTGGTCAAACACGAACGATTGCTGATTTGATCTTAATCAATTCTCACGCATCACAACTCACTCCCGTAGATATCATACTCCGACATCGGACGCCAGAATGCGTCAGTTTTTCCCTGTAATTTGCTAGTATTTGCGACGCTGCTCGGCGTCGCGCATGCGCAGTCCACCAATGCCGATGAGCGAGTTCAAGGGTTCCTCTTCCGCCGTGACGAAGCACGTCGTGGAGTGGAACATGAAGACGTCGGACGCATTTTCGCCGACCGCTCCTAAGCGGCTGTCAAATGAAAAGGAACCGTCAAAAGATGAAAGTTTCACTAGCACCTCACGACCTTTGGGCGGCGCGCCACGGGCGCGCGCTGCATCTTGCTGCGCAGGGATATTTTTGGGTCGGGGGTGAGACCATCGATACTCCGGGCGGCCGCGCACTTCGCGGGCAGACCTACGTCGAGTACTGGATTCCCGAGGACTTGCGCCACCCCTGGCCGATCGTGATGATCCACGGCGGTGGCGGTCAAGGGCTCGACTACCTTGGCACCGCGGACGGCCGCGAAGGGTGGGTCCACTGGTTCGTACGCCAGGGTTATGCCGTCTATGTGCTCGACCGTCCATGTCATGGCCGCTCGCCCTTCGATCCGGATCTGCAGGGTGCAATGCTGCCGTCCCCTCCCACAATCTTTCTGGAAAGGCTGTTCTCCCGCTCGTCCACGTTCGAGGACAATTGGCCGCAAGCCCGGTTGCACAATCAATGGCCAGGTTCCGGAACGTTTGACGACCCGGCGTTCCAGCGCTTCCTGTCTAGTGGCGGGCCTATCCCCGCGAGCATGGAGCGCCACCAGTTGGATGCGCAACGCGGCGGTGTGGAACTGCTCGATCAAATTGGTCCTTCCATCCTGATGACGCATTCGGCAGGGGGGCCAATCGGCTGGCTTCTCTTGGACGCCCGACCGGCGCTCGTAAAAGGGATCATTGCGGTGGAGCCGATGGGGCCGCCGTTCGCGGAGATGCCGGATGGCAAGCTCAGTTGGGGTATTACGGCTGCTAGGATCACCTACGCACCGCCGATTGCTTGTGGTGCCGATTTTGAGCTGGTGGAGCGGCCTCCCGTTCGGCCAGATACCGTAGCGTGCAAGATTCAGAAGGAGCCTGCGCGTCAGCTGCCTAATTTCGTGAATGTGCCAATCGTGGTCGTCACCGCAGAAGCATCCTGGATGGCGGCCGACAACCACGGAATCGTCGATTTTCTTGCGCAGGCGGGAGCCTCGGTCAAGCATTTGCGCCTGGAGGATCGAGGCATTCACGGTAACGGGCACGCAATGATGCTCGAATCCAACAGCAATGAGATCGCAAAAGTCATCGCGGATTGGATCGAGGAACAGCAATTGTCCTGATGCTCACGGCCAGCGGCTCCGCAGGCCCAACGAACGGTAATGCAGTCAGCTCCCCGAGTCACTTGATGATTCCTCCAGGTGAAACAGGCTCCAGTAGTACTTGATGCTCCGAATGTCGTTGCCGCTTGCAAGAGGCGTGGCGGCAAAATCAGCCGGTTATTTCGATTTCTCCGTCCCGCAGAGTGACCGGAATCCGATCCAGCGCCTTTCCGACGCATGCGCCCGAGAAGCACATGCCGTCCTCGATCCGGAACAGGGCGAAATGCCGGCGGCACATGAGTGCATCGCCGTCCGGGGAAAGGAATTTATCGTCCTCGATATTGAGAGGCGAAGAGTAGTGCGGGCAAAGGTTCAGGTAGCCGTTGATGCGGCCTTCGCAATACACGACGAACATGCGGAAGGCAGAGGGCCCCACGCCGAACACAAATTCCTTGGTGCCTTCCGGGCCAAGCGCCGAGACGGGCCCCAGCCGCGTGCCCGGCAAGGGTGCGCGGGGTCGCGTTCTCCAATAGGAAAAGTCCTGGCCGGTTTGCGCGTGGGGGTCGGCCATTCGAACAATGTCAGCGCTTGTAGAAGGGCGGAAGCTTGGCATCGACATTGACCCAGACCGACTTTGGCTGGGTATATTCGCGCATCGCTTCGAAGCCCATCTCACGACCGTAACCGGACATGCCCACGCCGCCAAACGGCGAGCCGGGGTGAACGCGCTTGTAGCAGTTGATCCACACCATTCCAGCATGGATGTTCTTTGCGAAGCGGTGTGCACGGGTTATGTCCTGTGTCCACAACCCTGCGCCGAGGCCATAGTCCGTGCCATTCGCGATCTCGAGCGCTTCCTCGTCTGTCTTGAAGGTCAGTACGGTCACGAAGGGGCCGAACACCTCCTCGCGCGCCACGCGATCGGTCGACTTGGCACGTACGATCGTCGGTTCGATGAAGTAGCCGTTTGCCAGATCCTTACGGCCTGGATGCTTGCCGCCGGTCAGAATTGAACCGCCCTGTTGGATGGTGACATCGACAAATGCCAGCACGCGCTCTTGGTGAACCTTGGAGGTCAGCGGGCCCATTTCGGTCTCGGGATCGAGGGGGTCTCCGAGGCGGATTGACTTTGCCAACGCGACGAACCGCTCAAGAAATTCGTCGGCGATATCCTCATGAATGATGATCCGCGAACCTGCGATACACGCTTGGCCCTGATTGTGGAAGATTGCAAAGGCCGAGCCGCCGACCGCCGCTGGCAGGTTCGCGTCTGGGAAAATGATATTGGGGCCTTTCCCACCCAGTTCCAGCTGTACCTTCTTGAGGTTTCCGGCGGACATTTCGACGATACGGCGGCCGGTTGCGGTCGATCCCGTAAAGGAGATCTTGCCGATACCGGGGTGCTCCGCAATGCGGGTACCAGCGGTGTTGCCATAGCCGGTGACGATATTGACCACACCGTCGGGAAAGCCCACTTCCTGGATCAATTCGCCGATGCGCAGCGTAGACAGCGGTGTAATCTCCGACGGTTTGATAACCACGGTGTTGCCCGCCGCCAAGGCGGGTCCCATCTTCCAGCTGGTGAACATCAGCGGGAAATTCCAAGGAACGATGGCACCCACCACGCCAATCGGTTCGCGCTGAACATAGTTCAGGAAGCCGGCATCGACCGGTATGACCGAGCCTTCCAATTTATCGGCCATGCCGCCGAAATAACGGAAACAGAGCACCGTTCGAGGCACATCGAGACCGAGGCAATCGCGGATCGGGTGGCCTGTATCGGTCGCCTCTAGCCTTGCCAGTGCCTGCGTTTCCGCCTCGATCCGGTCGGCAAGCTTGAGCAGCAACCGTCCGCGTTCGTGCGCGGGCAGTGCTGTCCAAACAGGCGCTGCGCGGGTCGCAGCCTCGACGGCGAGGTCGACATCGGCGGCTTGCGCTGCGGCGATGTCGCAAATTTTCGCGCCAGTATAGGGATTGGTTACGGGGATGGTTTCTCCCGAAACGCTGTCGACCCACCGACCTCCAATCAGCAACCTGGTTTGGTAAGCGGCCTTCGCCGGGCTGTTCTCGCGATCGGTAGTCGACATAGCTTCAGGTCCAATCCTTCTCAATCAGAAAATTACAGGAACCACCGGCGCCTTGCCGCTCGCAATCAGGTTCACGATCTTGGGAGATCCGTTTTCCCAGACCAGCAACATCGAACGCTTCGTGGAGTATCCAGTATGGCGAATGTCGGCGGGCATGCATGCGATATCGCCAGCCTTCATCCGCACACGCGCACGTGGCCGTCCTGTGACCCTATCCTTTACGTCCCAGTCGATCTCGTCGGAGAACTGCAAGAACCACTCCGCACGGTCATTGCCATGGTCGATCGGCAGGATGTACTCCTCGCTGGTCGGGCAGAACAGGCTTTCCCCGACCACCGAACACACGCTGGGGTTCCAGGTCACATCCGAGCGAGAGAGGTATGCGAAGAGATTGAATGCGCTGACTTCGTTTTCGAATCCGGGTTCGGGCTCGACGGTCGGCAGATCCTGCGGCACGTCCGCAAAGTGGCGGTTGATCGGGAAACCGTTGGCATCGGTTCTGACTGGAGTGTCGCCCGGCAGCCCCACCATGCGCTTTGCCGTGACGCGTTGACGACCGATCGCATTGGGGTTTGCGCCGTTCTTGGAGCCCCACGCCAGACCAGTTTCGGTAGGGGCGGCGAAAGGATCGAACCCATCATTGGTCCAGTCAGCCAGCATCTTCTTGAAGATGTCCATCAGTGCGGCGGAATCGAACAGTTCCTCGTGATTGCGGCCTGCTTCGGTGTAGGCATCGTTGAACGCGCCGGCGAACAGGGTGACGGAACCGTAGTGATTGACGGTGCCCACCACATGGTCGAAGTTCACCGTACCGTAGAAGAACCCCCACGCCACGTCACGCATCAGCGCCCGCAGGAAAGCGTCAATCGACATGACATGGTTGCCGGTGGGAAAACTGATGTGTGCAAAATATCCGTCACGACGAAAACCGAAGCCACCGGCGCGAAAGGCGCGATAGCCGGTTGAGTTGTCGAGATTCAGCACCGCGGTATCCTTGCTTGCACCGGCGCGTGAGATCGTTGGAGTGTCGTTGGTCATTGCCATGGTTTGTCTCCTGGAATTCTTTGATCAAGCTTTGGTCTGACAAATGGTTGCCCACTTTTCGACCGTTTCGGGGCCGAGAATCGTCTGCATGATCGCGGCGGCCGGCTTGGCAGCGCGCAGACGATAGGCGCTGCCGACCGGCAGCAGGGCCATGTGACCGCGACGGAGGGTGATCTTTCCCATCTTGCGGCCTTTGGGGTCGCCCGGCAGACGGTGGGCGCCCTGGCTGTCCGGAGCGACGACCGAATCGGGGTTGTCCAGCTTGACGAGATGTACTTCGATTTCTCCGTCCATCGCTACCACGAATTCATCGTGTGCCGCTGAGTACCAAGGAGACTCGCCCTCGGCACGAAACGCTTCGATCACATATTCAAAGTTCTTGCCAACGGCTACCCGCTCGTACGGGGCCGACGTGTCGGCGACTTCGAAGACGTTCGAAAATACATAGTTACGCGGATTATCATTAATGATCGTGACGCGGCCTTTCTCGTATGCGTTCAACGACCCGAACTTGGTTGTGGCCGTCATCAGGCTCTCCTTTTCAAAGCTTGGATTCGACCGATCTTAACCTGTTGATTCTCAACCCCGTGGCACCAAGAATCCTGCTCAAACCAATCGAGTTCCTGCCCGATGTAAGCGTGCTCACGAACCTGCGTCAGCTCTGGACATTGCGCCGGTACGCACCCGGAGTCGTTCCGGTGAGTTTGCGGAAGGCGTGAGTCAGATGTTCCTGGTGCGCAAACCCACAGCGAAACGCGATTTCGGCAATTGGCAAGGACGATCGCAGCAGACGTTTCGCGCCCTCGATCCGGGCATTGAGCAGATATTGGTGAGGTGATTTCCCAGTCGAGCGCTTGAACTGGCGCGAAAAGTGGATCGGGCTCAATGCCGCGACACCCGAAAGCATTGAAAGACTGAGATTTGCCTCGAGGTTCTCCTCGATGTACGCCTTGACTTGGCGCAGCTTGACGTCAGGCAATCCGTGGGCAGGGGCCTCTGCGAGAAGCCGCGCCGAGGAGTATTTCCGAATCAATTGAATCGCCAGCGTCCGCGCAACCGAGTCGGCGGCCCAGTTGGAATAGACGTGTTCGCGCATGAACTGGCACGCGGTGTGGGCCGCCTGTTCGATCAGGCCATCCTGCACGCCAATCTGCGCAAGGATTTCGACGCCTGCGTGATCGCCGCGGCACAATTCGCTCGCCGCCTCCACGATGAGCTCGGACCGCACATAGAGATGAATCGTAGAGAGCGACCCTCGGAGCTCGACCGAAAAGTCTTGACCCGCAGGCAAGATGAACAGCCCACCGATCGGGACAACTTTTTCGGTGCATTGTCCATGCATCTTTCGCGATACGGTTACCGGTCCATCACGGTGGAGGATGATCAGGTGGTCCTTGTTGGCATCGAAGCTATCGGCATAAGGCCTTTCGCGTTGCATCGAGACATAGAGCGACGACCAACCCAGACCATCGCTGGAAGCCTCGATGTCATGCTCCTTGCGCCGGAGAATTCCATGCGTTTGCTCAATCGTGAAAGTCGGCGGCTCAGCAAAGCTTTGCGATTCGACGGCTCGAGTCATGGCAGCGCCTCTCTGTTCATGGGGAAGCGGGGCGGGAAAGCCGCATTGATGCCGGCTCCGCCGCGCTACGCTCCCCAAAGGGTGATTTGGCTGAGGTGACGTCACTCCATCCCCCGGTGACGACCATTCGCGGGCTCTTCCGAAATATACGCGCCTGCGATTCCCAATGTTGTCTCATATCCGTTCGACCGCAAGAGCGAGACCCATGCCCACTCCGACACATAAAGTGGCGAGGCCTCGGCGCCCGCCAGTCCTTTCCAATTGATGCACCAGCGTCATCGCGAGACGGGCGCCTGACATGCCGAGCGGGTGGCCCAGAGCGATTGAGCCGCCGTTGGCGTTGACGTGAGCTGCGTTGTCGGGGAGGCCGAAGGCGCGAATCACCGCAAGCGACTGACTTGCAAAGGCTTCGTTGAGTTCGATCGCATCGAAGTCATTGATGTCCAGCCGGAGGCGTCCAAGCAATTTGTGCGTCGCGGGTACAGGGCCGATCCCCATTACGCGAGGTTCGACGCCGGCCGACGCCATGCCGAGGACCCGCGCCCGAGGCGTCAGCCCATGGGTCTTTGCCGCCGCCTCGCTGGCGACGATCATTGCCGCCGCGCCATCATTGATTCCGGAGGCATTTCCAGCGGTCACCGTGCCATGTGGGCCAAACAGAGGTTTCAGTTTGGCAAGGGCGTCAAGCGAACTATCGGCGCGCGGATGCTCGTCGACCCTCACCTCCAAAGTCTCGCCCTTACGGCCCGGTGTAGCGACCGGAATGATCTCCTCCTCGAAGAAACCGCTTTTCTGGGCCGCAAGCGCGCGCTGTTGGCTGCGCAGCGCGAAAGCGTCTTGATCGGCGCGCGAAATCCCATGGTCCACTGCGACATTCTCAGCGGTCCGCGGCATCGTTTCCGTGCCATAGAGTGCGTCCATTGCGGAGTTGACGAAGCGCCAGCCCATGGTCGTGTCTTCGAGCTTCTGGCCCCGCTCGAACGCAGTAGTTGCCTTGCCCAATACAAAGGGCGCGCGGCTCATGCTTTCGACGCCACCCGTGATCACGATCGCCATCTCGCCCATGCCAATCGCGCGCGCGGCGGTGCCCACTGCCTCAAGGCCCGATGCGCACAGGCGGTTGATCGTCACGCCTGGAACGGACACCGGGAGATGCGCGAGGAGAAGACTCATGCGCGCAACATTGCGATTGTCCTCCCCCGATTGGTTGGCGCAGCCGAAGAATACTTCGTCTACCTCGGCTGGATCGAGCTTGTGATTGCGAGAGAGCAGGGCGCGTATCGCAAGCGCACCGAGATCGTCGGCGCGCACGCCTGCCAACGCACCACCGTATCGGCCGATCGGTGTTCTTACGGCATCGCAGATAAATGCTTCCGTCATTGCCGCGATTCCGCCTCGCCACGGAATTCAGACAGGGGTACGCCGGTCAGCTTTCGCAGATTATCGAGCGAGAGACCATCGACCATCTCAATGACGCTGGCGCCCGTGCTCCCGACTGAGAAGACCGCGAGATCGGTGTAAATGCGGGACACGCAAGAAAGACCGGTCAGTGGATAGGTGCAGGTTTCCACCAACTTGCTGTCACCCTGCTTGGTCAGCAATTCCATCATCACGAACGTCTGCTTGGCGCCGACTGCAAGGTCCATCGCGCCCCCAACGGCCGGAATCGTTCCGGCTTCGCCGGTATGCCAGTTGGCCAGATCGCCACGTATCGAAACCTGAAACGCACCCAGTACGCAGATGTCGATATGACCACCACGCATCATCGCGAAGCTGTCACCATGATGGAAATAGCTGCCACCCTGGCGAAGAGTGACCGCCTGCTTGCCGGCGTTTATCAGCTCCCAATCCTCTTCACCCGCTGGAGGTTGCGGACCCATTCCTAGCAGGCCATTTTCGCTCTGCAGGAAAATGTCGCGTTCTTGTGGCAGGAAATTGGCGACCATGGTGGGCAGGCCTATACCCAGATTGACGTAGGCGCCTTCGGGTATGTCGCTCGCCACTCGAGCCGCCATCTGGTCACGATTGAAACGATTTATCATCGGCTCCACTCACGCAGTCGCGGCGAGATACGCCGGAGCGACCTCGACCACGCGTTGAACGAAAATGCCCGGTGTCACGATGACCTCGGGGTCAAGGTCGCCGAGGGGTACGATCTCTGCAACCTGCGCGATTGTGGTCTTGGCGGCCATCGCCATGATCGGACCGAAGTTCCGGGCCGTTTTTCGGTAAATGAGGTTCCCCCATCGATCGCCCTTATGTGCCTTGATAAGCGCGTAATCAGCGTGAATCGGAAGCTCCAGAACGTAATCCTTACCGTCAATCCGGCGTGTTTCTTTACCCTGGGCGAGCGTCGTGCCAAAACCGGTGGGCGTAAAGATGGCCCCAAGTCCTGCGCCTGCGGCATGGATGCGGGCGGCAAGGTTGCCCTGCGGTACCAGCTCCAGTTCGATTCTTCCCGCTCTATAGGCCGCATCGAAATGATGGGAGTCTGCCTGCCGCGGAAACGAACAAACAATCTTTCTGACCCGGCCCGCTTTGATGAGCGCGGCGACGCCTGTCTCGCCGTTACCGGCGTTGTTGCTGATGATGGTGAGATCACCGATGTTGCGAGCAATCAAAGCGTCAATCAATTCGTCCGGCATCCCGGCTGTGCCGAAACCACCGATCATCACCGAGGCGCCATTGGCGATGCCTCCCATCGCAGCCTCAAGACTGGTCACGCTCTTGTCGATCATCACAACCTCATTGTGGGTGGTCTAAACCGTGTGTCAGGGAGGCGTCTACGCCGTCTCGCTGACAAGCTGCGGTTGCAGCGACCACCTTCTTCCATCCTTTCCGAATGCCGTTCATCACCAGTTGGCGGCGATGTACTTGATCTCACAAAATTCCATGATTCCGTGGTGCGAGCCTTCCCGGCCAATACCGCTGTGCTTGGATCCGCCAAACGGAGCAGCGGGGTCCGAGACGAGGCCGCGGTTCAGGCCTATCATTCCCGATTCAAGCCGTTCGGATACCCGCAGGCCCCGCTTCAAATCCGCCGTGAAGACGTAGGAGATGAGGCCGAACTCGCTGTTGTTCGCTGCAGCGATGACCTCAGCCTCGTCATCGAAGACTGTCAGCGCGGCCACAGGTCCAAAGATCTCCTGTTGCGCGATGGCCGAGTCGGGAGACACGTTCGTCAGGACGGTGGGTGCTAGAAAATAGCCATCATCCGTCGAGACAGTTCCGCCCGTTAGGAGAACCGCGCCGCGCTTGACAGCATCGTCCACGAGTCCCTTGACGCGACGAACAGCCTCGAGATTGATCAACGGGCCGCATTGGGTCTGTGGATCATAACCGGGGCCTACCTTCAAACCGGCCATGCGCTTGGTTAGGGCCTGGGAAAATTTCTCCGCAATATCACGATGCACGAAGAAGCGATTTGCGGCGGTGCAGGCCTCTCCGCCATTGCGCATCTTGGCGATCATGGCCCCGTCCAAAGCAGCATCCAGATCTGCGTCCTCGAATACGATGAAAGGCGCGTTGCCGCCGAGTTCCATCGAACACGATAGAACGTTGTCTGCAGCGGTCCTCAGCAGAACTTTGCCGACCTCGGTCGATCCGGTGAAGGACAGCTTGCGAACCCGTCGATCCTGCAGCATGGCCGCGACCACTGCGCCAGAGCGCTTGGTCGTGACTACGTTCAGAACACCCGGCGGTACTCCCGCTTTCTCGAAGATCTCGGCGAGCAGGAGTGCGGTAAGAGGTGTTTCCGCCGCCGGCTTGAGTACGCATGTGCAGCCCGCCGCCAGTGCCGGGGCGATTTTGCGTGTCGCCATCGCGGCGGGGAAGTTCCACGGCGTCACCAGGACCGCCACTCCGATGGGCTGGTGCTCGACCAGGATGCGGTTGGCTCCTGATGGTGCGATGTAAAGTTCGCCATTGAGGCGCACGGCTTCTTCCGCGAACCAGCGGAAGAACTCTGCCGCATAGCCCACTTCGCCTTTGGCGTCCGCGAGCGACTTGCCATTTTCCAGCGAGATCAGTTCGGCGAGCTCGCCTGAACGCGCCATCATCAATTCGAAGCAGCGACGCAGGATCTCGGACCGGACCCGTGGTGCAGTGGCGGCCCATGCTGGACCTGCGGCATAGGCGGACTCCACCGCTTGCATCGCTTCCTTCTCCGAACAGTCGGCGACGGTTGCGATAGCTTTTCCGGTGGATGGATCGAATACATCGAACGTCGCGTTGGACGCGGCCGCTCGCCAGGTGCCACCGACATAGAGACCGGTGGGGACCGCACTCAAGTCCAAAGTGAATGGGTGAGTGTTGCCGGTATTTTTGTTCATCATCGAGTTGCTCTTTGTGGATTGTTGAGGATGGCGCGGTTGCCTGCGTAGGCGGCCTGCACGAGTTCCAGCATCGAGGAAGGCGTGAGCTCACGGGGGTTGTTCTTGACCAATCGGGTCGTCCCCAGAGCGAACTCTGCAATCTTTGGAAGATCGGCCTCGGCAACCCCGATATCCGCAAGGGAACTGGGAATACCGATCTCAGTGAACAAGTCCGCCACCATCGCGATCACGGCATCGGCCCTGGCAATGTCGGTCTGTCCGCTGAGGTGCGGCGCAATCACATCGGCCATGGCGGACAGTTGCGGCAGGATGCGGTCCCGATTGAATGCCATGGCATACGGAAGCAGCAGCGCAACACCCAGCCCGTGAGCAGTGTGCGTCAGTGCCCCGACGGGATACTGAATGGCGTGCGCCAGGGAAGTGCCCGCCGTTCCGAAAGCCATGCCTGCGCTCAAGGAGCCCTGCATGACGGCAGTCCGGGCCTCGATGTCCGCGCCCGAGCGACAGGCACGAGCCAGATATTTGCAGATCAGCCCGATGGCAGACAGGGCGTGTCGGTCGCTGAGGAAGTTCTTCCCCACGAATACGTGTTCGTAAGCGGTGTTGCTCGTCCAAGTGCGCGGCGCGGCGGTGAACGCCTCGATCGCATGCGCCAGCGCATCGCCGCCCGACAGCGCAGTCAGTCCCGGCGGGCATGTCATCGTCAGGTCGGGATCACAGACGGCGACCTCGGGTATGAGAAATGGGCTGGAAATTCCTACTTTAAGAAGACGGTCCGAGTCAGCGACTACAGCGACTGGCGTGACTTCTGATCCCGTTCCCGAGGTAGTCGGTACGGCCACGACTGGAAGAGTGGGCCCAGGGACCTTGAACTCGCCGTAGTAATCGGCAAGGCTGCCACCGTGGGTTATCAGCAAGGCGGCCAGCTTTGCGGCGTCCAAGCAGCTTCCCCCGCCGATGGCGATCACGACATCTGCTTTGAACGCAGCTCCGGCTGCCGCGGCGTCGTGAATGCAGCGCACGGGGAGCTCCGGCTCGACGTTGCTGAAGACATGAGACGCTACGCCGCAATGTTCCAGGCCCTCCAGTAATTCGGCCAATTCCTTGCTGGTTCGCAGGCGCTCGTCGGTGACGATCAAGGCGCGCTTGCCAAGGCTGCGCGCGATGGTCGGCAAAGCTGCCCGCTGACCAGGCCCAAACAGTACGCTTCGAGGCAACCGCTGCACGCCGTAGATGTCCGAGGACTGCATGATTATTTCTCCTTGGGAAGTGTGTTTGCGGCGATCTGAGTCAGCTCGGACCAAATCTCGGCGCTGACTGGAATGCCTTGTGCGAGCCGTTGATCGCGCGTTGCACGCGCCCGATCACCGGGCACCCTTACTTGGTCGAACCCTGCGATCGGCGGCAACGCACGTATGGAATTGAGATATTCCCCCATCGCGCCGCCGGAACCGTGGATCACGATGAAAAGATCGCCTTTTGTGCATGGCTCGGTGTCATCCAGCGTGCCATGAACGTCTCGACCCAACGCTGACGATGTAAGGCTCGACACGAGCAGTTCGAATGCGAGGCCAAGCGCGTAGCCTTTTGCCCCGCCGAAGGGCGAAATCGCACCGGACTTGACCGCGACCGGATCTGTGGACGGCGCGCCACTGGCGTCCACGCCCCAGCCCGCGGGTATCGACTGACCGCGATTGGCGTAGTCATGGATCTTGCCCATCGAGACGATGCTCGTCGCCGTATCCATCACGAACGGTCCCTGCTCGGTCGGCACACCGATCGCGATGGGATTTGTGCCGATCATGGCGGTGCCACCGCCCCACGGGTGCACGAGCGCTTCGCTCGTCGTAAAGCCGATCAGAGTCTGACCGCGCTCGGCGACCCGCTCCGCGTACCACGCGAGCATGCCAACGTGATTAGAATTCGAGATTGCAGCCACTGCCACGCCCGTTGACGAGGCGCGCTCAGAGATCGCGTCGATGGCTCTGGTTGCGACGACGGGACCCAGCCCTCGTTCGCCGTCGACCTCGAGTAATCCGGACGCGCGCCATACATGAAGTCCGGTCGAGACAGGGTTTGTTACTCCATTGCCAATGCGTTTCAGGATTCGCGGCGTTCGCAGGATTCCGTGCGAGGCGACGCCGCGCAGTTCGGCCTCGACAAGCACCGTGGCTTGCACCTCCGCGAGATCAGCGGGCACACCGAAGCGACCCAAAAGATCTTCCAGGAGGTTCTGCACTTCGCTCGCGGCAACAGTTGGCATCACTCAATTCCCTTCATGAAGTTGCGCTCAGGTTTTTAATCCGTTGCAGTACGTCGACGTGCTGCAGATGCGGCGATCACGGCAGCAATAGACTTTGCAATTTTCGATGGGACCGCCTGCCGGACAACCCAACTCGGAAATCGGATGAGTGCGCTTTGCGAACACGCGACTGGAGATCTGGGCTGCCAGGCTGCCTGAATCCATAAGAAGTGCTCATGACGATTGACAAGCTATAAGTAGATAAGATAACGTTATCTCAACAAGGCGTCCAGCCTAAATTTGACGTTCGCGTAAGCGAACTGCTTGCAAAGGTGGAGTCGGCTGAAGGGATTGCGGGCTACCCGAGCCCGATGAATCGGGTTGCATCTGGCGGCGGGGATGCGACGGATTTTGTCCTGAAGATCTGAGGAACCAGACATTGAAGAATATGTTGCAAGGCATGCGGGTCATCGACTGCGGGACATACATATCCGCGCCCGCGGCCGCGACGATCATGGCCGACTTCGGTGCCGAGGTGATCAAGGTGGAGCAGCCGTTCACCGGTGACCCATATCGCAACGAGCATCCATCGCTGATGGCGCTAACGACGGTGAGGGGCTCGGATCAGGATGGGGGCGCAGCGGCTAAAGACAGGATCAGTTCCAACTGGGTCATCGACGGACGCAGCAAGAAAAGCATCGGGCTGAACCTAAATTCCCCTGAGGGCAAGAAGGTGCTCCGGGATCTGGTGAAGACCGCCGATGTCTTCATTACGAATTTCCCGCTGGACGTACGTGCGCGATTGTCGATCACGCAGGAAGAAATTCGAGCGCTCAATCCCCGACTCATCTATGCCTCGTTTACGGGATTTGGCGAAGTGGGTCCAGAGGCGCTCAACCGAGGTTTCGACGCAACGGTGTGGTGGGCGCGCTCAGGACTCATGGAGTTGGTGCGAACAGGGTCCAACGCTCCTACGCGCCTCCCGCCGGGATTGGGCGACCATAACTGCTCGGTTTCGCTGTTCGCAAGCATTGTCCTTGCACTGCTTCGCCGCGAGCAGACGGGAGAGGGCGGCCATGTGGGTACCTCCCTGCTGATGAATGGCTACTGGTCGAATGCGCTTGCGGTCCAGGCGACGTTCTGCGGCGAGCCGGTTTCCCGGCAGCCCGACCGGAAGGAATCACGAATTCCCTTGCGCAATGCCTATCGGTGCAGCGACGACCGCTGGCTCATCTTGTCGATTATTCAGGATCAACGGCGATGGGAGCTGCTGCGCGAGGCGCTGCAGTCGGACCTCCTGCATGATCCGCTGTTCGTGGACCCCGCATCTCGCGCGGAAAATGCGCCGCAGGTGACCGCGGTGCTCGACCGTGTTTTCGCGACGCGAACGCTCAAGGAGTGGACCGAGCGGCTCCGACCCTTTGATGTCACCTTCGGCCCCGTGGTGGAGATGCACGAGGTTGCTGAAGACGAGCAGGCCAAGGCGAACGGTGTATTTGTACCCTTCGCGGAGTCCGATCTCATGACGGTCACCAGCCCTTTCTGGGTGGACGGTTTTGAGAAGCCAGATCCTAAACCTGCGCCACGAGTTGGAGAGCACACCGACGAAATTCTGTCGGGGCTCGGCTATTCCGCCGAGGAAAAAGAGGCGCTGAAAGGTAAGAAGATCATCAGCTAGAAAGTCTTCAATTGCATGCATTTGTACTAGGTAATTGTTTTTGATTGTCCGAATTTGAGCGCTTATTCCTCATGCTTATACTAAAACGAGGGGTTTTCATGAAAAGCAAAGTTGTTTGTGCAACCGCAATGGCGTCGGTTGCGTTGGGAGTGCTGGCTTATTCCAATGTGGTTCTGGCACAGAGTAGTACCAAGACGTCACAGGATGCTTCGTCAACTCAAGAGGCTGCCGCGGCCGCGGATACTACTCTCGGCGAAATCATCGTCACCGCCCAGTTCCGGTCTCAGAATTTGCAAGATGCTCCGCTCGCCATCTCAGCCGTGACAGGCGAAATGGCAGCGGCACGAGGTCAACTGTCGATCACCGATATCGCCAAAGCGGCCCCTAGCGTCAATATCGAGGCCGGCGCGACCACCGGCGGTTCGTTTCCCACGGTATTTATCCGCGGTATTGGCCAGTCGGACGCGTTCCCGCCGCTCGACCCCGGTGTAGGCATCTACATTGACGATGTTTACTACGGCATCACCACCGGATCGAGCTTTGACCTCCTCGATATGGACCGTGTCGAGATTCTGCGCGGCCCGCAGGGTACCCTCGCCGGGAAAAACTCCGAAGGTGGTGCCATCAAGCTCTTTACCAAGCAGCCGACCAATGACTTTGGCGGCTATGCTGAAGTAACTTACGGGTCCTACGATCGGAAGCAACTCCGTGGTGCTGTTAATGCGCCGCTTATCGAAGACAAGGTTCTCTTGCGCGTCAGCGGCGTGGCTCGTCATGTTGATGGCTTCTTCAAGCAGCTGGATTACGGATGCGTCCACCCGGGCACGCTGCCGCTGTCCACCGGTGTGTCGATAACACGGGGTTGCGAGATCGGGCGCCAGGGCGGTGGCGATTTGACGTCTGTCAAGGCAACCCTTCTGATCCGTCCGACCGATAATGTGCAGGATTCACTGTCCGCCACGAAGATCAGCGACCATCAGGAAACTCTTCCCGCGAAACTGCTGTATGAGTCGTCGTCATGGAATCGGGGCCTTAGCTTCATTACCGGTCCTCGTGACATGACGAGCTATGCGACTTTCGTAGGCAATGCGTACACAGCCAGTCAGTACCAGGGGATCACCCACAACAATGTGGACCAGACGATCCTGTCGAACACGCTCGACATCGACTTCGCCAACAATCTGCATTTCAAGTCGATCACCGGATATATCAAAACTGACGGCGAAGGTAATTTCGATAACGACGTGTCGCCGATCAGCGTGTCGCTCCAGGAAATTCTGATTCGGTCAAAGCAGTTCACGCAGGAGATCAGGCTCTCCGGCACGGCAGGTACGCTTCTGGATTGGACTCTTGGTGCGTACTACTTCGACAACGATATCGTGTTTCCGGGTAGAATCGATATCAACCGCGGCTTTGATCCGAACGGAGTTCCAGGGTTCACCTTGGACTTCCTGACGAACGATCCCATCAGTTCCAAGTCAAAATCCGGCTTTGCGCACGGCGTCCTGCACTTGACGGATCGGTTCAATGTGACTGGCGGCGTTCGGTATACCGACGACTCCAAGTCATACACGTTCGTTCGGCTGGGACCTGATGGTGGGCCGGTGAATCCCCTCCTGGCGCCGGTGAATGGCGTTACGTCCAAATTCAGCGGCAAGCGTTGGGATTATCGCGGCGCAGTTGACTATCGCTTCAATCCGGAGTTCCTGGTCTATGCCCAGGTCGCAACCGGATATAAGGGTGGTGGTGTCAACCCCCGTCCGATTTTCGCCAGCCAAGCGGTGCCGTTTGAACCCGAAACTGTCAGGTCCTACGAGGCGGGCTTCAAGTCTGATCTTTTTGATCGGCGTGTGCGACTCAACGCCGCTGGCTTCTATGAGAAATTCTCAGCCATTCAGCTGCCCCTTGGCCGCTGCGACAGTGTCTCGCCATTTCCCGGAGCACCGTGCAATCTGACGACCAATGCGGGTAAGGCGCGGATTTGGGGTGCCGAGGTGGAAATTGACGCCCGGCCGGTCGAAAGACTGTCAATCAGTGCGTCCGCAAGCTATGTGGATTTCAAGTTCACGGAGACCAACCCGGACTCCGGTGTGCGGCTCACTGACACCGCCCCCTTTGTCTCAAAGTACAAGCTCGCATTGGG
The DNA here is from genome assembly GCA_947469285.1 of Gammaproteobacteria bacterium. Taxonomy (GTDB): domain Bacteria; phylum Pseudomonadota; class Gammaproteobacteria; order Steroidobacterales; family Steroidobacteraceae; genus CAIOHZ01. Next base: position 71,064 of record CANIOW010000014.1, read on the forward strand.
CGCCCAGTACGAGATCCCTGCATTTGGCGGTACGGTCATTCCACGGATCGACTTTGACTATCGTTCCAGCTTCACAGCGCAGGCCCCTCCGTTCAACGACTTGGCCGGCTTGGTCGGCGGGCGAACTCTCGTTAACGCTCGACTGAGCTATGAAACGACCGACAAGAACTGGGTAATCGCAGTTGCCGCAACCAACTTGTTGGACAAGTATTACTACGCCACCAAGTTTGACCAGGCTTTGGAGTCTCAGGGCGGTAGTGCAGCGGGAATCGTTGGTCGGCCGCGGGAACTCTCGGTGACCGTCAAGCGCAACTTCTGAGATACGCGATCGTTTAGTGGGTCGGCATCGTGCTGGGCTTCTCGCCTGGCGCGATGCCGACAACCTTTCACTCTGGACGATTGTTGGCGCCAGTAAGGAGCTTAGGAGTGACGAGCCGACGGCAATTCCTCGCAGGTGGCATAGCAGGCTCAGTTTTCGTTTCGTTTTGTTCTGCCCGCGCGGCAGTACGGCTGACTGACCCCAACCACCAGGCACTTGCTGATTTCGTGTTCGACGAGAGATTCGAGCATGGCGCTGTGATGGCTCAAGGCTTGGATCAGGATGTAACGCGGATCTACGCAATGCGTGGTGACGTATCCGAGGTCTGGTATGACCACCTGGCGCGCAGGCTACAAACCGGCCCGCAGGCAATCGGTGGGTTGACGACCGCAGGCGGACTGTTCGTATTGTCTCGACTCGGCCACGACGCAGGTCTGCGGCTCGCGATGCAGGGTAGACATCGCCTCACGGATAATGGCCGAAGGGCAGAGCATGCATTGGATGCCCCGCCATTGATCGCCAAAAAGTTCAGTGCAGCCTTGGGATCCGGAATGTCATGGACGTCGGCGCTTCAAGTGGTGTTGCACGAGGTGGCATCTCGACCACCTGCTGATCGAATCTCCATGATGGACTTAGGCGTCAGCGACATGTCCCGGCAAGTGACCTTGCATTCCTGGCTTTTGACGCCGCGCGGCCTCAGCAGTTGACCCTTTCCGGCATCCGGTACTCGAAACCCCGACCCGATTCTACTTGGTCCCGTGTTCCAGAATGCGAGACCCGCCTTTATGTTCGCGGAGAGGATAAAAAAAGATGACGATTCTGCCCCCCAATGTGTCTGCAGAGCAGTTTGCATCGGCGATGCGCGCCTTCGAAGCGGCAGTCGGCAAGGAATGGTTGCTGTCATCCGAGATCGATATTGCGGGATACCGCGATCCATGGTCGATGGTCCGCGACAAGCCGGGTGAACTGCTGCCTTCTGCGGCGGTGGCTCCTGCATCAGTGGACCAGGTGCAGGCCGTGGTCCGCGTGGCGAACGAATTCAAGATCCCGCTCTACGCAGTGTCGACCGGGAAGAACTATTCCTATGGCGGGCCAGCGCCCAACGTTCGCGGCAGCGTGATCGTCGACCTGAAGCGCATGAAGAAGATCCTGGAAATCGACGGCGATCGGCATTTCGCGCTGGTCGAGCCCGGGGTGACCTATTTCGATCTTTATCGGGAGATCCAAGCCCGCGGCCTGAAGCTGATGATCGATAACCCCGATCCTGCCTGGGGCAGTCCGTCGGGAAACAGTCTTGATCGGGGCGTCGGCTATACGATGGGCCCCTATCGCGATCACGCGAGTTCCACCTGCGGTCTGGAGGTGGTGCTGGCGAATGGCGAAGTGATGCGCACCGGCATGGGGGCGCTTCCCGGAGCGAAGACTTGGCAGGAGTACAGGCACGGTTTCGGGCCCGACCCCGCTGGCCTGTTCTTTCAGGGCAATTTTGGCATCGTGACGAAGATCGGCGTTCGGCTGATGCCGCTGCCAGAGCATTATCGAACCGGCAAGATCACCGTACCGCGTCGTCAGGATCTCCATGGTCTGGTTCGCACGGTCAACTACCTGGCCGATCTGTTCATGATCGGCGAACCGGTGTTCTCCAGCCCGCTGCATCCCTTGATGAAGAACAGCGAGTTCGTGGCCGAGGCGACGCGCCAAGGTGCCTTCAACGACGAAAAGCTCGACCAGATGGCCGCGGCGGCGAAGCTCCCTTTCTATCAGGTTGAACTGCAGTTCTATGGATCGGAAGGCACGACCAAGGCGAATTGGGATTACGCCCAGCAACTCGCGGTACGCAATGTGCCGGGCGCCCGGGCGCTGGAGGGAGTTTCCTTTCCAATGCCGCTCACCCGCGAACAGATCATGGACAAGAATCCGCCTTACGGGGAAAGCGCTATCCGAAGGTATGCCGCTGTGGCTGTCCCCAACCTGACTACGTTCGACTTTATCGGGCGTCATGTCGAGAATCCCGACGACTACGTCCACCTCCACTATGGAATGTTCACGATCGTCCCACGCTCGGCAGAGGCCGTATTCCAGGTCCAACGTGCGTGGGTCGACCTGGTGCACGAAGAGGGAGCAACCTTGGTGACCGAGCAGACGCCGCGTCCCAGCGTGCTGACCATGCCACTCCAGTGGCACCAGACATGTTTCTTTATGTGGGCCGGGTTTCCGCTCCAGGCTGAAGGGCGGCCGATGTCGGAAGCGCTTGCTCGGATGCTCGAGCTCGTCCTTGACGTCAATGCCAAGAACGGCTGGTGCGAATACCGGGCCGAGCCTTTGATGCAAGACAAGGTAGCGGAGTACTACGGCTTCAACAACCACGTGCTGCGCCGCTTCAACGAGGCGCTGAAGGACGCGGTTGATCCAAACGGCATCCTGTCGCCTGGACGAGGGGGGATTTGGCCAAAGGCGTTCCGCTCGCTGCGAGGGAAGGTGGGCGTATGAAGGGCGCGCTAGCATTCGCACTGTTGGCTGCGACGACGATTGCAATGTGCGGCGACGTGCACGCAGCGCAGCCTCGGCGGCCGGCTCTGGCCGCAAATGCCGCGCTCGTGGCGCAAGGGCGCCAGGCTTTCGAGCTCAATTGCGCAGCCTGCCACGGCAAGGGTCCGAGCGAGGGGAGGGTGCCGCTACTTCCGGGCACTTACGCACTATCGCTCAAGTACAAAGGGGACATTCCCGCCGCGTTGGAGGATCGTACCGACCTGACCCCTGAATTCATCGTGGCGATCGTGCGCAATGGCGTCTTTTCGATGCCGCCGCTTCGCAAGACGGATGTGAGCGACGAGGAACTGAAGGCCATTGCCGCCTATCTACGTGATTCGTCGAAACGCCCCGGTGGTCCGATCCGGACGGGCCCGAACAAGGTGGGCGGTCGCGAAGACAATTGAATGCGCGCGAGCATTGAACGGACAATGACCGGATCAAATCAGGTTGAGCACCCTACGCCCCGGTGGTCCGATCCGGACGGGCCCGAACAAGGTGGGCGGTCGCGAAGACAATTGAATGCGCGCGAGCATTGAACGGACAATGACCGGATCAAATCAGGTTGAGCACCCTATTCTCTAATCGATTGAAGGACATACAGTGGAAGAAACCAAATTCTGCCAGGTGAAGGACGAAGGACATATCCGCATCGTCACTATCAACCGGCCAGAGGTCATGAACGCCTTGCACTGGGAAGCCCATGCAGAACTTGACCGTGTCTGGACCGACTTCGCCGCTGACGGCGCCCTTTGGGTGGCGATTGTCACCGGAGCGGGCGACAGGGCCTTTTCGGCGGGAAATGACCTGAAAGTACAGGCGGCCGGTAAGTACCGACCCAAGCCGGCATCGGGTTTCGGTGGCCTGTCTCGCCGACACGACCTGGATAAACCCATCATCGCCGCGGTCAACGGGTTGGCAATGGGCGGGGGTTTCGAAATTGCCTTGTCCTGCGACATTATCGTTGCCGCCGAGCACGCCGTCTTCGCATTGCCAGAGCCGCGCGTGGGAATGATTGCGGGGGAAGGGGGCATCACGAGATTGGGCCGCATGATTCCGCAGAAGCAGGCGCTCGGGATGATTTTGACGGGACGCCGCGTTTCGGCGGCAGAGGGGGAGCGGTTAGGCTTCGTGAACGAAGTCGTTCCGACCGGCCAGGCCCTGACCGGGGCGCTTCGTTGGGCAAACCTCATTCTGGAAGCCTCGCCATTGGCGGTGCGCGCATCCAAGCAGGCATTCTACCGCGGGTTCGACGAACCCACCCTTGCTGAGGCGATCAGCACGGTCTACTCTGTACAACAGCAGAATATGGCGAGCCAGGACTTCCTCGAAGGGCCGCGGGCATTCGCTGAGAAGCGCAGTCCGGTTTGGCAGAACAAGTAATGCCAATGCACACCTTGGCTCGCTCAGTAATTTCATGCCGGAGAGAATGACCATGTCCCAAGTTGAACCAACGTCGCCGGCGTATCTGAATGCCAAGATGGCGGAGGCCGCCGTCGAAGCGGTTGTCGAGGCTATCCTGAATCCACCGGCCAACAGCAAGCTGGCGGACGCGGGGAAGTTTTTGCGCCCCAAGCGCAAGCAGTGCCATGTTGTGGTCGTCGTCCCTGGCACCACAGGATCCATCGAGCCGGATACCTGCCCGCAATGGATGGAGCAGTTGCAGGTCAGGCCGCTCGTTCTTTTCCAGAAGAGCTTCTACGGTGGGCGCGAAGAACTTGACGCCCCCTTCGGAAAGATCGCCCGATTGAAGGCGCACCAACTTTGGCACGATCGTAACGACGACCGGACCGGAACCCTGCCTCACTTGCTCTTCAAAGGAGACACCGTCTATTGGGGTGGCGTGAAGCGGCTGGGGATTGTGGTGACCTGCTCCGGGCTTCAACCGTACATCGACAAGATGATCGCCGGGATGGTCGCCGATATGTTGATCACGATGGCCCACGAGGCGTGGATGACAAGCCCGGAATTCTTGGAACACAAGCACTTTATCGGCGGATGACCGGTCCGTTCGTCGATTGCAGTCGAGGATCACCTTGCCAACGTCCGATCCGCCATCCATGCGCTCCTGGTTAGGGCTTTCCCAGGCCGACCGCGATGCCGCCTACAACAATCGCGGCGCGATCGGAAATGCGGAGGAGTTGATCCTTGCTCGCCGGGAAGCGTCGAATGAGGTACGGGCGCGGTTCCGGTGTCATCTGGACGTACCGTACGGCGTTCATCCGCGGGAGCGCTGGGACATCTTTCCCGGACGCGATCCAAACGCGCCGTGCCTCGTCTTCATTCACGGCGGGTATTGGCAGGGCGGTGACAAGACGGATTTTTCCGCCTGCGTTCGTGGCGCGCTTGAAAAGGGTTGGTCCGCGGCACTGTGCGGCTATCCGCTCGCACCGGAGTCGTCGCTGACCCAGATCGTCGATCGCATTGTGAGCGCACTGGTGTGGTTCGACGACCATCGCGCGGGGTACGAGGCGGGTGGGCCGCTCGTTCTGTCGGGATGGTCGGCGGGAGCGCATCTGGCCGCTATCAGCGCCCGGCACGACGCGGTGCAAGCCGTCCTGTGCATCTCTGGCATTTTCGACTTGGCGCCGCTTCGTGACACCTTCCTCAACGCCAAGCTCAACCTGTCCGACCAGGAAATTGCTCGATTCTCGCCGATTCGCCTGGAACCGATCGAAAAGCCCTTCATAGTCGCTTTCGGAGCAGACGAGTTGCCCGAGCTACAGCGCCAAAGCAGGGAATTCTTTCGAGTTCGCCAAGATGCTGGGGTGCCCGGTAGCCTGACGGTGCTTCCGGGGGCCAATCACCTGACGGTGCTCGAGGAACTGGGACGCGCGCGATCCGTCCTTACTGAGGCGACCCAAGTTGCACTTTCAATTGCCGCCCGCTCGTGAGCAGTTCCGGTCCGAATAGATGCTCATCCGCGCTGGCCGGCGGTTATCGCTTGCCTCAATTTTATTTTTAGGATAACGTTATCTATGCAGGGTTTGCGTGGTTTGTGACCACTGGTCGTGAGGCGGTGGGTCGAGAAATGCGTGATGACTTCATGAGAATCGCAGATGACGAGTTTGCGTCGGAAAGTACTGATGTGGCGCAACCGGAGTGGGTTACTTGCAGAATGACCTGGTGAACCGACCGATATGCCGGCTTTAAGAAACAGCAATTATTTAGGCGGGAATCGTTCCTGATGGCAATCAAGGTAGCAACCATCGAAGGCGACGGGATCGGGCCGGAGGTCACGCAGGCCACGATCGAGATTCTGCGCGAGGCGTGCGGGCGCAATGCACTCGACTTCGTCATGCTCGAAGGGGGCGCCGGGGCATACCAGAAGAGTGGCAACGTCTTGCCACCGGAAACGGCAACAGCATGTGCAAGCATGGCTGCCATCCTGCATGGGGCTGCTGGACTACCTGGGGTGGTGTACCCCGACGGTACCGAGGTCGGCAACGAGCTTCACCTTCGGCTCCGCTTTGATCTCGATCTCTATGCCAATGTACGACCGATCAAACTCCTGTCAGGCGTGCGTTCGCCGCTACGCGATGCCGATGCAACCGGCATTGACTACGTAATCGTCCGCGAGAACACCGAAGGCCTTTACGCTAGCCGCGGCGGCGGGATCGAACTGCGTGATGAGGTGGCGACGGATACGTTGCTGATAACACGCAAGGGCACGGACCGGATTGCCCGCTTTGCTCTTGATCTTGCGCGCAAGCGGACCGGTGCGCCGCGTAACGGGAAATCGCGTGTCACCGTATGCGACAAGGCCAACATTCTCAGATCGTTCGCCTTCTTCCGAAGGGTGTGCACCGAAGCCGCCGCGGACTATCCGGACGTAGAGCTGGATTACTCCTACGTCGATGCAATGACGGTCCACCTTGTGAAGCGGCCGGACTTCTACGATGTGATCGTGGCCGAAAACCTGTTGGGCGACATCATTTCCGATCTCGGCGCAGCCACAGTCGGCGGAATGGGTATCGCGCCCTCAGCTGAGATAGGACCCGCGCACGCCCTGTTCCAGGGGGCGCATGGCTCGGCCCCGGACATTGCCGGCCTCGGCATAGCCAGCCCGATTGCAACCGTCCTTTCCGGCGTTCTCATGTTGAGATGGCTCGCCGACCGACAGCATGCGCCCGAGTTGGCCGAAGCCGCAGACCGAATTAACGCCGCCGTCGTCAAGGTGCTTGCGGAAGGCAAATCCTTGCCGCGGGACCTGGGCGGTCAGGCGGGTTCTGCAGAAGTAACGAAAGCAATTTGCCTGGCATTGAAGTAGAACGCGCCCGGAATGGCCTACTGCTTCCTTGATTGTTCAAAAACACTAAAGGGGTTCATTTGAAATGCCGTTAGAAAACAGTAAGCTGCAAATGAGGGGACTCTACCCGGCTACTGTCACCGTCTACGCCGAAGATATGTCAATTGATATCGAGGCTACCAGCAAGCACCTTGCTTCCGTGGCATCCGTGCCCGGTGTCAAGGGACTGGTGGTGACCGGGATGTTGGCCGAGGTGCTCGAGCTTACGCCTGAGGAAGAAGTCGAACTCGTCAAGATCGCCTGCAACGTTCGCAAGAAGGGCCAGCTGGTCATCGCCGGGCTCATGGAGCGTAACATCGATGTTGCGGTCAAGCAGGCGAGAGCTCTCAAGGCGGCAGGCGCCGATGCGTTGCTCGTGTTCCCCCCTTACGAATTGCGCGCCTATCGTAAGCTGCTCAGCGATGCCGACGAGATGACGAAGTACTTCACCAGGCTGGATAAGGAAGCCGGTGTCCCTTCCATCATTTTCCAGTACCCGCCGCATAGTGGGGCTGCCTACCCGATCGATATCCTTGTTCGCTTGGCTGAAATTCCTGGCGTTATCGGTATCAAGGCAGCGACTGGCACCTTCGAGGCCTACAAGGATATCTGGGACAGGTTGAAGGACAAGTTGTCGGTGCTCGCGGCCGTAGACTCGCCGCCGCTTCGTGAAATGCTCCTGTATGGAGCCCACGGGGCGCTGATCGGGATCAGCACGATCACGCCTGAGCACTGGGTGAAATTGCTCGAGGCGACGGACAAGAAGGACGTGGCAAAGACCGATGCGATCTTTGACAAGATCTGCCGCCCGCTGATGGCGTCGGTATTCGAAAATCAGAAGCCGACCCGCGCGACCAGCGAGACGGCCTGTGTGAAGGAAGTTCTCGTTCAGCTGGGCGAAATCCCCTCTTCGAGGATTCGTCCTCCAGCAGTTCCCGTAACCGACGGCATATCCAAGGAAATCCATGCCGCGCTCATCGCTTCCGGGCTTCTGTCGGGTTAAGCCGACGGTTAGTCGTTGGGGAGAGCATTTTGACAGTACGCCTAGGGCCGTAGTCCTGACCGGGCTGGAGTAGGCGCTGGCTCACGGGATGAGCCGATTTGATTTTCGTTGCCCCGATCTGGCGTGGCGTAGCTGCTGCTTACGGTTGGGACGTAGCAAACAATTGGAGTGAATGGAAATGACGATTAAAGTTGCAGCGACCGGCGTAGGCCACTGGCACTCGCTATATGACGCCGCCTATCTGAAGATTCTGGACAACATGCCCGACATCAAATTCGTCGGCATCCAGGATCCGCAGATCTCGGTTGCGGAGCATCGCTCGCGCGAGCTCGGAAAAGGCACTCCAGTCTTCACTGACTATCGAAAAATGCTGGATGAGACGAAGCCTGATTTCGTTCTCGCGTTGGGTCGCCACGACGACATGGCAGCGACGGCCCGCTATCTCATCGAGTGCGGCCTTCCATTCATGATGGAAAAGCCGATGGGGCTCAATGCGGACCAGGTGGGCGAAGTTACCGAACTCGCCACCAAGCGCAATAGCTTTGCGGCGGTGCCGTTCACGCAGCGTTATCTGCCGTTTACTCAGCAGGCCCGTGAGCTCTTGAAGACCGGCGAGCTTGGCACTGTGTCGCACCTTTATTTCCGTAACAACCGGCCCACCTCGGATCGCTATCTCGCCTGGGATTCCGAGTGGATGTTCGATCCTGCAATGGGTGGCGGCTGTCTGCGGAATCTTGGAATTCACGGGATCGACTTGTTTCTTCATCTAACCGGCGAGGATGCTGAGGTCGTCGGGGCGCAGTCCAGCAACCGCGTTCACGGTCGTGCAGTCGAAGACTATGTGACGGTCATTATCCGTACGCCCAGCGGAGTCCTGGGTACGATTGAAGCTGGCAACACCTTCCCCCGGGATGGGACCGACGGCGAGTGGAAGATTTCAGGCTCGAAGGTTCTGCTTGCGGCGAAGGATGGCAAGATTCGCCGCGTGACAGCGACGGGAGACGAGACCAGCGATGGCGCGCCGTCAAAGCATTTGAGCATCACGGCGGTCGAGAAGATATTCGAAGCGTGGCGCGCCGGTGCGAAACCGCCATCGAGCGTTGTCGATTGCTATCGTGCCAACAAGGTCGTTGATGCGGCCTTCAAGCTCATAAGGTCTCGCTGACATCGAGCGATCGCAAGTGATCAGCGACGTGTCGGCAGAAGGAAGATTGCGCGTCGATTGATGGAGTAGGGCGATGTTTCGGAACTGCTCCTTCAGTGTTCTTTGCAATGAGCGGAAAAGCGGCCGGATTTGGGGCTTTGCCGTTGCAGTCAATACGAATAATGCGCTGCCGGGGGCATCTACTGTAAGCCGGCTTTGAAACACTCTGTCGCGTGTTCAACTGGGCGGGACTTGAGAGCCTGTCCAAATTGCGGATAGATGTAGCAGGTAACGTTGTCTATTGTTCTAGACTGAGTCTAAGGGTCGTTTTGAGAGCCTGTCGGGTCGTGAGACTGGCATGTACTCAACAACCGCTCAGTTTTAAATTCGCCGTGTAGATGCTTGGGGCCGTCAAATGAATGAGTTCGACTACATTGTAATTGGAGCAGGAACGGCCGGATGCGTGCTTGCAAACCGCCTGACCGAGAGCGGATCTAAAACGGTCCTTCTGGTAGAAGCCGGACCGCCCGATCGCAACATTTGGATCCACGTACCCGCTGGACTGCCAAGGGTCCTTAACAACCCCACCTACAATTGGCGCTTTTCTTCGGAGCCCGACAAGAGCACCAAGGATCGCGTCATCCCGATCCCGAGAGGACGTGGACTCGGCGGTACGAGTTCGATCAACGGCATGCTCTATGTGCGCGGTGATCCGAGCGACTTCGACCAATGGGCCCAAGCCGGGAACAAGGGTTGGTCGTACGCGGACGTGCTGCCGTACTTCAAGAAGATGGAGCGGTTCCCGGACGGCGACAGCGAGACGCGTGGCCATTCGGGACCAACAGAGGTGACAAGGGGAACCGAGCGTCACCAGCTATCCGATGCTTTCCTCGAGGCCGCCAAGGGAGAAGGCTTTGCCTTCAATCCCGATTACAACAGCGGCGAGCAGGAGGGCTTCGGCTACCTGCAGTACACGCAGAAGAACGGTCGGCGGTGGTCCGCGGCCAAGGCCTACCTTGACCCGGCGCGCGGCCGGGCCAATCTGAAAATTGTCACCGATGCCTTTATGACGAACCTGTCGTTTGAGGGCAAGCGTTGTACCGGGATCACTTACTCCAAGGATGGCGTCGATCACCAGGTTCGCGCCCGGGCGGAAGTGATCGTCGCGGCCGGTGTTGTCCAATCGCCGCAGATTCTCGAACTGTCGGGCATCGGGCGCCCGGAGGTTCTCCGGGATGCCGGCATTCCCGTCCGACATGCGCTCGCGGGCGTCGGCGAGGGCCTGCAGGACCACTTCTCAGTCCGCATGATATGGAAGGTTACTCAGCCGATTACGCTGAACGAGCGGAGCCGAGGGCTTTACGTGGTCAAGGAAGCGATCAAGTACGCCTTCACCCGGCGCGGCATCCTGAGCTCCTCGCCCGCGCTGGTGTGCGGTTACGTCAAGACGCGGCCCGACGTCATTGCACCCGACATTCAGTACCAGTTCATCCATTCCAGCTACTCGGATCCGACGATCCGCAAGTTGGATTCCTTTCCCGGCATGACTGTGAATGTCTGTCTTGCTCGACCCAATTCACGCGGATTCATCCACATCGCGTCGGCTGATCCCCGACAGGCTCCGAAAATTCATCCGCAATTTCTGACCGATCCATCGGACGGCGGGACAATCGTCGAAGGACTTAAGATCTGTCGGCGAATTCTCGAGAACAAGGCATTCAACGAGTATCGCGAAGTGGAACTGCGTCCCGGTAAGGACGTCCAGTCCAATGACGAATTGCTCGATTTCGCGCGTGGCTACGGCCAGACGGTCTTTCATCCTGTTGGCACTTGCAAGATGGGCTTGGACGCGAATTCAGTCGTCGACGATAACCTTCGCGTGCATGGGTTTGCAGGCCTTCGGGTCGTGGACGCTTCGATCATGCCTGCCATCGTATCGGCCAACACCAACGCTGCGGTCCTCATGATCGCGGAAAAGGCCTCCGATATGATCCTTCGGGCTGGCGGTCAGTAACAATGCCTTCCATTACGGCACAGGGGAGAGGGCGGAATGACACATAGAGTCGATCAACACGCCGCCGACTCTGCCGGCTGGGACACCAACTACGAGAAGAAGGCTGTCGCGCTGCTGACGTTGGCGTTCGGTCTCGTTGGCCTCGATCGTTGGATCATCGCCCCGTTGGCGCCCGCGATGATTCGCGATCTCGGCATGACGCCGCAGGACATGAACAACCTGATTGCAGCGCTCGGCGTTGCCTGGGGTGTGGCTGCGGTGCTGATGGGAGGACTCTCGGATCGCATCGGGCGACGTGCGGTGCTTCTCCCGGCGATTCTGCTGTTCTCGCTGATGTCCGGTGCTTCGGGCATGGTGGCGAGCTTCTCCGCATTGCTGGTGGTCCGCGGCCTGATGGGAGTCTGCGAGGGCGCCTTTTGTCCGACCAGTTTTGCAGCGACCGCGGAAGCCTCCAAGCCATCGCGCCGCGGGTTCAACCAAGGTCTACAACAGAGCGCGTTCGCCCTCTTCGGTCTGGGGTTTGGTCCCATCATCGCGACCCAGCTTCTGGAGCGGATCGGTTGGAAGGCGATCTTCATGCTCGTAGCCCTGCCGGGCTTGATTCTCGCGGCGTTGCTGTGGCGCGTCATAAGAGAACCAATCACGGTCCACCGATCGGCCCCGTCGGAGAAGCTCAATCCGGTGGAACCTGCTCCGATCCGCGACTTGTTCAAACACCGCAATGTCCCCCTCAGCATGGCGGGGCTATTGTGTGCGATGTGCGGCATCTTCGTTCTGAGCGCCAATATTCCACTCTATTTGACGGCCGTGCTTCACCTCACGCCGGTGGACATGGGAATCGTCACTTCCGCGCTTGGTTTTGGCGGTTTCCTAGGCCAATGGGGGTTGCCCGCTTTGTCGGATCATTTCGGGCGGCGGCCCGTGGCAATCGGCGGCTTTGCGGCGGGCGCCGCCCTGCTGTGGTTCTTCATGCAATCCGGCCCTAACGTGCCGATGCTATTCACGCTTTTGTTTGCAAGTGCAGCATTTAGCTTCGGCTTGCTCGCGTTGATTACTGGCCCGATCGCCACAGAGGCGGCGCCGATTGGCCGGATATCGACCACTGCGGGAATCATCATCGGCACAGGCGAGATATTTGGCGGCGGCCTGGCGCTTGTCGTGGCGGGGCTGGTGATCACCACCTACGGCATTCCGGCCATGTTGTATCTCGCACTCGGTGGATTGGTCGTGGGCGGTGTGCTGATGCTGGGGCTGAAAGAGACCGCGCCTCGCTTCGCAGGGAGCGGTAAATTCGGCGCTTCTGCATTGGACGAACTTGAAGAGCGACACCAAGGCAGCGCCGTCTACAGAGAACCCTGAGAGCCAAAGACATGGATTCATTTTCCTATTCCGCCCTGCCTTCCAAGGTGACCTTCGGTTTTGGGACGCTCAGCCTCGTCGCCGAGGAGATCCGGGCGCTGGGGTGCAAGCGGGCGATTGTGCTCTCCACACCGCAACAGGCCCAAGCGGCCGAAGCATTGGTGAAGCAGCTCGGTGAACTCGCCGTCGGTCGCTTCTTCGAAGCAACCATGCACACACCCGTTGCTGTAACCGAACGTGCGGTTGCTGCCGCGATCGCGGTCAGCGCGGACTGTACGGTTGCCCTGGGCGGGGGATCGACCATCGGCCTTGGTAAGGCAATCGCACTGCGCACCGACCTGCCGCAGATCGCGATTCCGACCACCTATGCTGGCTCGGAAGCTACGCCGATCATTGGCCAGACCGAAAACGGGGTGAAGCAAACGCAACGGACCATGAAAGTCCTGCCCGAAGTCATCATCTACGATGTCGACCTGACTCTGACCATGCCCCTCGGGCTTTCCGTGACATCAGGGATGAACGCAATCGCCCATGCTGCGGAAGGCCTGTATGCAAAGGATGGAAATCCCATCATCCAGTTGATTGCCGAGGACGGGCTGCGGGCACTCGCAGGCGCGTTGCCGCGCCTGCATGCCGACGCGCATGACAAGGAAGCACGGTCGAACGCCTTGTACGGCGCCTGGGCCTGCGGTGTGACGCTCGGCTCGGTCGGAATGTCGTTGCATCACAAGCTTTGCCATGCGCTCGGCGGTGCATTCGACCTGCCGCATGCCGAAACCCATACGGTTGTTCTGCCGCATGCCATGGCGTACAATGCGTCCGCTGCACCCGTGGCGATGGCGCGGCTCGCTAGAGCTCTCGGTGTCTCCGATGCGCCCCTCGGGCTCTTCGAGTTGGCCCGGTCACTCGGCGCGCCGACGAGTCTCAAGGAACTGGGTATGCCGGCCGGTGGCATTGAACAGGTTGTCTCTCTCGCGGTGAAGAATCCGTACTGGAATCCCGCTCCTCTCGACGCTTCGAAACTGCGCAAATTGCTGGACAACGCATTTGAGGGCCGTCCTCCAGAGACAGTTGGATAATTCAACAGGGGTGAAGGATCGTGTCTGAGCTCAGCGAGAAAACGATCACACGGACCGCACTTGGCAGCTTCGCCGACACGCCGGACCCGAGGCTGCGTGAACTTGTAACAAGTTTGACCCATCATCTGCATGCTTTCGTGTGCGAGACGCGGCCGACTCTGGACGAATGGTCCCGCGGCATCGAGTTCCTGACCGCCGTTGGCCAGATGTGCAACGAGACACGACAAGAGTTCATCCTCCTGTCCGATGTTCTGGGGGTCTCCATGCTGGTCGATGCCGTCAACCACGGTTCCGATAGCATGGAAACGGATACCACCGTACTCGGACCTTTCTTCGTTGAAGGTTCGCCATCATTCGAGCAGGGTGCGGACATCAGCGGCGGACTGAAGGGCGAACCTCTCTACGTAGATGTCGGTGTACGCAGCATTGAAGGACTACCCATTCGCGGCGCCAAAGTCGAAGTGTGGCAGTCGGACTCCGATGGATACTATGACGTCCAGCTTCCCGGTATCGCAGAAGGCTTCAAACTTCGCGGTACCCTGACCTCTGACGACGACGGCAGGGTGCGCTTCTGGTCAATCCTACCAACCGCCTATCCCATCCCGCATGACGGTCCGGTCGGGGCATTGTTGGAATCCACCAACCGACACCCTTGGCGCCCTGCTCATCTTCATTTCAAGCTGAGTGCTCCGGGATTTCGGACGGTGGTGACGCATTTGTTCGTCAAAGGAACCCCATATCTCGATTCAGACGCTGTCTTTGGCGTCAAAGACTCGTTGGTTTGTGAGTTTCCTCGTCGTCGTGAAGGTATCGCTCCCGACGGCCGGCGCATGAATACGCCTTGGCATACGCTCGAATATGGCTTCGTTATGGGCTCCGCACCGGGCGAGGACCGGTAAGCAATGACGTCTTCGGAGCAACAAGTAACTAAACCACCTTGTACGTCAGGAAACTGACGGTCGCGTCGTCCTTCCGGAGAAGTTTGTAGATGTTCGACATCAAGGTGACGCGCAGGAATTTCGTGCTGGGGAGCTTGGTGGCGGGCTCCCTGCCGCTTGGCTCATGGGCGGCTGCGAAAGGCCAGGCTCAACCTGGCTCGAGACGACCGCCAGCCAGGCTGCACAAATTGCTCGTCGATCGCAACATTCCCGAAAGTGTCAGGCTTGGAGCTTATTCCAGCGCAGTCGCGGACGAGGTGTTTGTATTCGATGGCGATCTGACTCAGCTATGGAATGATGAGCTTCGGTCGCAGTGGAAGACGGGACCGCGACCCATCGCGGGTCTTACCGCGCCGAGCGTCCGCTTAGTGCTCGAGCAACTGGGGCGTGATCATGACGCGCGCGTCGTTTTCAGCGCCGAACATCGCAAGGTCGCCGATGGCACGCGACATAGCCTGGCAGGCAGTGACTCACTGCTCACGTCTCCGGAATTTCGCGGTAGCGCCGATTGGGTAGCTGATATGGCGAAGTACGTCCAGGCTTGCCCTCATGAACCGCCCTCACGGAAGACGATGTTAGAGTATGAAACAGGGGAGAGGCCAGGAGAGCCGGGCAACCAGCAGCGACTGGTCACATGGGTCCTTGCGCCGATCTTTCGGCTCGATGGTCCACTCAATACCAAAACGATGATCTGACAAGAACATGAACCTCCCTCTGCCACCCGGCGTATCGCAAGCTGATTTTAAATCGGCTCTTCAGAAGATCAGCGAAGCCATCGGTGGTCGCTGGGTGTTCTCGTCAGAGGAAGACGTGCGGCTCTATCGAGATGCCTACTCGCCGCTGTGGGATGACAAGGACGAGCGCTTGCCCTCCGCTGCGGTCGCACCAGAGACCGCCGAGCAAGTCCAGGCGATCGTGCGTATCGCCAATGAATACAAGATTCCCTTGTACCCGATCTCAACGGGGAAGAACCTCGGTTACGGCGGATCAGCACCGGTCCTGTCGGGTTCGCTCATCGTCGATTTGAAACGCCTGAACAAGATTATTGAGGTCGACGACAAACGCCACTTTGCAATCGTTGAACCAGGCGTTTCCTATTTCGATCTCTACGACTATATCCAGCAACGCGGTCTCAAGGTGTGGATCGATCCACCAGATCCGGGGTGGGGAAGCCTCGTCGGAAATAGCCTGGATCGCGGTTGTGGGTACACCTATGGTGGCTATCGCGACCATTTTGACAGCCACTCCGGGATGGAGGTCGTTCTGCCGAACGGAGATCTCATCCGGACGGGCATGGGGGCTTTGCCTGGCGCAAAGACGTGGGCCGAGTTTCGCCACGGCTTCGGTCCAAGTGTCGATGGCCTCTTTAGTCAAGGAAACTTCGGCATCGTGACCAAGATGGGCTTCCATCTGATGCCACAGCCCGATGCCTATATGTCAGGGATGGTCTACGTTCCGCGCAGGGAAGATTTGATACCGCTTGTCGATATCGTGAACTCGATGGAACACGGCGGTGTGATTGGGCAGCCGCGGTACGGCAGTCCCTTGCAGGCTCTGATGGGTGAGAGTGAGTTCAGGGGCAGTATCAACAGGCGAGGGGGCATAACAGACCAAGAGCTGAACCGGGCGGCAAGAGAACGAAAGCTTGCGTCCTGGCAGGTCGAACTGCAGTTTTATGGTGCGCCAGCAGCAACCGAAGCAAACTGGGCAGCTGCCAGCTCGAAGATTGCTGCCGCGATCCCTGGCGCAAGATTCGAAGTGCTCCGGCGGTATGAGTTCCCGCTGACGAAGGAGCAGAAGGATGCACTCCCGCACAAAGCTGCGCTGGGCGTTCCAGATCTGTCCATCTTCTTCGTGGGAGCGCGTTCCAAGCAGAGCCCCGAGCCGGGCGACGGTTTCATGTGGTTCTCGTCGGTCATTCCGAAGTCGGGCGAGGCAATTTTCGAAGCGCAAAAGGTGTATCGAACGGCCGCGTGGGACCTCGGGATCGAGCCGTCCATCACACCCTTCAGTACACCGACGTCGTGGTACCGCACGTTTATTTTGATATCAGGACTGCAGATCTCACGATCCGACAGTGAGTTGAACCAGCGAAGCCGCCGGCTCTATGAGACTTATGCGCGGGCCGCCGCCGCGGCTGGTTTTGGGGAGTACCGTGCACCAGCAGTTTTTCAGGACGTGGTTTCAGATACCTACTCCTTTAACAATTACGCTCTCCGACGCTTTGTCGAGACAATGAAAGATACAGTTGACCCGAATGGCATCTTTGCGCCAGGTCGAGGCGGGATCTGGCCGAAACGCTTCAGGGAGAGGAAGACGTGAGGGTCTCCATACTGGTCGCCCTCGCGGCGGCGACTGTGCTGGGCGCTTTCACCTACATGTCATCGGCAGGAGGGGCGCATAAGGCCCTGGCAAAGCCGTCGCCACGAGCGCTGTCGCAGGTCGAGCGGGGGCGCGAACTATACATATACTGGTGTGCGACTTGCCATGGCGCCGGTGTCGGTGCCGAAGGGCGCGCGCAGTTGCCAGGGACCGCCGCTCTTCAAGAGAAATACCAAGGAAATCTGCCCGCCTTGTTGGAAGAGCGAACCGATCTCATCCCGGAAACTGTCAGCCTTTTCGTGCGAAACGGCATATCGGTTATGCCGTTTTTCCGGAAGACGGAGATTTCCGATGAGGAACTGGCGGCGATCAGCGCCTATCTCACCCGGCCACGCCCGAAACGCTGAAAAATGAGCGGAGTCAGCTGCCGGCGTCTTGTCCGGCTGTGGGATCCATTGGGCTACCGGTTATCATTACCGCTTATCCCTTTCCCATATTGGCAGCATCTTGGCCAATCTGCTTGCAGTTGGCCCCGCAGAATGACAAGGTTGTCTTATGAGCAAGATTGACCGGGCTCCCCCCAGAGCACCGACTTTGAAAGACGTTGCCGCAAAGGCAGGTGTTTCTTTGGCCACCGCTGGCCGGGTCTTGAGAAATGAAGCGTATCCCGTAGATAAGGGTCTTGCCGAGCGTGTGCGTCAGGTGGCTTCCGCTCTCGGCTATGTTCCGAATGTACTGGCGCGAAATTTGCGGGGCGGCGCGCCATCAATGGTGGGCTTGATCATTGGAGACATGGTTGAACCCTATTATGCCGAGATTGCTGAGGCCATCACTCAGCATGCCGAGGCGGGCCACCGGACCCTTGCGATCGTATGCAACATGCAGCGTGATCCGCTTTTGGAACTGAAATACTGTCAGCAGCTCTGGGAGCATCGGGTTGCCGGACTGGTGCTCGCCGGTGGTGGCTTCGATCAAGAGGAGCACAAGGCGGAACTCAAGGCTTTGTTGTCGCGAATGGTCCAGTCCGGTGTGATCGTCACTGCCCTCAGCCCACGAGATTTGTCGATTCCTGAGTTCGCAGCCGACAACAAGGAAGTCGGAAAGATGATGGCCCAGGAACTCATCAAGTACGGGCATAGGAAAATCGGGATAGTAGCCGGTCCTCCGCAAAGCCCCGTCACACGCTTGCGTGTTGCGGGCGCCATCGATGCGATCAAAAAGGTTGGCGGCGAGTTTGAGATCATTCACAGCACCTTGAACCCAGGTGCTGGCGCAGCCGCCGTTGGGAGGCTTGTCGGAATCCGGCCTGACCTTACCGGTTTTGTCGTTGGCTCAGGCTCGATTGCGCTAGGTGTGTTGCAGCGACTTCGCGAGCTTGGTCGGGAAATCCCAAGAGACGCATCCGTTGTCAGTGTCGGTAATTCGCGTTTGGCTGAATGGTCTTATCCACCCTTGGTCACTATAGATGTCAGGCTGGCCGATTGCGGTCGTCAGGCCCTCGATTACATCCTCAACAAGCTCAGGGGGCTGGAAGCCAGAAACTCGGCCAGCATGACAATTCGGGTCACGCCTGGCGCATCGGTGGGTAAGCCAGCAAAGCGCTTGATTCGCCAGGCCGTGCCGCAATAACACTCGTACTCTCTGCGCATAACTCTCACCTGGGTCGGTATCGTCGGTGCTGGTACGCGAGCGCCTGCTCGACGGCGGTGGCCGATTCGTCGGATCTGCTACCAATTTCAGCAATTATTGCGTTGGAAGGAAAGGGGGCTACCGAGTGCCCGCAATCAACAGACCAGATTGCCTTGGAAAATCCGCTGATAAATTTGACCTGACTTGAGATAACTGGTCCAGCCTGATGTTCCCTAAAATAGAGGAACGGAGGGTTAAGGACCATGCCAAAACAACGGTTTACGACGGAAGCGATTATTCACAAGCTGCGCGAGGCAGATGTCCTGTCCGGCCAGGGCAAGAC
>CANIOW010000015.1 GCA_947469285.1 Gammaproteobacteria bacterium
GCCTATGCCGCACCGCATGGTCTGCAACTGGTGTTGGGCGCCAAAAACCTGTTTGACCGCTACCCGGCAGAGAACCCGTACGGGCGACAGCCCGGGTTTCTGGGTGCCATCTACCCGCTCACCTCGCCCTTCGGCTACAACGGCGGTTTTGCCTACCTGCGTCTGGAATGGTCGAGCCGGCATTAGCCGCCACTGAAGACAGGGCGAACGTCGGCCCCGTCGGCGATATGTAAGCGGGCGTACATTTTAAAGCCTCCGTTCCGTGTACAACTCAGCGACCCTTCCGATATTCAGGCGGTCGTTGCTATGCGGGCGTTCGTTTCCCTAAGCTTATTGGGCAGTCTGGCCGTCAGTTCCAGTGCCTTGGTATTCGTGCGCAAGATCGACTGGCAACATCTGTCTATCGACCTGTTTTTCGCCGTCGTGTCACTGGTCGGTTACCAAAGCCTCCTGGGACTGGGGCACTTTCGCGATCAGGGCCTGCTGTTCTTCCACAACGGATGGCGCATTGACATCAGCCACCTAGGCTTGCCAGTTCAAGTCTTAGGCTTTGTGGGTTTCATGCTGGTGGCGAGCCACACGAATTACTGGGTTCATCGCGTTTTCCATACGCAACCATTTCTGTGGCGGTTGCACAAATTTCACCACAGCCAGACCCGCTTCACTGGCCTGAGCAACTACCGGGCGCATCCTGCGGAGATAGTGCTGTCGGGCTACTTCAACGCGTTCGCCTTGGCCTTGTTGTTTCCTTTTACCAATGAATACGCGAAGTTCTATGGCTACTTCATTTTCGTGATGGGCATCTTCACCCATTCCAATCTGCGAACGAACCTTGGATTTTTAGAAAAAGTCTTGGTGTCGCCCATAGCGCACAAAGTGCACCATTCGCTCAACCCGAGGCACCTCGATAAGAACTTCGGGTTCGCGTTTTCCTTCTGGGATGTGCTTTACGGCACTTATCAGCATGTGGAAGTAGCCGACTCGCTAGAGATTGGACTGGCGGAATATAGGGATCTAACCCCTTTTGGCGCCGCTGCTCGCAGTCTCAGCGAACCCTTACTCGGGGTGGAACGCGAACACCGCCCGGCATAATCCACTGCCTGGGTGCTACTCTGGGTCGCGACTACCGTCGTGAACCCACCTCTCGCCCGTTCCGACACGCTACCGCCGGTCTGGGCGCCCGCAGCAGCAACCTCTGGTAAACCGATGCGCCTGCCACGCCAAGCTGGGTTATGGGTTTCACGCTGCGTGGTTGCATGCGCCATCGGTTTAGGTCTGGCCGTTGCCGCCTGCTCCCACGACCCCGCAGCCACGCAGCAGCCTGCAGCCCTTGACGTGGCCACTCCTGCCGGGCGGCTGGACGCCACGCGTCTGGCGCAGGCCGCAGCGGAGCCCGGCGAGTGGTTCACCAGCGGGCGCGACGGCAGCGGCACCTACCATTCGCCGCTCACGCAGATAGACGCCACCAATGTCAGCCAACTCGGGCTGGCGTGGCAGTTCGCGCTGGACACCCGGCGGGGCTTGCAAGCAACGCCCATCGTGATTGATGGGGTGATGTATGCGGCCGGCAATTGGGGGCGCGTCTACGCGCTCGACGCACGCACCGGCCGCGAACGGTGGCGCTTTGTGCCGCCCGTGGACGGTGCCTGGGCGCGGTATGCCTGCTGCGACGTGGTGAACCGTGGCCTGGCCGTGTGGCAGGGGCGGGTTTATGTGGGCAGCACCGACGGTTGGCTGCACGCACTGGATGCGCGCACCGGCGCCGTCCTATGGCGTGTCGACACACTCATAGGCCGGGAACACCACACGCCGTATACGGTCAGTGGCGCGCCGCTGATCGCCGGAGAGGTGGTAGTCATCGGCAATGGGGGGGCAGATTTCGGTGTGCGCGGCTATGTCACGGCCTATGACTTAACCACCGGGGCACAGCAATGGCGGTTTTTCACGGTGCCGCGCGACCCGAAGCTGGGGCCACAAGACCAGCCGCATCTGGAGGCGGCGGCAAAAACCTGGGACCCGCACAGCGCCTGGAGCGCGGGTGGTGGCGGCACGGTGTGGGACGGCATGGCCTATGACCCCGACTTGAAGCTGGTGTATCTCGGCACCGGCAACCCGTCGCCCTACGACCCCAAGCAACGTAGCCCCAGTGGCGGTGACAATCTCTATGTCAGCTCCATTGTCGCGGTGCATGCAGAGACTGGCGCGCTCGCCTGGCACTACCAGGAGGTGCCAGGCGACGGCTGGGACTACACCGCCACCATGAAGATGGTCTTCGCCGATCTGCAATGGGGCGGGCGCAAGCGCAAGGTGCTGATGCAGGCACCGAAGAACGGCTTCTTCTACGTGCTGGACCGCGCCACCGGCGAACTGCTGTCGGCTCGTAACTATGTTTTCGTGAACTGGACCCGCGGTATCGACCCGAAGACCGGACGGCCGCTACCCAACCCCGCGGCCGACTATGGCACCGGGCCCAAGCTGGTGTTTCCGTCGATGGCCGGTGGGCACAACTGGCAGCCCATGTCCTTCAGCGCGAAAACCGGTCTGGTGTATATCCCGGTCATCGACATGCCCATGGTGTTTGTGGACACCCGCCATCGGCCTGCCGGGATGCTGGACGGCACGTTCACCACGGCCGGGCTGGTGCCTGCGGGCTACGACCCCGCAGCGCTGCGCTCCATGTTCGGCCCACTACCGACGCTGGAAGCACTGGTGCGGGCAGCAGGACCCGGTGCCCACACGGGCATGCGTGGGGAACTGCGCGCTTGGGACCCGGTGCGACAGCGCGTGGTGTGGTCACAGCCGTCCTATAGCTTCTGGGATGGCGGTGTCATGTCGACCGATGGCGGCTTGGTGTTCCGTGGCGATGCTGCCGGCTTCCTGAATGTCTATGCGGCGGCCGATGGCCAGTGGTTACGCCGAATAGACGTGGGCACGGCGATGATGGCGGCCCCCATGACCTACGCGATTGGGAATGAACAGTACGTAGCGTTCATGGCCGGCTATGGCGGTGGCGGCGGCACCAGCTTTCCGCCGGGCAGCGCGCCTGACCTTTATGGCAACCAAGGACGCATCGTGGCGCTGAAGCTGGGAGGCGGTGCCATTCCGAAGCCACCGCGGGTGGTGGACCGCCCGTTCGTGAAGCCGCCAGCACTGGCTGCTAACTTGGCGGCCAACCCGGCCACCCTCGAACACGGCGCCGTGCTTTATAACCGCTACTGCGGGCGTTGCCACGTGTTTGGCCACGGCATGCTGTCCGACCTGCGCCATCTCTCCGCGGCAACCCACCAGTTATTCCCCGCGATTGTGCTGCAAGGCGCTTATGCCGCAAAAGGGATGGGAAATTTCAGTGACGTACTTTCGCCCAAGGACGCTGATGCTATTCATCAATACCTGATCAGCGAAGCGGCTATCGCCTATGCGGCCGAGCAGCGTACGTTGCAGACTGGATCGCGGCGCTAACCTAACCGGCTGCGAGCCGCTCGAACGACAAGGGTTCAACCATTCCTGCAGTGGCAAGGAATGGTGGCCGGGGTCGGAATCGAACCAACGACACGCGGATTTTCAATCCGCTGCTCTACCAACTGAGCTACCCGGCCACTCGGGCTTAACAGCCATTGTCGCGGTTGGCGCCGCTTAGGTCAAGATTGTGGCGGGCTTGGCGGTGGCGGCACGAACTCTGCGGGCGCCGCGGAACCTGCCCCAAAGAGAAACTTTTCCATCTCGGTCACCAGAAACTTGCGCGCCTTCGGGTCGATGGGCGTCAGACGGTATTCATTCAGCAGCATGGTCTGGTGGGCCACCCACCGCGCCCAGCCTTCTTTAGACACGCTGGCGTAGATGCGCTGGCCCAGCTCACCCGGATACGGCACGTAGTCCATCCCTTCGGCTTCCACGCCCAAGACTGCACAATTCACCATCCGGGTCATGTCCTCTCTCCTAAAGCTTCGTCACTGCTGAAAATGCCCGCTGCCGTGGCGTCCGCCACCGCCTCGATCAGGCGTTCGATCGGGGCAGGCAAGCCTACACGGGTCTTGGCAGCCGTAGTGCGCCGCATCGGGTACCACCTCCCATTAGGTTCAGCCCCCGTGAGCGGGGGGACGCTCGCCGCCTGGCGCGGCGCCGATGCCGATGCCGACGCCGGTGCCGACACCGGCAGCACCCAGGGCACCAACTCAAGATCGTAGTGGGTGAACGAATGCAACACCGTGGGC
This sequence comes from Gammaproteobacteria bacterium, assembly GCA_947469285.1. Classification (GTDB taxonomy): domain Bacteria; phylum Pseudomonadota; class Gammaproteobacteria; order Steroidobacterales; family Steroidobacteraceae; genus CAIOHZ01. Next base: position 4,212 of record CANIOW010000015.1, read on the forward strand.
CAGACGCGGGCTAAGGCGGGCTGTGCACTGGCAAATCCATGGAGCTCAGCAGCCGCGGTCAGGTCCGCAAACTCGGGGAAACTCCACAGCCCGCCCCAAATACCCTTGGCGGGGCGCGCTTCCAACCAAACCGCGTCCTGGCTCACCGCCACCAGCACCACCACCCGCCGCACGCGGCGGGCGCGCTTCGCCGCGGGACGGCGCGTTGGCAGTTCGGCCTGCCGCTGGCTTAGGTAGGCCACGCAGTCCGCCTGCAGCGGACACAGCGCGCAGGCCGGCCGCGCGCGGGTACACAGCGTAGCGCCCAGGTCCATGATGGCCTGCGTGTAGTCAGCATTGCGCCCTTGCGGCGTACAGGCCTCTGCCAAACGCCACAGTTCGCGCTCCACGGCCGGCAGGCCAGGAAAACCCTCCAGGCCCGCCCAGCGCGTGAGCACGCGTTTGACGTTGCCATCGAGGATGGTGTGTCGCGCATCATGCGCCAGCGACAAGATGGCGGCGGCCGTCGAGCGGCCAATACCCGGCAAAGCTTGCAGCCCGTCGAGGGTCTCGGGAAAGACGCCAGCACCTTCACGCACCACCGCTTGTGCCGCCGCATGCAGGTTGCGCGCACGGGCGTAGTACCCCAGTCCAGCCCAGCCATGCAGCACCGCGTCGAGCGGCGCCGCGGCCAGCGTCTGCACTTCGGGGAATTGTGCGGTGAAGCGCAGGAAATAGGGCGTGGCGGTAGACACCTGCGTTTGCTGCAGCATCACCTCCGACAGCCACACACGGTAAGGGGTGCGTTGCTGCTGCCAGGGCAGCGTCTTGCGGCCATGGACGTCCCACCAGGCCAGTAACCGTGGTGCGAAAGTCGTCGGCGCATAGGCCGAGGTATGGCCCGGGGTATGGCCCGGGGTATAGCCCGAGGTATCGGCCGCGCCCTGCGGCAACGCGTCGCCGTGAAGGCTGCTGCGCCGCTTCACGGTGACGATGTCATGGCGCCGGCTTGCAGTCCCTGCGCACCGGTTCGCAACCGCAGCTGCACCGCGTGCAGTTCCATGCCTCCCAGCTGCAAGCGAGCCACTTGCAGCTGCCCGTCCAGCGGCCAGGCATCGGCTGCCTGCCACGGAATTGTGAACGGCGGCTCGCGTGGGTCGATGGGGGGCAAGTAACGGTCCAGGTTGAGCCTATCGACCCGAAAATCGAAGTGCCAGGGGACGGCGGCCGTGGCCGCCACGGACGACGGAGCCATGGCCGCGACAGCGGCCGGCCGTGACATCTCACCGGCCAACTGGCTACCATCGAGCTGCCCACGGACCTCGTGGCACTGCCAACCGGCGTCGCTGACCATGCAGCGCGCATGGCCCTGCATGGCCGTAAAGGCGGCAGGGTCGGTGGTGGGCGGCAAGGCCACGCCCAACCGCGGCAGCGCTTCCCGCAGATTCACCGGCTCTACCGTTAGCCGCAGCTGCCAACGCTCGGGCGTCCAGGCCATTTCATCGACGCGCACATGCAGTGGACCCCGGGCCAGCTCCACCTGCACGCCCGCCCATGGCACGACAGTCCACGGCGCCGGCGCGGCTGGATCGCTGCGCCACACGCGCCAGAGACGCCCGATATGCCAGGCCGTTTCCCCTGCGGCCTGCGGACCAAGACCCGTGGCCACGCGCAGGCGGTCCAGCTGCCAGGGGCGGCCCGCCGCCGGCGTTGCCGTAAGACCCGTGAGTTCGCAGGTGAGCGCGTCGCGCCAGGTGTAGTCGAACCCACGCAACTGCACGGGCATTCCCAGACGCCGCGCGAGCTCGGCCTCGACACGCGGGCGCAACTGCGCCGGCTGCAGCGACCAGGCGAGCATCGCCATGGCCGACAGCGCCAGCAGCGACACCGCCAGCAAGCACCAGCGGCAGACAGCCCAAAAAATTTCGGAACGGCGCATGAGCAGCATCACCCTCGAACGGTGAGGCATTCTACGCAGGAGCCGCCGTGGCCGGCAGCGGTGTGGAGGGTCGGTGCGTGAACCGACCTCTTAGCTGCGCAGTGTGACCCGGTTACGCCCACCCAGTTTGCTCTGGTAGAGCGCCAGGTCTGCGCGGGCCAGCAGCACCGGATGCTCGGGCGTGTCTGCACCACGACGCCCCCCCGTGACCCCAAAACTGGCCGTAAATGGCACCGGCGTGCCGTCCACCGCGCGTACCAGCAGGTCTGACACGCCCAGCCGTAATTTTTCTGCGAGCTTCACCGCGCCGTCGGCGTCGGTTTCTGGGAGCACGATGACAAACTCTTCGCCGCCATAGCGAGCGCACCAATCAATGCCCGTACGAGTACCTTGCTGCAGATGCTGCGCGAACTCGCGTAGCACCTCATCTCCTACCAGATGTCCCCAAGTGTCGTTAACTGCTTTGAAGGCATCGAGGTCACACATCAGCACCGACAAAGGCCGACCGAAGCGCCGCGCCCGCTCGACCTCACCTGGCAATTCCTGCATGAGATAGCGCCGGTTGTACATGCCCGTGAGCGAATCGGTAATCGACAGGCGTTCCGTCTCGGCTTTCGCGGCCTGCAAGCCAGCCTCGAGCGCCAAGACGCGACGGGAGGTGAGGAGCCGCGCCAGCAGCAGGGGCTTCTGCACTGGCTGAGTTAAGCAGTCGTCTACGCCAGCCGCGAGCGCCGCGAGCAATTGCTCTTCCGTGAGCAGCGAAGACAGCAACACAATGTACACATAGCCACCGAAGGCATGGCCGCGCACTTCGCGGCACAAAGCGACACCATCCATGCCGGCCATATTCCAAGCCGCTAGCAGCAACGGAAAATGGCGCTGCTCAAGTGCTGCCAAAGCGGCCACCCCACTGCCCACTTCCACGACCTCGTGTCCCGCCTCGCGGAGCAGGCCCGCAATGAGGGTTCTCGCCGCTGGTTCATCATGGACGAGCAAGATGGCGGGGGGTTCAGAAGCCAACAAGGTGAGGAGTGTCATGCGGGCAAGCATAGCAGCGCCTCTCGCCGCAAAACCGGAGTTGCGTCACGCTCTCAGGGAGGGGACTCGCGACCCGAGACCCAGTTCACCGCATACTGCACCAGCTGCGCTCCGGTGCCGAGTCCTAGCTTGCGTTTAATGCGTTGCCGGTGCGACTCTACGGTCTTCACGGATAGATTCAAGGTGTCCGCCAGCTGGCGCGTGGAGAGGCCCTTACCGATGAGCTGCAGTACCTGCAATTCGCGGTTACTGAGGCTTTCAATAGGGCTAGCAGCGACGCGTGACCCGCCCGCTGCGAATTTTTGGATCATGGCATTGCCAACGGCCTCACTGACGTAAATACCCCCCTCGAGCACACGACGCAGCGCCAACAGGAACTGGTCGCTAGCCGCCTGCTTCATGATGTAGCCGTTGGCCCCCGCCCCCAGCATGCGCTCGGCATATAGGGTTTCGTCATGCATCGACAGCACCAGCAACGGCATCGACGGATAATGCGCGCGGGTGTCTTTCACCAGCTCGATGCCATCGCCTTGCTTGAGGGAGATGTCGATCACTACCACATCTGGGTGCAGCTCACGGATGGCGGTCTTGGCATCGCGAACGCTATCTGCCTCGCCGCATACCGAAAAACCCGCTTCCTGCTCGATGAGCCGCCGCAGCCCTTGACGGACAATGGGGTGGTCATCCGCGATGAATACCCGGTGATGGGGGTTCGCGACCGAACTGTGGGTAGTGGTCATCATGGTAGCTCCTAGCTAAGCAACGCCCCTGTGCGGCCGTTCAAGGACTGAACCCGGAGCCCTAATGTACTGAAAATAGAGCGGCTTTAGCGTCCGTAAAACCCTTAAAATAACTGGCTAATGCGTATCCTCGGACCAGCGGACGGCATAACGCACGAGGTCACCAGGCGAGTCCAGGCCGAGCTTTTCGCGCATATTGCGGCGGTGTGAATCTACCGTCTTGGCGCTCATGCCAAGCTCCGCGGCAATTTCTTGCGTACCCAGACCGCGCGCCACAGCACGCAACACCGCATGTTCGCGCTCGGTCAGCCGGTCGGCGGCGCCCGCTCGTACGACGGACCGCTCACGCTGGCGGGCCAACTTACCAAACAAGCGGCTGCCGACAGCGGCACTCAAAAAATGCTCGCCAGCGGCCACCTTGCGCAGCGCACCCAAGAGCACCTCCGCTTTTTCCTGCTTCATCACATAACCATGGGCGCCCATGGCGATCAGGCGCTCGGCATAGAGCATTTCATCATGCATGGATAACACCAAAATACGCACTGCTGGGTGCTGCTCACGCAGCTGGCGGACCACTTCCATCCCATCGTCACGGCCCAAGGTGAGATCGAGCACCACCATATCGGGTGCCAAGCGCTCCACGGCCGCCAGCGCGCTTGCCGCTCCGTCCGCTTCGCCGCATACCGTGAAGTCCGTTTCGCCAGAGAGCAACTGCAGCAGCCCCTCGCGCATGAGCGGGTGATCATCTACCACCAAAATGCGCGGCTTGCGGCCAGCGGAGAGTCCTTGATGCGAAGTCATAGCGCCTCCCGATCCTTGGGAACCAAATCATGCTGAATATCTTTATTCTTGACCCAGTTCCGCACGCAACGCAAACAGCGTGGGCGTTATCACCAGTAACAACTGCCGCGCGTGTTCAACCGCCGCCTGCCTATCGTGCAAGCGGCAGGCTTCGTCGAGCCGCGCTGCGTTGGCTTGTAGTTCATGCGCGCCAAAGGTGGCTGCGCTGCCCTTGATGACATGACTTTCGCGCCGGATAGCGAGCAGATCCTGTGGGGCCAGCGCCTCTTGGATCAGTGCGGCGCGCCGCTCGAGTTCACTACAAAAAATACGGATCATGCGCGGCAACCGCTCTGTGCCTACCGCTAGTCCCAAGCGTTGCAACACGGCCCTATTCAGTATGTTCAGAACCTGGCCCGTGTGCGCCCCGTCCCTGGCGCTATTGGCTGAGTGCACTCCAGAGAGCGAAGCCGCCGTCGCTACCGCGGTTTCGCCGCGACCCCAGCGAAATACGGTAGAAAACAATTCGTCCCCGTCGATAGGCTTGCTCAGGTAGTCATCGAAACCAGCGGCCAGAAACTCGGCGCGCGCTTCACGCGCTGCATGCGCTGTCATGGCTATCACCGGGAGGCGCGCTGCCAAAACGCCCCCGTCACGAATCATCCGTAGCGCCGTCACACCGTCCATTTCCGGCATATCGATATCCATCAAGACCACGTCGTGTCCCAGCGTTCGTGCTGAATCGACGGCCTCCAGGCCATTGGTGACCACCTCCACTTCGCAGCCGCGACGACGCAGCAATTCGGCCAGCACTAGGCGGTTCGACTGACTGTCCTCGGCCAGTAGGACGCGCAAACGTTGCGCCGTCTGCTGGCCGTACAACGGCTGGAACTGCGGCCTCGGTCGAGCCAGCGGCGCAGCGCTGCGCGTGGCGCCTGCCGGCAACAGGCAGTGCTGCAGGTCATTGAGTAATAGCGGAGTGGTTAGCCAATAATCAACACCCGGCGCTGGTGACCGCTCCGCCAGGTGCATGCCGCCATTTTGCACGGCGGCCACCGGCACGGCGTCCGCCCGGCAACGCTGCAGCAACAGTGGCAGCGGGCCGCTCAAGTGCTCAGCGCGAAAATCGCACAGGAGCAGATGGTAGGGCGCGCCTTTGGCTGCCTTGAGGCACTCGAGCGCCTCCGCCACCGTCGCGGCGTGCTGCACCTGCGCCCCCCACCCAGCGTACTGCTGTCCCACATGCTTGGCGAGAAACCCGTCAGCCAGCAACAGAACACGCCGTCCGGCTAAATCACCGTCCGGCCCAGCAAGCGAAGAGGCGGAGCCGTCCACTTCATTGGCGGGCAGGTAGGGCAATTCCACGGAGAATTGGCAACCTTGTCCGGGGACGCTCGCCACCCTAATGCGCCCGCCGAGGCAATCGACCAGTCGCTTACAGACCGCCAGACCCAGCCCAATGCCGCTGGCACCGTTTAACCGTCCTGGATTGAAATCTGCAAATTCATCAAACACTAGCTGCTGCTTTTCCAGCGACAGACCAGGACCATTGTCGGCCACTGCAAACTGCAGCCAGTTTGGCGCAGCCATCTCCAGACGCAGCAGCACTTCTCCCTCGGGCGCGGCCTTAATTGCGTTGCCGATTAGATTCAACAGTATCTGACGCAGCGGGTTGCGCCCCATTCGCACCCAGCGTGGCACGGCAGGATCCAGCTCAATCGCCAGCTCCACCCGGTACTGCCGCACCCGCGACGCCAGAACATGCACCACACTGTCCAGCAGGCGACAGGGCTCGAAGTCCACCAGCTCCACCTCGAGATGGCCGGCTTCGATCTTGGCGAAATCGAGGACTTCATCTACCAAGGCAGTCAGGAGGTCGGCGGACTGCTGACCAATACGCACCAGCCGCAAGGCTTCTCGGTCTAGGGCCGAATCCTCCAGCAGCTGCAACGCGCCAACGAGCGCGGACAAGGGTGTCCGCACTTCGTGGCTCATGGCCGCCACAAACGCGCTCTTGGCTCTGCTTGCTGCCTCTGCGCGATGGCAGGCGTCTTGCAACTCTTGTTCCGCCTGCCGGCGGGAAGTGATGTCGCGCAAATAGGCGACGAACAGATGTTCCCCACCGTATTCGACCGTGGTGATCGCCAGCTCTACGATGAACTGCAAGCCAGCACGGTTCACCACCGGCAATTCCTGGCGGCGGCCCACGATCGTCGACGCCTGCCCTGGCCGAAAACCCGCCATCAATAACACGTGTATGTCGCGCATCGCCGGTGGCACGATCAGTTCATAAAACCGCCGACCCAATACCTCCGCGCGGGTCCAGCCGAAGGTCTGTTCGGCCGCGGGGTTGAACTCGAGGATGTGACCGTTACGGTCCGTGCAGATGATGCAATCGAGCGAACTAGCAATCAAAACCGACATTAATTCGGGGGCGGAAGTATTGCTCATACTTCAAGTATGCCGCCTCAACTACGCCAGCGGCTTTTTTGCAGTGCACTTCATATGGCAATAATGCCGGCACGCAAGAGGCAGGCAGTGCCGCCCATTGGCGGCACTGCGCAGCTATAGGTCTAGCAGTTTACTCGCGCACCAGCGCCGAGATACCACCGGTGTAGTAAGAGTCAGAGAACAGCACCGACTTCTTGCGCTCTTCGGTAATCGTGATGCAGGCGCCGATCATGTCGACCTTCCCGGCGATCAACGCCGGAATCATGGCACCAAAGTCCATGTTGACGACCTCAAGCGTACGGTTGAGCTTGGCCGCCACACGTGTGGCGAACTCTACGTCCATGCCCACCACGTGCTGGGACGCGTCCACAAACGAGAACGGCTCCGTCACCGAGGCGGTGCCAAAACGCAACACGCCGCCGCTGCCATCGCCCGCCGGCAGCACCGGCATCGCCTTCGGGTCACCCTGCGCCGGCAGCCAGCGATCCATCATTTGCTGGTAAGTACCGTCCGCACGGGCATCGCGCACCACCGCGTCGATCGCCTCTTTCAACACCTGGTCACCCAGACGCACGGCAAAGCCGTATTCATCGACCGTGATGGGCTGTGCAATGACTTTCAGCCCCGGGTTCTTACCGGCGATGTTCCGCAAAATGGGTTCGTCGTAAGCCGCGGCATCCGCTTTGCCGGCCTTCACCGCCATGGCCGAGTCGAGCACCGTATTAAAGTACTTGAACTTCGCCTTCGGCAGCTTCGACAGCACCAACTGGTCCGCCACGGTCCCGGTCGGCACGGCAAATTCTTTGCCGTCGAGCTGGTCGAACGAAGTGATTTTGGCACGCTCCGAGCCGCAGCCTGCCAGCAGCGACAATCCCGCGAACAGTGCACAAAGGGCAGTCAGCCTAGCTTGACGAATGTTCATAGTGACCTTGTAGTTGGTAATTTCATGCCACCTGCACCAGGTGACAGCAGAAAAAATGGAGCGGGTGATGGGAATCGAACCCACGCTAGTAGCTTGGGAAGCTACAGTTCTACCATTGAACTACACCCGCGCGCGGCGTCAGTTTAAGCCCTGCGCCGGCGTGGTGCAATTTACTGTGCGGGTGGTCCGGGCGGCCAGCGCACCACCTCGCCCCCCTTGACCACCGCCGCGGGCTGTTCAAGACGGGTGATATCCATGAGCGGGTCGCCTTCTACCGCCAGCAGGTCGCCGTAGTGGCCAGGCGTCAGCTGACCCACCCGGTCCGACCAGCCCATGAAACCGGCGGCCACCGAAGTGGCCGCCTGAATGGCCTGCATCGGCGTCATGCCACGTTCCACCATCACGCGGAACTGGCGGGCGTTCAACCCGTGCGGATAGACCGCCGCATCGGTGGCAAATACCACCGGCACGCCCAGCTGCACCGCGCGCGTGAAAGCGCGGCGCTGCACCTCGGTGGTGTCGATATTCTTCTGCAAAAACTCAGCCGGCCAGCCCTGCCGCCGGCCTTCGGTGTCGATATAGTCGCCGTTGTAAATATCCATCGCGAGCGCCACGTGATGCTCGCGCGCCAACAGCAGACCTTCCTCGTCGATGAACGAGGCATGCTCGATGGTGTCGGCACCGGCCAGGATGGCGTCTTTCACCGACTGCGCCCCATGGGCATGCGCTGCGAGCCGCCGACCATTGGCATGGGCCACCCGGGCCACGGCGGCAAGCTCCTCGGGTTTCATTTCAGGCGACCCTGGCACCCCGCCCAGCGCCAGCACGGCGCCGGAAGCGATGACCTTGAGCAGGTCCGCGCCCTGGTCGATGAGCCTCTGCGCCTTGACCGCAAACTCTTCCGGTCCGCGCGCCACGCCCATCCGCAGGCGGGACAAAGGGGTTTTCGCTTCGCGTGCTGGAAACCCCGGGAGCAGCATGTCGCCGCCACCGCCGGCGATCGTCAGAAAAGCGATCGCTACCTGCATGCGCGGACCGGGGGTATGACCGGCATTAATATCGTCACGTAGCTCCCGATCTAAACCGCCCACATAGGCACCCACGTCCCGCGCAGTGGTAAACCCGGCCTCCAGCATCGCCTTGGCATTTTGTCGGGCGAAGACGTAGTGCTCTTCTGGGCTGCGGCGCGGATAGATACTGAAATCTGCGGTGTTCTGTGGAATATCGGTGAGGTGGGTGTGCAAATCCAGCAGGCCTGGCAGACAAGTGTGTCGCGGCAATTCCAAGCGCTGTGCGGCTCGCGGTAGGTGCAGGTGCCGCCCGACGCTGGCCACCTTGCCATCGACCATGAGCACGGTCTGGTCGATGAGCACCACGGGGGACACGCCATCGATGAGCCGTGCGCAGTGCACGGCCAGCACCTGTGACGCAGCCGACTGACCGGGGGTGACTGGCAGCGGCGCAGTGACGCAGGCACTGACCAGTAGGCCACCCGTCAACGCGCATAGCCAACGCAGAGCCTGCCTTGAACGTCCCATCCTCACCCCTTTTTAGTTCCCAGCCGCCGCCAGATACCGGTCGAGTGTGCGATGGAAGTGCCGCAGCCGCAATTCCTGATAACGACCCAGATGCACCAGCCCCGTACGGGAGGCCAGCAGCCCGGTCTGTACCTCGGGCATGTTCCCCATGTCCTGGTCGATCACCGCGCCCAAAATAGGCAGCTCGCTGGCGGCGCTCCACGGCTCTGCTGCACCCAACCAATGCACCGGCACCGGCGCTGGACGGGCGCCGTTTTTTGGCAGCCGCTTGAGGATCATCACTTCCATCACGCAAGCGTCCACCTGCCGACCCTGTGGCCGCCAGCGGTAAATGATGTTGGGAGCGAAACCACCCCAAGGCGAAAAATTCGGAAACACGTTATACACCAGCGCGTCGAGCACCTCCGCGTCAGTCACCTGCGCGTAGTCACCGACAAAAGAGCGGGCAAACGCGCGACGATTCAGCTCACCGAGCGCAGCCCGTGGCGTGGCGGCGTTGGAAGGAGCCTGCACCCCCGGGGAGCGCCACAGCGCCAGCATTTGCTGCAACACTTCCGCGTCGGAGACCCCTGACTGTCCGAGATGGGGACTGGGGGCCGCAAAGGCAGTGAGATTGCGGTTCACGTGATCGCCGAATACATCGTACTGCGAGTTAGCGTCGGCGATGACTGGCAGTATCTGTGGATGCGTCGCAATGACGTGATAGCTCTCCATAAACGCCTCCTGCGCGACTTTCCAGTTGCAGGGGATCACTTTCGCTACATGCACGGCTTTCCAGCAGTCTTCGAGTCGCCAACGAGCGAAGTGCGCCGGCAGAACCCCTAGATATTCCGCGAGCGGCGGCGCCCCAGGATCCATGTTCAAAAACACGAAGCCTCCCCAAGTGGCCACCCGCGCTTCAGGCAAGCGCATGTCCTCGTCTTTCAGCTGCGGAAAGTCCCACCGACACGGGATGGACAGCAAACCGCCCTCAAGGCCCCAGCGAAACCCGTGATATTTACAGTGCAGATGCTCCAGTCCGCGTGCGTCCGCGTCGAGCAGGCGCCGACCGCGGTGCAGACAGCTATTGGCATAGGCGCGCAGTTCGCCGGTGGCCGTGCGTACCACCACCCACGAGTAGCCGACAATGTCGTACACCACCGCATCACCCGCTGACAGCAGCTCTTCCTCGCGACAGACCATTTGCCAGACCCGCGGCCACATCCGCGTTACTTCGAGGTCGAAAAAAGCCTGCCCGGTGTAACGAGTGGCGTCCAGTGTGGCCATGCCGAGATCGGGCTGCGATTGCGCGCGCAGTACACCCGGGACCGGATGACTATCGACATCCAGATAGTCCTGGTAGCTCGGCCCCTGGCTGCGGCCACGGGGGATGCTGACACCCGCGATCATACTGCCGCCCCACGATTGACCAGCACGCCCTCAAGCGGGGCCTGCCACGGCCCGAGTACGGGCTCGACGCGCAACGCCGCCGGAATTCGTTCAACACCGATCCGCCGGTCAAGCTGCTCGTGCCAGTGATAAATGCGTCGTTCCTGATAGGACAGCACCATGCCGGCGAAACCACGGGCTTCCACCGACTCTTGGATACGCGGCGCGAACTGCACATCCTCTTCGAGGATGCGCTCGAAATTACTAATGCGAGTCGGCCACTGTTCGTGGCCTTGTGAACCTTCTGGCGCAAACCAGTGCACATCCACCTCCATGGTGCGGTCGGTCTTCGGCCAGAAGGTGATGAATGGAATGCCCGTAGAACAAGGCGGTGTGACCAGATTCGGAAACATCAGGTAGGACGGATTTTGCGTGGTAAACAATGGTTCGGCCGTGGCTATTTCCGGCATCCCCTTGGCGCCTGGGTCACGCCACTCCGGGTTTCGATGCGGCGTGACCATCATGGAATTGCCGTTATCCCAAAGCTCGGCATGGGTGCCACGCGAATCCAGAAAACGATCCACCGTCCCGGGATGAATAGACTTGAGATGGTAAGTCTCAAGAAAGGCATCGATCAGCACCTTGACGTTGCAAGCCACTTCGAACGAGGCACTGGTGATATGCCGCAGGGTGTCGATACCGAGATTCGCCCAATGACTTGCCAACGGCTGTATGGCGGTGGCCAAAGGTGCGGCCTGCGCATCCTCGTTGATAAAGACCCAACGACCGAATTGCTCGCAGCGCACCGGTGTCAGCCCCAGACACTCGGTATCCAGGCCGACAAAATCACGCCGCTCACGCACGCTGTTCAGGCGTCCGTCTAAGCCATAGGTCCACCCATGGTAGCGACAGAAGAAACCCTTGGTTTCACCAGCGGCCTTTTCCACCAAGGGCGCGCCGCGGTGACGGCAGGCGTTATAGAAGGCGCGGATGCGCCCATCGTTACCGCGGGTGAGGACGATAGGCGAGCCCGTCTTGCGAAACAGGCGGAAACTCCCCGGGCGCGGGAGTTCATCTTCATGCAAGGCGTACAACCAAGAGCGCTTCCAGAGATATTCGCGCTCCAGCGCCAGAAACGCGGGGTCGGTGTAGCGTCCTGCTGGAATTAGCGGCAACCTTGGAAACCCTGCCGGCGGTGTGGCGCGCAGACGCTCTTGCTCCATGCCTGACCACAACGCATTTTCAATCACCAGATCCATGCCATTCTCCGTGGGTTAAACAGTAGCGAGCAGCGTCGCCCGGCAACGCGCCAGAGGAAAGTCCGTACATGTCGAAAGCCACTGCGGCAATGCGCGACAATAGCGGCCTGTGACCGCCGGAAACTCCCATGACTGACCTCCCCGCCCCGCCCGCTACTGCGTCCACCCCGGCACCGGACTACCCGGCCATCCGCTCGTTTGTGAAACGTGGTGGACGCGCTACGCCCGCGCAACTACGCGCCATCAGCGCCGACTGGCCACGCTTTGGCGTGGAACCGACCTGTGGCCCCACCAGCGCCAGCGGCTCGCCGCCGACCACGACACCACTGGACTTCACGGCCTTGTTCGGCCGCACGGCCCCGGTCACGCTGGAGATTGGTTTTGGCGACGGCGAACAGCTGGCCACACTGGCCGCCTTGCATCCGGAGCGCGACTACCTCGGGGCGGAAGTGCATGAACCGGGCGTCGGCCATCTGCTGCTGCGAATGGCGGCGCTAGGGCTCACCAATGTCCGGATCGCACGGCATGATGCGGTCGAACTGCTGCGCTACCAGATCGCACCGGGCACGCTAGAGGAGGTGTTGGTGTACTTTCCCGACCCGTGGCACAAGAAGCGCCACCATAAACGCCGACTCATCCAACCCGAGTTCGTGACCGGTATCGTGGAACGCTTGCGGGTTGGTGGCGTGCTACGGCTGGCAACCGACTGGGAGCACTACGCCTTACACATGCTGGAAGTACTGAACGCGCAGCCACAGCTGGTCAACCAGTCAACAGACGGCGCCTTTATCCCGCGCCCGCCAGAACGGCCGGTGACCAAATTTGAGCGACGTGGGCACCGGCTCGGTCATGGCACCTGGGATTTGGCCTTCGAACGCCGGCGCTGAAACCGCGCGTTATTCCGCGGCTAAGGCCAGCAGCAGCACGTTGCCATCGGCATCGACCGTAATCGGCAAAGACTGCAGCGCGCGGCCGGCGCAGGGGCCCGCCACACATTCGCCATCGCTGAAGCGAAATAGCGCCCCATGCGAGGCGCAACGCAACCACAAACCGTCCGGAGTGGTGAACTTGCCTACCGGCAAGTCGAGCCGGTGACCGGCGTGCGGGCATCGATTCACATAGGCCTGTAAGGCGCCTGCACGCTGCACCAGCACGCCACGCAACGGCCAGTCCCCTTCCCCCACCGTAAAAGGCACTGCGCCATCTAGCGGCAAGGCTGCACGCCGCACTAGCACCTGTGGCAGAGCGGTAGTCATCTGCGCCCCGGCCTGCGTCAAGCCGCCGGGTCGAGCGCGCGCAGGCGCGTGCGCTGCCACCAGACCAGGGCAATACCGGGCAAGGCGGTGAAGAAGGTGACCACGAAAAACTTCGCCCAGCCCAGTGCCGGCAGGTCCACCACCAGCCACACCTGACCCAACAGGGTGCCACTAAAGCGCCCGCCATCGACGAGCACCGCGGCCAATGGCCCGAGGAAGGTACGTGCTACCGCCGACAACGCCGACAGCAAGGCAAACTGCGCTGCCGAGAAACGCACGTCGCACAGTGCCATCACCAGCGCACCAAAGGCCGTGGCCCCCATGCCGCCGGCAAAATTATCCACGCCCACGGCCAGAATCATCACCGGAAAGCTATGCCCCACCGTTGCCAGCCAAGCGTAAAGCAGGTTGGTCACCGCCTGTGCCAGACCAAACACCAGCAGCGAGCGCAGCAATCCAAGATACACAAACAGCACGCCACCAAACACGGTCCCGGTGAGGGTCGCTACCAGGTTGACGGTCTTGGCCACCGCGCCCACTTCCGCCACCGTGAAGCCGGCGCCTTTGATCAGAAAGGCGGTGTTGAGCGTCAGCGCAAAGGCATCGCCGAATTTGTACAGCACAATGAGCGCCAATAATGAGCAGGCGCCAGGGCGTGAAAAAAACTCCTGCCATGGCCCGGTGATGGCCAAGGCCAGTGAGCTTGGCGGCCGCACCACGCGCTCGGGTTCGGGTGCGTACCAGGTCAATACGATCCCTGCCAGCGTGAGTGCTGCCAGCAGCAACCACGTGGTCTGCCACCCAGCATTGCCGGCCAGCACCAGCGCCAAGCCACCGGAAACGATAGCGGCTGTTCGCCAGCCCAGCTGCGTGGCGGTGCTGCCCAATCCACGCTCTTCCGGGCGTAGTGTGTCGGTGCGCCAGGCGTCGATGACAATGTCCTGCGACGCTGAAAACAACGCGATCAGGAAACCGCCGACAGCGAACGCTTGGAGGCCCGTGGAAGGCTGTTGAAAGGCGACCCAGGCAATGGTGAGCGCCAGCAACAACTGAAACAGTGTGATCCAGCCACGGCGACGCCCCAGCCAGGGCAGGGCGAACCGGTCCAGCACCGGCGCCCACAAGAACTTGAAGGTATACGGCATAGACACGAGCGTCAGCAGACCAATGGATTTGAGGTCCACGCCCGCTTCGCTCATCCACGCCTGTAGCGTGCCTTGCGAGAGATTGAAGGGCAGTCCTGAAGCAAACCCCAGCGTCGTCGCACCGAGCACCCGTGGATTGGACACCGCGTCACGCAACCGCCGCCAACGGCTCGGGCCCATTTCAGTAGGCAACGGCGTCATGCCGCGACTCCCGAGTCACACGGGAAGTCGTAGTCCATCACCAGCGGCGCATGGTCCGAAAAACGCTGGTCTTTGTAGATACTGGCAGCGCGAGCGGTGGCGCCGATGCCAGGCGTGGCGATCTGGTAGTCAATCCGCCAGCCCACATTCTTTGCCCAAGACTGCCCACGGTTGGACCACCAGGTGTATTGCTCGGCGGCAGCATTCACCCGGCGAAACGCATCGACGAATCCCACCGGCCCGAACACCTCATCCAGCCAAGCGCGTTCTTCCGGCAGGAAGCCCGAGTTCTTCTGGTTGGACTTCCAATTCTTTAGATCCACCGCTTGATGGGCAATATTCCAGTCGCCACACAGCACATATTCACGGCCACTGGCGCGCATCTCGCGCAACACTGGCAGGAAGGCCGCCAGAAAACGGAACTTCGAGGCCTGTCGTTCCGGCCCGGAAGAGCCGGAAGGCAAGTACAGCGACACCACTGACAAATTGCCGAACCGGGATTCGAGATAACGCCCTTCGCCGTCGAACTCCGCCACCCCAAAGCCCCGACGCACCTCATCCGGTGCGCGGCGCGAAAACACCGCGGTGCCGCTGTACCCTTTTTTCTCAGCGTCGTAGTAGTGACAGTGCCAGCCGGCGGGGCGAAAATCCGCGTGCTCAAGCTGGTGCTCCTGGGCCTTGGTCTCCTGCAGACACACCACATCTGCCGCCTGGCCGGGCAACCAGTCGAACAGCCCTTTGGTGCGGGCCGAGCGAATACCGTTACAGTTCAGGGTCAAAATACGCATTTGTGAAATAATACAGGTCACATCGGCCGCCAGTACTGTAAAAACGCACCATGAGCACGCCCAGCTACAAGAGCGATTTCATCCACCTCTGCCTCGCGCAGTCGGTGCTGCGTTTCGGCAGCTTCACTCTAAAGAGCGGCCGCCAGAGCCCCTATTTCTTCAATGCCGGCTTGTTCAGCAGCGGGAAGGCCATCGCGGCGCTCGGCCGCGCCTATGCCGCTGCCATTGTCCAAGCGCGCACCGCCGGGCAACTGCCGTTCGACCTGCTATTTGGCCCGGCCTACAAGGGCATTCCCCTGGTGACCGCCACCGCCGCTGCGCTGTCCGACCACCACGGGCTCGACCTGCCATTTTGCTTCAACCGCAAGGAAGCCAAGGACCACGGCGAAGGTGGCGCCATCGTCGGCGCCCCACTGGTGGGCCGGGTGCTGATCGTTGACGATGTCATGACCGCCGGCACCGCCATCCGCGAATCGGTCACCCTGATCCAAGCCGCCGGCGCCACGCCCGCCGGCGTGGTCATCGCTTTGGACCGGCAAGAGCGCGGCAGCGGCACCACTTCCGCCGTGCAAGAAGTGGAGTCGCAAGGACTCCCAGTGATCAGCATTTTAACCCTGGCCGATCTCATCGCCGAACTGCGGAGCGGTCGTTTGCCCGCCCCCCCGGAGGCCTTAGCGGCCATGGAGGCTTATCGTGAGCACTATGGCATCTAAGCCCGTTAGCCGCCGTTGGGTGGGAATAGCCTCCGCCAGCTTGACCTGTGTGCTGTTGCAAGGCAGCCCTTGGTTGGTGACCGCCGCAGTCGCCGCCAACGATACCGCCAGCCGCACCATGTACCGCTGGCGCGACCGGGACGGCCACCTGCGCACCGGTGACAGCGTGCCCCCCGAATACGCCACGCAGGATGCGGAAATCCTGAACTCGCGCGGCGTCGTGATCGGCCTACGCGAAGGTGCACGCTCCCCGGCACAACGCGCTGAAGTGAAGCACCGTCAAGCAGTGGCCGCTGCCGCGACCGAAGCGGTGACCGTGCAACATCAGCGCGACCAGAACTTGCTGGCCACCTACCTCACGGTGCGAGAAATCAATGAATTGCGCGACCGTCGCTTGGACCTCATCGAGGGTCAGATCCGCGTCTCCACCCAATACCTGGAAAGCCTGCGCAGCCGCTTAGCGGGGCTGGAAGCCAGCGCGCATAACTTCAGCCCGTATAACGGGCGCACCACCGGACCGGCATTGCCGCCAGGCCTCGCAGAAGACCTCGTGCGCACCATGAACGACGTGCAGACGCAAGAACGCAACCTGACCACCAAGCGGCTGGAATTTACGCGGGTACGCGACGCTTTCAGCCGCGACATCGCACGGTTTCAGGCATTGAAGCGGGTGGAAAGCGACTATGGGCCCGGTGGCTACCTCCGTATGCCCCCCGAAAACCCCACCCCGATGCGGGCCGAAACCCCACCACGCTGAGCGCAGTCAGGCTGAGCGCGGTCAGCGGCCGGTATGGCCGAAGCCGCCGGCGCCGCGGTCGGTCGCACTGAATTCCTGCACCACCTCCAGCGCCACCTGCACCACCGGCACCACCACCAGCTGCGCAATGCGCTCGCCCGGTGCCACCGTAAAGGGCGCACTGCCACGGTTCCAGCAAGACACCATCAGCGGGCCTTGGTAGTCCGAATCGATCAGACCCACCAGGTTACCCAACACGATGCCGTGCTTATGCCCCAGCCCCGAGCGCGGCAAGATCACGGCGGCCAGTCCGCTATCTTCCAGCCAGATCGATAAACCCGTGGGCAACAGGTGAGTGGCCCCCGGCTCGATCACGAGCGGCTGTTCCACCATGGCCCGCAGATCCAACCCGGCGCTGCCAGGTGTGGCATAGGCCGGCAACGGAAATTCCGTTCCCAGTCGCGGGTCGAGCACGCGGACTTTTAAGGACCGCGCGTTCATGGCGCACCCCGCAGAGCAGCCTGCATCCGCGTGTCGATCAGCTGCACCAGCGCGGTCGCCAGCGTTTGTTTGTCCTGCAGCGCCAGACTTTCGCCACCGCCAGCCCACAGCACCAGCAATTCGTTGTCGTCGCGGTCGAAGGCTTTGCCGCTGCCCACCTGGTTGGCCGCGATCAGGTCCAGCTGCTTACGCACCAGTTTGTCACGCGCATGTGTTTCAAGGTCGCAGGTTTCGGCGGCGAAGCCTACCGTGAACGGTCGACGCTCGAGCGGCAGTGCCGCCACCGAAGCGAGGATGTCCGGCACACGCGTGAGCTGCAGCGCCATGGTTGCAGCACCCTTTTTGATCTTCTGCTGGGCACAGCAGTCCGGGCGATAATCGGCCACCGCGGCGGCGGCGATAAAGACATCGGCCCCATCGATCATGCGGTGCACCGCGTCGAACATTTCCTGCGCACTTTCCACGTCGATACGCTGTACGCCCGGTGGCGTGGCCATCGCCACCGGACCGGAGACGATGATGACTTCCGCGCCAGCCTGCTGCGCCGCTGCCGCTACCGCATACCCCATCTTGCCGCTGGAGCGGTTAGTGATAAACCGCACCGGGTCGATGGGTTCGCGAGTGGGGCCGGCGGTAATGACGACCCGACGCCCAGCCCAAAACCGCGGCCGCGGTGCGAGTGGGGAGGCGGCCGACCACACCGCCGCGGCGAGTGCTTCTGCTTCCACCATGCGCCCCGGGCCGGTCTCACCGCAGGCCTGCAGGCCGGCGGCGGGACCGTGCACCACGATGCCGCGCTGGCGTAGCTTGGCCATGTTGTCCTGGGTGGCAGCGTGCTGCCACATCAGCCGGTTCATGGCCGGCGCCACGTGCACGGGACGGTCGGTGGCCAGCAGCAAGGTGGTCAGCAAGTCGTCCGCCCGCCCCTGCGCCATGCGCGCCAGCAAGTCGGCGCTGGCGGGCGCCACCACAATGACCTCGGCCCAGCGCGCCAGCTCGATATGGCCCATGGCGGCCTCGGCCGTGGCGTCCCACAAACTGTCGCGCACCGGACGTCCGGACAGGGCTTGAAAGGTGAGCGGCGTGATGAATTCACGCGCGCCGGCGGTCATGACCACTTGCACCTGCGCGCCCCGCAAGACGAACTGCCGCACCAACTCTGCGGCCTTATAGGCGGCAATACCACCACTGACGCCCACCAGAATGCGGACGGGGCGGGGAATAGCAGGAGCAGTAGTCAAGTCTTGCATGGCGTGATTGTTATCCCCCAGCGTCTGCGCTGCAAATGGTGTAGCGAGGATTCTACGGTGCAATGCCCCGAAAAGCGCCCACGCGCCCAGGGAGCAATCAGTATCGCCGCATACCCGACTGTTATGTCACGGCGCACCGTCCTTGGTCACGCGCAAGCTCAGGTTCCCCCCCCTGCTGCCGTGGGCACCCTGCCGATGACCCTCAATGCCTGGCCCTTGGCGGACCGTCCCCGCGAAAAACTGCTCGCCCGTGGCGCCGGGGCGCTGAGCGAAACGGAACTGCTGGCCGTGGTACTCGGGCATGGTCGTCCGGGCACCAATGCCTTAGCGCTGGCGCGCGAGATGCTGACCGGCTTTGGCTCGCTGCGCGCCCTACTGACTGCCCCGGTCACGGCGGTGTGCGCTCATGCCGGGGTAGGCACCACGCGCTACGCCCAGCTGCAGGCGGCGTTAGAACTGGCCCGGCGGCACCACCTGGAGGCGTTGCGGGAAGGCCCACTGCTGGCCAGCCCGCGCGCCGCACGCGACTACCTCCGTGCCCAGCTGCGCGATCGGGAGCACGAAGTGTTCTGCTGCCTGTATCTGGACAACCGCCACCGCCTCATCGCCTTCGAGGAGCTGTTCCGCGGCACCATCGACGGCGCCAGCGTCCATCCGCGCGAGGTGGTCAAAAGCGCTCTCGCCCGGCAAGCCGCCGCGGTCATCCTCGCCCACAACCACCCCTCCGGCGTGGCAGAGCCCAGCCGCGCCGACGAAGTCATCACCCTGCGTCTGCGGGATGCCTTGGCGCTCGTGGACATCCGCGTGGTGGACCACCTGATCGTTGGCGGCACCGACTGCGCCAGCCTCGCCGAGCGCGGGCTGCTCCCTTAAAGCGCCAGAACCCCCCGAAAACAGGAAAAAGCTCGAATGGTTTCAACAGCTTGGGGCGCCAGCACTCACCGCGCTTGCCCTCTGGCGAGGTTTTTGGCCTAATACGCGGCTCTTGAATCGCCCTCGACCGATCGGTCGGGGCCGCGCAGGTACGAGGAATTTCCCATGTCCCGAGTCTGTCAGGTCACCGGTAAGCGCCCAGCCACGGGCAACACCGTGTCCCATGCCAATAATCGCAAGCGCCGCCGCTTCCTGCCGAACCTGCACGAGCAGCGTTTTTGGCTGGAAACTGAAAAGCGCTGGGTGACGCTCCGCGTCTCCTCCCACGGCCTGCGCACCGTCGAAAAGCGCGGCATTGAAGTCGTCGTCGCCGAATTGCGCGCCGCCGGCCAGAAAATCTAAGGTAAGCCGCCATGCGTGACAAAATCAAACTGCTGTCCACTGCGGGCACGGGCCACTTCTACACCACCACCAAGAACAAGCGCTTGCATCCTGAAAAGATGGAAGTGTCCAAGTTCGACCCGCGCGCGCGCAAGCACGTGACGTACAAAGAAGCCAAGATCAAGTAATCCGGCCCACCCGGATGCGGCCAGCCCCCTGCGCGGGCCGGTTCCAACAGCCCGCCTCTTGGCGGGCTGTGTCGTTTCAGGCCACCATTCCCGCTACCTGATAGCCGCGCAGCCGTTCGGCAAAGGCACGCAGCGACTCAATGCCACTGGCCTCCGCTTGCTGCATCCACTCGCGCAGATGCGCCACCAGCTTGTCGTTCTGCCCGAGGCGGCCGCTCCACAGCGTCGCCAGCCGGTCGCGAAACTCGTGCACCGTGCGCAACTCCACACTACGCGCCAGCAGCTCCTCCAGACGCTGCCGCGCAGCGCTATCGAGCATCATGGGGTGACGCACCAGCAAATGCCGCATGCGTCGATTGAACTCCCCGGCGCGACGACGCGCCTCGGCATTCAGAGTCGGCAGGGTGACGCGTTGCGTGTAGTCACGCAGCACATCCAGACGGGTGGCGATTAAGGCTTTCACCAGCTCCAAATCCACCTGCGCCCGCGCCGCGGTGGTGGTTGGGCGTGGCGCCACGCGACGCACCTTGGCCAGCCCCAGCGCAGAGAACACACACAAGGCCGCCCAACCGATGTCGATCTCCCAGGGCCGCAACGCAAACTTGGCGGACGACGGAAAGGCGTGGTGATTATTGTGCAGCTCTTCGCCGCCCACCAACAACCCCCAGGGCAGCACATTGCGTGCTGCATTGTCGCATTCGAAGTTGCGGTACCCGATGGCATGCCCCACGCCATTAATGACCCCGGCCGCGATGAGTGGCATGGTGATCAGCACTACCGCCAACATGATGATGCCCACCGCGCCAAACAGCAGCAACTGCGTCAGGATCATGAGCACGATGCCAAGATTACGCCGGCGATACACCTGCCGCTCCACCCAGTCATCGGGAGTGCCATGTCCGTACTTCGCCGTCACCGCAGGGTCGAAGGCTGCTTCACGATAGACCTCTGCTCCCTCCAGCAAAATCTTCTTCAAGCCATATTGCACCGGACTGTGCGGGTCGCCCGCCACATCAGAGTACGCATGGTGCTTGCGATGCACCGCTACCCACTCACGCGTCACCATGCCCGAGGTGAACCAGATCCAGAAGCGCGCGAGGTGACGCAGCGCTGGGTGCAGGTCGACCGCACGGTGAGCAGCGTCACGATGCAGATACAGCGTGACGCTGAACATGGACAACTGCACGCAGCCGAACGTGATGAGCACGTACTGCCACGCCGTCAGGGCGTGCGCGAGACCGTAGACCCAAGGGCTCATCAGAAAGGAGTGCAAGGCATTGAACATAGTGGCTCCAGCAAACGGGTGTCCCCTGCACTATAACTGCCCACCCCGCTGCGGGCAGCAAATACTTGGCGGGAGCGGTCGCGTGCCCACCAGGCAACTGGAATAGCGCTCAGCATGGCGCGGGCTTGGCTAGAATGGCGCCATGCCCGAACTGCCCGAAGTAGAAACCACCCGCCGCGGCATTGCACCAGCGCTGGAAGGCGCCACGCTCACCGCGGTGGTGGTGCGTGAGCGACGCCTGCGCTGGGCACTGCCGGCAGGCTTCGAGTCCGCCGTGCGCGGACAACACATCCAACACGTCGGTCGCCGCGCCAAATACCTGCTGTTCACTGGCCAAGGCGGCACCTTGCTCGCGCACCTGGGCATGTCGGGCAGTTTTCGCGTGCTGCCACCCGGCACGCCCCTGCTTGCCCATGACCACGTGGACTTTTTAACCGACCGCGGTCAGCTGTTGCGCTTCAACGATCCACGCCGCTTCGGCAGCCTGCACTGGGTGACTGGAGCGGTAGCAGAGCACCCTTTGCTCAGGCACTTGGGGCCCGAACCGCTGTCTGCAGCCTTCACCACCGAATGGCTCTGGAACGCCTCGCGCTCCCGACGCATTGGAGTGAAGCCCTTTTTAATGAACCAGACCGTGGTGGTGGGCGTGGGCAACATCTACGCCAGCGAAGCGCTGTTCCGCGCCGGCATCAGTCCTACGCGGGCGGCCTGCCGGGTGAAGCGTCTGGAGATGGCGCGGCTGGTGGACTGTATCCGTGAAGTGCTCACCGAAGCCATTGAAGTGGGCGGCACCACACTGCGCGACTACGTCAACACCGAAGGCAAGCCCGGATATTTCCGCCAGCAGCTGTTTGTCTACGAGCGTGCCGGCGAGCCCTGCCGCCGCTGCAGCGCCGTGGTACGCCAATGCGTCCAGGCCCAGCGCTCAACCTACTGGTGCCCGCATTGCCAGCGTTAGCGGCGCAGTAGCCGCTAGCCGTTCACACCAAGGCGCAACGCGCGCGCAATTCCGTGTTCACCAACGGATGCACAAACTGGCTGGTGTCGCCGTGCAGCACGGCAATTTCGCGCACCAGCGTCGAGGAAATAAAACTGAATTGTTCCTGCGGTGTCAGGAACACTGTTTCCACTTCACGCGATAGATGCCGCGACATGTTGGCCAGCTGGAATTCGAATTCAAAATCCGACACCGCGCGCAGCCCGCGCATCACCACCCCACAGCCGTGTTCCAAGGCCACCTCGACCGTCAGGCCCTTGTAGCCGATCACTTCGACATTCTCGATCTTCAAGTCTGCAAACACGCTGCGCACCATCTCGACGCGTTTTTCCAGCGGAAACATCGGCGCCTTGTTGGTGTTGGCAGCAATAGCGACCACCACCCGATCAAAAATACCGGCAGCACGGCGCACCAGGTCGGTGTGGCCGTGAGTGATGGGATCGAAGGTGCCCGGATACAGGGCGTTGCGCTTGGTGTTCATGGAGTGCTGTTCACGTGGCAGTGTTCATGTTGCGGTACTCATGTTTGTGGACGGGTCCCAACGCACGAGATAAAAGCCGACTTCCCCGGCACGCCCTTCATGCCAAGGCATGAAGCCTGGCGGCAGAGATGGCGCTCCACGTGACGCGGCACGCTCGAGGTACACCCAACCGCCGGCGGCCAACCAGCCGCGGCTGGCGAGAAGTGTACACAACTCTGCTTCGCGGCCGTCAGCGAACGGAGGGTCGAGAAAGACGCCGTCGAACAAGGTGGCCCCACCCTGCAAATAGCGGTAGCCGTCAGTCTGGACGATGGCGGTGGCCGCCACGCAAGCCGGGCCCAGCGCCGTGACGGTGGCCCGCAACTGCGCGGTGACCGCGCCATTGCTTTCCACCAGCACCGCCGCCGCCGCGCCCCGCGACAGCGCTTCGAGCCCCAGCGCCCCGCTCCCGGCAAACAGATCCAGCACCCGCACCCCACTCCAGCGGCCCTGCAACCAGTTGAAGAGCGTTTCACGAATACGGTCCGGGGTTGGGCGCAGGCCCTCAGCGACCGGAAAAGCCAAGCGCCGCCCACGCCAGGCGCCGCCGATAATGCGCACCGACTGGCGTGCAGCGCCCTGTGTGGCGGTGGCGGGAACAGGCTTACTGGCAGGTTTTCTCACGGGCATCCTTAGCAGTCTGGCGGTTAGTGTCGCACCCGCGCCAGCGCTCGCCAATGCCCAGACGCCATCCTGAGTCTAAGCGACTCGCTCTGCGGTAAAATGTCGCATGACTCCATCTATCCACCTGTTCCGTCGTGCCCGTTGGCTGCCCTGTGGCACAGCGGCCCTGTGCGCCGTGCTTGCGTCCACGGTCCGGGCGGAACTGCCGCCACCGACCCTGGAAGTCGACGAGATATTGGTCACCGCCCAAAAGCGCAGTGAGCGCCTGCAGGATGTCCCCATCTCCGTGGTCGCCCTTTCCGGCGAACACCTGCAGAGCCTGTTCGCCGCGGGTGACGATGTGCTCGCGCTGGCCACCCGGGTCCCCGGTCTCTACGCAGAATCGTCCAATGGCCGCGCCGCACCCCGCTTCTACCTGCGGGGCCTTGGCAACAGCGACTTCGACATCGCCGCCTCGCAACCGGTGTCGGTCATCATGGACGAGGTGGTGCTGGAGAATGTCGTGCTGAAAAGCACGCCGATCTTCGACCTCGAGCGGGTCGAAGTGCTCCGTGGTCCGCAGGGCACCTTATTCGGCCGCAACACCACCGCTGGCATCCTCAAGTTTGACACCCGCAAACCCAGCGACCCGCTGACTGCTCGCGCCACCGCCACCTATGGCCGTTTCAATACCGCCACCTTCGATGGCGGCATAGGGGGCGCGCTGGTGCCCGGCAAGCTAGCAGCCCGCGCCTCGCTGTTAGTACAGCATCGCGATCACTGGATTAACAACAGCTACACGCACCGCAATGACGTACTCGGCGGCCATGACGAAGTGGCGGCGCGCTTGCAACTGCTGCTCACGCCCACCGACGACCTGAGCGCCTTGCTCAATATCCATAGCCGTTCACTGGCTGGCACCGGCCCGGTGTTCCGGGCCAACATCCTCAGCGTCGGCAGCCACAATCTAAACAGCAACTATCAGCCAAAGACGGTGGCCTTCGACGGCGGCGGCAACAACCCACAGGTGTTTGACGGCTGGGGTAGCTCGGCGAAAGTGGACTATGACCTGGGCGCGCTCACACTCACCTCGGTGACCGCTTACGAGACGACGCACGGCCATTCCCGTGCCGATATTGATGGGGGTAACCAGTTCTTCGGCCCTGGCTTCATTCCGTTTCCTGCCGACACCACCGACAGCATCGAACACCTAGGCCAGTTCACCCAAGAATTCCGTCTCGCCAGTAACACCACTTCACCCTTCTCCTGGCAAGCGGGGGCCTACTACTTCGATGCCGCCGTGTTGGTCAAAACGGATCCGGGTTTTGCTGCGCCCACCACGCTGCAGCACGACAATACCGCCTGGGCGGTGTTTGGCCAGGGCAGCTACCGGGTCAATGCAGCGCTCGTGCTGAATGCCGGCGCACGCTTTACCGACGACCGCAAAACCATGCGCGTGGTCACTTCCCCCAACGCCCAACCCGCGGTTCAGGTGGCGGACCAGCAAGTCAGCTGGGATATCAGCGCGCTCTACACACTGGCGCCGACGATCAACGTGTACGCCAAAGTGGCCCGTGGCTTTCGCGGCCCAACCATCCAAGGCCGCGACGTCGCGTTCTTCAGCCCGCCCTCGACCGCCACCTCCGAGACCGTGGTGTCTTATGAAGCGGGCATGAAGAGCCTGCTCTTTCAGCGCCGACTGCGCCTGAACGCGGCAGTGTTCGCCTACACGCTGCGCCACCCACAGTTCAGTGCCGTCGGCGGCGGTGGCAATGCCATTCAATTGCTGAATGCCAACCAAGGCCAAGCCTATGGCTTCGAACTAGACAGCGAGTGGGTGGCATCGGAAAACCTGCTGCTCACTTTGGGCTACAGCTACAACCACACCCAAATCAAAGACCGCGCGCTGGCCGTGGCGGTCTGCGCCCAGTGCACCGTCACTGACCCGTTGAACGGCAATGGCCGTGCGCTGATCAACGGCAACCCGTTTCCGCAGGCACCGCGCACCCTGTTCACTACCACGGCACGCTACAGTGTGCCGCTGGGAGCGGCGGGCGAATGGTTCGCCTACACCGACTGGAGCGTCCAAGGCGCCACCAACCTCTTCCTGTATGAATCGAAAGAATTCAATACCCGCGGCAACTTTGAGGGCGGATTGAAATTGGGCTATGCGCGCCGCAACGGCGCCTGGGAGGTCGCCCTATTCGCCCGCAACCTGACCAACGAGCGCAACCTGAAAGGTGGCATCGACTTCAACAACAATACCGGCTTCGTCAATGACCCGCGTATCGTTGGCGTGTCATTCAGTACCGCGCTGCGCTAGACCGGCCATGCCGCAGGCGCGGCATGGCCGCACAGTTGGCCGCTTCAAGCTTCCCTAAGCGCCTGCTGCAACTTTTCGATATGCTCCGGCCCGATACCGCAGCATCCCCCCACGATCGACGCGCCGCGGCGGACCCATTCACGCGCCCAGCGCAGATACCCAGCGGGGTCCAGATCGCTACGAATATCGCTGAGGTTTTCATTGGCGGCCGCTGCGGCGGTCATCGGCGGGAAAGCATTCGCATAAACCCCTACCCTTAGCTCAGCGTTACAGGCCGCGAGCGTTTCCACCGCCACCGAGACTGCCGCGCTCATCACTTCAGGCTGACTGCAATTGAACAGCACCGCCGCCGCACCCAAGCGTGCCGCCGCACGCACCGCCTCGGCGACGCTCTCACCGGAGCGCAGACTGGGCGTGGCCCCATACGCGCCGTCATCCGACAGCGTGTAGGAAATCCAGAGCGGCTTGCCGTCAGCGCCAATCACTTCACGCAGAAGTTCTGCCTCGGCTATCGTACTGAGGGTTTCACCCTGCCAGTGATCCACCCACGGGCGCAGCGCTTCGACCAACACCGCCAGCAGCGGGCGGGCAGCGGCGAGATCGAACAGGTCGGGCCGGTAAGAACCGCACACCGGCGGTAGCGAGCCCGCCACGCGGACCGTGTGTGGCGCGTGGTCGGCCGCTGCTCGTGCCAACTGGCCGGCGAGCGTGGCCAGCCGAGCCGCCTCCCTCGCATGGCGCTCGGCGCCAAGATGGAACGGCACCAGCGCGTAGCTGTTGGTCGTGATGACATCAGCGCCGGCCGCCACATAAGCCGCGTGCACACGCTGCACGTACTCTGGCGCTTCAATGAGGGCAAGCGCAGACCACTCCGGTTGACGAAATGGCGCGCCGAGGCGTTTCAATTCGCGACCGGTGCCGCCGTCAAGGATAGTCAGAGGGAACATATCAGTCTCTACCGTGAGGCCAGCACCGAGCAGGCTGTTGATACCGGGTGGCGATGCTGGCGAAGCGGCTAATGGCTGCCCTTCACCCACTCACCCCCCTTGATGACGACCGCGACCCGCTCGAGCACGCGGATATCTTGTAGCGGATCGCCGTCGACGGCGATCAGGTCTGCATAGCCGCCCACCGCAATCACCCCCAACTCGCCCTCGCGCCCCAGCGCTTTGGCTGCATTGAGCGTGGCGGCCTGAATCGCCTGCAGCGGGGTCATGCCCCATTGCACCATCTTGGCGAACTGTCGACCATTCGTGCCATGCGGATAGACGCCGGCATCGGAACCAAACACCATCGGCACGCCAGCGCGCACCGCTCGCTGGAACGTCTGGCGCTGTTGCAAGCCAATCGCTTTTTCCTTGTCGAGACTTTCCTGTTCAGTACCGTTGGCAGTGCCCGTGGCCAGAATGTAGTCGTCGTTATAGATGTCCATGGAAAACCAGGTCTGGTGTGCCACCGCCAGCTTCAAGGTGGCGTCGCTCGCGAGGCTGGCGTGTTCGATGGTGTCGATCCCGGCCAGGATCGCGGTACGGATACCCTCATCGCCGTGCGCGTGCGCTGCCACTTTCAGATGGAGCATGTGCGCCTCTTCAGCAATGGCTTGCATCTCTGCGAAGGTCAGCTGTTGCCCGCCCACGCTGTCACCCAACGAGAACACCCCACCGGTGGCGCAAATTTTAATCACTTGTGCGCCGTACTTGTGTAGCCAGCGCACCTTGGCGCGCGCTTCATCGGGAGAATTGATCACCGACGGCAGCGTTTTGTCGAACGACGGCGGCAGCGAATTATCGTCGCAGTGCCCGCCGGTCGCTCCTATCGCCCAGGTCGCGGTGACCACACGGGGCCCCGGCACCCAGCCGTCATCGATGGCCTGGCGCAAGCCCACGTCCTGAAAGTCATTAGCACCGACGTTGCGTACGGTAGTAAAGCCTGCCTCCAACGTCACTTTGGCATTGGCAACCCCGACCGCCGACCAGAAACTGTCGGAGTAGCGCAGCCCGCGATAGCCACCTATTTCAGCCAGGCTGGTCAGGTGGACGTGCATGTCGATGAGACCGGGCAGCAAAGTGCGTTCACCCAGATCCACCACCCGGGCGTTGCTGGCCAGTGGTGCGGCGCCAAATGCGGCCACCGCCACAATGCGCCCGTCAGTGACCGTGACCAGCGGCCTGGCGATCACCGCTCCGGTACGGACATCGAGCATGCGCGCCGCGGTGTAGTACACCGTGCTGCTCGCCCCAGTGGCGGCCGCAACGCCTGCCCCAAGGTCTGCACCGGCGACCGCCGGCCAACCAAACGCAAGCGCTATACCAGCCAGTAGATGCCGCATGGGATTCCCCTTGTTGATGGCGAAGGACGGGAAGGCTCAGAATACAGTAGGCCGCCCACCCACAGTGCAGTGGACGGTCGCCGTTATTCAATCCCGTCTGGCGAGGGAGTTTCCCAGCATGCGCATACCCCTGCAGTTCGACGCCAGCCGCCATTTCAGCTCGCCCCTTGGTCCCATTTCCCTGTTTGCGCGCGACCACGCCATCGTGGCGCTAAAGATCGGCGGAGAACGCGCCCGCAACGTCGGGGCTGCCGCCATCCTGACCACCGCGCAGACCCAGCTGGAACATTATTTCGCCGGCACCGCCACGGTGCTGGATTTTGCGGTAACGGCAGTCGGTACGGACTTTCAGCAGCGGGTCTGGGCAGAAATCGCCAAGCTCGGTTTTGGCCAGACCACCAGCTATGCGCAGCTTGCCCGGCAGCTCGGCACACCTCTGGCGAGCCGTGCGGTCGGCGGGGCGGTAGGCGCCAACCCGCTGCCGTTGGTCATTGGCTGCCACCGAGTGCTCGGCGCCTCCGGCAAGATCACCGGCTACAGTGGTGGCGAGGGGCTGCCAACCAAGCGTTGGCTCCTGCAGCTCGAAGGTATCGCGATTAAAGAATGAAGCGGGCGGCGGATACCAGCTCGGGCGGACGGTGGGATGCGTTACCATTCCGTGATGAGCGCGACCGACCCCATCACCGGCAAGACAGCCGCAGCAACCGGCGGCCTACGCGGCTTTTTTCGTAAGCTCGGCGCGCGCATCGGCGGCGGCTTCCTCGGTGATCTGCTCGGCCGACAGATTGACGCCGCCCTGCTGGAGGAACTGGAGTCGCGCCTCCTGACCGCCGATGTGGGCGTGGCCGCCACCCAAGCCTTGCTCGGGGACCTGCACCAGCAGGTGGCGCGCAAGGAACTCAAGGACGAGGCAGCGCTACTTCAGGCACTGCGTGTGCGCATGCTGGCGCTACTGAAAGGCAGCGCCAGGCCCCTCGTGCTCGACCCCACACGCCACCCCAACGTGGTGCTGGTCGTGGGCGTCAACGGCTCGGGTAAAACCACCACCATCGGCAAGCTGGCGCGTCGTTATGTCCGCGAAGGCCGCAAGGTGATGCTGGTCGCTGGCGACACCTTTCGCGCTGCTGCCGTCGAACAACTGCAAGCCTGGGCAGACCGCAACGATGTCCCGTGCGTCGCACAATCCACCGGCGCGGACCCAGCTGCCGTGGTCTTCGATGGGCTGGCCGCTGCACAAGCGCGCCGCATGGATGTGCTGCTCGCCGACACGGCTGGCCGCCTGCATGTGCAAGCGCACCTCATGGAAGAGTTGAAAAAAATTAAACGGGTGCTCGGCAAAGCCGACCCCAGCGCGCCACATGAAGTGCTGCTGGTCTTAGATGGCAGCCAGGGCCAGAACGCACTGGCACAGGCGCGCACGTTTCATGCCGCGCTGGGTGTCACCGGGATTGTGCTGACCAAGCTCGACGGCTCAGCCAAAGGTGGCATCCTGTTCGCCCTAGCTCAGGAGCTGGCACTACCGGTACGGTTCATCGGGCTTGGCGAGGCGGTCGACGATTTGGCGCCCTTCGACGCCGAAGCCTTTGTGGAGGGCCTGCTGGGCCTGGGAGGCACGACCCCATGATCCGCTTCGAAACGGTGACCAAGCGCTATGCGAACGGCCGCGAGGCCCTGGCCGCGGCCAGCTTTCACGTCAGCCCGGGCGAAATGGTGTTCCTGACCGGGCACAGTGGCGCTGGCAAAAGCACGCTACTGAAACTGGTGGCCGCCATCGAACGGCCCACCCGCGGCACCGTCATCATCAACCGGCAATCCGTGTCAGCTCTGTCACGCTCGGCGGTGGCTGCGTTCCGCCGCCGGATCGGCATGGTGTTCCAAGACCACAAACTGCTGTATGACCGGCCCGTGTTCGACAACGTGGCCCTGCCACTGGTGGTTGATGGCGTCTCGCGGCGTGAAGTTGATAAACGCGTGCGCGCAGCACTGGATCAGGTCGGCCTACTCGGCCGCGAGACGGGTTTCCCGATGGAGTTGTCTACCGGCGAACAACAGCGGGTAGGCATCGCGCGCGCGGTGGTGTCCCGACCCACCATCCTCATCGCCGACGAACCCACCGGCAATCTTGACCCCGACCTCGCGGTCGACGTGATGGCGATTTTCCAGCGCTTTAATGCGGTGGGGACCACGGTGCTGATCGCCACGCACGACGTGCATCTCATCGAACGCTTCCCGGTGCGGCGTCTGCATCTCGGTCAAGGCCGGGTACTGCGCGATGAACCGGCTGCGGCGCTGGGAGACTCGCATGGCGGATGAAGGTTTGTCGGTCACGCGTCGACCCTTTCGGGCGCGGCTTGACGGCTGGCTGGAGCGCCATGCCCAGGTGTGCGTGGGCACGCTCGGCCGGTTGTATGCGCGCCCGATAGCCACCCTGCTCATCTGGACCGTCATCGGTGTGGCGCTGGCCTTGCCGGCCCTGCTGCAGGTCACAGTGCGAAATCTGGAAGCGGCTGGCCCTGGCCAGGGGCGTGCTTATGCCATCGACGTGTTCCTGAAGCCCGTGTTGGGGGTACCGCAGGCGCGGCAGGTGGCAGACCGTTTGCGCGAACGTGACGATGTGGCTCGCGTGGAGCTGATCACGGCCGAAGAGGGTCTGGCCGAATTCCGTCTGCGCTCGGGGTTTGGCGAGGCTCTCGATGCGCTCACCGACAACCCCTTGCCCGCCACCTTGATCATCTCGCCCTCACCCAACAGCACCACCCCCGCGGCACTCGCTCACCTGCGCGACGCCCTTCAGGCATTGCCGGAAGTGGACCAGGTGGTGGCAGACATGCAGTGGGCCGAACGGTTACAAGCCCTACTCGCCGCCGCCAAACGCATCAGTAATGGCGCCGGCTTGCTGCTGGCACTGGCGGTACTGCTGGTGGTTGGCCAAGTCGTCCGCGGAGACATCGAAACGCGACGCGCCGAGATCGAGGTGTCAAAACTGCTCGGCGCCAGTGACGGATTCGTACGCCGACCATTCCTGTACACCGGCTTTTGGTACGGGTTTGGAGGTGGAATGCTGGCGCTGCTGCTGGTCCTGGGGGCCGTGGCCTGGGTATCGCCCACGGTGGTCCGCCTGGCGGCCCTCTATGGCAGCAACTTCCGTATGCTGGGGCTGCCCATTAGCGGCTACCTGAGCCTGGTGGCCAGCGGCGCCGTGCTGGGATGGCTGGGCAGCGGCTTTGCCGCCACTTGGCGGCTGCGGCAAATCGAGCCCGGTCTTTAAATTCGGTCCATTTGGGCGGAACCAAACCGGGGGTTAGCACTCCAAACAGACGAGTGCTAAACTGGTTTTACCCAAGGAGGGACGTCACATGACCACCACCGCCGTTGCTCTGAGCCCGCTCCCCGTCGCCCCCGGCCTACCGCCGGCCGTGGTGTTGCGGGGCCCGATAGGCTCGCTGGATGCCTACATCGATGCCGTCAGCAAAGTCCCCGTGCTGACGCGCGAAGCCGAACTCGCTCTGGCCCGCCAGCTGCGCGATGGTGGCGACTTAGCCGCCGCCCGCCAGCTGGTGTACTCGCACCTGCGCTTCGTGGTGCACATTGCCCGCGGCTACAACGGCTATGGCCTGCCGCTGGCGGACCTGGTGCAGGAAGGCAATGTCGGGCTCATGAAAGCCGTCAAGCGCTTCAACCCAGATGTTGGTGTACGACTGGTGTCGTTCGCGGTTCACTGGATTCGTGCCGAAATTCACGAATACGTGCTGCGTAACTGGCGCCTGGTGAAGGTGGCCACCACCAAAGCCCAGCGCAAGTTGTTCTTTAATCTGCGTAAGACCAAGAAGTCGCTGTCTTGGCTGACGGCCGAAGAAACAGCGGCCGTGGCCCGCGACCTGAACGTGGACCCGGCCGAAGTCACCGAAATGGAGAAGCGTCTCTCGGCACGCGACGTGGCATTCGACCCGATGCCCGATGCGGATGATGAAGACGGCAACTACTCGCCGGCCACCTACCTGCCCGCCCCAGACGCAGACCCGGCTATCGCCGTGGAACGCGAAGAAAGCGAGAGCGACACCACCACACGCCTAAAAGCCGCGGTGGCTGGGCTGGATGCACGCAGTCGCGACATCCTGCTGCGCCGTTTTTTGGCGGAGGATAAAGCAACCCTCCATGAACTGGCCGCCGAGCATGGTGTTTCTGCCGAACGGGTCCGGCAGATCGAAGCCAATGCGCTGAAAAAGCTCCGCAAAGTGCTTGGGGAAGACACACTGTAAAGCAGGCGGGCGCAGTACGGTACGCTACGCCCCTTCCTTCGTTGGAGCCGACCCATGGCCCTTGCCCCCGACCCACTCGACCTGTTTGATGTCCGCAGCCTGCTCACCGACGATGAGCGTCTGATACAAGACAGCGTGGCCCGCTTCGTCGACGAACGGGTGCTGCCGAGCATTCGCGGGCACTTCGAGCGGCACACGTTTCCCCGCGAACTGATCCCAGAAGTGGCCGCCCTCGGTCTGTTTGGCTGTTCCCTCGACGGCTATGGCTGCGCCGGCCTGAACGCCATCGCCTACGGCGTCATCTGTCAGGAACTCGAACGTGGCGATTCTGGCCTGCGCAGCTTCGTGTCCGTCCAGAGCAGCCTGTGTATGTACCCCATCCACGCCTATGGCAGCGAAGCGCAGCGCCAGCACTATCTGCCCCGCATGGCGCAGGGTGAACTCATCGGCTGTTTCGGGCTGACGGAATCCCATGGCGGGTCGGACCCGGGCAATATGAAAACGCAAGCCAAGCGCCGCGGCAGCGACTGGGTGCTGAACGGCAGCAAGATGTGGATTACCAATTCACCCATCGCCGACCTGGCGGTCATCTGGGCGATGACTGATGAAGGCATCCGCGGGTTTCTGGTGGAACGGGGCACCCCAGGCTTCGTGACCCAGGAAATCGAGAACAAGTTCTCCCTGCGCGCCTCGATCACTGGCGCGGTGTTTCTGGACGACGTGGTAGTGCCTGCCGAGCAGCTGCTGCCGGGGACCACGGTGGGTTTAAAGGCCCCGCTCAGCTGTCTGAATCAGGCACGCTATGGCATCACCTGGGGTGTCATCGGCGCCGCACGTGCCTGCTTGGACGAAGTCCTGCGCTACAGTGCCGAGCGTAGCTTGTTTAACCGACCACTGGCCGCGAACCAGGCCGTGCAAATCCGGCTCGCCGAAATGGCGCGCAAAATCACCACGGCCCAACTGCTGTCGCTACAACTGGGACGGCTTAAAGATGCTGGCCGCATGACGCCCACTCAGGTATCCCTGGCGAAGTGGAACAATTGCCGCATGGCCATTGATATCGCCCGCGACGCGCGCGACCTATTGGGAGGCGCCGGCATTAGTGCGGAGTACGTGCCTATCCGGCACGCGCTTAACCTCGAAAGCGTCATCACTTACGAGGGGACCGAGACCATTCATCAGCTCACCGTCGGTCGCGCGCTCACCGGGATCAATGCCTTTTAAGGCAAACGTCGGTTTTTTTACCAGTTCGACTGCATCTCCACCGCCAAAACGCCGGCCCGAGCAACAACCTACTGATTTAAATAGGTATTAAGGCGGCGGCATGCCCTATGCATAGTGAGTGGAAACACTAACTATTATCACAATGCAACTGGGGGCAAGGTCATGAGCAGAGGCGCGCGCAAAACCACACATTGGGTCGACAGGCTCACCGCCAGCCTGATGATCAGCCTCGTGGCCAGCGCCGCCCAAGCCGAAGCCCCACTGGGATCGGTCTTCGGCAACGCCGTGAACAGCGACCTGCCAGAAGCCGGCTCCCTCGCGGTGGTGGGCATGGGCTTGCTGGTGCTCAGCGTGTTCGCCAGCCGCCGCCGCGGCCCTTGAACCGCAGCACGTCAGTCGACGCTAACGCCCAACCCCTGCAAGATCCCCTTGGCCGCCTCGCGGCCCTCAAACACCGCTGTCACCACCAGGTCTGAGCCGCGCACCATGTCACCGCCCGCGAACACCTTGGGGTTCGTGGTCTGGAAAGGACGCGCCGCGGCGGACGACACCCGCACCCGACCATTGGCATGGGTCTGCACATCCGCCTCCAGCATCCACGCCGGCGGGCTCGGCTGAAAACCGAAAGCCACGATAACGGCGTCCGCCGGAATGATCTCCTCGGTGCCAGGCACTTCCTCAGCCACCCGACGACCGCGTGGCCCCGGCGGGCCGAGCCGGGTTTGCACCACCTTCACGCCTTCGACCTTGCCGTCACCGACAATCGCCACCGGCTGGCGGTTGAAGAGAAAGGTCACCCCCTCCTCCTTGCTGTTTTTGTAGTCACGACGGCTACCCGGCATATTCGCCTCGTCCCGACGATAGGTACAGGTGACGCTGGTCGCGCCCTGACGAATGGCTGAGCGGTTGCAGTCCATCCCCGTGTCGCCGCCTCCGAGCACCACCACCCGCTTACCCGCCATGCTCACATGGCCAGACTGCGGCAAACCCAGCTGTTGGTAGTTGTTAGAGACCAGATACGGCAACGCCTCAATCACGCCAGGCAAATCTTCGCCGGGAAAACCACCCTTCACGTAGCGGTAGGTACCCAGACCCAAGAACACCGCATCGAACTCTGCCAGCAGCTGCGTGAATGGCAGGTCGCGCCCGATCTCAATGCCGAGACGGAACTCCACGCCCATACCTTCCATCAGCTCGCGGCGCTTTTCGACCACTTCTTTTTCCAGCTTGAATGCCGGAATACCAAAGGTGAGCAAACCACCAATCTGCGGATAGCGATCGAACACCACAGGCGTGACGCCGTTGCGCACCAGAATATCGGCGCAGCCAAGGCCGGCCGGGCCGGCGCCAATGACGGCTACTCGCTTGCCCGTGGGTTGCACATGCGACAGATCCGGCTTCCAGCCTTGCTTCAGCGCTTCGTCGGTGATGTATTTTTCGATGGAGCCAATAGCCACCGCACCAAAGCCGTCGTTCAAGGTACAGGCGCCTTCACACAAGCGATCCTGCGGGCAAATACGCCCACACATCTCCGGCAGGCTATTGGTTTGATGGGACAGCTCTGCTGCTTCAAACAGCTTGCCGTCGTTGATCAGCTTCAACCAGTTCGGAATGTAGTTGTGTACCGGACACTTCCATTCACAGAACGGGTTGCCGCAATCTAGGCAACGCCCCGCCTGTTGGGACACGCCCTTCGGGTCGAAGGGTGCATAGATCTCCTTGAAGTCACGAATACGCACTTCTACCGGCACTTTAGCCGGATCAGCACGCGGAATTTCGAGGAACTGCAGGTTCTTATCAGGCATGGCGGATATCCGTGGAAAGCGGCGCGCCTTAGGCGGCGCGACGCAGGTTCTCGATAAGGGTGTCAATGGCGGCAGCCTTCGGCTTGACCAACCAGAAGCGGCCAATGAAGGAGCGTAGATCGTTGAGGATCTCGGCGCCCCAGACACTACCGGTTTCCTTCACATGCGTTTCGATGAGGTACCGCAAATGGTGCTGGTAGACCTCCATCTCCTCTGAAGTAACGCGGTGAATATCCACCAGTTCGTGGTTGTAGCGATCGACAAAATCCCGATCCTCATCCAACACATAAGCAAAACCGCCGGTGCAGCCGGCCGCGAAATTGACCCCAGTACGCCCGAGCACTACCACCACACCACCGGTCATGTATTCGCAACAGTGATCGCCGGCGCCTTCGATGACCGCGATGGCGCCGGAATTGCGTACCGCAAAGCGCTCGCCTGCGCGGCCTGCCGCATACAGTTCGCCACCCGTAGCGCCATACAGACAGGTATTGCCCATGATCGGCGTTTCCCGCGCAATGAACGTCGCGGCCCGTGGTGGCTGCAGCACCAGCTTGCCGCCGGCCATGCCCTTGCCCACGTAGTCATTGGCATCACCCTCGAGCAGCAACTGCAGCCCTCCGGCGTTCCACACCCCAAAGCTCTGCCCCACATTGCCCTCTAGCGAGACGGTGATCGGCGTGTCCGCCATGCCGTGATTGCCATAGCGCCGCGCAATCTCACCGGAGAGCCGCGCCCCAATCGAGCGGTTGCGATTCTCTACCGGGAAGTGAAACTCACCCCCCGTGCGGCCTTCGATGGCCGCCAAGGTTTCACGCACCATGCGTTCGGCCAGCGCGCCCTTATCGAACGGCGCATTGCGCGCGTCGAGACAAAACTGCGGCGTTTCATCGCCCAAACCCGCCTTGGACAGAATGGGCGTCAGATCAAGCTTGCGCTGCTTAGCCGTCTCGCCCTCGGCAATGGTCATCAACTCGGTGTGGCCAATGAGCTCGGAGATGGAGCGCACGCCCAGCTGCGCCATCAACTCGCGGCATTCTTCTGCCACGAAGCGGAAGTAGTTCACCACCATTTCCGGCAGGCCAATAAAATACTTGGCGCGCAGTATGTCGTTCTGCGTAGCCACACCAGTGGCGCAGTTATTCAGATGGCAGATACGCAAATACTTGCAACCCAACGCCACCATCGGGGCCGTACCGAAGCCGAAACTCTCGGCGCCAATAATGGCCGCCTTGATGACATCGAGGCCCGTCTTAAGACC
The DNA here is from genome assembly GCA_947469285.1 of Gammaproteobacteria bacterium. Taxonomy (GTDB): domain Bacteria; phylum Pseudomonadota; class Gammaproteobacteria; order Steroidobacterales; family Steroidobacteraceae; genus CAIOHZ01. The sequence goes on from CANIOW010000015.1 coordinate 40,864, forward strand.
ACCATCCGCCTGCAAGCGAACGCGATGGCGCATATCGTTCAGACGCAGCGTTTGATGGGTTTCCGCGAGCCCCAGCTCGAATGGCGTTCCCGCATATTTGATCGACGACAGCGGACTGGCGCCCGTGCCACCATCATGACCGGAGATCGTGATCAGATCGGCATAGGCCTTGGCCACTCCGGCTGCTACCGTCCCCACGCCAGGCTCAGCGACCAGCTTCACTGACACCAGCGCCTGCGGATTCACTTGCTTCAGATCAAAGATGAGCTGGGCCAGATCTTCGATGGAGTAGATGTCGTGGTGTGGCGGCGGCGAGATGAGACCCACTCCCGGGCGCGCATAGCGCAAGGTAGCTATCATCTCGTTCACCTTGTGACCCGGCAGTTGCCCGCCTTCGCCGGGCTTCGCGCCCTGTGCCACTTTGATCTGCAGCACTTCAGCGCTCACCAGATATTCCGGCGTGACGCCAAAGCGACCCGAGGCCACCTGCTTGATCTTGCTATTACGCTCGGTGCCATAGCGCGACGGCGCTTCACCGCCCTCGCCACTGTTGGAACGCGCGCCCAAGCGGTTCATCGCGATCGCCAGCGCTTCATGTGCCTCTGGCGACAAGGCACCCAGCGACATCCCTGCACTGTCAAAACGCTTGACGATAGAGTCGATGGACTCGACTTCTTCCAGCGGCACAGGCACGCAGTCGGTACGCAATTTGAACAGGTCGCGCAGTGTACTGACCGGCCGTTCATTCACCAGCCGCGCAAAATCGCGCCAGCGGGAATAATCGGCTGTCACCACGGCGGCTTGCAGCGTAGCGATGACGTCTGGGTTGTACATGTGGTACTCGCCACCATGCACGTATTTGTGCAGGCCACCCTGCTCTATCGTAGAACGCGGGTTCCAGGCGCGGTCCGCCAGCAGCTTTTGGTCGCCCTCAAGGTCACTGAAATCTGCGCCCTTGAGCCGACTCACCGTTCCCTTAAAACACAAGTCCACCACTTCTTCCGCGAGGCCGACGATCTCAAACAACTGTGCCGAGCGATAGCTGCTGATGGTGGAAATGCCCATTTTGGACATGACCTTATACAGGCCCTTTTTCAGTCCGCGACGGTAGCTGCGTCCCAGCTCCTGGCGCATCTCGGCGTCCATCTTGACCTTGCCCTTCTTCATCAAGTCGAAGAGCGTTTGATAAGCCATGTAGGGATACACCGCCGTGGCGCCGTAGCCGATCAAACAAGCAAAGTGATGCGCATCGCGTGCCGTGCCGGTTTCTACCAGCAGGTTACACTTGCAACGCAGGCCAGCCCCCACCAACCGGTGATGTACTGCGCCGGTAGCCAACAGCGCATGCACCGGAACTTTGCCGCGCACCAGATAGCGGTCGGACAGCAAGATAACGCTGGTGCCGGCGCGAACCGCGGCTTCGGCCTGGTCACACAGGCGCACCAGAGCGTCTTTGAGCAGCTCGTCTTCCGGATGCTGCAAATCGATGAATTCATGATTCACCGCTTGATCTTTAAGACCCAGGATCTGTCGCAGTTTGCGTTGCGACAAGATGGGCGAATTCAGCACCACCTGCCGTGCATGCTGCGGCGAGGGCACGAACACATTGCATTCCGGACCGATCTGGGTCGAGAGCGACATGACAATGCTCTCACGCAGCGGGTCGATGGGCGGGTTGGTTACCTGCGCAAACTGCTGCCGGAAATAATCATAGAGTGCGCGCACTTTGTGCGACAACACGGGCATGGGCGTGTCATCGCCCATGGAACCCACCGCCTCGCTTTCATCTTCGGCGAGCACGCGGATAATTTCATCACGCTCTTCAGCGGTGATGTTGAACATCTTCTGGTACAGCCCCAGCGTCTCGCGGTCAAACGGCTCGGCCGCCAGACGCGGATCAATGAGGTCGCTCTCTAGGTAGCGCACCCCTTTCTTGAGCCAAGTCTTGTAAGGATGCCGCGTCTTGAGCAAGGCATCGATACGCGCATTGTTCATCAGCTCGCCTGTCTGCAGGTCCAGCACCAGCATTTCACCCGGCCCGAGCTTACCCTTGCGCACTACGTCTTCCGGACGGAAGTCCCACACGCCCATTTCGGAGGCGATGGTCAGATGACGATTGCGAGTGATCACCCAGCGTGCCGGGCGCAGACCGTTGCGGTCCAAGGTACAGGCCGCATAGCGACCATCCGTGGTAACCACACCGGCCGGACCGTCCCAAGGCTCCATGTGCGGCGAATGGAATTCGTAGAAGGCACGGAGATCGGGGTCGATGGTATCGACGCTCTGCCAGGCTGGCGGAATGAGTAGCCGCAAGGCATGCATTACATCGAGGCCGCCCATGAGCAGCACTTCAAGCATGTTGTCGAGGCTCTGGCTGTCGCTGCCAGTCAGCGACACCAGCGGCAACACCTCGTGCAACGCCGGCAATAACGGCGAGCGCAGCACCGGGCCACGCGCCACGGCCCAGCTGCGGTTACCGGAGATGGTGTTGATTTCACCGTTATGCGCCAGTAAGCGAAACGGGTGCGCCAAACGCCACTGGGGCAGCGTGTTAGTGGAAAAGCGCTGATGAAAGACCGCGACCGAGGTTTCTAGGCGCGGATCGCGCAGGTCCGGAAAGAACTCGGGCAGATGCGCCGGCATCACCATGCCCTTGTACACCAGCGTGGTCGCAGACAACGACGGCAGGTAGAACACCGGGTCTTTATGTTCCAGCTGCTTTTCGGCGCGGCGGCGCGCCATGAACAGCTTGCGGTTGAATGCCGCTTCGTCAATGTCTTCACGACAGTTGACGAACACCATCTCGATCACCGGCAAGGTGCGTAATGCTTCAGCGCCGCAAGCGTTCGGGTCCGTGGGGACCACGCGCCAGCCAGCCACTTCCAAGCCTTCGTGCACCAGCTGCGCGCCCAGCACCTGACGCGCGCGCGCGGCGCTGTCTTCTAGACGACCCAGAAACACCAGTCCCGCGGCAAAGCGTTCCGCCAGCACCAAACCCGCTTCCGCGGCGGCCGCCCGCAAGAACCGCTCTGGCTTCTTCAGCAATAAACCACAGCCATCGCCGGTTTTGCCATCGGTGGCCACCGCGCCACGATGCTCCAGACGGTCCAGCGAGGTGATCGCCGTTTGCACCACCCAGTGGCTTGGCTGGTCATCGAGGCTGGCGATCAACCCAAAGCCGCAACTGTCCCTCTCAAAAGAGGGATGGTAGAGCCCCGTCGGATTGTGGCCGCCATGGAGCAAAGCGTCTGGGTGGGTGGGTAGGGCACGGGTCATCGGTCTTTCCCCTGAAAACGGACGCGTACCGTACCAGAAGCGACCTCAGGGGTCATGCTGCGCAGCAGCATCTATGCTGCATGACAGCAAGTCACGCTCGCCTTACGGGGCGATGAGCAAGCACCCCTCGCCGGTCTCACGGATGCTGGCGCACAAGGTCTTGGCCTGCTCAGGCGTCAGGTGGGCGACCGTCAAACGGTAAAAGACCTGGCCCGGCGGCGGCACCACCACCACCGGCTGTAACCCACTCAAGGCACGAGGCGCCCGCTGCCGCAGGTGCTGCCAATGGGACTCAGCGGCCGCCGCCCCATGGCGAAATACCCCGAGCTGCACCCCCCAGCGACCGCTCGGCGCCCGCGGTGACCGCACCACCGCAGGTTTGGCAGGCGCAGGCTGGGTGAGCACGGGCTTCGCTCGCGCGGGCACTGGCTGGGTGGGCACCGGCTTCGCGGGCGTGCGCACAATACGGTTAGACATGGGCGGCGGCGGCCGTGTGGCCTCCGGCGCTACCGGCGCGGTGAGCGTCTCAGCGGGTGGCGATCCCTCCTCGGCTGGCAGTTGCTCCAGCTTCAGGTTGGCGATGCGCACCAGCGCCTCATTGGCAAAGCGCCCCTGTGGATAGCCACGCAGATACCGCTGGTAGGCCGGCAGGCTGTTGCTCAGCTCCGTGCGCTGCCATTCACGGTCCTCATGCAATTCCATCAGCCGCTGACGGGCTTTGCTCAGTTCAGCGCTGTCAGGGTGCTCGCGGAGAAAGTCTTCCCAGCCAATGACTGTGTCGGTCTGCCGCGCGCGCTTGTAAGCCTGCTCATCACGCGTGGTGCAGGCGCCGAGCGCCAACAACAGCCAGCAACCCAGGAAGCAGGCAGTCGCTTGAGACCGGCGGTGGAACTGGCTATGGAGATTCATGTAGCCATAGTAGCGTTTGCTGCCTGCAGCGCAATCAAGACCGCGCCGTCATGTCGCGCTCCAGTTCGGCCAGCACCTCGCCGTCCACCCAACCACGACCATTGAGTGTCTCGAGAAAGCCGCAGTGGCCTCCCTGAGGCGTTGGCGTAACCCGCAACTGCGGCGTAGCGCGCAGACGCAGCAGGTCTTGCGCAGGAATGATGGGATCGTCGAGCGCTGTGATCAGGCGACACGGAACTTGCAGCTGATCCAGACAACCATAGACCAGCGCATACCCCTGCAAATATGCGGCTAGTGAAGGAAATTCCGTGTACTGCAGCACGAGCTGCTCGGTCATCGGGGTCAACCGTCGATCGCGCAGCAGTCCGGCAAAATTGTAGCGCCCAGGGAAAGCCTGCGCCTTCAGCTGCAATGATCGCGCCCACTTCTGAATGAAGTAATGCCGGTAGATCCACAGCCCGCCTTCCAGCGCCGCCAAGGTACTGGCAGCATCCAGCACCGGACAAATGGCTATCGCCTGACGCAAGCGCAGACCAGCGGCAGGTGCACTGGCGGCGATCCGCAGCGCAAAGTTACCCCCGAGCGAATATCCGACCAGGGTCAGCAGCCGATCAGGCGCCAGCGACTGGACGCCGCAAACCGCATTCACCACTTCGCCCAAACGGCAGCTGTGGAACAGCTCTTCGTTCAGATGATGGGTATCACCATGGTCACGCATGTTCAGCCGGAACACGTCATGGCCTGCGGCCCAGAGCCTAGCGGCGAGCGACAACACATAGCTGGAGCTGGCACTGCCCTCCCAGCCATGGTGGATGAGCACCAAGTGCCGCGCTGGCACCGGCTGCTGCGCATGAAATCCCTGTAAACGGACGCCGTCACCGCAGTCCAGCAACACTTCGCGGCTCGCCGCCAGTACTGCCGCGGCCGTCACGGCCACTCGCCGCGCCCGTACCGGTAACGACGGCAACATGCTTTGCAGATGGGGATGCCGCAACCAGCGTGGCGGCTTGAAGGGCTTCGCAGAAGACATAGAGTTCAGTTCACCCGCCGTGCGTGCCGGCAGCCACCACGGTCAGCCGCACTGCTTCGCTACCCGCCAGTGACGCGGCATAGTCCGCACCCATCAACCGCGAGGGGGTGGTGGCGCCTGGCACGGGCACCGGACCGCGCAGCAGCCGTTCGACCATGCCAAGAGCGGCCAGCACCGTCACCGTATAACCGTTAGCGACCACCAGATGCCCGGTGACCACCTGCCCGGCAGCATCCCGCACTTCGCCCCAGAGATAACTTTTAGTATTGGCCCGCTGCGCAGCGGTGGGCCCGGGAGGTTGTGCATCAATGCGTTTCTTCATGAAGTTCTGCACCACGCCAAGGCGGAGCAGCGGGCGCAACCAATTCATGCGCGCCAGCGCTTTTTCACGCGCTGGCGACATCGGCAGATAGACTTCGATGTCGGGAATACCGGTAGAGAAATAAGCCGTGCTGACATCTCCCCAGGGGATAGTCACCGCATGCAGTGGTCCGGAGCCATCGCCGAAGTCGATCTTGCGCGATCGGTAGGCCAGCGGCACCGGCGTGATGACCCCCGCACGCCGCACGCGCCCGCCATACCCAAAGCCTTCGGCCATGGTCTTGGCGGTGCCGCGGCTGAAACCCCCACCGCCCATGAAGCCAAGCGCAAGGTGGGTGGCCGCGGGCAGCGCCGCCTTGAGGCTGGCGGCCAGACAGTCCGAGGGCACCACATCGAAACCCACACCGGGGCACACCACGATACCGGCAGCCCGTGCGGCGGCATCCAGTGCATGGGCCCGCTCGAACACGTCGATCTCGCCGGTGATGTCTAAATAATGGGCCCGCGCCGCCAGACAGGCCTGCACCATCGCGGTGGAGGTCGCGGAAAACGGGCCCGCGCAATGCAGCACCAGCGTCATACCCACGAGCGCGTCCGCCGGCACGGCTGGAGCGACGGCAAACACCCGCCACTGGAGTCCCAGTTCGGCCGCCAAGCCTTGCACCTTGGCCGCATCGCGCCCAGCCAGAACAGGCCGCAGGCCGCGGCGCACCGCTTCCCGGGCCATCAGCTCGCCGGTGTAGCCGGTAGCGCCGTAGATCATCCAAGCCGAGGGTGGGGCGTCAGACATAGACAGACTCCAGCGACCCGAGCGGCCGCGCATTGCCTACCAGTTTAGCCGAACCCGGCTAACGCCCGCGCTGCCGTTGACAGTCTGCTCTGCCTCACCCTAAATGGAGCTCGATGCTCGCGCGATTCCCCCACCTCCGCCCTATGGCACTGCTCTGGCTGCTCCTGTGGCCAGCCCCGCCGGCACAGGCCGCCACCGCCGAACTGCAGTTCGCCTATCTTCGCGGCAATGGCTGGCAGGCAGAGCAAGTGCGCGTGCTGCTGCAGGTAGACCGCCAGCACCGACCCACGCTGCACCTGCAGGCGGCCAGACTCGAATTACCAGGCGGCCTCGGCACCGTCACCAACATGGCATTGGACTGTCCGCGGCTAGTGACCGGCGCTGGCACCTATGCCTGCCGGCACGCGCGCATACGGGGGCAGTTCAGCGAACTTGGCGCACAAACGCTGGTGACGGACTTTCGCTATGACCAGCCCCATGGCACCCTCGAACTTGCCGTGGACGGCCTACGGATAGCCGGGGCGCAAGCGCAACTGCAAGTGCATGCCGCACTCCCGGGCTGGCGCATCGACGCCAGCTTGCACGAGGCAGACTTACCCGCCGTGCGCGCGGCGCTCGCGCCATGGATCCAGTGGCCGGCGGGAACCTGGAGTGGGCGTGCCACGGTTGCTGCCACGCTGGCGGGTGTCGGCGCCCAACTCCTACAGCTGCAGGCCCGTGTCCGCCTGGCCAACCTGGGCTATGCCAGCGATGACAACCTCTTGGCCGCAGAACGCCTCGAGGCAGAGCTCGAGTTCGACTATGCGCCAGCTGCACCAGCCACGGGAGGTGAAGCCAGCGTCATGGCCACCCTCAAAGCTCACCGCGGCCAGCTGTATATCGACCCGGTCTATCTGGACGTGGCAGCGGCACCGTTCACGCTGACCGTGACTGGGCGCCAGCGTAATAACAGCACGCGGCTCCAGGCCGCCTCGCTGCACTTCGCACAGCCAGGGGTACTGACCGCATCCGGCCGGGGTGAACTAGAGCTGGGCAGCGGCGCCTTGCTGCACCAACTGCAACTGCAGCTCGAGGAAGTGGTGGTACCACGTGCCTGGCCGCTCTATGTCGCTCCTTTTCTGGCAACCACCGATTTCAAAAACTTGTCCGCCAGCGGCGGCCTGAGCGGACAGATCAACGTGACCGACGGGGCCATCTCACGCCTAGATCTCCAGCTGCAAGCGCTCTCCGTGGATGAACCGGAAGGCGCGCTGGCCTTGCAGGCCGTGGAGGGCGCTGTGCGCTGGTCGACCGACGATGCGGCCTTGATGGCGGCCACAGAAGCCCCCGCGCCGCTGGATGCCACCAGCCGACTGCGCTTTGCTGGCGGACGGCTTTACGGACTGCCTTTCGGTGCCAGCGAGCTGCAGCTGCTGGCCGGGGGGCGCGGCCTGCGCCTACTCGCCCCGGTCACCATTCCCGTGCTCGACGGCGGCCTGCGCATTGATACGTTTCGCTTGCGTCATGCCGGAGAGCCGGCGATGTGGTTACGTCTCGATGCGGAAGTCCTGCCCATCGACATGGCCGCCCTGTGCAAAGTCTTCGGCTGGCCGGTGTTCGGCGGCACGCTGGCTGGGCGCATCCCAAAGGCGGCACTGGAAAACGGCGTCCTCACGCTCGGCGGCAATCTCGAGGCACGGGTCTTCGACGGCAGCGTCACCGTCAGCCGCCTGCACCTGCAGGATCCGCTCGGCCGCTTCCCACAACTGCAAGCCGACCTGCACCTGCAGGCCCTGGACCTCGCCCTGCTGACCAACACCTTCGAGTTCGGCCATATCAGCGGGCGGTTGTCTGGCGAGGTACTGGATTTGCAGCTGTTCGACTGGCAACCGGTGGCCTTTGACGCGCGGCTGAGCACACCTCTTGGCGACCACGGGCCGCGACGCATCACCCCCCAGGCGGTCCAGAATCTATCGAGCCTTGGCGGTGGCAGCGGTATTACCTCGGCCCTGTCGGGCGGGTTTCTAAGATTCTTCAAGGAATTTCGCTACCGGCAACTGGGCATCGCCTGTCGGCTACAACAAGATGTCTGTCTCATGGGTGGTGTTGCCCCCGCGCCCGGTGGCTACTATTTGATCCAGGGCGCCGGCTTTCCACGCGTCAATCTCATCGGCTCGCAAGGCCGCGTCGCGTGGAGCAAACTACTCAGGCAGCTACAACGGTTGAGCGAAGGTGCACCCATGAGTGTGCAGTAAACTTACCGTCAGCTCGTTCAGCGCTGGTTCAGCCGCTACGGGCTTCACTGCTCTCTACCGTCTTTTGAAGGAACGCCCCATGCTGCTGCCCCACCTGCCAAAACGTCTCACCCTGTCGTTGTTCGCCGCCGTAGCGCTGCTGGCGGGCTGCATCAACATCACCATCAATTTCCCGAGTGCCGAGGCGGAACAGGCCGCAGACCGCATCGTCGAACAGGTCTATGGCAAAGACTCGGTGCCAGCACCTACGCCAGCAGCTACGCCTGCGACAGCACCTACGCCAGCGCCTGCGCCGGTGCGCGCGCCGGGCGCCCGGCTCAGTCTGCTAGACCGCACGCTGACCCTGCTCGTGCCAGCCGCTCAGGCGCAATCCGGCGCCGATCTCAACATCTCTACGCCGGCCATACGCGTGCTTATCACCGCGTTGGAAGCACGCCATTCAATACTGGCTCGCTACTACACCGCAGGGTCTGTTGGCTTGACGGATGATGGACTCATCGCGCTGCGTGATATTGCGCTGGTGCCGCTGCCAGAACGCAACGCCGTACGTAAGCTCGTCGCCGACGAAAATGCCGACCGGCAGATGCTGTATGCGGAAATTGCGCGCGCCAACCAGCATGACGAGTGGGTGGTCGATATCCGCACCACCTTCGCCGCACGCTGGGCCGCCAAAGCGCAAGCCGGCTGGTGGGTGCGCCGTGCCGGCACCTGGGAGCAGCGCTGAAGCGCTGCTTAGTCGCGCACGCCAGTACCACGCTTCAGCAGCACATAGGCCAGCGCGAAGAGCACACCTACCGTGGCCACCATCAAGCTCCAGGCCACGGTCAGGTTGACATCCGAGCGGCTATAAAAGCCGTAGCGGAAAGTATTCACCATGTAGAGCACCGGGTTTGCATGTGACAGCGACTGCGCCCAGCCCGGCAGGACGGTGATGCTGTAGAACACGCCACCGAAGTAGGTGAGCGGCGTCAATACGAACGTTGGGAACCAGTTGATCTGATCAAAGGTTTTAGCGAACACCGCATTGATGAAGCCACCCAGTGCAAAGGTGAGCGAGGTGAGCACCACCGAGGCCACCACCAACCAGGGGTGATCGACACGGATGTGGGTGAACAGCAAGGTCACGACCGTTACCAGCGCGCCGACCAGCAACCCGCGAATGAGGCCACCGCCCAAATAGCCCAGCAGAATGAGTGATGGCGGCAGCGGCGCTACCAGCAGCTCCTCGATATGCTTGCCGAACTTTGCGCCGAAGAAACTCGACACCACATTGCCATAAGAGGTGGTGATGACCGCCATCATGATCAGCCCGGGCGCGATGAACTGCATGTAGGGAATGCCATCGAACGACCCGACCCGTGCGCCGATGAGCCCACCGAAAATAATAAAATACAAGGTCGAGGTCATGGCCGGCGGCACCAGGGTTTGTCCCCAGATGCGGATAATGCGGTCGTATTCGCGGCGCAGAATGGTCATAAAACCAATCAGGTTTTCGGTGGCGCGTGAAGCAGCAACTTTCATGGGACACTCCCGGTGGCGCCAGGCGCCTCCTGGCTGACCAGCCGCATGAACAGTTCCTCCAGCCGGTTCACCTTGTTGCGCATCGACATGACGCGCAGGCCCGCCGCTGAGAGAACCGCAAACACAGCATTCAGGTCCTGATCTTTATTCAGTTCGACTTCCAGTGTCACTGGGTCGATTTGCTTCACTCCCATGGCTGGCAGCGCCGGCACAGCCGCCGCTGGGTCATGCAGATTCAGCACAAACACTTCGGACTGCAAGCGCCGCAGCACATTTGGCATGGTGTCATGCATAGCGATGTGGCCACGATCGATAATGGCAATATTGCGACAGAGACTTTCCGCCTCTTCGAGATAATGCGTGGTCAGAATGATGGTGGTTCCGGCCGCATTAATTTCGGTCAGAAATTCCCACATGGAACGGCGGATTTCGATGTCAACGCCGGCTGTCGGCTCATCGAGAATGAGGAGCCGTGGTTCATGCACCAGTGCGCGCGCGATCATCAGGCGCCGCTTCATGCCGCCAGACAAGCTGCGCGCCATCGACTTGCGCCGGTCCCACAACTGCATCTGGCGCAGATATTTTTCGGTTCGCTCACGCGCCAGACGTCGCGGAATGCCGTAGAAGCCCGCTTGGTTTTCGACGATAGCCTGCGGCGTCTCAAACATATTGAAGTTCATTTCCTGCGGAATCAGACCGATGCAGGATTTAGCCCGTTCGAGCTCCAGGTCAGTGTCGATACCAAACACCGACACATGACCGGCGGTTTTGTTCACCAGCGAGGTGACAATCCCGATGGTGGTGGTCTTGCCGGCACCGTTTGGCCCCAACAGGGCGAAGAAGTCACCCTCCTCCACATCCAGATCAATGCCCTTGAGGGCTTGGTTTCCATTCTTGTAGGTCTTGGTCAGACCGCGCAGAGAGAGAGCGAGCATTGGCATCCGGGGGCAGTGAAGAGACGGGGGAGAGGGTAGCCCCCCTGCCCCGCTCCATCAACCTCGGATATCCGCGCGCAGGCCCCGGCGGCGCACCATGGCCGGACGCAACCCGTCCGTCGCCAGCAATTGCCAGCCTAAATGGCGGGCCGCCGCCAGCGCGGCCGGGTCGTTGCGCTCGACCGCCCCCAACAACTGCGGCCAGAGTCGCGGGTGGCCGGCCCAGCGCGCCTGCAACACCCCCTCCGCCGCCACGGCTGCCGCGTCGAGGGCGCCCAGGCGCATGGTCGACCACAGGGACTGAACGGCGGGCGTCATCCCCAAGGTGAGCGCCGCTGCCAAATCGCCACGCTGCGCCAAATGCCAGGCCAGCACCACCGCCTCGCGCACCCAGCGGGTGGTATCGCCCGTCACCCGCGATTCAGCCACCACCGGTGGCGAGCGCAGGGCCGTAGACCAAAACAGCGCATCGCCAAACCGCAGGTCAAACAACGCAAAATGAGCGCCGGCCAGTCGGTGGCGTTCCGGCCCCAGCAGGCGCAGCACGCGACGCCCGCCGTCTAGCGGCAAACCAAACACCGCCGGTTGGGTGCGCTCGTCCGCCCCCTCGCCCAGCGTGCCGACCCGCGCCGCCAGCCGTTCGATAAAGCCGGCATTCGCCTCGACCAGCGCTTGCGCCACGCTGTCGTCCAACAGACTCGCCGCCTGCCAAGTCCCGGCCCCCGCCGCCGACCCCTGCGTGGCCGCTGTCGGCCAGTCGGCGCCATCCCGCACCGCCCGCCCCAACCGGGTGCCCCCTAAGCTGGTACCGCCGGGTACCGCGCCGTCCTCTTGCCGCTGCATTTCCATGTGCTCTCCTTGCTATTTCAGCGTGTGTGACCTGCCCTAACCGCCCGGAACTGTCCTTTTTTGCCTGCTTTGCGCCGATAGGGTGGCTTTACCATGACCGATTTTCTAGTTATGGTAATTGGGTTATTTATACCAAATCAGGCCGACAGTGCCAATCCGGCCTCCCAATTGACGGCAATGAATGGAGAACACCCATGAGGATTACCGACGATCGCTATACCCGTGACCGCCTCAAGCTGGATCTGGCTTTGCGCCTCATCCGCCATGAAGCCCGCACCTGCACCATCCGCCAGATCACCACTCTGAGCGGCGATCGCATCCGCAAGCTCTACCGCGCCTACGTGGCCCATGACAGCGACACGCAGGTGCGCCGCCACCGTGGAAAATCCCCGAGCCAGCCCGCCTGGTTTTTGCGGAACGCCGAGACCCGCCGCCAAGCGGCAGTGCTTGGCGGTCTGTTCGGGCTGTGTGGCCTGCTCGAAACCACCACGGAACCGGCGGTCGTGTCATTGCGTTGGGGCGCCTTGTTCTGCAGCGCGTTTGAAACCTACCTGCGGGCGCATAGCGACCCCTGTATTTCCCTCGAGCATGCGTGGTGTCTGCTGCTGGCTTTGCGGCGGCAACAAGAGCTGCATTTCGCCCAGTGCCCACGCTGTGAAACTCTGGGTCTCATCGACCGCCTCAAGCCGGCCACGGCCGCCTGCGGCTGGTGCGCGCCACTGCGGCAGGCAGTCGCCGCCTGAGGCCTGGCACCCGCGGGGAGAGCCGGGTGCAGGTGGCGTACACTGAAGCCATGCACTCCCCGCGTCCGAATGTATTTTCCGGCCCCTATATCGACCGTCGTACCGAGGCACGAAAAGACGCCGCCGCGCTGGCCGCCGCGCTGGCGGACCCGGACACCCAACTGGTGCCGGTGTGGCGTCAATACAGCTTGATACGCCACTTGCCACAACCCCAGGCGGTGTTATTGCCGGGCCAGCACACGCTTCGCGCCTACTGCGAAGACGAGGCCTTCATCTACCTCGGAGAATTCCGCGGCCGCGCCACCTTTGCGGTGGAGCTGACTGAACCTGCCGATGCCCAGCACGCAGCGGCACGCCACACGCCACTCGCAGCGGAAGCGGAATTCGCCGACTTGCGGGCGCTGGGTGCGCTGCTACCGACCGACGAAGCTGGGCTGCTCGCCTATGCACGCGGGCTGGTCTACTGGCGCAGCAAACACCGCTACTGCGGCGCTTGCGGCAGCCCCATGCGCCCACGCGATGCTGGCCATGTCATGACCTGCGTCGCACCGGCATGCGGCCAACAAAGCTTCCCGCGAATCGACCCGGCCATCATCGTGCTGATCACCGACGGCGAGCGCGCACTGCTGGGGCGTCAGGCCAGTTGGCCGGCCGGGCGTTTCAGCACGCTGGCCGGTTTTGTCGAGCCTGGCGAAAGCCTCGAGGATGCGGTGACCCGCGAGATGTACGAAGAAGCCGGCATCAGCGTTACTGATATCCGCTATCACTCCTCGCAGCCCTGGCCTTTCCCTTCCTCGCTGATGCTGGGTTTCACGGCCCGCGCTTTGAATAACGTGATCGCACTCAACGATGCCGAACTGGAAGATGCCCGCTGGTTCAGTCGCGCTGCAGTCCTGCGCGGTGAGGTGGGCCTGCCGCCCCCCACCTCCGTGTCCTTCCGGCTGATCGAGCACTGGCTTGGCGACGCTGCGAGCGCGTCCACGCGCGCATGATCGACCTGGTACTGGTCTTAGCGGCCGCTTTTGCCGCGGGCCTCATCGACGCGATGGTGGGTGGCGGCGGACTGATCCAGCTCCCCACGTTGCTCGCCACACAACCGCAGCTACCACCGGCATTCCTGCTCGGCACCAGCAAATTCAGCGGCCTGTTTGGCACCCTCAGCGCCCTGTGGCGCTATGCGCGCAGCGTCCGCGTGCCATGGGCCGTGGTACTGCCAGGCTGTGTGCTGGCCGCACTCGCTTCACTGGGGGGCGCCGCCACCGTCAGCCACGTACCGCAGCAGGTGTTCCGCCCACTGGTCCCGTGCATGCTGAGCGCCGTGTTGGTCTACACCCTCCTGCGGCGCGATTTCGGACAACGCCATCGACCGCTGCCGTTGACCCGGTCACGGCAGGCGCTCGCCTTCGGCGGCATGCTCCTCATCGGTTTTTACGACGGCTTCTTCGGCCCCGGAACGGGCAGTTTCCTGATGATTTTGTTCATTCGCGTGCTCGGCTACGACTTCCTGCACGCCTCGGTCAGTGCACGGGCGGTCAACGCCGCCACCAATCTCGCCGCACTGGCTTGGTTCCTGCCCCGTGGCGAGTGGCTCCCCGGCATCGCCGTCAGTATGGCGGTGCTGAATATCACCGGCGCGCAGATCGGTACCCGTCTGGCCTTACGCCATGGCGCTGGCTTCATCCGCGTGGTCTTTATCGTCGTGGTGGCCACACTGATCGCAAAGACCAGTCTGGATGCCGCGCGTCTTCTATAATCCCCGCATGCGCTCTTCTGCCTTTGGCTGGCGCGCCCTGCTGCCCCGCGGCACCGCGCGCGCACTCCCTGCACTGCGTAACCTCGCGGTGGCCGCACTGGCGGGCATGGCGCTGCTCCTGACCGCGCCCACCACTCGCGCAGCAATCCGGCTGGAGGTCACCGCCGCCGAAGGCGCTCTGCCGGCGGCCGCCAAGGCCAACGTCCTGATCTACCTCAGCCTCAGCCGCTACCGTACGCGCGACGACCTGGACCCATTACTGGTAGAGCGACTGCAGGCCAGGGCCGCGCGCGAAGCGCAAGCGGCCCTGCGCCCGTTCGGCTTTTATCGGGCCACGGCGGCGGCCTATGTGCGCCCGGTCGAGGGCAGTGGCGGCCAGCATTGGACGGCACGCGTGCGCGTGGTCCCCGGGCCACGCGTCCGCTGGGCCTCGGCGACGGTGCGCATCACCGGACCAGGCGCCGAGGAGTCCTACTTCAAGGACGCTGTCAGCCGCCACCCCTTGCCCCTTGGCGCGCCGCTGGAACACGCCACCTACGACGCGCTCAAAGGCGACCTGCAGCGCCTAGCTGCCAGCCTCGGCTATCTGGAGGCCCGCTTCACGCGTGCCGAACTCACCATCGATCCGGTGGCGCTCACCGCCAGCGCAGCCGTAGAACTGGACACCGGTCCGCGCTACCACTTCGGCGCCGTCAGCCTGCAACAGGAGGTGCTTGAACCCACGTTGGTGCGCCGTTTCATCCGCTGGCACGAGGGCGATCCGTTCGATGCGGCACTGCTGCTGGGCACCCAGTTCGTACTGGATGATTCACTGTATTTCGCCGGCGTCGAAGTGGTGCCTGGCGAGCCGGACCAGGCCACGCGGAGCATTCCCGTCACCCTGCAACTGACCGCCGCGCGCCGGCGGCGTTATGCCTTGTCCATCGGGTATGCCACCGACACCGCTGGCCGCGCCACCGCGCGCTGGGAGAACCATCGCTTGAATCCCCACGGTCACCGGGCGCGTGCCAATCTGCAATGGGGCACCGTCTCACGCGATATCGGCATGGTGTACAGCCTGCCCGTCGGTGACCCGGCGCTCGAAGAAGTCTCTGCCACCTTCGGCCTAGAAGAGGCGCGGCTCGCCGATGCACGAACCGCGGCGATGGCGCTGGGCGCCACCCTCACTCAGGTGCGCGGCGCGTGGCAGCAAGTGTTGGGCTTGACCGCCAACCGCAGCAGTTCGCGGTCCGGCGACACCCGCACCACCGACACCCTGATCGTGCCCTCGCTCCGCTTGGCATCAGCCCCTCGAGGGCTGGCCCGCGCCGCGATGGCGGGCGGAGGCCGGCCGTGGATGGGCACGGCCGGCGGCGGTTCCACGGGTGCCTTGCTCGGCGAAGGTCTGCAGGCGGAACTCGAAGGCAGTGCCGCCGCACTGGGTTCAGGCAGTGGCTTCCTGCGGCTGCGCATACGTGATGAGCAACATCATTCGCTCGGCACGCAGTGGCGCTGGATCTGGCGCGCGGAGCTCGGCACCACCTTGGTCAAGGACTTCGACCGCTTGCCAGTGCAATACCGTTTCTTCGCCGGCGGCGACCGCAGTGTGCGTGGGTTTGCCATGAATGACTTAGGTCCCCGCGACGCACAAGGGCTGCGCACTGGCGGCAAACATCTGTTCGCCGCCAGCGTTGAATTCGAACGCGCCCTGCCAGGCCAGTTCGCGGTGGCGGCCTTTGTCGACACCGGCAACGCCTTCAACTCCGCACACGCGGGCTTCGCCACCGCCGTGGGCGTCGGCGTGCGTTACCGCCTGCCCGTGATCAGCATCGGCATCGACTTGGCGCAGGCCATCCGCGTGCCCAATGGCAGCGCCTTACCAGGGCCGCGCATCCATCTCAGCCTCGTGCCGGTACTTTAAGCATGGCAGCAGGCTTCACCCACGGCTGGTTACACCTCGGGTGGCGGCAGCCGTGGCGCTGGCTGCGTGGTCTGCTGCTACTCGTGCTGCTGCTAGCGGCACTGCTGGCGCTTAGCGTGTGGTGGCTGGCCAGCCAGCCGCACGGTCTACAACGCGCGCTGCAGTTCGCCGATGGCCTCGGCGGTGTGCGGCTGGAGGCCCGTGACGTGGAGGGCTCCGTGGCAGGGCCGTTCCGGATTGGGCAGCTGGTGGTCCATCATCCGCAAGGACAGGTGCGGCTGGAAAATCTGCAAGGTGAGCTGCGGCTGGCCTCGCTGTGGTACGGCACCCTCACCGTACACCGCCTGCGCATTGCCGCGCTGGAAGTCCGCACGCTGCCGGTGACGCAACCGCCAACGCCGCCGGGCTTTCTGCCCGCTTGGCTGCGGGTGGCCGTGGACACGGCACAGGTGCAGCAGACCCGGATCATCGACGCCGGCAAGACGCTCACCCTCGGACCACTGGCACTCCGCGGCAGCTTGTCGCGCTGGCGATTGCTGCTGCAGCACTTCTCGGCCACGGGGCAAGGCTGGCAGGCACAGGGCACGGCGCGGCTTGAGGCCACGGCGCCACTGCTGTTCAGTACCACGCTCACAGCGGCCCTGTCAGGCGACCTCGCCGGCGCACCGGTCAGCCTCGGGGGGACCCTCGGTGGCACTCTGGGGGATGCCGCGAGTGGCGCTTTCCCGCGGCTGCACTTCCAGCTGGCGAGCCTGCGCCCCGCGGGCATCAGCGCCAGCGGTACGCTCGACCTGCCCCCTGCCGGCCTGCGCATGCGCAGCCAGCTGCAACTGCGGCAAACCGACCTCGGTCCGTGGGGGCTGGCAGCCGCTGGCGCCCTCACCGCCGACTGGGAAGTGCGAGCGCAGCAGCAAGCCCCCGCGCTGCAGTTCAGTGTGCGTGGTCCGCTTTCCAGCAGCGTGCTGAACACCGTGGGCCTGGGCCGCTGGGTGGCCAACGTGCAGGCCACGCTCACGCCACAAGCGCTTGCTTTCGGTCCGTCCGCGCTCGAATCGGCAACCTTCGGTCGACTGACCTTTTCCGGACCAGTGGGGCGTGTGGATGGCCTGAACGTCGCACTACAAGGGGGCTGGCCGGCACTGCGCTGGCCCGCGACGCTGGCCCGGCCTGGCCTCACGCTGGAGCAAGGCCAATGGACGCTGCGCGGCCGCGAGCTCCTGACTGTCAGCGCTACCTCCGGCGCGCGCGTGCTGCCCCGTGTGTCATCCCCCCACACCGCCGCCGTGTCCGTTCACCCACGCCGCGGACATTTCAGCCTCAAAGCCCTGCTCGCGACCCACCCCTCGACCACGGGCCGACACCGTGCAGACCGACCCGACTGGCAACTAACGTTGGAGCAGTTCGCGCTGCAAACGGGGACTTCAACCGTGCAGGCCGAGGGCCGCTGGGGACAGCGCCGGCAGCTCCAGTTCACTTTTAAAATCAACGAGTTGAATGAATGGTTGCCCGGCTATACCGGGCAACTAACCGGCGCCGCCCAGCTGGATGATGCGCAGCTAGCGCAAGCCCAACTGCAGGCCCGAGCAGTCCACGGGCTAACCTGGCCCGCTGGCGTGGCGCTGGTGGAAGGCAGCGCCAGCACCCAGTTCCAGCTCCGGCAGGCGTCACTGCCAACCGATTTCGCCGTCACCCTCAACACCGCCACGTGGCATGCGCCGAACGGATCCAGTCGCCTGGACCACGCTGGCGCATTCAAATTGCTACAACCCGTAGCCTTGCGCGTCAGCCCCACCACCGTGCAATGGGCCGAGGCTTGCTGGCGGCAAGCCAGCGTCACCGCCCACTTGCAACTTTGCAGTACGGGGCACTGGGCGGCAGCCACTGCCTGGTCCGCTACCGCGCACCTGACCGGCCTGGACCTACCCGACTGGTGGCCCATGCCGCCAGCCGACACCCCTGGACTGCGTCTCGGCTGGCAAGGCCGCGTGGAAGCCGAACTGCAAGTGCAGCAGGCGAACCCCACGGCACCGCTCACCGGCGAGGCCAAGGCACAACTGCTCGACGGTGGGCTGGGCTGGGCACGTGGGGACGACCAAGGGCGCGTGGCCCTGGGCAACGGGCGGCTTGAGGCGCGACTGGAAGCCGACCACTGGTCACTCGTGGGGCAGGTCACGGCCGCGCGGCGCATCGAGGCACGGGGCGAGTTGACCGGACCACGCCCAGATCAAGCTTCAGGCCAAGCTCGAGGTCGCAGCGTAGCGCGCGGTGCAGCGCACAGCGTGCCTTGGACCGACTGGCCGGTCAGTGGCCAGGTGACCTTCGCCTTGCCAGCACTCGACTTCGTCACTGCCCTGGTGCCCGAAGTGGACCGCGTTGCCGGCACGCTCGCGGCCACCCTGCAGGTCAGCGGCGTGCTCGGCACCCCCGAAATACGCGGCCGGCTGGCGCTGGAACACGGCGAAGTGGATGTCTTGGCCACCAACCTGCTGTTACGCGAAGTTGGAGCGACGCTGGACCTGGCACCCGGCTCGCTGCAGCTGAAAGCCCAGGCGCAAGCCGGCACGGGCACGCTGCAAGCCGCAGGCTCGCTGCAGTTTGGCGGCGCGGGCACAACCGCCGCGCTGACTGGCTCCGTGCATGTGCTGGGCCACCAGCTGCTGCTGGTGGACATTCCCGAGGCACGCATTCTCGCTTCGCCGGATCTGACCTTCACGCTCGGCGATCAGACCTTGCAGGTCAACGGCACGGTGACCATCCCCAGCGCACGATTAGCGCCACTGGATCTGGCCGGTGCCGCGCTGTCGAGTGCCGACGAACGTCTGGTGGGCGCCAGCGCCCCGCTCGCTGCCAGTTGGCGCGTTGACAGCCGGGTGAAGCTGGTGCTGGGAGACGAGGTTCGGCTGGAAACCCGTGGCCTCAGCGGCCGTCTCACGGGCAGCATCACCGCGCATGCTCCTCCCAGCGGCGCCACCACCGGCACTGGCGAACTGGCCGTGGTGGACGGACGGTTTCGTGCGTACACGCGGGAACTGAACATTGAACGTGGCCGCCTGCTGTTTGCCGGCAGTCTGCTCACCGACCCGGGACTGGACCTGCGTGCCTCGAAGAAATTCCCGGGCATGACCACCGCCGGTGTGCTGGTACGTGGCAGCCTGCGCAAACCCCTCACACGCTTCTTCAGCGACCCGCCACTGTCGCAAAGCGAGATCGCCTCGCTGCTGGTGGTGGGTGGGTCTATTGAAGGCTTCCAGACCAAGTCGAATGTGACTGGCAGCCCCAGTTCACAGACTGCTCTGGCACAGCAAGGCGGCGCCTTACTGGCTTCACAACTCGGACAGTTCGTAGGGATTGATGAGGTACAACTGGAAAGTGGCAGCAATGCAGCCGCCTCACTGGTCCTCGGCAAGTACCTGTCACCACGGTTGTATGTCAGCTACGGCGTCGGACTGTCCGAAGCGCTGAACACACTGAAACTGCGCTACACACTGAACGACCGCTGGGTGCTGAAGACTGAATCGGGGGCACGCCAGAGCCTGGATCTAGAATTCACGCTGGACCGTTAACCCACGCCGTGCAGCGCTACGGCGTGGGTCGAGACCGGAGGCTGCCGCCAAGACTCAACTGTCCTCAGCATCCACTGAGCCCGGAGCCGCCAGCTGCAGCAGCGAATCGGGCAGCTTACGCTTCGCCTTCACGCCGCGGTCGATCATGCTCTGCGCAATGCCGATGGCGTTGCCTTTGCCGCTGGCCAGTTGTCCACGAGCCGTGTCGAAGGTTTTTTGCAACCGGCTGATGCGCTCACCCAGCTCCTCGAAATTCTCAGCGAAACCGACCAGCTTGTCGTAGAGCTTCTGCCCGGCCTCGGCGATCTCGTCGGCAAACTCCTTGCGCTTTTGCACCGTCCACAGGCTTTCCACCAGCTTGACCACCACCATCAGGTTGGTGGGCGTAACCAGCACCACCCGGCGGGAATAGGCTTCTTCGTACAGCACCGGCTCGCGTGACAGCGCTTCCAGCAAAGCGGACTCCACTGGCACGAACATGAGCACGAAGTCGACGGTCTTCAGCTCCGGCACGTCCGGGTAGTTGCGCCCTGCCAAACCCTTCACATGCGCCCGCAAGCTGGTCAGATGCAACGCGAACGCTTCTTCGCGCGCGCTTTCGGTACTGGCATTCACGTAATCGGTCCAGGATTTATTCGACACCTTGCTGTCGATGATGACCTGACGGCCTTCGGGCAGATGTAGCACCGCATCGAGGAACTGTTGCTCGCCGTCAGCTCCCTTCACCGGTAGTTGTAGGTCGTATTCCTGCCCCTGCCGCAGACCACTGCGTTCCAAAATGCCCTTGAGAATGGACTCGCCCCAATTGCCGGTGGTCTTCACGTTCACAGTTAACGCACGGGTGAGGTTGGTGGCTTCCTGCGCCACCTGCTGGTTCAGCGCCGTGAGCCCGACAATCTGCTCCTTGAGCGTGGCGCGGTCCTTGGCGTCTTCCGAGTGCACGGCATCCACGCGCTGGCGAAACTCGGCGAGGCCCTCGCGGAACGGCGCAATGATGGATTCCATCTTTTCGGCATTGCTGGCGGTGAAACGCTGGGTTTTTTCTTCCAGCAGCTGGTTGGCCAGATTGGTGAAGCGGTCTTCGAGCTGCTGCTTCTGCTGCTCGATCCAGCCTTGCTGAGCGGCGATCGTGGTGTGCGCGGCCTCGAGCTTGGCGGCCAGTTCGGTGCGCAGATTCAAGTACTGAGTCTCGAAGCTGTGCGCCGCGTGACGATACTGCTCGCGCTCGCGCTGTGCGTCGGCGAGGCGTTTTTCAAAGTCTGCGGCGCGCGCGCCTTCAGCCTCGACGCGCGTGGCCAGACTGGCGCGGACGCCTTCCGCCACCGTGGCGCCCGCAGCCATTTCAGCGCGGACCCGGTCCAATGCCGTGCTCAGCTCCGCCTGCTTTTGCAGCAGCACAGCCCCCTGCTGCTCGGCGTTGGCCGTCCACTGGCTTTGCTGTTCAAGCGCCAGCGCGGCTGCCGCGTGGCGTCGCCCGGCCCACAGCGTTGCCAGCAGCAGGCCGCTGGCCAAGCCCGCCAGCGCGGCCAACAGCGCCACCGCCAAGGTCGTGTCCGTGATGTTCATGCGCTTCCGTGGTGTAGAGGGGCGGCGGTGGGCAGCAGCGGTCGCGATCCGGTGCTGGTTCCTGCCGCCGTGTCTATTGTGCCGGATGACAGGCTCAGCAACCGAGCCATCTCCCAAGGCTGTTCGAAGCTGGCCGCCGGTGCCGCCGTCAGGGTTAATAGCTCGCCGGAGCGCGGATGCTGCACCACCAGCTGCGTACACGCCAGGAGCAGCCGCTGACAAGCGAAAGCGCTACGCCATAGCCGGTTATGCGACCCCACACCATGCGTGGTGTCCCCCACGATGGGATGCCGCAGGTGTTTGAGATGGCGGCGCAACTGGTGCGTTCTACCCGTCAGCGGCACCAGCTCGACGCGGGCATAGCGGCTGACCGGGTAGCGGTCCGCCTGCAACGGCACCTCGATCCGCGCCAGCGTTCGAAAGTGCGTCACCGCCGTCTGCGGCTCTTTGTCGTCTTGGGTGAGCGGGTAGTCGATGGTCCCGGCCTCCACCGGCCAACCACGCACAATGGCGAGGTATTCCTTGCCCACGGTATGCGCCGCAAATTGCGCCCCCAGCGCCGCCGCGTCGGCGGAACTGCGGGCGAACAACAGCACGCCGGAAGTGGCTTTATCGAGTCGGTGCACCGGGAACAGATGCCGTCCGCCCAGTTGGTCGCGCAGCAACTGCAGCGCGAAGAAGCGCTCCCCTGGATCGAGTCCCGTGCGGTGCACCAGCAACCCGGAGGGTTTATGGACCGCCACCACCGCTTCATCCTGAAACAGGATGGGCAGTACCGGCGGCGTGGCCAGTACGGGCGCGTCGTTGAGACCGGGGTCCACGGCAGCATGATCAGGGGGGGCTTGCATATTTGGATAATTATGCACTAAAATTGCATCATTATGCATAGTGATGCCCGCCGTGACACCCTCAAGCGACTGCTGCGCGAAACCACCGTGCGCCGTCAGGCGGACCTCGTGCGGCTATTGCAAGGCGAAGGTTTCGGCTGCACCCAGTCCAGCATCAGTCGCGACCTGCGTGAACTGGGCGTGGCCAAATTTGGCGACCACTACGCCATGGCCGATGACATGACCGGTGCAGCAGCGGGCCAGGAAACCCCGGCCGCAGCCTTCGCTGCCGTGGTCGGCTTCGTGCGCGAAGTGCTCACCGCTGGCGTGGCGCTCACCGTGGTCAAGACCACGCCCGGCACCGCACAAAGCGTGGCGGTGGCCATCGACAACGCGCGCTGGCCAGAAGTGGTTGGCACGCTCTCCGGCGACGACACCTTGTTCGTGGCCACCGCCGGCGCCACCGAGCAGCAAGCGCTCGTCACCCGGCTCCGCTCCCTATTTTTTAAAGCCTGACCGTTCCGAGGTTTGTCATGACCCATGCCAGTGGGGCGTCGTCGCCCATTCTTCTCGCTTTCTCCGGTGGGCTCGACACCAGCTTCTGTGTGCCTTGGCTAAAAGAGACCTATGGCCGTGACGTGGTCACCCTGACCATCGACACCGGCGGTCTGGATGCCGCCGCCGTGGCGGTGCTGGCGCAACGTTCGCAAACCCTGGGCGCCATCGCGCATCACATTGTCGATGCCAAGGCGGAATATTTTGAGCGTGTGCTGAAATTTCTGGTGATGGGCAATATCCGTCGCGGGCACCTGTACCCCTTGTGTGTGGGTGCTGAGCGCGTGCTGCAGGCCCAGCTGGTGGCGGAATATGCACGCAAACTTGGCACCAGCACCGTGGCCCACGGCTGCACTGCGGCCGGCAATGACCAGGTGCGTTTTGAAGTAGCGCTGCGCACGCTTGCCCCGGGCCTGGAAGTGTTAGCGCCAGTCCGCGATCACGCCTTCAAACGCCCAGAGCAGCTGCAGTTCCTAGAAGCGCGGCACCTGCCCGTGCCGCCTTACGGCGCTGCGTACTCCATCAACCGCGGACTGTGGGGCATCTCCATCGGCGGCAAAGAGACGCTCACCTCGCAAGGCACGCTGCCGGACAGCGCCTGGGTACTCACCCGCGACGCATTCACGCAGCCGCAGGCACCGCGTACCGTGCAAGTGGGATTCACACAAGGTGTGCCCACCACACTCGACGGTGTGGCACTGAACCCGGTAGCCCTCATTGAACAGCTGGAGAGCATCGCTGCGCCCTACGGTATCGGCCGCGGCATCCACCTGGGCGACACCATCATTGGCACCAAAGGCCGCGTCGCTTTCGAAGCGCCAGCAGCAGAAGTGCTGCTGAATGCGCACCGCGAACTCGAGAAGCTGGTCCTCCTGCCGCGACAGCAGCGGGTGAAAGACCAGGTCGCCGCCTTGTATGGTGATCTGGTCCACGAAGGTCAGCACCTCGATCCGGTGTGTCGCGATATCGAAGCGCTCATGCTCTCCAGCCAGCAACGCGTGACTGGCACTGTCCATGTTGGGCTGCGACCCGGGCAGCTGTTTATCGAAGGCTACGACTCGCCCTATTCACTGATGGCGGCCTCGAAAGGCGTCTATGGCGAATCGGCTGGCGAGTGGAGCGCTGCCGACGCCCTCGGTTTTTCCAAGATGCTGGCGCTGCCAGGTATGTTTCACACCCGCGCCGGAGGCACCACGCCATGATGAAGACAGTCGTCGTCGACAAAGTCGGTTCCGTTACCCAGGCCTGCGGACTCGGTCGCGAACTGCGTATTGCCACCGACAGCATCCCCTGCGACGAAGGGGTGGTGATCGTGGCCGAGGTACTCAACAACAAGGGCACCTACAACACCCTTGAACTCACTTCTGGCCGCATGGCCAAAGTAGTGAAGGGCGACGTCGTGGTCGGCGCGCTTGGCCACCGCAAGGCCTTGTTTGGTTACTCCGGCCACCTGCCGACCAGCCTCAAGGTCGGTGACATCATCCAGATGCTGAACATCGGCGGCGTCATGGGCATCTGCACCAGCGCCAATCCGGACCGCGGCAAACCCTTCGACTTACGCGTGCTCGGCGTGGTGCTGCAGTTTCCCTACCTCGGTCAACGCATCGGCATACCGGCGCGTGCGGGCTACCAGGTGCTCGACTACAACACCAGCGTCGACACCCGCGGCGTGCCGGTGATTGCACTGGCCGGTAGCTGCATGGAAGCCGGCAAGACCGCCGCCGCCTGCGCCATCATCTCGCGTATGCGGCATCGTGGCCTGAACGTGCATGCCTTCAAGGCCACCGGCGTTTCGCTGCGGCGCGACATCATGGCCATGGAAGATGCCGGCGCCCGCAAGACCAGCATCTTCACCGACTTCGGCGTCATCACCACCACCAACAAAACCGGCCCGGCGCTGACCCGCGTCATGCTGACCGAGATGGCCAAGGGCCAGCCCGATGTCATCGTCTTCGAGCTGGGCGACGGCTTACTGGGTGCGTACGGCGTGGAGGCCATCCTCAACGCGCCGGACATCCGTGCGGTACTGACCGGGGTGGTGCTGTCGGCCAATGACCCCGTAGCCGCCTGGGGCGGCGTAAAACTGCTGCGGGAGAAATTTCACGTGGAGCCTTGCGTAGTCACCGGCCCTGCCACCGACAACCAAGTGGGCGTCGACATCATTCAAGACCAGCTTGGCGTACCGGCATTTAACGCCATGACCAGCGGCGCAGCCCTCGCCGATTGCGTCATTGAGAAGGCTGGCCTGACTGCGCTGGCGAATGCGCGGGCGCCGGCTGAAGCCGTGGAGGCTTGAGCGTGAAACGCCCGGCCTTCATTCTCGGTGGTACCGGCTACGTGGCGGGTGAGTTGCTACGTTTGCTGAGCACCCATCCGCACTTCGAAGTCGCCGGCATCCTCTCCGACAGCCAGCCGGGAGAACCGGTGAGCCGCGCTTTCCCGCATCTGGCTGCGCTGTACGGCGAGCTTACGTTCATTGATGAAGCCACCTTGACTGCGCGCCTGTGCGCCGCCGGCGACAGCGCGCTGTTTGGCGCTGCGCCGCATGGGGTGTCTGCCACACTCATCGATCGGCTGCTCACCGCCGCCACTGCCGCCGGGGCACGCCCGCGGGTGGTCGACATCTCCGCCGATTTCCGCTTTCACGAGGTAGCGGCTTACGCGGCGGTGTACCAGCACGCCCATCCCGCACCGGCACGACAGGCGGAGTTCACTTGTGCCGTGCCGGAACACCTGTCCACGCTAAGCACCGTCCACGTGGCGCATCCGGGCTGCTTTGCGACCGCCATGCTGCTGGCCGTGATGCCGCTGGTCAAGCTGGGCCTGATCGAGCCGCGCGTATTTGTGAGCGGCGTGACCGGCAGCACCGGTGCCGGCCGCTCCCCCACTACTGGCACCCATCACCCGCAGCGTCACAGCGACCTGTACAGTTACAACGCGCTAGCGCACCGGCATGGCCCGGAGGTGGAAGGCATCATCGCCCAACTCACGGGCGTGCGCCCGCACCTCGCCTTTGTACCGCACTCCGGCCCGTTCGCACGCGGCATCCACCTGACGGCTCAAGCCACGCTCGTCCGTCCAATCAACTCGTCCGCAGCGCTCGCCGCGTTGCGCGAGTTCTATGCCGCACAGCCCTTTGTACGGGTGCTCGATGCCGCGCCACGAATTAAAGAAGTGGTGAGTAGCAACTACGCGCACCTGTCGGTAGCCGCTGACGGGCAGACCATCGCCGTGATGGTAGCGATCGACAACCTCACCAAGGGCGCTGCTGGCGGCGCCGTGCAATGGATGAACCGCCTGTGCGGCTTCGAAGAGACCGCCGGTCTCCTTGCTGCTGCGCCCGGTTGGACCTGAAGGAACCGACTCGATGAACCCCGCCCCACACTCAACCGCCACCTCGCACCTCGCGCAGGTGTTCGCGCAATACCCGCTGGAGGTGGTGGCCGCCGACGGTGTTTGGTTGACCGGTCACGACGGCCGTCGAGTGCTCGATCTTTACGGCGGCCATGCGGTGGCCGCTCTGGGTTATGGCCACCCCCGTTGGATCGCTGCACTGGAACAGCAGGCGCGCAGCGTCCTGTTCCAGACCAACGCTGTGCCCATGGAAGTGCGTGAACGCGCCGCCACCCGACTGGTGAATTTTGCCGGCCTCGGACTGGACCAGGTGTTCTTTATTAACTCAGGGGCGGAAGCCAACGAAAACGCCCTGCGCCTGGCGTTCAAGCTCACCGGTCGCAGCGAAGCGGTAGCGCTGGAACAAGGCTGGCATGGCCGCACGGCCGCGGCCGGCGCCATCACCTGGGGTGCTCAGGAAAAGTGGTACGGTTTTCCGCGCACCCCTTTCGATGTGCGCTGGGTGTCGCGAAGTGACATCGACGCGGCCTGTGCGGGCATCACCGCAAGCACTGCCTGCGTTGTAGTTGAGCCGGTGCAAGGGGTGGGCGGCGCGTTTGATATCGGCTCCGCAATGGCCCAGGCGCTGCGGCAGCGTTGTGACGCCGTGGGTGCGCTGCTCATCTTTGACGAAGTGCAAAGTGGTATGGGCCGGGTGGGCCAACCCTTTGGCGCGAACCTCTATGGGGTGGAGCCGGACATGCTCACCACCGCCAAAGCATTGGGTGCAGGCTTTCCGGTGTCGGCGCTGCTGTACGGCGACCGTGTGCGGCCAGCGGTCAAGCTTGAAGGTCTCGGCACCACCTTCGGCGGTGGCCCCATGGCCTGCGCTATCGTCGAAGCGGTGGTGGACATCATTGAATCCGAGCAACTGCTGGCCAATGTCCGCACCGTGTCCGACTACATCCGCGCCAGCTGTCAGGTGGGGCCGGTCACCGGCTTCCAGGGCGCTGGCTTTCTGCTGGGCCTGCGCACCGCCTGCCCCGCTAAACAGTTACAGGCGTTCTTACTCTCCCGGAATATCCTGACCGGCACCAGCGGCGACGCGCACGTGCTGCGCCTGCTACCCCCTTTCACCCTGCGCCACGAGCATGTCGATCTGCTTCGCACGGCGTTGGCGGAGTTTTCCGCATGAAACGTTTCCTGGATCTGGCGGATTTCACCCGCGAGGACATTGGCGAACTGCTCGCGCTCGCACAACGCCTGCAAGACCACCCCGAACCACAGGCGCTGGCGGGCAAGATACTCGGCCTGTTGTTCATGAACCCGTCCTTGCGCACGCTCGCCTCGATGCAGGTGGGCATGCAGCGTCTGGGTGGCACCAGCTTTGTCATTACCCCCGGGCAGGGCACCTGGCAACTGGAGACGCGCCTTGGCGTGCGCATGGATGGCGCCGCCGCCGAACACATTCGCGAAGGCCTGCCCGTACTGGCCTCTTACTGCGACGTCTTCGGTATTCGCGCCTTTGCCGAAGGCAAAGACCTGGAGGCCGACCTGACTGAGCAGCAGTTCGGCGCCATGGCCACGCTGATCGACAAGCCACTCATCAATCTCGAATCGGCCGCCAACCATCCTTGTCAGGCACTCGCCGACTGGAAGACGCTGAATGATGCCGCCGTGCCCACCACGGGCAAGTTGGTGCTGCACTGGGTGACCCATCCGCGGGCCTTGCCGTTGGCCGTGCCCGCCGCCGTCTTACACATGGCGGCGCATCGCGGCATGGAGGTGGTGGTCTGCCGCCCAGAAGGCTACGCGCTGCCACCAGCGCTGCTGGCCAAGGCGCGCGCTGCCGCGGCGGCGGCCGGCGGCAGCGTCATCGAAACCGACGACCGCGCCGTAGCGTTGCGCGGAGCGCACGTGGTGTACGCCAAGGAATGGGGCTGCACCACCGCCTACGGCGACGCCGCCACCGATATCGCGCTGCGCGCCCAACTGGATGACTGGCAGGTCCGTGAAGCCAGCTTCAACACTGCAGGTGCCAACGCACACTTTATGCACTGCCTTCCCGTACGCCGCAATGTAGCGGTGGCGGATGAAGTGCTCGACGGACCGCGTAGCCTGGTGCTGCGCGAGGCCCACAACCGACTGGTAGTGCAGATGGCCGTGCTCCACCGTCTGCTTGCGCCACGCTGATACGAACCGTCGACCCGCATGACCTGCTACTGACATTTCCCCTGCCTCACCTTCAACTTCAAGGAACCTGCCGATGAACTTCCGTGCCGACCAGACCGTTGCCGTGCGCGCACTGCGCAACGCCGCTCCGTACATCCGCATGTACAAGGGCAAGGTGTTTGTGGTGAAGGTGGGTGGTGCCCTGTTCGCAGATGCCAGCGCCACGCGCGCCTTCCTCGAGCAGGTAGCCATCCTGCATCAGGTGGGTATCCGCGTAGTGCTGGTACACGGCGGTGGCCCACAGCTCGATGAAATGCAGCGCTCGCTTGGCCTGCAGCCGCAGATGGTGCAGGGTCGCCGTGTGACGGACGGTCAGACCATCGACGTGACCGTCATGGTACTGAACGGCCTGCTGAACACGCGGCTGCTGGCCATGTGCAAGGAACTGGAGATCGAGGCCGTGGGTTACTCCGGCGTCGACGCCGGGCTGGTCAGCGTCCACAAGCGTCCACCCGTGAAGCAAGCCGATGGCTCTTCCATCGATTACGGCTTTGTCGGTGATATCGACTCGGTGAACCCGGACGTGCTGCGCAAGGCCCTCGATGCCGGCTTCATGCCAGTCGTCAGCCCCTTGTGTGCCGACGCTGCCGGCACCGTGCTGAACGTCAACGCCGATACCGTGGCCGCCGCACTCGGCGCCGCGCTCGGGGCTGAGAAACTGCTGCTGTGCACCGGTGCACCCGGCATCCTCGAGAATCTGGCGGACCCGGGCTCGCTGGTTTCTTACACGGATATCGAAGGGCTCAAGCGCTTGCAAGCCAGTGGCAGCCTCGCCGATGGCATGCTGCCCAAGGCTTCAGCGATCGAGGCTGCTATCCGCGGCGGTGTCCACCGCGTGCACGTCATTTCCTTCAAAAGTCCCGACGCTTTGCTGGCCGAGGTGTTTACCAACGAGGGCACTGGCACGCTGATCGTCAACGACATTAAGGCACTGACAGACGCCGAACAGCAGGGCGGCCTGACATGAACCGCCCACCAGATCGTCTGTGGGACAAAGGCACGCCGCTCGACAGTCGGGTGCTGGCGTACACCGCCGGTGAAGACCACGCGCTCGATGATCGCTTGGTGGCCTATGACGTGCGCGCTTCTATCGCGCATGCCACGGGACTGCACGCCGTCGGCCTGCTGAGCGCTGCCGATCTCACCCTACTGACCCAGGCCTTGCAGGCGGCCAGAGCGGCCCACGCCAACGGCGAGTGGCGTGTGCAACTGGAACAGGAGGATGGACAGACAGCGCTAGAAGCGCAGCTGATTGCTCGCGCCGGTGCCGCTGGCGGCCGCATTCATCTGGGTCGGTCGCGCAATGACCAAGTCCTGGTAGCGCTGCGTCTTTACCTGCGCGATGCCGTGGCCCGCATCGCTGCCGGCGCCGAACAGGTGGCTGCAGCCTTAGATCGTCTCGCCTCGCGCCACGCAGAGCTGCCGCTGCCGGGTTACACCCACCTGCAACAAGCCATGCCGAGCAGCGTCGCCTTATGGGCGGGCGGGTTTGCTGCCGAAATCCGTGATGACGCCGATGGCTTGCACTCGGTACTGCGTCGGCTCGACAAAAGTCCGCTGGGTTCCGCCGCCGGTTATGGCACCCCGGCGCTGCCGCTCGACCGCGAAGCCACCGCGCACGAGCTCGGGTTTGCGGCAGCACAGATGCCCGTGACCGCAGTGCAGCTCTCGCGCGGCAAGGCCGAAGCGCAGCTGCTGTTTGAAATTACCTTGCTGATGACGGATTTCGGCCGCTTGTCGGCAGACCTTATGCTGTACTACACGCAAGAGTTTGCTTTCGTGAAGTTGCCCGACGCCTTCACTACCGGCAGTTCCATCATGCCGCAGAAGCGCAACCCCGATGTGTTCGAGCTGATCCGCGGGCGTACAGCCACGGCGCAAGCCTGTTTGCATGAAGCCCTGGGGCTGACCGCGAAGCTCACCTCCGGCTATCACCGTGACCTGCAGCTGCTGAAGGTGCCGGTGTTTCGGGGCATCGATCTGGCGCTGGCCACCACGGACCTGCTGCCTGTTGCCCTCGATGGCGTGACCTTCGTGCCAGAGAATATCCATCTCGACCCGTCGATCCATGCCGCTGAGCAGGCCAATCGACTGGTGGTTGAGGAAGGCATTCCGTTCCGCGAAGCCTATCGCCGTGTGGGGCAACAACTTTTCGGGAAAAAATAAAGTGGCGGCTGGCAGCAGCGCCCTGACGGACGCAGCTTGAGCCGATAAAGCTCGCCCGCAGCGCTGCTCGCGGGCCAGGCTCCATCTGGCGACTTAGAACGATGCGGCGCTAAACGCTGCCACGGCAGCGCCGCCGGACATGACCACCTCGAGGTGGGCGCGTGCTTTGGGTAACAGGTGCTGCGCGTAGAACGTGGCCAAGGCGGCATCCTGCGGCAGCGCCAGCGGATCGTTGGCGTTACGCACCAGCGCATACAGGCCCAGCAGATAGCCGCTGGCCATCAAGAAGTCGAACGCCACCGCGCCGGCATAGGCCGGCTGCACACCCTGGGTCACGACGGTCGGCAGTACTTCACGCAGCCGCGCTACCAACTGGGCCAGCGCCTGCTGTGCGACCGGTGCAGCAGCCCCCTGCAACGCTTCGATCTCATCGAGCAGCGCCCGATAGACCGCACCACCATCCCGAGTGGTCTTGCGGCCAATGAGGTCGGCAGCCTGAATGCCGTCAGTGCCCTCGTAGATTGGGATGATGCGGGCATCGCGGTAGTACTGCGCCACACCCGTTTCTTCTACGAAGCCCATCCCGCCCCACACCTGAATGGCATGGGAGGTCATGGCCACGGCGCTCTCCGCCGGGAAGGCCTTGACGATCGGCGTTAATAAATCGCCGCGTTCACGCGCCGCCCGGCGCACTACCGGATCGGGGTGGTGCTGTGCCAGGTCGATGGCGGCACTGGCCATCATGGCAATGCCACGCGAAGCGCTGGTGAGGCTGCGCATCTCCAGCAACATGCGCCGCACATCGGGGTGGTCGATGATGCGCGCCTTGCCGCCTTCAGCGGTACGCCCCTGCACCCGCTCCTGCGCATAACCGAGAGCGTGCTGGTAAGCGCGCTCCATCAAACCCACGCCCTGCAAGCCAACACCCAGACGCATCACGTTCATCATGGTGAACATGTTCTGGATGCCACGGTTCAAACCGCCGACCAGCCAGCCCCGCGCACCACCGTCATCACCAAAGGCCATCACGCAGGTGGGGCTGGCTTTGATGCCCAGCTTGTGTTCGACCGACACACAGCGCACGTCGTTGGGCTGGCCGTCGAGAAAACGCGGCACCAGGAACAACGACAGACCCTTCGTTCCCGCGGGGCTGCCGACGGCGCGCGCCAGCACGAGATGGACGGTGTTGACCGCCATATCGTGTTCGCCCCAAGTGATCCAGATCTTGCGGCCAAACAGTTTCCAAGCCTCGCCATCCGGCTCGGCACGCGTGGTAATCGCCGCCAGATCGCTGCCGGCTTGTGGTTCGGACAGGCACATGGTGCCGGTGTATTCGCCACTGATCAAAGGCGCCAGCCACTGGGACTTCAGTGCTTCGCTGCCATGCGCCTCCAACGCCATCATGCCGCCCACGCTGAGTTCGGTGCACAGGCCAAAAGCCATGTTGCTGGCCGCCCATTGCTCGCCAACGGCGGTCGCCAAGATGTGCGGCAGTCCCTGCCCCCCGTGGGCCGCCGGTGCTGCCAGCGCCGGCCAACCGGCCGCGATGAACTGCTGATACGCCTCTTTAAAACCCTTGGCTGCCACCACCCCGGCGGGGGTGACCTGCGAGCCTTCCAAATCGCCACTGCGATTGAGCGGATCGAGCACGTTCGTGGCAAATTTTCCGGCTTCTTCGATGACCGCAGCGACCTCGTCACGGCCGAAGCCGAGATCGGCATAGGCCGGCAGTGCCAGAATACGGTCGAGTTCGCCATTGGCGGACAAAGTGCGCAGCAGGTCCGCGACAGGGGCTAGATAGGGCATGAGATAAAACCGACAAAGTTGACTGTTTTTAGTGTACCTGAACCTGCTGAAACTCCGAGGGCTTCGGCTACACTGGCGCGGCCCATCGTCGGACAGTGACGAGGTGCCGCGCCCCGTCCTCACCCACCCTGTGCCCGTGGTGACCATGTCGATCTGGAAACGTCATTACTCCATTGCGGAGCTTGCCAGGCACGCCGCTGCGAAGTCGCCGGTCACCCTGATGGGCACGCTCGAGATGCGCTACGAAGCGATCGGCGAGGACTATCTGGTGATGTCGATGCCGGTCAGTCCGCGCACGCACCAGCCCATGGGCCTGTTACATGGCGGTGCCTCAGTAGCGCTGGCGGAAGAGGTTGGCAGCGTGGCCGCCAACCTGTGTCTGCCACGGGACAAGATCGCCCTCGGCCAAGAGATTAATGCCAACCATTTGCGGGGGGTGCGCAGCGGACGCATCACCGCCACCGCGCGACCAGTCCATCTGGGGGGGCGTTCGCAGGTCTGGGGTATCGAGATCCGCGACGACGACGATGCGCTCATCTGCATTTCCCGCCTGACCATCGCGGTGGGGCCACGCCCACCCACCGCTACCGATATTTTTCCCTTCGCTGGCGAATCTGCCTCAGGAGAGCCCCTATGAGGCTGCCCATGCGTTCACTACTGCTGCTGCCCTGGCTGTGCCTGCTGGGTGCCTGCGGCCAAACCGGGCCTCTGACCCTGCCCAACGGCGGCGACCAGTCACCCATCATTCTGCGGGGACCCGAGCCGCCCGCCACGCCAGCACCAACCGCCGCACCCGTCACGCCACCGCCGGCCGCCACACCCGCCCCTCCCACTCGCGCCGAATGAGCACACCGACCCCGCCGGCGCCGGCAGCCGATGGCCACACGCTGTACTTGGTTGATGGCTCTTCCTACCTGTACCGCGCGTTTCATGCCTTACCGCCGTTGTCGAATTCACGCGGCGAGCCCACCGGGGCGGTCTACGGTGTACTGAACATGTTGCTGCGGTTCCTCAAAGAGGAACACCCCGAACGGATTGCCGTTATTTTCGATGCTCCAGGGCGCACCTTCCGCGATGAGCTCTTTGAGCAATACAAGGCGCACCGCCCCCCCATGCCCGACGAACTGCGGGCGCAAGTCGAGCCCTTGCTGCAAGCGGTGCAGTCACTGGGCCTGCCGGTGCTACGCATCGGCGGTGTGGAAGCAGACGATGTGATCGGGACGCTCACCCGCACTGCCGTAGCCCAAGGCCTCAAAGTTCGCGTTTCCACCGGCGACAAGGACATGGCGCAGCTGGTAGATAAAGGCGTGACGCTCATCAATACCATGAGCGATAGCGTCATGGACCGCGAGGGCGTTAAGGCAAAATTCGACGTCTGGCCAGAACAGATCATCGACTATCTGGCACTCATCGGCGACACCTCCGACAACATCCCAGGCATCCCCAAGGTAGGCCCGAAGACCGCCGCTAAATGGCTGGGGCAATACGGCACGCTAGAGCAACTGCTGGCCAATGCAGCCGCCATTCCCGGCAAGGTGGGCGAAAGCCTGCGCGAACACCAAGGCCTGCTGCCGTTGTCGCGAGAGCTGGCCACCATCCGCTGCGATGTCGAGCTCGGCGTGCCCTTCGAGACACTGCGCCTTGGCGCACCCGACCGCGCGGGGCTGCACGCGCAACTATCACGACTGGAACTGCGTTCGCTGGCGCGGCAGTTTGCCGACGTTGAGGCAGTGGTCGTCAGCACGCCGGCTGCGGCCAGCGCGAGCTTGCTCGCGATATCCCCCGCACCAGCCCGCCACTATGCCTTGGTGCTCACGCCCGCCGCCTTCGAGGACTGGATGACGCGCCTTGCCGCTGCGCCACTGTTCGCCTTCGACACCGAGACCACCAGCCTCGACTACATGGTGGCCCAGATCGTCGGCGTCTCGTTCGCCGTAGCACCAGGCGAAGCGGCCTATGTCCCACTGGCCCATCGCGGGCCGGGGACGCCTGAGCAACTGGATCGCGCCACCGTTCTCGAGCGCCTGCGCGCGCTGCTGGAAGACCCACAGCGACCCAAAGTGCTGCAACACGCCAAGTACGACCAGCACGTGTTGCAAAACCATGGCATCGGCTTGGCGGGGGTGGTGTACGACACCATGCTGGAAAGCTATGTGCTCGACAGCACCGCCACCCGCCACGACATGGATTCGCTGGCACGCAAGTATCTGGGCGTGGAGACCGTCACTTTCGAGCAAGTGGCTGGCAAGGGTGCCAAACAAATCACGTTTGATCAGGTACCGCTCGAGCAGGCGGGCACCTATGCGGCCGAAGACGCTGACATCACCCTGCAGTTGCACCAGACACTATGGCCGCGCCTAACGGCGGTGCCGGCATTGGAACAGGTGTTCAGCGCGCTCGAGCGGCCACTGCAGCCGGTGCTGCAGCGCATGGAACGCCGTGGCGTCCTGATCGATAGCGCCTTGCTCGCCATCCAAAGTCAGGAAATCGCCAAACGTATGCACGCCTTGGAAGGCGAAGCCCATGCGGCTGCCGGCCAGCCGTTCAATCTCGAATCCCCCAAGCAGTTGCAGCACATCCTGTTTGAAAAGCTTGGCATTCCCCCGTTACGCAAGACCCCGACCGGCCAGCCCTCCACTGCCGAGGATGTGCTCGAAGAACTGGCCGCCGACTACCCACTGCCCAAACTCATCATCGAACACCGCGGACTGGCCAAGCTGCGTGGTACCTACACCGAAAAGTTACCGCTACAGGTCAACCCCGCCACCGGCCGCATCCACACCAGCTATCACCAGGCGGTAGCGGCCACTGGACGCCTGTCGTCCTCGGACCCGAACCTGCAGAACATTCCGATCCGTACCTTAGAAGGCCGGCGGATTCGCCAGGCGTTCATCGCCCCACCGGGCTATGTGTTGATGGCGGCGGACTATTCACAGATCGAACTGCGCATCATGGCCCACCTGTCGGGCGACGCCGGGCTGCTCGCCGCTTTTGCCGGAGACCACGATGTCCACCAGGCAACCGCTGCCGAGGTGTTCGGCGTAACACTGGAAGCGGTCACCACGGACCAGCGCCGGGCGGCAAAGGCCATCAACTTTGGACTCATCTACGGCATGAGTGCCTTCGGGCTGGCGCGCCAGATCGGTGTTGATCGCGGCGCAGCGCAGCAATACGTCGAGCTGTATTTCGCTCGCTATCCGGGCGTCAAGCTTTACATGGACGAAACCCGCCGCAGCGCCCACGAGCTGGGCTATGTCAGCACCTTGATGGGGCGCCGGCTGTACCTCCCGGAGATCAACGCCCGCAACAAGCAACTGCAGCAATATGCAGAGCGCAGCGCCATCAACGCGCCCATGCAGGGGACCGCTGCCGATATCATCAAACGCGCCATGATCGACGTGGAAGACTGGCTGCATGCACAAGGCGCTGCGGCACCGGCGCGGCTGGTGATGCAGGTGCATGACGAGCTGGTGTTGGAAGTGCGGGAGTCGGCGGTAGCGAGTGTTCGCGACGGGGTACGGGCGCGCATGTCGGCAGCCGCACAGTTGCGCGTACCGCTAAAGGTAGAAATCGGCGTGGGCGCCAACTGGGACGAGGCCCACTGAATAGCGCCGGCATAAAAAAACCCGCAGGCATTGCGGCCTGCGGGTAGGGGTAGGAGTCTCGCGGCTCCACCCCGAGGGGGGACGGTCAATCAGCCGTAGGCGCGTTCGCCATGCTCGGCTGTGTCAAGGCCCTCGCGCTCGGTCTCTTCAGAGACCCGCAGCCCGATCACCAGGTCGATCAATTTAAACGCCACCAGGCTCACCCCGCCAGACCAGAGCAGCGTTACGCCGACGGTCTTGGCCTGAATCAGCACCTGTGCCGCCATATCGTACGGCGCCACCTGCATCGTAATCCAGTCGTAGAAACCCGCACCGCCCAGCGCCGGGTCCGCGAACACGCCGGTGAGCAAGGCGCCAAGGATACCGCCAACGCAATGCACGCCGAAGACATCCAGCGAGTCATCGTAGCCGAGCGCATGTTTTAGCCAAGAAACCGACCAAAGGCAGACAACGCCGGCCGCCGCACCGATGACCAAGGCACCCATGGGACCGACCCAGCCGCAGGCCGGCGTGATAGCCACCAAGCCCGCTACCGCACCGGAAGCAGCCCCTAGAATGGTGGGGGTACCACGTACTAACCACTCCGTGAAGGTCCACACCAAGGTCGCCACGGCCGTCGCCAGCACCGTGTTCAGGAACACCTGGCCGGCAAACCCGTTGGCCTCGAGGTTGGAGCCCACATTGAAGCCGAACCAGCCCACCCACAGGAGTGAAGCGCCAATCATGACCAGCGGCAGATTGTGCGGCGGCATGGCGGTCGTGCCGTAGCCCAAGCGTTTGCCCACCAGCATGGCCCCCACCAGACCGGCGATACCGGCATTGATGTGCACCACCGCGCCACCAGCGAAGTCGAGCGCGCCGAGCTGGAACAGATAGCCGCCGTGAGCCAGCGCCGTGGCCGCAGTATCCGCGTTGGTGTAAGCGTCCGGACCGTCCCAGAACCACACCATGTGCGCAATCGGCAGGTAGGCAAAGGTGAACCACACCAGGATGAACAACAAGATGGCGCCAAACTTCATCCGCTCGGCGAACGCGCCCACGATGAGGCAGGGCGTGATGGCCGCGAACGTCCCTTGGAACACGATATAAACGTATTCGGGAAGGTAAACGCCCTTGGAGAAAGTAGCCGCCAGCGTGGTGCTGTCCACACCCTTCAGAAATAACTTGTCGAGGCCACCGATGAATTCGTTACCGGTGGTGAATGCCAAGCTGTAGCCGTAGATCACCCACAGCACCGTGCACAGGCAGAACACCAAGAACACTTGCATCAGTACCGACAACACGTTCTTCGAGCGCACCATGCCGCCGTAGAACAGCGCCAGACCCGGAATGGTCATCAAGATGACCAGCATCGTGGAGGTCATCATCCACGCGGTATCGCCTTTGTCAGGCGTGGGCGGACCCTCCGCAAATGCCACAGGTGCAAACGCAGCAGCAGCCAGAGCAATGACCGCGGCCATGCGCCGCAAGGTGCTCCCTGGCGAAGTCAATGTAGCGAGAATAGGCAGTGACACAGCAGTCCCCTTCACAAGCTTGGTATCGCAAAAAAAGTCCAACCCTTTCCGAACCCACGTGTCATACGGCGTCCGGACCCATTTCGCCGGTTCTGACGCGAATCACCTGCGTCAGCCCCGACACAAAAATCTTGCCGTCACCGATCTTGCCGGTACGCGCCACATTCGTGATGGCTTCCACCACCTGCTCGCAGATGCTGTCGTCGACCGCCAGCTCTACTTTCGTCTTCGGCACAAAATCGATGCAGTACTCAGCACCACGGTAGAGTTCCTTGTGCCCGCGCTGACGGCCAAAGCCCTGCACCTCGGTCACGGTCACTCCCTGGATACCCAGATCCGTCACTGCCTGACGCACATCGTCCAGTTTGAAAGGCTTGATGATGGCGGTGATGAGTTTCACGTCGGTTAGCTTCCTTTCGTCACGTTGCACCGGCGGGATGGCTCATTGATCGACACCCGCATCACCTAGAGACGACCTCCCTGACTGGCCCCGTGTGTAACGTCACGAGAAAGGTTTTGCAGCTTCCGTGCCATCTCCGGGGACGCCCCACTCAGAGCGCCGATACGGCAACCCTCCCACCCTTGCACCGTCCCGCGGCAGGTCTGCGGCAACTGTTGGAATCAAATGAAAAACAATGGGTTGGACAGCAGTCACCAGACCGGCCCGGCGGCCGACCCGGCCGCCCCTAAACCACCGGCTGCCCTCGCGGTACCCGTTCACTCCACCCGCCCGAGCGCTGCCAGGCGCGCACCAAAGACAACCCATCTGGCCACCCACACGCACCGTTTTAGCGCACGCCCACCACGGTCACCGTGGGAGCGGACGGCAGAGTTGACAGCAGGGGTACGCTGCCGCGAGGCTGAGCGTCCCTGCCCGGAGTGTTGCCATGAAATTCGACCCGCAAGCCCTCGACGACCTCGCGCGAAAGCTGGGCGCGGCACTGCCCCCGCAGCTGCGCGCCTTTCAGGAAGATGTAGAACAGAACTTCCGCGCTGTGCTGCAGTCCGCTTTGACCAAGCTGGACCTCGTCACCCGTCAGGAATTCGATGTCCAGGCCGGTGTGCTGGCCCGCACCCGCGAAAAACTGGAAGCCTTGGAACAGCGCTTGGCTGCTTTGGAACCACCCCGCTAAACCCCGTCGGTGGCCGCGCATGAGCCTGGCCACCGTCCTCACCCGCGCACAATGGGGTGTCGAGGCACCACTGGTCCATGTAGAAGTCCACCTCGGTTCCGGCCTGCCGGCCTTCCAATTGGTGGGATTAGCGGAAACGGCCGTCCGCGAGAGTCGTGAGCGCGTCCGTGCCGCATTACAGATGTCCGGGTTCGACTTCCCAGCAGGACGGCTCACCGTCAATCTCGCTCCCGCCGATGTCCCCAAGGAAGGTGGCCGTTTCGACCTGCCACTGGCCCTGGGGGTGCTCGCCGCTTCGGGTCAACTGCCGCCGGAAAGCCTAACCGCGACCGAGTTCTATGGCGAGTTATCACTGGAAGGTGAATTACGCCCTACCCACTCACTGCTCGTCGCTGCCGCGCGGGCGGCACAAGCCGGGCACCGGGTGGTGGTGCCTAGCAATTGTCTCTCCCAGGTGAGCTGCGTACCGGGAGTGGTGGCGGCCGGCGCCGCTCATCTGCGGGCCGTGGTAGACCACCTCGCCGGCCGGGAACCGCTGGCCTTCCGCGAAGGCAGCCCCCCCGCCGCCCGCGGCGCCCCTCCCCCCGATCTGGCCGAGGTGCAAGGCCAAACGCTGGCGCGCTGGGCACTGGAAGTGGCCGCGGCAGGCGGGCACTCGTTGTTGCTGGTCGGCCCACCTGGCGCGGGCAAAAGCCTGCTGGCGGACCGTCTCATCGGTCTCTTGCCGCCACTAACCGACGAAGAAGCGCTGGAGTCAGCCATCATCGCTGCTGCCGCGGGTTGCAGCAGCCATCCCTATGGGCAGCGGCCATTTCGTGCACCCCACCACACCGCCACCGCGGTCGCACTCGTCGGCGGCGGCCAACCGCCACGTCCTGGCGAAGTGACGCTCGCGCATCGTGGTGTCTTGTTCCTCGACGAACTCACCGAATTCGGCCGTGCCGTCCTCGAAGTCCTCCGCGAACCGCTGGAGAACCGCCGGATCACCGTGGCGCGCGGCCGCTGGCAGGTGCTGTTTCCGGCCGATTGCCAGTTGGTGGCCGCCATGAACCCCTGCCCCTGCGGTTATCACGGTGATGACCGTCGCTGCCGCTGCGGACCCGGCGAGGTGCGCCGCTATCTGGGCCGTATCTCCGGGCCATTTCTCGACCGGATCGATCTACAGGTGTTTCTGCCGCAGGAAACGACGCTGGCCGCAGCCAACCCGGCGCCGGAAGGGTCGGCCACGGTCCGCGAGCGGGTGGTGGCCGCGCGTGCACGGCAACACGCACGCGGTTGGCTGAATGCGCAGCTACCGCTCGCGCAGCTACCAGCCACCGCCCCCATGACCCCCGCCGCCGCCGCCCTCTTGGAAGAGGGGCTGCGTCGCCGCAAGCTGTCGATGCGTGCCCAGCACCGGACATTGCGGGTGGCGCGCACCTTGGCAGACCTGGCCGGAAGCGACCGGCTGGAAGCCACGCACCTGTCACAGGCGCTGGGGTTACGGCAACTGGAAGCGATGCTGACCGCCTCTCTGCCCCCATAAGCCGGCTTAGAGCAGCGACAGCATATGGTCAACTGCCTGCTGCACCAGTGCGTCCGTCAGGTCCGCACGACCACCCCGTGCCGGCATGTAGCCGGCCTGACCCTTGTAGCCGGCCAGCGCGTGCTGGTACAGCGTGGCCTTGCCCTGCGCCACGCGCGGCGCCCAAGCGGCGTGGTCGCCGGCTTTCGGCGCACCGGCAATACCGGCCGCATGGCAAGCCGAGCACACCGCCACATAGGTTGCGGCGCCGTCTGCCGGCAGCGCCACCGCTGCTACGGTCTGCGACGGATCATCGGGCTGGATAGCCAGCGCCGTGTTGTCCTGACCAGCCACCGCCACCTGCCCCAGCGGCGCGATACGGGCGGCCACTTCCTGGCCTGCCAGCCCTTCCTTGCCGGCGTACTGGCCCTGCAGGTCGAAGCCCACGATACGCGCCAGCACGAACAGGCCAATGGTAATAGCCACCAACACGCCGATCACCAGGCTGAAAACATTGAAAAACTGTTCGTCTTGCTTGCTCACGGAGCCCCCGGACGGAATGCGATGAAGAAAAGTGTCGTCAGTCGACGCGCGCAAGTATACGGGGCGCCGGACGCACTGCAAAACCCGGGTTTGCCACCGCCGGCCGGGGCGGAGCCTTTTGCCACAGCGCGCACCCTTGCGCCCTGCTCCAAGGCCGGGGCGCGATGCTGTATCATTCGCCGCTGCAAGGTTGCCTCGACAACCTTTTTGCGCGCCCGTAGCTCAGCTGGATAGAGTGACGGTCTCCGAAGCCGTAGGTCGTGGGTTCGAATCCCGCCGGGCGCGCCAACTTTTCCTGTCCGCCCTACAGCCAGCCGCGGCGTTTGAAATACACGAACGGCAGCAGTGCGCTGCCCACCATCAGCAACAAGGCCAATGGATACCCCAGGTTCCAGGCCAGCTCCGGCATGTGTTGGAAGTTCATACCGTAAATGCTGGCCACCAGCGTGGGCGGCAGAAACACCACTGCCGCCACCGAAAAAATCTTGATGATGTTGTTCTGCTCGATATTGATGAGGCCCAGCGTGGCCTCGAGCAGAAAGGTCGTCTTGTTGCTGACAAACGCCGCGTGATCTGCCAGTGCCAGCACGTCACGCGACAGCGTCTTATAGCGCGACCGTTCCTCGCCGGTGAGCACCACCGCGGTGGACTGCATGACAAAGGTGAGCATACGCCCCAGCGAAGTCAGTGACTCGCGCGCCTTGGACAACAGGTCGCCGTTGCGGCCGATGCGCTCCATGGCGGCACGTAGGTCGTGGCTGACGCGGTTGGCCTTACTCTCCCGGCTGGGCGGCGCGAAAACACCAGAAGAAAGCTCGTCGAGGTCACCGCCCACCCGCTCGAGTACGTCGGCGATCCGCTCGACGATCGCCTCCAGTAGGCCAGCGAGCAGCATTTGCGCACTCGAACACACCGAAGGATGGCGTTCGGCATAGGCCATGTATTTACGAAACGGCAACGGGTCGTGATAGCGGTTGGTGATCAGCCGGTTGCGCGCCAAAATGAAAGTGACCGCGGCCGTGATGGGCCGATCGGTGTCGATCTTGGCCACCACCGTCAAGGTCATATAGAGCGCGCCGTCCTCCTCGTAGAGACGGTTCGACGCCTCGATTTCCTTCATCTCTTCGCGCGTCGGCACGTCGATGGTCAGAAACTGCTCAACGGCCTTTTCCTCCTCGAGCGTTGGCTCTAGCAGGTCGACCCACAGGGCGTCAGCCGGCACGACCGCGGGCTGGTTATCGAGCCGCGTCAGGCCGCTAGCGTTTGGAATGAAGCAGGAGAACATGGTTTCAGTTGTACCACGCCGCGGTGAAGGTTCCGTGTCTGGCAGCGAGAGGCTGCCACTCGTATGAGAAGGCCCGCTTACGCGGGCCTTCAGTGCTGTTGGAGATTAGGCGTAACAACGCGACAGCCATCAGCGGCGGCGCGCGCCACCCGACAAGTCGTTGATCAGATCGAGCAGTGCCTGCTCGCCACCTGCGCTGCCCACATCCGCGGTGTACTTGCCGTTGATGACTACCATCGGCACACCCGTCACCTGGTAGCGGCGGGTCAGAATTTCCGCACGCTGCAGTTTGGTTTCCACCGGGAAGGAGCGGTACACGCGTTTGATGTCTGCTGCCGAAACACCATGGGCTTTCAGGAAAGCCACCTGCAAGGCCTCGCCCTTAGCCGGGTCTTGGTCGGCCAACATGTTGCCGTTCACATGGATCTCGCGGAACACCGCCGTGTGCAGCGCTTCCAAGCGGCCAAGCGTCTCCAGCACGTAAAACAAACGGGCGTGTTGGCGGTTGATGTCGTTCCACATCACCGGTACGCGGTGGAAGTCGACGAATGAGGGCTGGCTCTTTTTGCGCCAGTTCTCGAGGTAGGAATCGAAGTGGAA